>NZ_BAAIAK010000012.1:0-187876 GCF_054600775.1 Pseudomonas sp. MHK4 | reverse complement strand
AGACCGCTTGGCCTCCGACTTCCGGCTTGCCGGCGAAGGCGGCCTCAAGTACGCCTTCGCCGGCAAGCCGGGCTCCTACAGGGGTCTAAGGAGATTATTGAAATGAGCAACGAAAAATACCAGAAAGGTTTGAAGATTCGCACCCAGGTGCTGGGCGAAGCCTATGTGAATCGCTCCATCGAGAACGCCGACGACTTCACCCGCCCCCTGCAGGAGATGGTCACCGAGTACTGCTGGGGCCACGTCTGGGGTCGTGAGGGTTTGTCGCTCAAGGAGCGCAGCATGATCAACCTGGCCATGATCTCGGCCCTCAACCGCCCGCACGAACTCAAGCTGCATGTGCGCGGCGCCTTGCGTAACGGCCTGAGTCGTGAGCAAATACGCGAAATTCTGCTTCAGGTCGGCATATATTGCGGTGTTCCCGCTGCCGTCGACAGTTTCCGGCTCGCCCGGGAAGCATTCGCCGAAGCCGATGCCGAGGCCTCAAGTTAACCCTCGGCTGTTTTGATCTGAACGAGCACGGACGGTGCCCGTTTTGCATGGACAGCCACATTCTAGAGCGGACCCCATGAAACGCCTGCCACTCGACGACAGCTTCAAGGTCAATCGCAACCCCGTTACCCTGCGCGAAATCGTGCTGGATAAACTGCGAAGCGCCATCATGAACTTCCAGCTTCTGCCGGGAGATCGACTGGTCGAACGCGATCTGTGCGATCGCCTGGGCGTGAGCCGCACCTCGGTGCGCGAAGCCTTGCGTCACCTGGAATCCGAAGGCCTGGTGGAGTTCGCCGACGCCAAGGGCCCACGGGTTGCGATCATCACCCTGGCCGACGCCGTCGACATCTATGAGCTGCGTTGCGTGCTCGAGGGCCTGATCGTCCAGCTGTTCACCCTGCGCGCCAAGGCCAAGGACATCAAGGCCCTGGAAAAGGCCCTGGAAGAAAACCGCCAGGCCTTGAAGGAAGGTGAACTGCAGCAGGTCATCGACTCCGTCCAGGGCTTCTACGACGTACTGCTCGAAGGCTCCGGCAACCATGTTGCCGCAACCCAGCTGCGGCAGTTGCAGGCGCGCATCAGCTACCTGCGGGCGACTTCGGTGTCCCAGCAAAACCGTCGCGGCGCCAGTAACCAGGAAATGGAACGCATGGTCGAGGCGATCAAGAGCGGTGATCCCCTGGCCGCTCACCAGGCGTGCGTCGACCACGTCCGCGCCGCCGCCACCGTCGCCCTTGATTACCTCAAGCGCAAGCAGGAAGAGACCGGGGCGATCCCCGAGATCACCCAGCCCATCGCACTCAAAGAACCTCGCATAGGTCGTTGATCATGTTCAGCCCGAGCTATTGTCCAAAGTGCGGCAGCAATGACCTCAAGTCCCAGCTGCCCCCGGGTGATACGCACGAGCGCCTGATGTGCCGCGGCTGCGGCTACATCCACTACGTCAATCCGAAAATCATCGCCGGCTGCATCATCGAGCAGGACGGCAAGTACCTGCTGTGCCAACGCGCCATCCCGCCGCGCCCCGGCACCTGGACCTTGCCGGCGGGCTTCATGGAAGGTGGCGAAACCACCGAGCAGGCGGCGTTGCGCGAAGTCTGGGAAGAGAGCGGCGTGCGCGCGGAAATCCTCTCGCCCTACTCGATCTTCAGCGTGCCTACAATCTGCGAGGTGTACATCATCTTCCGCGCCATCGCGCTGGAGATCACCGGGCAGTACGGGCCGGAAACCCTCGACTACAAGTTCTTCGCGCCCGAGGACATTCCCTGGGACAGCATCTATTACCCGGCGATCCGGCAGATCCTCGAACGTTATATCGAGGAGCGCCAGGCCGGGGTCTATGGGATCTATATCGGTAACGACGACACCGGCAAGATTCATTTCATTCGCTGACGCCCATCTTGCGGCCTCCACCGTCCCCTTGTAGGAGCTGGCTTGCCAGCGAAGATCGCCAACGATAACCGGTGTTTTCTGGATGAGCGCGGTGTATTTGAATGCATCGCTGGCAAGCCAGCTCCTACAGAGGGACGGTGGCGATCTTCAGGCGGGTGCCACGCCCTCGACGATGATCACCTCGGCCCGCGCCACGCCTTCGCGGTGCCCTTTCGCCTCCTGATACAGCTCGGATCTATAACAGGCCAACGCCTGCTCGTACGAATCGAACTCGATCACCACGCTGCGTTGCGGCGTCGGCCGACCTTCCATCGCTTCGCTGCGCCCGCCACGCGCCAATATCCGGCCCCCGTATGCGGCAAACGCCTGCGGTGCCCGCTGGGTGTATTGGCTGTATTGATCGGAGTCGGTGATATCCACGTGAGCAATCCAGTACGCCTTCATAGTGACCTCTGCGGCTGTTTTGTATTATGGTATACCACATTACACCTCCATCCAACACCGAGTATCCCCACATGGCCTTCAACAGCATCGAAGAAATCATCGAAGACTACCGCCAAGGCAAGATGGTGCTCCTGGTGGACGACGAGGACCGGGAAAACGAAGGCGACCTGTTGCTGGCCGCCGACCGTTGCAGCGCCGAGGCCATCAGCTTCATGGCCCGTGAAGCGCGCGGCCTGATCTGCCTGACCCTCACCGACGAGCATTGCCAGCGCCTGGGCCTTGAGCAGATGGTGCCGAGCAATGGCAGCGTATTCAGCACCGCGTTCACCGTGTCGATCGAAGCGGCGGTTGGCGTCACCACCGGCATCTCCGCCGCCGACCGCGCGCGCACCGTGGCCGCCGCCGTCGCCGAAGGCGCGAGTGCCGCCGATATCGTCCAGCCGGGCCATATCTTCCCGCTGCGCGCCCGGGAAGGCGGCGTACTGACCCGCGCCGGTCATACCGAGGCCGGTTGCGACCTGGCTCGCCTGGCCGGCTTCACCCCCGCCTCGGTGATCGTCGAAGTGATGAACGATGACGGCACCATGGCCCGCCGCCCGGACCTGGAAGTGTTCGCGCGCAAGCACGGGATCAAGATCGGCACCATCGCCGACCTGATTCACTATCGTTTAAGTACCGAGCACACGGTGGTGCGCATCGGCGAGCGCGAACTGCCGACGGTGCATGGCACCTTTCGTCTGATCACCTTTGAGGATCGCATCGAAGGCGGTGTCCACATGGCAATGGTCATGGGTGATCTGCGCCGCGATGAAGCGACGCTGGTGCGCGTGCACGTGATCGACCCGTTGCGCGACCTGGTGGGCGCCGAGTACAGCGGCCCTTCGAACTGGACGTTATGGGCGGCGTTGCAGCGCGTGGCTGAGGAAGGTCGCGGCGTGGTGGTGGTGCTGGCCAACCACGAATCGTCGCAAGCGTTGCTGGAGCGGGTGCCGCAATTGACCCAGGCGCCGAGGCAGTTCAGCCGTTCGCAGTCACGGATCTATTCGGAAGTCGGCACCGGGGCGCAGATCTTGCAGAACCTTGGCGTCGGCAAGCTGCGGCACCTTGGGCCGCCGTTGAAGTACGCAGGGTTGACCGGGTATGACCTGGAAGTGGTGGAGAGCATCCCGTTCACTGAATGACTGATGAACCCTGTAGGAGCTGGCTTGCCAGCGATGATCGTCAACGATAACTCGTGTTTTCTGAATAACCGCGGTGTATGTGAGCGCATCGCTGGCAAGCCAGCTGCTACAGAGGGTGCGTCGTCCGCCAGATGGACTAAAAAAGCATTTTTGGCTGATAGCCGGTAAGGCAAAGTGCTTGCACAAAGTTTGGAATACCATAATATGATATTCCATAGACCGGGCGATTCAGCCAAGCGCACCCGACAGGGAAAGCACTCACAACAGCCCTTGGCCCGGTCGCCTTTCAAGGCCAGATGGACCTACTGCTCCCGATAGGCGGGCATTACCAAGCCCGCTCAAAAACACAACAAATGAGGGCGTGAAAATGGTGTTGAACAAACGTGCAACCGCAGTCCTGTTCGCCGGCTTGCTGGCCACGGCCAGTCATGTGGCAATGGCGGCTGAAAGCGTCAACTTCGTCAGCTGGGGCGGTAGCACTCAGGATGCACAGAAGCAGGCCTGGGCCGATCCGTTCAGCAAGGCCAGCGGCATCACCGTGGTCCAGGATGGCCCTACCGACTACGGCAAACTCAAGGCCATGGTCGAAAGCGGCAATGTGCAGTGGGACGTGGTCGACGTCGAAGCCGACTTCGCCTTGCGCGCCGCCTCCGAAGGCCTGCTCGAACCCCTCGATTTCAAAGTCATCGATCGCGACAAGATCGACCCGCGCTTCGTCTCCGATCACGGCGTCGGCTCGTTCTTCTTCTCCTTCGTCCTCGGCTACAACGAAGGCAAGCTGGGGGCCAACAAACCCCAGGACTGGTCCGCGCTGTTCGACACCAAGACCTACCCCGGCAAACGCGCCCTCTACAAATGGCCAAGCCCTGGCGTGCTGGAACTGGCGTTGCTGGCCGATGGCGTCGCCGCCGACAAGCTCTACCCGCTGGACCTGGATCGCGCCTTCAAGAAACTCGACACCATCAAGAAAGACATCGTCTGGTGGGGCGGCGGCGCGCAGTCGCAACAGCTGCTGGCCTCCGGTGAAGCGAGCATGGGCCAGTTCTGGAACGGCCGCATTCATGCCCTGCAGGAAGACGGTGCACCGGTTGGCGTGAGCTGGAAACAGAACCTGGTCATGGCCGATATCCTGGTCATTCCAAAGGGTTCGAAGAACAAGGACGCGGCGATGAAGTTCCTGGCCAATGCCAGCAGTGCCAAAGGCCAGGCCGACTTTTCCAACCTGACCGCCTACGCCCCGGTCAACGTCGACAGCGTGGCGCGCCTGGACTCGGTGCTGGCGCCGAACCTGCCGACGGCCTACGCCAAGGATCAAATCACTCTTGATTTCGCCTACTGGGCCAAGAACGGTCCTGCTATCGCGACACGGTGGAACGAATGGCTGGTCAAATGAAAATGACGGCAACTGCGTCCCGTCCATCCACGCCCGTCGGGAGCGCCACTGGCGCTGCCGGCAAGGCCGCTGCGATGACGCAAACCCCGACCCTGGCGCAACGCTGGCGCGGATCGAGCAACCTGATCCCCGCCCTGCTGTTCCTCGGCCTGTTCTTCCTGGCGCCACTGATCGGCCTGCTACTGCGCGGCGTGCTGGAGCCTGTGCCTGGGCTGGGCAACTACGAGCAGCTGTTCGCGAACTCGGCGTATGCCCGGGTGCTGCTCAACACCTTCTCGGTGGCCGGCCTGGTGACGCTGTTCAGCCTGCTGCTGGGTTTCCCGCTGGCCTGGGCGATCACCCTGGTGCCCCGTGGCTGGGGTCGCTGGATCCTCAACATCGTGCTGTTGTCGATGTGGACCAGCCTCCTCGCCCGCACCTATTCCTGGCTGGTGTTGCTGCAAGCCTCCGGGGTGATCAACAAGGCGCTGATGGCCATGGGCATCATCGATCAGCCGCTGGAGATGGTGCATAACCTCACCGGCGTGGTGATCGGCATGAGCTACATCATGATCCCGTTCATCGTGCTGCCGTTGCAGGCGACCATGCAGGCCATCGACCCGATGATCCTGCAGGCCGGCTCGATCTGCGGCGCGAGCCCCTGGACCAACTTTTTCCGGGTGTTCCTGCCGCTGTGCCGGCCGGGGCTGTTCTCTGGTGGCTTGATGGTGTTCGTGATGTCCCTCGGTTACTACGTGACGCCGGCGCTGCTGGGCGGTGCGCAGAACATGATGCTGCCCGAGTTCATCATCCAGCAGGTGCAGTCGTTCCTCAACTGGGGCCTGGCCAGCGCCGGTGCCGCATTGCTGATCGTGATCACGCTGGTGCTGTTCTACTTCTACCTGAAGCTCCAGCCGGAATCCCCGGTTGGCGCCAGCAACGCGAGGTAAGCCGTCATGCTCCTGACCCCCAATGCCATGAGCCGCCGGATGCGCTTTGGCCTGTATGCCACCACCGGGCTGATCGGTCTGTTCCTGTTGTTGCCGATCGTGTTCATCGTGCTGTTGTCGTTCGGCTCGTCGCAATGGCTGGTGTTCCCGCCACCGGGCTGGACGCTGAAATGGTACGGCCAGTTTTTCTCCAACGCCGACTGGATGAACGCGGCCATGGCCAGCCTCAAGGTCGCGGTGCTGACCACGTTCTTCGCCGTGGCCCTGGGCCTGCCGACCGCGTTCGCCCTGGTACGCGGGCGCTTCCCCGGCCGGGAAATGCTCTACGGCCTGTTCACCCTGCCGATGATCGTGCCGTTGGTGATCATTGCCGTGGCGGTATACGCGCTGTTCCTGAAACTGGGCTACACCGGGACCATGTTCGCGTTCGTGGTCAGCCACGTGATCGTCGCATTGCCGTTCACCATCATCTCGATCATCAACTCGCTGAAGCTGTTCGATCAGTCGATCGAGGATGCCGCGGTGATTTGCGGCGCCTCGCGCCTGCAGGCGGTGTTCAAGGTGACCTTCCCGGCGATCCGTCCGGGCATGGTGGCCGGCGCCCTCTTCGCCTTCCTCGTCTCGTGGGATGAAGTGGTGCTGAGCGTGATGATGGCCAGCCCGACCCTGCAAACCCTTCCCGTGAAAATGTGGACCACCCTGCGCCAGGACCTGACGCCCGTGATCGCCGTCGCCTCGACGCTGCTGATCGGCCTCTCGGTACTGGTCATGGTGATCGCCGCCGCACTGCGCCGGCGCAACGAAATCAGCGCCTGAGCGCAGGAGTACGACATGAGTGCAGTGATCAAAGATTGCGCGCAGCAAAATGACAAGCCCTTGGTGAGCCTGCGCAACCTGAACAAATACTACGGCGACTTTGCCGCCGTGGACGACATCTCGCTGGACATCAAGGACGGTGAATTCCTCACCTTCCTCGGCTCCAGCGGCTCGGGCAAAAGCACCACCCTGTCGATGCTCGCCGGCTTCGAAACGCCGAGCAGCGGCGAGATCCTGGTCAATGGCCAGTCGCTGGTGAACGTACCGCCGCACAAGCGTGACATCGGCATGGTGTTCCAGCGCTACTCGCTGTTCCCGCACCTGTCGGTGCGCGACAACATCGCCTTCCCCTTGGCGATCCGCAAACTGGCCGCGGCCGAGCGTGAACGCCGGGTCGATGCCATGCTCAAGCTGGTGCAACTGGAACAATTCGCCCATCGCCGCCCTTCGCAACTCTCCGGCGGCCAGCAGCAACGCGTCGCCATCGCCCGGGCGCTGGTCTACGAGCCACGCATCCTGCTGATGGATGAACCGCTGGGCGCACTGGACAAGAAACTGCGTGAAGACTTGCAGGACGAACTGCGCCAGCTGCATCGGCGCCTGGGCATCACCATCGTCTACGTGACCCACGACCAGGAAGAAGCCATGCGCCTGTCCCAACGCATCGCGATCTTCAGCCACGGCAAGATCGTCGGCCTGGGCAGCGGTTATGACCTGTACCAGAACCCACCGAACGCCTTTGTCGCCTCGTTCCTCGGCAACTCGAACTTCCTCAAGCTCAAGGCCCAGGGCAACGCGGTGGCTTCGTTCGAAGGGCAGCCGCTGTCGATCCGCCTGACGGCCGGCCTGCAAACCGATCAGGATGTGTTGCTGATGGTGCGGCCGGAAAAGGCCTTGGCCCTGAGCATCGAGCAAGCCGCCCAGGAACCGCTGGCCGCGGGCTGGAATGAAGTGACGGCCAAGGTGGTGGAGGTGTTGTTCCTGGGCGAAAGCCAGACGTGCAGCGTGGTGACCTCGGGCGGCACGTCGATGACCGTCAAGGCGCTTTCTGCAGCGGGCATGCCGATGAAGGCGGGTGATCCGGTGCGGGTGCGTTGGGCGACTGCGGATGCTTGTGTTTATACCGAGTGGGCGGAGAGTGATTTGAACAAGGCTGCTGGGGCGCATTGATTTTTTGAGGTCCATGCCAGTGGACCGTTAGATATTTATCACCCTCGGGTCGCCGCAACGTCGGGTTGCGGGGGCCCTTTTTTTTGGTTGACCGAGTACATATCCATTCCTTCGGTAACGGCCACTTATGGTTCCGCTCTTACAGCGGGTCACTTTGAGAAGCGCAAAGTAACCAAACGCTCTTGCCCCTGGCGTTCGGTGCCTCGCCGTGGCTCGGCATACCCTCGCTCCGGTCCTGCTCCGTGGGCCCGCCGCGATGGGCCATCCTTGGCCCAGCGCGGCTAAACCGGCATCCATGCCGGTTTACCCACTGCGCAGAACCGGAACGAAGCCTCTCGATGGGGCAAGAAAATCAAAAGCCAAAGCAAAAGCAAAAGCAAAAGCAAAAGCGAGGCGGCCTGACAGCCGACCTGATTGCAGGTCTGTCCGCGATCCTATTGTGGGAGCCAGCCTGCTGGCGAAGAACGTCCAGACAACGCGTTCATCCAGACACGGCGCGTTATCGTTGACGACCATCGCCAGCAGGCTGGCTCCCACAGGGGATTGGATGTATCTGCGAAGGTCAGGTCGGCTGTCAGGCCGCCTCGCTTTGGCTTTGGATTTTGGCGCCCCGTTAAACCACGATGGCCGAACGCAGGCATTGCGCAGTGGGTAAACCGGCAGGACGCCGGTTTAGCCGCGCTGGGCCAGGGATGGCCCATCGCGGCGACCCACGGAGCAATGCCGGAGTGAGGGCATGCCGAGCCTAAGCGAGGCACCGAGTGGTGGGGCAAAAGCCTTTTGCTTACTTTTCGGCGTTTGGAAAAGTGAGTCGCCGTAAGGGCGAAACCATAGGTGGCCGTTACCGCAGGAATGGATATGTACTCCGCCAACAAATTATAGGTCGGCTGTCAGGCCGCCTTCGCCAGCAAGCCGGCTCCTACAGTAGATCGAGTACAACCGTGAGCGACTGGTCGCTGTCAGGTAGGAACCCGGATATGTACACGACTCGACAAAACCAAAATGCCCGGCAAAAGCCGGGCATTCCAGACAAACACCAGCGATCAAATGTCAGTCGGTATAACCCAACCCCGAGACCCTGCTCTGCCGAGCCTGCCCACGCGTAGCCAGGCAATAGTAAAGCGGACAAGTCACCACCAACCCCACCAGCCACGACAAATCCGCACCCTCCACCAGATTGGCATAAGGCCCGACATACAACGAAGTATTGGCAAACGGCAGCTGCACAATGATCCCGATGAAGTACGCGACGATCGCATGCAGGTTGAAGCGTCCATAAATCCCGCCATCCGCACGGAAGATCGAGGCAATGTCATAAGACCCACGCTTGATCACATAGAAGTCGATCAGGTTGATCGAAGCCCATGGCACCAGCACCAGCAGCAACGCCAGGATCAGCCCGATGAACTGCGAGATGAAGTCCGCCGAAGCGCCCAGCGCTACCACACAGCAGCCCGCCAGCACCACGCTCGACAGCACCACGCGCACCTTGATGCTCGGCGTCCATTGACTGGCGAAGGTCTGGATCGAGGTGATGATCGACAGCACCGCGCCATACAGATTCAAGGCGTTGTGGCTGATGATGTTGAGCAGGAACAGCACCATCAGGATCGGCCCCATCCAGCCGGTGGATTGCTTCACCGCGGCCATCGCTTCGGTGCCTTCCGGGGTCGCCAGTACAGCCACCGCGCCGAAGGTGAAGGACAGGATCGTGCCCAGGGTCGCCCCCAGGTAAGTGGCCCAGAACGGCTTGGCGATACCGATGTCGGCCGGCAGGTAGCGCGAATAGTCCGACACGTAGGGCGAAAAGCTGATCTGCCAGATGATACCCAGGGACACAGTGGCCAACCAGCCAGACAGGTTGAAACCGCCGCGGGTGAAGAAGTCCGCCGGCAGGTCGTGGGCGAAGATGTACAGGAACCCGGCGAGCAAGGCGCTGCCCATGACCCAGGTGCCGATGCGGTTGAGGGAGTGGATGAAGCGGTAACCGATCACGCCGATCGCCGTGGCGCTCAGGGCGCCGATCAGGATGCTCGCCGGCACCGGTACTGAAGGGGCGATGCCGACGATCGACTTGCCCGCCAGCACGATGTTGGAGATGAAGAAGCCGACGTAGATCAGTGCGGCGAAGAACACGATCAACAACGCGCCATAGCGACCAAACTGACCCCGACTCTGGACCATTTGCGGAATGCCCATGCGCGGTCCCTGGGCCGAAGCCAGGGCAATCACCAGCCCGCCGACCATGTGCCCGAGGGCAATCGCCAGCAGCCCCCAGAACAAGTCGAGGTGGAACACCTGGACCACCATGGCACCGGTGACGATGGGCAGCGGCGCGATGTTGGTGCTGAACCATAGGGTGAAAAGATCGCGGGCCTTCCCGTGGCGCTCAGCGAGTGGAACGTAGTCGACCGTGTGATTCTCGATCAACGGGTCTTGCCGGGACATCTGGGACATATGCATGAACTCGAGTTTGTCTGTTCTTATCTTTGTATGAAGCCAAACCGGGGGGACTCTATGGCCGCCCCTCAGATGCGGACCATATTATGGTATTCCAACATTTTCACAAGACTGATCCGGTGTTCAAATGCCCATCTGATCCGCCATCCTGGCCGACACACAGCCTTCACAATCCGCTTAAAGCCCCGTAAACACTGAGCTTGCGACGAAGACCCTACGTTTATCGGTTCACCGAAAAAGACCTTGCAAACGATGTATTACGGTATACCATCAGACCTACAAACACATAAAAACCACGCTCCACTCCCGAGGACAGTCCAATGATCGATGCCGCCATCTACAAACAAGTCATGGGCTCGTTCCCGTCCGGCGTCTGCGTGATCACCACACTCGATGACGACGGCCAGGTCGTCGGCCTGACCGCCAGCGCCTTCAGCTCGCTGTCGATGGACCCGGCCCTGGTGTTGTTCTGCCCTAACTACAGCTCGGACTCCTACCCGGTCCTGATCAAGAACAAACGCTTTGCCATTCACGTGCTGTCCTGCGGCCAGCAGAGCGAAGCCTATGCGTTCGCACGCAAGGGCAAGGACAAGGCGCAGGGCATCGAGTGGACGTTGAGCGAGCTGGGCAACCCGATCCTGGCCAACGCCACGGCGGTCATCGAATGCGAACTGTGGCGCGAGTATGAAGGGGGCGATCACGCGATCATGGTCGGTGCGGTGAAGAACCTGATCGTGCCCCGGCAGAACGCCGGGCCGCTGGTTTATTGCCACGGCAAGATGGGCGCCCTGCCCGTTCTGGCATGACACCTGCCAGCAATCGAAAAATCTTGCAGTAGTTTCGTATTATGGTATACCAATAATCAACAGCCCCGCAGTCGACGGGTCGACCACAAGAGATTCGAGGTAGCGTCATGAAATTTTCCCTGTTCGTACACATGGAACGTTGGGACGAAAGCGTCAGCCACCGCCAGTTGTTCGAAGACCTGACCGAACTGACGCTGATGGCCGAGGCCGGTGGTTTCAGCACCGTATGGATCGGTGAACACCACGCCATGGAATACACCATTTCGCCAAGCCCGATGCCGCTGCTGGCCTACCTGGCCGGCAAGACCACCACCATTCACCTGGGCGCCGGCACCATCATCGCGCCGTTCTGGCACCCGATCCGGGTCGCCGGTGAATGCGCATTGCTGGACGTCATCAGCAACGGGCGCATGGAAGTGGGCCTGGCCCGTGGCGCTTACCAGGTTGAATTCGACCGCATGGCCGGCGGCATGCCCGCCTCCTCTGGCGGCCAGGCATTGCGGGAAATGGTTCCGGTGGTGCGCGCCCTGTGGCAAGGCGACTACGCCCATGACGGCGACATCTGGAAATTCCCGACATCCACCAGCGTGCCCAAGCCGATCCAGAAGCCGAACCCGCCGATGTGGATCGCTGCACGTGACCCGGACTCGCACAACTTCGCCGTCGCCAACGGCTGCAACGTGATGGTCACGCCGCTGATGAAAGGCGACGAAGAAGTCCTCGACCTGAAGAACAAGTTCCAGGCCGCCCTGGACAACAACCCGGACGTGCCGCGCCCGCAATTGATGGTCCTGCGTCATACGCACGTGCACTCGGCCGACAATCCCGAAGGCTGGAAAGTCGGGGCCAAGGCGATCGCCAGGTTCTACCGCACCTTCGATGCCTGGTTCGGCAACAAGGTAACCCCGGTCAACGGTTTCCTGGAGCCGAGCCCGGAAGAAAAATTCGCCGGCCGTGCGGAGTTCGAACTGGAGAGCCTGCACAAGACCGCCATGATCGGCACCCCGGAAGAAATCATTCCGCGCATCAAGTATTATCAGGAACTGGGCGTCGACGAGTTCAGCTTCTGGTGCGACAACAGCCTGCCGCACGCCGAGAAGAAGAAGTCCCTGGAGCTGTTTATCAAGCACGTGGTCCCGGCGTTCCGGTAGGAGCGAGTTCGCCCGCTATGGACGCCAACGATAACGCGCACCATCTGAATGACCGCGTTGTCCTGTGGGAGCGGGCTTGCTCGCGAAAGCGTCAGGTCCGTCGCCATCGATGTTGAATGAGCTGCCCTCTTCGCGAGCAAGCTCGCTCCTACAAGGGTCGATTCCCATGTCCAATGGTCGTATCCAATCACTCGCCCTTCCCTGCGGCGCCGCGCGGGCTTACCTGCGCGGTGGTTGGACGTCTTCGCACCTGCATTTCAAGCGCCTGCGCGCCAGCGTTACCGCCAAGCAGAACGGCTTCTGGCAAATAGTTCACTGAGCCCACCCGAACAGGAATCCACGCAGTCGAACGTCAGGCGATAGCCTCACGCTTGCGCTGCATTGTGCTTCGGGACGCAACAGCGTCCGGCCATGATCAGGTTTGCTCCATGAACAATAAAAACGCACTGTTGATCATCGACATGCAACAGGAGGACAGTTTTGTCCTCGAACACTTCGACACGGTAGTCAGCAACACCGCGTCACTGCTGGAAACCGCCCGCCAGCAGCGGGTACCGATCCTCTATACCCGCCATGTCAATCCAGCCGATGGCAGCGACCTGCCGCGCGGCGAACCCTTGGCGCCCGACGGCGGTCCGAGTGGTTACCGAGCCGGCTCCCGCCAGGTCGAAATCGTCGACAGCCTCGCCCCGCGGCCCGCTGAAACAGTGATCGATAAAGGCCGCTACAGTGCCTTCCACCGTACCGACCTGGATGCCCGGCTCAAGGCCTTGGGCATCGACACGCTAACTGTCTGCGGCGTGCTGACCGATGTCTGCGTGCTGACCACGGTGTTCGATGCCTTCGCCCTGGGTTATCACATTCGCCTGGTCAGCGACGCCTGCACCACGACCACCCTGGCCGGCCACTACTCGGCCCTGTTGATCATGGCCAACTGGGTCTACTCCCTGGAAATCCTCACCAGCGGCGAATGCCAACGCGCCCTGGAAAACCGCGACTACCTGAGCCTGAATCCCGAGCACCCGGACATGTTTGCCCACCAGCCCCATGAGCTGCCAGGCACCATCGCCCGTTTGCACGCCCAACTCGCCCGGACTCAGGAGTAATCGCCATGCAAGTCGAAAAAAGAAGCATCGATTTCATCCCCGAAGCCGAACGCCATGGCCGGCCGGGGTCGCTGTTCTTCATCTGGTTCGGCGCCAACATGAACATCACCACCATCGCCTCCGGGGTGCTGCCGGTGGTGATGGGGCTCAATTTGTTCTGGAGCGCGATGGCAATCATCGTCGGCTCGTTGCTGGGGGCGATTTTCATGGCCTCCCATTCCGCCCAGGGGCCCAGGCTGGGCATCCCGCAGATGATCCAGAGCCGCGCGCAGTTCGGCGTGCTCGGGGCGGTGTTGCCGCTGCTGTTCGTGATGCTGATCTACCTGGGATTCTTCGTCAGCAACACCCTGCTGGCGGCCCAGGCGCTGGAGTCGGTCAGCCCGTTGCCGCCCAGTGGCAACATCTACCTGATCGGCGCCCTGTGCTTCGTGGTGGCGCTGTACGGCTACCGACTGATTCATCGCTTGCAGAAGCTGTTGTCGATCCTCTCGCTGCTGGTATTCGCCGCCGCAACGCTATTCGCGGTGCAGCTGTCGATCCCGGCCGAGCAATGGCTGCCGACCGGTTTCTCGCTGTCGAAGTTCCTGGTGGCGGTGAGCATTGCCGTGACCTGGCAACTGTCCTATGCGCCCTACGTCGCCGACTATTCGCGCTATTTGCCGAGCAATACGTCAAGCGCCCAGGTGTTCTGGTACAGCTACGCCGGCACGGTCAGCGGCGGTGCCTGGATGATGATTCTCGGGGCGATCCTGAGCATCGGCATCGGCGACTTTTCCAGCAGCGTCGGCGGCCATGTCGCCGGGTTGTTCGGCAGCGGCGCGATCCTGCTGTTCGCCTTCATCGTCTATGGCCAGGTGTCGATCAACGTGTTCAACCTGTACGGGGCGTTCATGTCGACCATCACCGTGATCGAACCTTTCGCACGATTGAAAGTGACGCCGCGGGTACGCGGCCTGTTCATGCTGGTGATCAGCGTGGTCGCGACCGCCCTGTGCACCATCAGTCAGGATGACTTCATCACTTTCTTCCTCAACTTCATTTTCTTCATGAGCTACTTCCTGATCCCCTGGACGGCGATCAACCTGGTGGACTTCTATTGCCTGCGCAAAGGTGAATACCGGATCGAGGACATCTTCGACCTTAACGGGATTTATGGTCGGGTCAATTGGATCGCCTGCGGCAGTTTTGTCCTGGCGATTGCCCTGGAGATTCCGTTCATGAACACCACACTCTACGTCGGCCCGGTCGCCACGGCGCTGGATGGCGTCGACCTGGCCTGGCTGGTCGGCTTGCTGGTGCCGGCCTTGAGTTACTACTGGCTGATGAAGCTTGGCAAACGAGCCCCGGCGCTGAATCAAGCGTCGCAGTAACCGTGAAACGACAACGCCGGCCCAGGGCCGGCGTTGTTGTGTTTCAGGCAACATTAATGGTTGTAGGCACGCTCGTTGTGCTCGGCCAGGTCCAGGCCCATCTCCTCCACCGAGTCATCGGCGCGCAAGCCGATCACCGCGTTAATCACCTTGAGAATGATCCAGCTGATGGCGAAGCAATACACCGTGGTCATCAGCACACCTTTGACTTGCGCCAGCACCTGACCACCCATGGTCACGCCTTCCACCAGCCCGCCCAGGGACGGCACGCAAAACACCCCGGTCAATACCGCACCGATCATCCCGCCGATGCCGTGAAGGCCGAACACGTCGAGGCTGTCGTCATAACCGAAGCGGCGTTTGAGCACGGTGACGCTCAGGTAGCAGAACACCCCGCACAACAGACCGATGGCCAGGGCCCCGCCCACGCCCACATAGGCGCACGCCGGCGTGATCCCCACCAGACCGGCCAAGGCACCGCTGGCCAGGCCCAGTGCACTCGGCTTGCCGACCTTGAACCACTCGGTGAACATCCAGCCGAGGATACCGGCGCACGCGCCCAGTTGGGTGTTGAGCATGACCACGCCGGACGTGCCGCTGAGGCCGCCACCGGAACCGATATTGAAGCCGAACCAGCCGACCCAGAGCATGGCGGCACCGGCCATGGTCAGGCTCAGGTTGTGCGCCGGCATTGGCGTGTTTTCATAACCCTTGCGCTTGCCCAGGATCAGGCAGGCGGCCAGCGCGGCGACGCCGGCATTGATGTGCACGGCGGTGCCACCGGCAAAATCGAGGACACCCCAGTTATGCATCAAGGCCCCCGCCCCACCCCAGACCATGTGCGCCACCGGGGCGTACACCAGGGTGAACCACAGCGCCATGAACAGCAGCGCCGCCGAGAACTTCATGCGTTCGGCGAAGGCACCGGCGATCAGCGCCGGGGTGATGATGGCGAAGGTCATCTGGAAGGTCACGAACACCCCTTCCGGGATCTCGCCGACCAGGCTTTGCGGGGTCATGCCAGCCAGAAACGCCCGGCTCAGGCCGCCGACGAAACTGTTGAAGCTCACCTCGCCCTCGACCATGCCCGTGGAGTCAACCACCATGCTGTAGCCGTAGATCACCCACAGGACGCCCACCAGACCGGCGATGCCGAAGCACTGGGTGAACAACGACAACATGTTTTTCGCCCGCACCAGGCCGCCATAAAACAGGGCGAGACCGGGCAGGCACATGAACAGCACCAGTACCGTGGCAGTGACCATCCAGGCGGTGCTGCCGGTGTTCAATGTTGGTGCATCGGCGGCCTGCGCCAGGGGCACCAGCGCACCGGCCGCCACCAGGCCCAGAAGGGACTTGCCGAGAAGACGATTGACCATGTTCAAAGCTCCTGCAATGGAAATCGGAAGTGTCGGGCAGCGAGCAAGCAGCAAAACAACGGACCTTGGTGGCCTCTTCGAATTTCTGACGCCTACACCCCCCCTGTAGGAGCCGGCTTGCCGGCGAAGGCAATCTTTCGGGCGCCTTCGCCGGCAAGCCGGACTCCTACAGACCGGAACCAGGAATCCAGCGGGTCCCCGCCAGAGGCACCCGCGCCATGGCCGCCGATTCCACCGTCAACGCCACCAGGTCCTCCGGATCCAGGTTGTGCAGGTGCGACTTGCCGCAAGCACGGGCCATGGTCTGTGCCTCCAGCACCAGCACCCGCAGGTAGTTGGCCAGGCGGCGTCCGCCTTCCACCGGGTCCAGGCGCTTGGACAGCTCCGGGTCCTGGGTGGTGATCCCGGCCGGGTCGCGGCCGTTCTGCCAGTCGTCATAAAATCCTGCGGCTGACCCAATCTTGTGCAGTTCTTCGTCCAGGCGCGGGTGGTTGTCGCCCAGTGCGATCAGTGCCGCCGTGCCAATCGCCACCGCGTCCGCGCCCAGCGCCATGGCCTTGGCCACGTCGGCCCCGTTGCGAATTCCCCCCGAAACGATCAACTGGACTTTGCGATGCATGCCCATCTCTTGCAAAGCCTGTACCGCTTGCGGGATGGCCGGCAAAATCGGGATGCCCACGTGTTCGATGAACACTTCCTGGGTCGCCGCCGTGCCCCCTTGCATGCCATCGAGCACGATCACGTCGGCCCCGGCCTTCACCGCCAGCTTGACGTCGTAGTACGGCCGGCTCGCGCCGATCTTCACGTAGATCGGTTTTTCCCAGTCGGTGATTTCACGCAGCTCGGCAATCTTGATTGCCAGGTCGTCCGGACCGGTCCAGTCCGGGTGACGGCAGGCGCTGCGCTGGTCGACACCGATCGGCAAGGTGCGCATGCCGGCCACCCGCTCGGTGACTTTCATGCCCAGCAACATGCCGCCGCCACCGGGCTTGGCGCCCTGCCCCAGGACGATTTCGATGGCGTCCGCCTTGCGCAGATCGTCCGGGTTCATGCCGTAGCGCGACGGCAGGTACTGATAGACCAGGTGCTGCGACTGCCCGCGCTCTTCCGGGGTCATGCCGCCGTCACCGGTGGTGGTGCTGGTCCCGGCAATGGTCGCGCCGCGGCCCAGGGCTTCCTTGGCATTGGCCGACAACGCACCGAAACTCATGCCGGCGATGGTCACCGGAATCTTCAGGTGGATCGGCTTCTTGGCGAAGCGGTTGCCGAGGATCACATCGGTGCCGCACTTTTCCCGATAACCTTCCAGCGGATAGCGCGACACGCTGGCGCCCAGCAGCAGCAAATCGTCGAAGTGCGGGACCTTGCGCTTGGTGCCACCGCCGCGAATGTCATAGATGCCGGTCTCGGCGGCGCGCTGGATTTCCTGGATGGTCAGGCGGTCGAAAGTTGCGGACTCGCGCAGCACTGGAGGGGTCTTCTCAGTCATATCTATTCTCCTGGCGTGATCAATACGCGGACGCGTTATCGACTTTGAAGTTGTACAACTGACGGGCCGAGCCATAGCGCTTGAAGTCAGCCGCCTTGTGCTCGAAACCGGCGCGGTTGAGCAGCACCTGCAGTTCTTCCAGGTGCTCGGCGCGCATCTCTTTCTCGATGCAATCGGAGCCCAGGGACGCGACGCTGCCCTTCACGTAGATGTGCGTTTCGTACAGCGAATCGCCCAGCGCATCGCCGGCATCGCCGCACACCACCAGGCGCCCGGCCTGGCCCATGAAGCAGCTCATGTGGCCAATGCTGCCGCCGACCACGATGTCGATGCCCTTCATGGAAATCCCGCAACGGGCCCCGGCATCACCTTCGATCACCAGCAACCCGCCATGGGCGGTGGCGCCGGCGGCCTGTGACGCACTGCCCTTGATGCGCACGTAGCCGGACATCATGTTTTCCGCGACACCGACGCCGGCGTTGCCGTGCACGGTGATGCTGGCTTTCTGGTTCATGCCCGCGCAGTAGTAACCGGCATGCCCCTGGATATCGATGGACACGGCCTGGTTCACGCCGACGGCGAGGTTGTGCTTGCCATTGGCATGGGTCACCACCCACTCGCGGTCTTCTACGCTGTGCACCTGGTCATGCAGCGCCTGGTTGAGGTCGCGCACGCTGGCGATGGAAAGATCGATGGTTTTCATGTGTGCGCTCCTTAAGCTGACTCGCGTTCCCAGATGTACAAGGTGGCCGGTGCCGGCTCCCAGATCCTGGCGTTTTCAATGCCCGGCAGGCTCGACAGCGCCTGATACTCCGAGGCCATGGCCACGTAGTCGTCGGTCTCGGCAAGGATCGCCGGCTTGCAGGCGATCGGGTCGCGGATCACCGCAAAGCCGTTGCGCGTGCCGATGGCGAAGGTGAAGAAACCGTCGAGGTCCTCCAGCGCGTGATCCAATGCTTCTTTCAACGAATCGCCTTGCTGCAGGCGCCAGGTCAGGTAACCGGCGGCCACTTCGGTGTCGTTGTCGGTTTCGAACTGGATGCCTTCACGCTTGAGTTCCTGGCGCAGACGGAAGTGGTTGGACAGCGAGCCGTTGTGCACCAGGCACAGGTCGGCGCCGGTGGAAAACGGGTGGCTGCCTTCCATGGTCACCGCGCTTTCGGTGGCCATGCGGGTGTGACCAATGATGTGGCTGCCCTGCATGCCGGCCAGGCCGAAGCGCTGGGAAATCTCCTGGGGCAATCCCATGCCCTTGAGGATCTCGATGCTCTGCCCGGCGCTCATGATGCGCACGCCCGGCGCCAGGTCGGCGAGGGCCAGGCGTACCGGCGCCTCCTCGGCGTGGATCTTCAAGACGGCGGCGCTGGCGTTCTGGAACCAGTCCAGCGAACAGCCAAGCCGGCCTTCCAGTTCACCCATCAGGGCGCTCCAGTCGAAGCTTTCGCTGGTGGCCTGCAGGGTCAGCTTGACCCAGCCATCGGCCACTTCATCGCCATAGATGGCAAAGCCCGCACTGTCCGGGCCGCGATCGGTCATGGCCTCCAGCATTGGTTCGAAAAGCTGGCCCAGCCGGGATTCCAGCTGCGGGTTTTTCAGGTAAAGACCTACGATTCCACACATAAAACAGTCCTCACTGCGTTCGGCAGCCGCATGTTTCAAGCGGCGGGATGGTTCGTTTGAGCGCGCCGGGGGGCGCTTAGAAAAATTCGGTGTAGCGCGCGACTTCCCAATCACTCACATGGCGGCTGTACTCCACCCACTCCATGCGCTTGAGCTTGATGAACTCGCCGACGATCTGCGGCCCCAGGACCTCGGCAAACAGAGGGTCGGCCTCCAGCGCATCGCAGGCTTCCTTGAGCGACTGCGGCAGGGTCTTGATACCCCGGGCGGCGATCTGCTCCAGGCTCAGGCTGTAGAGGTTTTCGTTGCACACCTGGTCGATTTCCAGCTGGCGGTCGATGCCGTCCAGGCCCGCGGCGATGATCGCGGCGCTGACCAGATAGGGATTGCAACCGGCGTCCGGCAGGCGAAACTCCAGGCGCCCGTACGGCACCCGGACCATTGCCGAGCGGTTGTTGGCACCAAAGGCGATGAACGCCGGTGCCCAGGTCGCGCCGGACAACGAATTGCCCACCACCAGGCGTTTGTAGGAGTTCACCGTGGGGGCGGCGAAGGCACACAGCGCCGGCCCATGAGCCAGCAAGCCGGCAGCGAAGTGATAGGCCATTTTCGACAGGCCCATGCCGCTCGGGTCGCTGGCATCAAAGAACAGGTTCCTGTTCTCGGCGCTGCTGATCGACAGGTGAAAGTGCATGCCATTGCCGGCGCGCTTCGGGTCGGGCTTGGGCATGAACGAGCAGATCATGCCCAGGTCATTGGCGATCTCGCCGGCGGCCATGCGAAAGAAGGTGAAGCGATCCGCCGAGGTCATGGCGTCGCTGTAGGTGTAGTTGATCTCGAACTGACCGTTGGCGTCTTCGTGATCGATTTGATAGACCTCGAAATCCACTGCCTGCAAGGCTTCGGTCAGGCGTTCAAGAAACTCGCGGGAGCGCGACAGGCCTTTGTAGTCGTAGCAAGGCTTGTCCAGGTTGTCGCTGAGATCGACCAGTTGCAGCTTGCCCTGCTCATCGCGACGCATCAGGTTGAACTCCGGCTCCAGACCGGTGTTGAGAGTCCAGCCCTTGTCCTCCAGACGGCGGATCTGCTGCTGCAATACGTAACGACTGTCATAGGGATGGGGTTTGCCATCGACATGTCCGACGCACACCACCCGGCCATACCCCGGCTGCCAAGGCACCGGTGTCAGCGTGGACAGGTCGCCGCGTGCCATGAAGTCCGGACCGTGGGGCTCCATGCCCATGCCACTGATTGCGAACCCGGCAAAACCGGCACCCTCTTCGGCGACCGTCTTGAGCCCACAGATCGGCACCGATTTGGTCTTGGCCGCGCCATGGATATCGACAAACTGCGCAAGCACGTACTTGATTCCGTGCTTGTCGATGATGCGCTGGGTTTCTGCTGGCAACATTGCTCGTCACTCCTCGCGAATGGCAAATCAGTTGTGGGTTGGCCCTGACTTTCTATTTATTCCTGAAAAGAAAGTTAGTTTCCCAATAGGAATGCAAGGCCCTTGCCAGCTTCGCGAGTGGCGGGTGAAAAGTGCTATCTGTGCTGTTTATATGGGAAAAATCTTTTCTCCATGGGAATATTGCCGGGTGGATGCGCGCCCTGATGCCGCGATTTGCACTTTCCCAGTGCGAAACTATTATTACTGAACGGAAAGTGTGCAGGATCCGATGACTATGCCGACCGAAACCGCCCCGCGCCTCAAGCTTGAGCAATACCTGGGTTTGCAGATCAAGCGCCAGCGCCAGTCCCAGGACCTTAAACTGGCCGATGTGGCGAAGATTGCCGATATCAGCCAGGGCATGTTGAGCAAGATCGAAAACGCCCAGGTCTCCACCAGCCTCGATACCCTCAGCCGCCTGTGTGACGTGCTGGGTCTGCCGTTGTCGAAATTGTTCAGTGAGTACGACCAGCAGGATGGCAGCGCGCTATTGGTCAAGGCTGACCAGGGGATGGAGGTGGTTCGCCGTGGGACCGAGAAAGGACATACCTACCATTTGCTCAATCACACCCGTGGACCGAAGAAGAGTTTCGAGGCCTACATGGTGAGCATGGATGACGCCAGCGAAGAGTTTCCGACCTTTTCCCACCCGGGGACGGAGTTTTTGCATTTGCTGGAAGGTGAGCTGATTTATCGCCATGGCAATCAGCTGTATCGCATGGAGGCCGGGGACAGCCTGACCTTCGAAGGGGAAATTCCCCATGGGCCGGAGGAGCTGGTGCAGGTGCCGATCCGGTTGTTGTCGATCATGAATTACGGTAGCGACAAGGAATGATCGACGGGGTTTTTGCCTGTCATTGCCCACAAACCCAACATACTCCGCGAACCCTGTCGGAGCTGGCTTGCCAGCGATGGCGGTATAACGACCACCATCGCATCGCCAGCAAGCCGGCTCCTACAGAGAAATGTCCGTCTGCAATCAAAAAAATCCCGCCCGGATCGCTCCAGACGGGATTTTTCAATCACCCAACCTCACCGCCTTCACGCAATCGGAATCAACGGATCCGCTGCCGCCCAGGCGCTTTCACGGTTGGCCGCCGGTGGGTAGATCCACACGGTGTTGATCTGGGTCTTGAGCGACTTGCCTTCCTGCCGGGTCAGCTTGACCTGGCGGTCCCAACCCTCGGTGTACACCGCTCCCCAGGCGCCCAGGTCCAGGCAGGTTACGTATTTGGGCTGGCTGTACGGCGTCGGGTCCACGCCGAGGATCTGTGCGGCAACGTTGTTGCCGGCATGACGACCCAGCACGATGGCGTGCTGGCAGGTCATCAGCGCATGGTTGCCGATGTCATCGCTGGCCGCGTAAGCCACGTCGCCGGTGGCGAAGATGTCGGGCTGGCCGATGACTTGCAGGTGAGCGTCGACGTGCAGTCGGCCCAGGTGGTCGCGTTCGGCGGGGATCTGCTCGGTCAGCGAGCTGGCACGCACGCCGGTGGTCCAGATCACGGTCCTGGCGTCGATGCGCTGGCCGTCGGACAGGGTCACGCCGTTTTCATCGACGGCGACCACTGAGGCGTTGAGCTGCCATTTCACCCCGGTTTCCTCACTCGCTTCGGCAATCTTCTCGGCGATTTGCGGGCCCATGGAGCCGCCGACCTTATTCCCACGATCGACGATGATCACGTTGATGTCCGCCCCCTCCCCCAGGATAGCGCGCAGACGGGTGGGCATTTCAGTCGCCGTTTCGATGCCGGTGAAGCCACCACCGGCGACCACGACCGTGTTGCGAGACTGGCTCTGCGGCTGGTTGACCAGGGACTTGAGGTGGGCTTCAAGGCGGATAGCCTGTTCGATCTGGTCGACGTCGAATGCATGTTCGGCCACACCCGGGGTGTCCGGCAGGGCGAGACGGCTGCCGGTGGCCAGAACGAGTTTGTCGTAGATGCAGACTTGTTTCTCGCCCTGGGCATCAACATAACCCACGCGCTTTTGCTCGACGTCGATGGTCTCGGCGGCACCCTTGATGAACCGTACGCCGATCGCATCGAACAGTTCGCCGATCGGCGCCGCCAGCTGGTGGGCGTTCGGTTCGTAAAAGCGTGGACGTACGCGCAGTTCGGCCTGAGGCGCCAGTACCGTCACGTCAACGTCATTGTGGCCGTGGATATCGAACAGGCGGGTGGCGCTCAAGGCAGTCCACATGCCACCAAAACCTGCGCCAATTACCAGGATGCGTTGTTTCATTTTTAACTCCAGGGGAAAAACCAGGCATTGAATGGGGTTCAGGGGGCCGGCACTCGCATTCTCTTGAATGCCTTATCCGCACCCGACCTGACAACTACGAATGTATTGATCGCAGTTAGATTGAGCAAGGTGTTTTTCTCAATGGTTCGAATCGATGGCATAGATACAGCGGCCAAACCGCACAAATATGCCGCCTTCAGGGCCTTTGCAGCGCCTGGAGAAAATTACGATCGTTGCCCGGCCAAGGCTCAACTGCTAATATTTGCGACTACATTAGTCGGAGATCGATATGTCTCTTTACAGCGCGGGTGTCGAATACGGCATTCACTGCCTGATTTTCCTGGTGGGCAATGGCGGTGAGACTCGGGAGGCGAGCGTGCGCGACCTTGCAGAGCTGCAAGGTGTGCCGTTGGACTATCTGGCAAAAATCTTCACCAAGCTGGCCAAGGCAAAACTGGTGGTCGCCACCGAAGGCGTGCGGGGTGGTTTCAAGCTGGCGCGGCCGGCCGATGAGATCAGCCTGCTGGACATCGTCAACGCCATCGATGGGCGCAAGGCGATTTTCGAATGTCGGGAAATCCGCGGGCGCTGTGCGTTATTTGAAGGTGAAGTACCCGAATGGGCGCTGGATGGCCATTGCTCGGTGCATGGCGCCATGTTGACTGCGCAGAAGCGCATGGAAGAAGCCCTCGCCCAGCAGACCATCCTGGACATCGCCAGGAAGGTCGGACGAAAAGCACCAGCGCAGTTCAATGCGCAGGTCGAGAACTGGATGAGTGATCGGCGGGAAAAGAAAGGCGCCGCGAGTGCCCAGGGCAATGTCGATCAGCTTATCCAGGTCACCGAGATCGACAGCTGAACCCTATAGGCAGTCCCGCACCGCCTGGCGCATGACCCCTGACTTTGCCCAGGGCGGTCCCTGGTAAAGCGAGACCCGGCTACCCTCCTTGTACTTGACGATATCCAGCACTTCATCGGCCGTGATGATGCTCGGCGCGGTGATCCGGTAGCCGTTGGAAATCGATGTCTGGGTCGTCTTGCCTATCTCTTTTTGCCATGCCGGCAATACACACGCCGCTACATCCTTGGGCAGTTTGTCGCTCGGTTTGTTGTAGTTCGGCTCCCCTGGCACCAGCGACGCCGGCAACGAACACCCCGACAACAACGCCATTACCACTCCCCCGATCAACATTCGACTCATGAAGCATCCTTAAACCTGAAAAATAAAATGTAGCCTGTTACCGCGCTGACAGCCATTTTGTTGCATCGAGCTTCAGGGGCTGACGCTGTGATCGCCGGGATCCGGGTAGGAGCGCTCGTTCAGATAGGTTGTCCATCGTTCGAAGGCTTCGTGTTGCCATTGGCTGACCCGCTCCCATTCCGGCCCGCTGAACTTGTGATCGGAAATGAGTTTCATCATTTCGCTGGTGGCCGCATCCAGATCGGCCTTCAGTTCCTGGGCATGCGCCCGGAAGTCATCGGTTGTCGTCATTTTGAACGGACCCGCCCTGGTAAAATGTCGGCACTTGACTAGGACAGCGAATTTTCCAGAACGCTGCAAATTTCCCGACCAAAGGAATACGCCGGGGATCGGTCGGATACAACGCCAGGCCAGGGGAATGGGTCTAAAATTCGTAGCACGAAGTTACGGGAGATCATCATGTGGCTCAACGAACATGAACAAACGCTTCGGCGTGATCTGCAGGGGCTTGCATCGGACCTGCGCTGGTCGGCGGTGGAGCTGTTGCGCATCGCCGAACAATTGCGCCTCTCAGGCAACGATGTCGACGCAATAGCCGTCAAGCGCCTGTGCGATCTGTTCCAGGGCGATGAAAAACGGCTGTCGGATTATGCCGAGGAAGTGAAGGCCAAGATCATCAGTCGACACAAGGCACAATAGCGGGGTCATGGCGTGAACAGGGCACTCTGCATCCTTGCTGCCCTGATCACGGTGCTGGCAGGCTGCAGCACCGATTCAGAAAATCCGCTCACAATTGCGCGGTGATACGCTCAGCCACCTCCCCCGGCACCCAAGCCTTCCAGACCTGCGGCTGATCCCGCAGGAAGGCTTCGGCCACCTGACGCGGTTGCAGGCGTTTTTCGCTCATCTGGCCGAGGGTATGGTTGAGCAGGTCGATCGGCAGGTCGACTTTTTCGAAGAACGCCACCAGTTCCGGGTACTGCGCCTTGAAAGGCGCGGAGACGTCTTCCGGGTCGCGGAACACATCCTTGTAGCGCGCCAGGTCGGCGACGGATTTCAATCCCGCAGCCAGGGGCTTGATGCCCCGTTCAGGGTCGCCCTTGATCACGTATTCCGGCACCCACCAGCCTTCGGTGGCGCCTTTGACCGTGTCGCCCAGGCCAAACACCTTGCCCTGCGAAGCGGCTTTGACCCAGGCCGGACTGCGCCCGGCCCACTCTTCGCCGATCACCTGGATATCGTTTTTTGCCAGTGCCGCTTCGAGGCTGACGGTGCTGCCCGGCAAGGTATCTGTCGGGTAGCCGTAACCTTTCTCGACGATCAAGCGCAGGATTTCGGTGATCAGGCTGCCGCTTTCCCAGGTGATGTCGCCGAAGTGGATCGGTGCGGCTTTTTCCGTCGCGGGAACCTGGGTTGCCACCAGGGTCAGGGCCAGCAGCGAACTGCCGAGCAGGGTTTTGATCGATCTCATGCGGACCTCCAGTCCAGGGAATTCAAGGGTTGGTTGGCGCTGTGCCGGGCACACAGGGCTTGGGTGCGAGTCATGTAATCGCTGACCGAGCGTTGGGAAATGCCCAGTTGGGCAGCAATCTGCGGGTAGGTCAGGCCGTCGATCCGGGACAACAGGAAGGTCGCCCGAACCTTGCCTGGCAGGCGTTCGAGGGTGCGGTCGAGGCCGTGCAATGTTTGCCTCAGTTGCACCTGTTCTTCGGGGGAGATCGCTTGATGCCGGTTAACTTGCTGCAACTGTTCGTGGTGCTGGCGCTCCAGATCGCGACGGCGCCAGAGCTGATAGAGCAACCGCTGGGCAATCGTGGTGAGCAAGGCGCGGGGCTCGCGAATCGGGGTCAGCCCCGGCGATTCGAGCAACTGCAGGAAGGTCTCGGCAGCAATGTCTTCAACGCTGGAACTGGCCCCCAGATAGCGGCGCAGCCGTGCGCACAGCCAAGGGTAATGGGCGCGGAACATTCCGCCCACGTCGTTGCGATGGGAAAGGTCGGTGCCGGACATAGAGGCTCCAAGGGTTAGGGTCGCTGAATGTCCGGTGATCCGGTGGCGCGATCCTAGCAAGGAGCCTTATTCATTAATAATATTAAAAAAGAATTTTTATATTCCTTTTTTGGGATCAAAAAATCGCAGCCTCGCTTCGCGAGACAGCTCCTACAGGTGAAGATCCTGCTTACCTTAATCGTCCAAACCCCAGAACCTCAGCCTCTCGCTGATAGTCGAGAACGATTTGATAGTCACTTTCGCTGGCCGCCAGTACCTCCTGCAGACCGAGGAGTTCGCTGACTTCGGGCAATTGCTGCAACGTCGTGTTCATCACCTGCCGCCGCTCCTCGGCCTGTTCAACGGTGACGCTCGCAGCCGTGATGAACGGCAAGGTCGGACTGAGTGCACTGCGATCGACAATCCGCAGGCCAGCCACTTCGGCTTCGGCGTGCCGCGCCAGATAGGCAAAGGTCACACTATCGATGGCCGCCAGGTCCGCTTCATCTTCACGCAACCAGCGCAGGCTTTCGCGGTGGCTGCCGCTGATCCCGACACGGGCAAAAAACTGCCCCTCGCGATGCAGCGGCGCCAGTCGGTGACGCATCAGGTTCATGCCGCTGTTGGATTCTTCGCCATTGATCACACCGCGGCTGCCGCGAAAGGCCGGCAAGTTGTGCCGTGGATCATCGGCGCGACTGAGCAACAGGCTGCAATGGTTGCCGCCGCTGGCATCCGGCAGTTCATAACGAGGACGACCGATGACCCGCACCCGACCACGCAACGCGGTCATCAGCGGGTAGCCGCAGGTTTGCGTCAGCAGCAAGTGCGGGGACAGCCACAGATCCATCAGGGCAAGACCCTCGCCGTTGCGGCGGGCGACACCCAGTTGCTCGAGGATTGCTGTCAGCCAGTGCTCATTGGCCTGGAGGATCGGTTCGGGGGCGGCGTACATCAAAAGTTCGGCGAAGGCTGAAGTCATGGGATTTCTCAACTGAACGGATGCTGCGGGCTGTCGATGGCCTTCACCCCGTGCCGGCGCCATAACTGGCCATAACCCTGCACCAGGAACCCGCCGCTGCGCGCCAGCCATTGCTCGCGACGCGACTGGTAAGCGCGGGGCAAGTCGTACCAGGGCAGCCCCGGCAAGTCGTGATGCACCAGGTGCAGGTTGAGGTTCAGGAACAGCCAGCGCCACGGCCAGGCGGCCTCATTGATGACCGTCCTCTGCTCGGCTGCGGCGTGGGGACGGTGTTCATAGTAGGAGCGAATCATGGCAATCGATAGCGCCGGCACGCTGACCAACAACAGGTAATGCCAGATCGGCAGCACGCTGTAGCGGGCAATGAACAACAACATCAGCAGGGCCAACGTGCCGTGGCTCAGCCACATCAACCAGGCCTGTCGCTCACCCCTTTTCAAGCGCTGCAACTCTTCCCGCGCCAGCGCCAGCAAGGCCATGGGAGCGCCCAGGAGGAAACGACCGAGCACGGTTTTGTCCAGCCAGTGCAGGCCTTGTTCGAACAGTGAACTGCCCTGCCACTGCTCGGCGCTCAAGTAGCGGCTTTCCGGATCGCGACCCGGCAGGGTCAGGTCTTCATCGCGGTGATGCAACAAATGGCTGTCGCGGTACAGGGTGTAGGGATACCAGACGGCGAACGGTGCGTAGCCGAGGATCTTGTTCAGCGATACCCAGCGGGTGGGATGACCGTGCAGCAATTCGTGCTGCAGCGACAACCAGAGCACCAGCAACGGGATCAACAACAATGTGCTGCACCATAGGCCCAACCAGCCGCTGCCCAGCACGATGCTGAACCAGCCAGCGTACACGCCGATCAGCAGCAACCAGGTCGGCCACTCGGTGCGAGCGGTGAGGCGTTGGCGCAAGGTGTCGATTTCTACACGGTGGGCGGTATCGAAATAATGGGGCATGGCGTTGCTCAGATCGGGAACCAGTCCCCTGCTGTGCAATGGCGCGAGGTTTTCTTGCAGTTTATTTTGCCGATCGCGCCTTAGAACCTTTGGTGCGGTCAACCATCGATAATGTGTGATCGGCAGGTCATGGCTGCGTGCTAGCCTCAGGGTCGACTTCGACTTCCCAGGGACGCTCCATGAAACCTGCCATTCTGGCTTTGACGCTCAGTGCCTTGCTCGCCCCCATTTCCAGCCATGCGACCCAAACCCAAGCCGTGTCCGCCGAGCAATACGCCAACGTGCTCAAAGGTACCTGGCGCGCACCGGAAAACGTGGCGCGCGATGGTTATCGCCATCCACAGCAGAGCCTGCAATTCTTTGGTCTGGGACCCCACCAGACGGTCATTGAAATCACCCCCGGCAACGGTTGGTACAGCGAATTGCTGGCACCGCTGCTAAAGGACCACGGGCAATACGTTGCCGCCGTCCAGGCGCCGACAGTCAGTGACTACGCGCGCAAGAACGAAGAAAAGCTCAAGGCGAAACTCGCAGCAACCCCCGAGCAGTACGCCAAGGCCAAAGTACTGGAGTTCGATCCCAAGGCACCGGTGCTGGGTCAACCCGGTTCGGCGGATACCGTCCTGACCTTTCGCAACGTGCACAACTGGGTGCTGGCGGACACGGCTGCGCTGATGTTCGAGGCGTTCTTCAAGGTGCTCAAACCGGGTGGCGTGCTCGGCGTGGTGGATCACCGGGCCAAGGATGGAGCGTCGCTGGAGGACATCAAGCACAGCGGTTACCTGACCACCGATTACGTGGTGAAACTGGCGACCGATGCGGGTTTCAAGCTTGAGGAGCAGAGCGAAATCAATGCCAACCCCAAGGACACCAAGGACTACCCGGAAGGGGTCTGGACGCTGCCGCCGGCGCTGACGCTGGGGGACAAGGATCGGGCGAAATATGTGGCGATCGGGGAGTCGGACCGGATGACGCTGCGGTTCGTCAAACCGGCCAAGTGACAGAGCCCCCAAAAAAAGCCCCGGCAAACCGGGGCTTTACAGCTGCCTTCATGTAGCTTGCTGATTGCGAGGCTTGCTTGAACGGGCTTTATAACCAGGCAGCGCAGCCGCAAAGGCCAGCGCTTCTTCCCGACTGGCAAACGAGCCAAGCCGGTCGCCTTGGGTGCAGACCCGCCACGGGCCGTTGTTCACACTCAGTACGTCATAACCGTTCATGTGCATCTTGTTCAACATCGGAACGCTCATAGTCACCTCCATCTTGGCAGTGATCACAGGGTTGACTTGCCTACCTTACACCCCCCTGCCGTGAAGATGCCGACCAGACGTCGAATCAGGAGAATGGCAGCGAGATTGCACTTTTGGACACCTTTGCTGCTCAAAATGTCCAGGAAAGATGCAACGGGTTGCGGCCCGAATATTGCATTTTTGTTACTGTTGTGTGACAGCCTGGATTGACAGAACTGATGAAAGTACGTGCAACCGTCATTTGCGAGCAGGACCGGCACATTCTCCTGGTGCGTAAATCCAGGAGTCGATGGATGTTGCCCGGCGGCAAAGTCGAGCCCGGTGAGACCGCGCACGATGCCGCCGTGCGCGAGTTGCAGGAGGAAACCGGCCTGGACGCCGACGATATGCTGTACCTGATGGAACTGGAATCAGGGGGCACCCGACACCAGGTCTACGAAGCATCATTGCTCGATGCGGAACAGGCGCGGCCGCAAAACGAGATTTTCGATTGCCTGTGGTACCCGCTGGACGCGGTGCAAAATCTCAACCCCAGCGACGCCACGCTGCGTATCCTCAGCGCGTTTCGGCGTCGCCTGTAGTTCACATGCCTCAGCCCTGGTCACCACCGCCGACCGGCATGACCATGCCGGTGATGTAGGACGCCTCGTCGCTGGCCAGGAACAGGATTGCGCCGGCCTGCTCATCCAGGGTGCCGTAGCGCTTCATCAGACTGCTGTCGAGGGTCTGATCGACGATCTGCTGATACCAGGCCTTCTCTTGCTCAGTCTGCTCGGCCGCATTGCGCGGCACTCGCCGCGGCGGCGCTTCGGTGCCGCCGGGTGCAGTGGCATTGACACGAACGCCGCGACCGGCGGTTTCGAACGCCAGGCAAGCAGTCAGCGCATTCACCCCGCCCTTTGCTGCGCCGTAGGGCACACGGTTGACGCTGCGGGTGGCGATCGACGACACGTTGACGATCGCGCCACTGCCCTGCTCCAGCATGTAGGGCAAGGCGGCATGGCAGCACCACAAGGTTGGGAACAGCGAACGGCGCACCTCGGCCTCGATCTGCGCCGCTTCATAGTGCTCGAACGGCTTGGTCCAGATGGTCCCGCCGACGTTATTGACCAGCACATCGAGACGAGTAAAACGCTCGACGGCAGCTTGCATGACCCGGTTGCATTCCTCGTATTGCTCAAGGTCGGCGGTCAGGGCCAGGACCTGGCCATGCGGGGCCAATTGTTGCTGCACTTCGAACACCAGGTCGGAGCGATCGACCAGGATCAGCTTCGCGCCTTCAGCGGCCATGCGCTCGGCAACGCGCCGCCCGATGCCCTGGGCCGCTCCGGTGATCAGCGCGACTTTGTCGTGGAATCTGTTCATGTGTACCTCATGCGTATTCTGGGTCTCAGGCCGCGCTGGCGGCGAATTTCTCGTAGTAGAAATTGGCTGGCGCAATGCCCTGCTCACGAATGAACTGGCTGACCGCCTCGACCATCGGCGGCGGACCGCACAGGTACACGTCGACGTCACCATCGTTCAAGTGCTTGGGTTCGATGTGCTGGGTTACGTAGCCCTTGAGCGGGTGCTGGCTGTCGGGGCTGGCCACGCAGGCGCTGTAGGTGAAGTTGGGGATGCGGGCGGCGAAGGCTTCCAGGCGGTCGAGTTCCACCAGGTCGAAATCGTGGGTCACGCCGTAGATCAGGTGCAGCGGGTGTTCACTGCCCTGCTCGGCGATCTTCTCCAGCATCGCGGTGAACGGCGCCAGCCCGGTGCCGCCGGCCAGCAGCAATAACGGCCGGCGGATATCGCGCAGATAGAAACTGCCCAGGGGACCGGCCAGGCTCATGCTGTCGCCCGCCTTGGCCATGCTGGTGAGGAAGCTGCTCATCAGGCCGCCGGGCACGTTGCGAATCAGGAAGCTGACTTCACCGTCGCGCTGCAACGAGCTGAACGAATAGGCGCGGGTCTGCTCGCTGCCGGGAATGCCCAGGTTCACATACTGGCCCGGGAGGAAGGCAAGCTTGCTCAACGACTCGCCCTTGATCGACAGGGCAATGGTGCTGTCGGACAACTGGCGCACGGCGCTGATGGTGGCGTTATAGCTGGCCTGGCTTGTGCGGCAGACATCCGAGGACACAGGCACCCGCACCACGCAATCGCTCTTGGCGCGCATCTGGCAGGTCAGGACATAGCCTTGTCCGGCTTCTTCAGGGCTCAAGGCATCTTCGATGTATTCCTCGCCCAGGTCATAGCTGCCCGCCTCGGCAAAACACTTGCAGGTGCCGCAGGCGCCGTCACGGCAGTCCAGCGGAATATTGATGCCTTGGCGGTACGCGGCATCGGCCACGGTTTCGCCGGCACTGGCGTCGATGAACCGAGTGACGCCGTCTTCAAAGTTCAAAGCAATGGAATGGGTCATGACGGCAGCCTCACAAGTGGTAAACATCGATGACCTGGCGAACGTAGTCGTTCTTCAGGATCACTTTCTTGGCCTTGATCAACGGGTTTTCACCACGCACGTCGAGGGTGTAGAAACTGCTGCCGAAATAGCTGTCGACGGTCTTGTAGCGAAAACTCAGGGTGTGCCAGTTGAAGCGCACCTTGCACAGGCCGTCGGCTTGTTCGAGCAGTTCGATGTTGCTGATGTTGTGGGACGTGCGGGTGTCCGGCACGCTGGCGCTGGAACGCTCGGTCTTGATGCGGAAGACGCGGTCTTCCAGGCCGGTGCGGTTGCCGTACCAGATCAGCGAGATTTCCCGCTGCGGGTCCTCGGTCAGTTCGTCATTGTCGTCCCAGGACGGCATCCAGTAGGTCGCGTCGGGGGCGTACAGTTCCAGCCATTCGTCCCACTGGCGGTCGTCGAGGTAGCGCGCCTCGCGATAGAGGAAATCGCGCACCGATTCATAGGAAATGGTCACTGCACGTCCTCCACTGCGATCAGTTTCGACTGCTCGGCCGCCAGGGCCTTGAGCATGGTCTGCTGCCAGTACTTGTGTTGCAGCACGAACAGGCCTTCGTCTTCGGTGCGCACGCCGCTGAGCAGCGGGTGCAGGTCGATTTCTTTTGCAGCCTCATCAGCGCCTTCGATCCAGTGTTCGGCGCCACGGGACATATCGTTCCAGGTGGTGACGCTGCCCTGGTAGCTGGTCTGGCAGGAGCGGAACTCTTCCAGGTCGTCCGGGGTGGCCATGCCGCTAACGTTGAAGAAGTCTTCGTACTGACGAATCCGGCTCGAACGCGCATGGTCGCTTTCGCCTTTGGGGGCGATGCAATAGATGGTGATTTCCGTGCGGTTGACCGAGATCGGCCGGGCGATACGGATCTGCGAGCTGAACTGGTCCATCAGGTACACGTTGGGGTACAGGCACAGGTTGCGCGAGTTCTCGATCATCCAGTCGGCGCGGGCCTTGCCGAAGTCCTGGGCCAGCTCATCGCGACGTTCGTACAGGGGGCGATCCTCAGGGTTGGCCCAGCGAGTCCAGAGCAGCATGTGGCCCTTGTCGAAGGAATAGAAACCACCGCCCTGCTTGGCCCAGCTGCCGGCGCTCATGGTCGGGTTGGTATCACCGGCTTCGCGCTGCTTGCGCTGGTTCTGGGTGGCGGCGTAGTTCCAGTGCACGGAGCTGACGTGGTAACCGTCGGCACCGTTTTCGGCGGTGAGCTTCCAGTTGCCTTCGTAGATGTAGCTGGAAGAGCCGCGCAGCACTTCCAGGCCATCGGCGGACTGGTCGACGATCATGTCGATGATCTTCGCCGACTCGCCCAGGTGCTCGACCAGCGGCAGCACATCGGCCTTGAGGCTGCCGAACAGGAAGCCACGATAGGATTCAAAGCGCGCCACCTTGGTCAGGTCGTGGGAGCCTTCGCAGTTGAAACTCGCCGGGTAGCCCGCCTGGGCCGGGTCCTTGACCTTGAGCAGCTTGCCGGAGTTGTTGAACGTCCAGCCGTGGAACGGGCAGGTGTACGAGCTCTTGTTGCCGGACTTGTGCCGGCACAGGGTCGCGCCGCGATGACTGCAGGCGTTGATGAAGGCGTTGAGCACACCGTCCTTGTTGCGCGCGATGAAGATCGACTGGCGCCCCATGGTGGTGGTGTAGAAATCGTTGATGTTGGGGATCTGGCTTTCGTGCGCCAGGTACAGCCAGTTGCCTTCGAAGATGTGTTCCATCTCCAGATCGAACAACCGGGGGTCGGTGAACATCTCGCGTTTGCAGCGATAGAGGCCCTGCTCTGGATCGTCTTCAAGCAGGGATTGCAAATATTCAGGTCGCAGGGTCATGGCCGCCGCCTCCATTGTTATTGTTCAGGCAGGGGTCATGCTAGGCCGGGGCAATGGGGCGGACTATCCGCGGGGTGCAGACCTTTATCCGTTTTGTGCAGGGCTTGGGATGGACACCGACCCCCTGTAGGAGCTGGCTTGCCAGCGAAAGCGGTGGGTCAGGCAACTTCAATGTCGCCTGATACGCCGCCTTCGCTGGCAAGCCAGCTCCTACAGGGATCGGGTTGACTCAGTGGCGGCGCTTGAGGGTATCGGATGGCAACTCGCCGAACTGCTTGCGGTAGCTGTCGGAGAACCGCCCCAGGTGCAGGAAGCCGTAGTCCATCGCCACCTCGGTAACGTTGCGCACGTTGCAGGTCGGGTCGCTCAGGCAGGCGTTGATGCGTTCAAGGCGTTTGTGGCGCAGGTAGTTTTTCGGCGTCAGGCCGGCATTGCGTTCGAACAGGCCATACAACGAGCGCAGGCTCATGTGCGCCTGGCGCGCCAGTTCTTCGCTGTCGATGTCCTGCTTGAGGTTATTGGCGATGTAATCGGCAATCGCCTCGAAGGTGGCCGTCTGCGAGCCCAGGTCGAGGCGGCAGACATTGGTTTTCATCAGGCTGAGCATCTTGCTGACGATGATTTGCGTGTAGTGCTCCTGCACCCTGGGAATCTGCTCGCTGGATTCGGCCTCCTGGCAGATCATTGCCAGCAGGTTGACGAAACCCTCCAGTTCATTGAGCTGATAACGGTTTTCCAGGAACCGCACGCCCTGCCCCGGATAACGCCAGCGCTGCTCATCGCAGACGGACTCGAACAGGCGGGTCGGGACTTTGAGGATGAATTTTTCGCAATCGGCGGAATAGGTCAGGTCAACGGGGTCGTCGGGGTTGATCAGCAACAGTTCGCCGGGGGCGAAGTAGTGCTCCTGGCCGTGACCGCGCCACAGGCAGTTGCCGCGTAGCAGCACTTGCAGGTGGTAAATGCTCTCCAGCGCGCCGGAAGTCACCCGCACACTGGCGCCGTAGCTGATGCGGCACAGGTCGAGACTGGCGAATTTACGATGATCGAGGCTGGCCAGGGGGCGGCCGGCACGGGGCATGAGGATGCAGTGGTTGCCGACATGCTGATTGACGTAGCCCGACACCGCGTAGGGGTCGGCCTGGTCGAATACTCTGCTGCGCTGACTCAACAGTTGAGCTTGCATCATCGGGTCACTCTCATTGTTGTTATGAGTTGCATCGGGTCATTCTAGAACACTGCGTGATTCGCCCGGGATAATCCTGACCGTTAACCGAAACCCCTGTGTAGGAGCGAGCTTGCTCGCGATGGTCGTTAACGATAACGCGTGTTTACTGGCAAAACACGGCGCTCTCAAGTCCATCGCGAGCAAGCTCGCTCCTACACAGGGGTTTGGCGATCAGTCTTCCAGGGCGCGAACCCGCTCGTGGCGCTGCTGTTCTTCAGGCTGGGCGGTCGACTGCAAGGTGAAGTCGAATTCGATTTCGGCAAAGCGACCGCTGACACCATGGGCCGCCGCGCGCTGTTGATCATCGCTGAAGGTGATCTTGGCGATCAGCTCGTCACGGGTGGCGTAGGCGAAATCGTCGTGCAGGTATTTTTCACCATCCAGGTTGATCTGGGTGGTCAGGTGGCGATGATCCGGCGCGGAAATGAAGAAGTGCACGTGCGCCGGGCGCTGGCCATGACGGCCCAGTTGATCGAGCAGTTGCTGGGTCGGACCGTCCGGAGGGCAGCCGTAGCCCGACGGCACGATGCTGCGAAAACGGTAGCGACCTTCGGCGTCGGTGACGATACGGCGACGCAGGTTGAATTCCGATTGCGTAGGGTCGAAGTACGAGTAGGTACCGCCGGTGTTGGCGTGCCACACGTCGACCACGGCACCGGCCAGGGGTTCGCCCGCGGTATTGAACACGCGGCCTTGCATGAACAGGGTCACACCCGGATCGACGCCGTCATCCAGGCGTGCTTCGCCTTGGGACAGCGGTGCACCGGCCACGTACAGCGGGCCTTCGATGGTGCGCGGGGTGCCGCCGGACTTGCCGGCCTGCTCGTCTTCGGCGTCCATCAGCAGGTCAAGGTAGTGCTCCAGGCCGAGACCGGCCACCACCAGCCCGGCTTCCTGGCGCGCACCCAGCACGTTCAGGTAGTTGACCGCTTTCCAGAACTCTTCCGGGGTCACGGCCAGGTCTTCGATGATGTTCACCGAGTCACGCAGGATGCGGTAGATCAAGGCCTTGGTGCGTGGGCTACCGGCATCATTGTGCAGGCCGCTGGCCTCTTCGAGAAATTTCTGGACTTCGGCAGTGTGGGAAATCTTCACGTTCATTCTGGGTTCCTCATCTTGTAATTATTAGCGTAGCGCGCTGGACAGGCTGGGCTCAGCGATCATCGTCACGGATGGAAGAAGGATGCCGGCACATCGCGTCAATCTCGATGGCCATGTACGGAAACAGTGGCAGTTGCATCAGCAGGTCATGCAGTTCCTGGACGCTGTCGACATCGAATACGCTGTAGTTGGCATAGTGCCCGGCGATGCGCCACAGGTGACGCCACTTGCCCTGCTCTTGCAGGCGCTGGGCCAGGGCTTTTTCGTCGGCCTTGAGTTTGGCCGCCGCTTCGGGATTCATGTCGACCGGCAGGTTCACGGTCATTTTTACGTGGAACAGCATAATGCTCTCCTCAGGCTTGATGAATAGTCTTGTCGCGACGGAAGAACGCCAGGCGCTCCTCATCCAGGCTCAGGCCCAGGCCCGGCGTGTTGGGGACATGCAGTTCGAAATCGCGGTAGACCAGCGGCTCACTGAGAATGTCCTCGGTCAGCAGCAGCGGACCGAACAACTCGGTGTCCCACGCCAGTTTGTTCAGGGTGACAAAGGCATGGGCCGAGGCCATGGTGCCGATTCCGCCTTCGAGCATGGTGCCGCCGTACAGGGCGATACCGGCCGCTTCGGCGATCGAGGCGGTGCGCAACACCGCGCGCGGGCCGCCGTTCTTGGCGATCTTCAGGGCAAACACCGAGGCCGCGCCTTCGCGGGCCAGGTTGAAGGCATCTTCCACGCATTCGATGGATTCGTCGGCCATGATCGGTGCCGGGCTCATGGCATTCAGGCGTGCCATGCCGGCGCGGTTGTTGCGCGAGATCGGCTGTTCGATCAGGTCGATACCATTGGTGCCCAGGATCCGGCAGGCGCGCAAGGCCACCGCTTCGTCCCAGGCCTGGTTGACGTCGACCCTGACGCTCGCGCGATCGCCGAGGGCTTTCTTGATCGCGATCACGTGGGCCAGGTCGCGATTGACCTCGCCGGCACCGATCTTCAGTTTGAAGATGCGGTGGCGGCGCAGGTCGAGCATTTTTTCCGCTTCGGCGATGTCCTTCTCGGTATCGCCGCTGGCCAGGGTCCAGGCCACGGGCAGCGAGTCACGCACGCGGCCGCCCAGCAACTCGCTGACCGGCAGGCCCAGGCGTTTGCCCAGGGCATCGAGCAGTGCGGTTTCCAGGCCGGACTTGGCGAAGGTATTGCCACGGATGCTGCGCTCCAGGCGCAACATCGCGGCATTGACGTTGCTGCTGTCCTGGCCGATCAACAGTGGCGCAAAGTGCGTGTCGATATTGGTCTTGATGCTGTCGGGGCTCTCGTTGCCATAGGCCAGGCCACCGATGGTGGTGGATTCGCCGATGCCTTCGATGCCATCGGCACAGCGCACGCGAATAACCACCAGGGTCTGGTTCTGCATGGTGTGCATCGCCAGCTTGTGCGGGCGGATGGTCGGCAGATCGACGATGATCGTCTCGATCGAGTCAATGGCTGTAGCAAGCATTTCGATACCCGTCAGGTTCTTGAAGTTCTGGGCCTGATTCTCATACGGCTTTTTCCGGGCGGCCAATATAGAATTGGTCTGGCTTGATACCTTCAAGGTATGCAACCGCTAGAAATCCGGAGGCTCCATGGAACTGCGTCACCTGCGTTACTTTCAGGTGTTGGCTCAAACCCTCAATTTCACCCGCGCCGCCGAACGGCTGCACATCGCCCAGCCGCCGCTGAGCCGGCAGATCCAGCAACTGGAGGATGAACTGGGGGTGATGCTGCTCGAGCGCGGCCGACCATTGAAGCTGACCGACGCCGGGCGTTTTTTCCATGAGCATTCCACCGCCCTGCTCGACCAGTTGCACAAGGTCTGCGACAACACGCGGCGCATTGGCCTGGGGGAAAAGACCTGGCTGGGCATCGGCTTTGCGCCATCGACGTTGTACGGCGTGCTGCCGCAGTTGATTCGCCGCTTGCGCAGCGGCGAACCGCTGGAACTGGAGCTCGGGCTGTCGGAAATGACCACGCTGCAGCAGGTCCAGGCGCTCAAGGCCGGGCGCATCGACGTCGGTTTCGGCCGCATCCGCATCGACGACCCGGCCATCGTCCAGACCGTGCTCACCGAAGACCGCCTGGTGGCCGCCCTGCCCTCCGGTCACCCGTTGCTGGCTGGCCCCGTGAGCCTGCGCGACCTGGCCAAAGAGCCCTTCGTGCTGTACCCCGGCAACCCGCGCCCCAGCTACGCCGACCACGTGATCGCGCTGTTCGAATCCTATGGGGTGAGCATCCACGTGGCGCAATGGACCAACGAGCTGCAGACGGCAATCGGGCTGGTGGGGGCCGGGATAGGGATCACCCTGGTGCCGGCCTCGGTGCAGTTGCTGCATCGCGACGACATCGGGTTCACCCCGCTGCTGGAAGACAACGCCACCTCGCCGATCATTCTCAGTCGGCGGGTGGGCGACGTGTCGCCGGGGTTGAGCCATTGCTTGCGAATGATCGACGAACTGCTGCCACAGGCGATCACGCCCTTGTAGGGCCGGTCTTCAACCGGCAAATGTTATCCGCTTCTCATTTTGCAGCTTTTGCTCAATGGCTATTGTCTTTCCAGATCCAGTTCCAGATCCCCGGCAATTGCGCCGGCTGTGAACTGTCGCGCAGGGTGCGCGCCATGGCGGCCCGTTGCAGCGCGGCGGTGTCGTCGTAAAAAGGCTCCCGGGCGGTGCGCACCCCCGTCGCCCGGGCACTGTCGAGCAAGATCTGCAGGTATTCGCGGGTGTGCCGGGCGGTGTAGCGATTGAGGTCGTGGAAGGTCACCACCACCGGAATCACCCCGTCCACCACCGGCAGTTCGCCGCGGGCAATGCGCTCGCGCACTTCGGACATCGAACGCAGCATGTGGGCGCGGCGCCGGGGGCTGGCGTTGAAACCCCAGATCTTGCCGTCGTTGGCGCTAAGGTCGGTCAGCAGCACATGCAGGCCATGCTGCTGGTAGGCGGCGAACGTGCGTTTGTCGTAGCTCCAGAATGGCGGGCGCAGCAGGGTCGGCGGCGCGCCGGTGATCGAGGTGATGTCGGCACACCCTTCGGTGAGCGCCTGCTCCAGTTCCTGCGCGCCGAGCGAACGGTGATTGGTGTGCGAAGGCGTGGCCGTGTGGAAGGCCAGGATGTGCCCGGCATCACGCTCGCGGTGCATGACCGCCCGCCCGATGTCACTGTTGCCGGCCCGTGTGGCGCGGGTCTGGACGAAAAACACCGCCTTGATGCCCGGTTGCAGAGGATTGATCGCCAGGCTGTCGAGCACGGTCTCGGTCGGGTTCCAGAAACTCGAGGCGCTGGGCCCGTCGTCGAACGTCAGCAGAAAGCGCACCGGCGGTTGCGCGCGCAACGCCTGTTCGGTGTGCGGGGTCATTTCAATGGGCGCGGAGATACAGCCCAGCAGACCGACTGCCAGGGCGCACACCAATAGAACCTTGAACAACTGTTTCATGTTTCGCCTTGGGGCAGACCCTTCAACCTTCGCCGACCCACACACAGCGGCGGGCCGAGGTTGGATAAGGTACACAGTGTTTGGTTCCGGTGCTTGCCCGGGCGTTGGCTCAGTTCGCCAGGGCCTGCTGGAACGAATGATCGATGATTGGTGCGGTGGCAAGTTCGGCCGGCGATCCGACTTGCCAGCGATGAGGGCATAACGGCCCCCATCGCATCGCCAGCAAGCCGGCTCCTACAGATCTGCGTCACACCACAAATCCACCACACCCCGCAGAACCCTGTAGGAGCTGGCTTGCCAGCGATGGCGATCCCACCGACGCCATCGCCAGCAAGCCGGCTCCTACAGATGCGTAGCACGCCATCTATGCTGAACATTCCAGCCGGAGGGTTCGATCGATGTGTGGACGATTGTCGCAATACCGGGGTATCCATGACTTCGTGGCGGTGCTGAGTCTTCCCGACGCCTTGATCAACCAGGTCGGCGATCAGCCGCTGGCGCGCTACAACGCCGCACCCACCACCCAGCTCGCGCTGTTGCACCTGGAGAACGACGGCCTGCATGCCGACTCGCAGCGCTGGGGCTGGCGACCGCACTGGGCGAAGGATCGTGCGGCGCCGATCAATGCACGGGTCGAGAAAGTCGCCCACGGCCCGTTCTTTCGAGCGATCTGGCCCCACCGCGCCATCTGCCCCGTCGACAACTGGTTCGAATGGGTCGATGCCGGGGACGGCACACGGCAACCCTGGCTGATTCGCCGGCGCGACCAAGGGCCTGTCTTCTGTGCGGCGATCGGGCAATTCCCGGAGGGCGGTGCTGCCCCCAGGGACGACGACGGCTTTGTCATCATCACCGCCGATAGCGCTGGCGGCATGCTGGACGTGCACGATCGCCGACCGGTGGTGTTCAACGCAGAACTGGCACGGGAATGGCTGGACCCGGCGACGCCCAGGGAACGTGCCGAACAGATGGTGCTGCTACAGGGGGAGGACAGTGATGCTTTTGAGTGGTACCGGGTCGACAAGGCCGTGGGCAATGTCAGGAATCAGGGCCCTGGGTTGATTGATGCTTTCAAGGATTGAACACCTGTAAAAACATGGCACTTTGATGCTTCCACCGCTTGTCAGACAACGCCATGCACTTACATACATTTGTCAGTGCTGCGGCTAGGATTCGCGCCGCATTTCCGAGTGGCATACCAGATTGACCAAAGAGTCAACAACTAAGGAAATCCCATACATCAAGCCTTGCAGAGAACTCAATTGCGCGACGATTTTACAATTGATCAAGTCGCGAGTCTGGCGTGCATTTATCTTACAAAGACAGAGCACTACCAACTCGACTGTTTCATCGGGCAGTACATACAGACCCGTAACTTGCTTTTGATCCCCAATATCAAAGAGGTCCTGGGTTCAATCCTCGAACGCTATCCGGGCAAGCCCCCGGTCATGGTCAACGAGTTGAATGCCTGGATCGACAGGAACCTGGGTTATCGGGCCACGCACCCTGATTTCCCGCCGATGCTGGAATAATCCCAACCCTGTAGGAGCGAGCCTGCTCGCGATGGTCGTCAACGATGACGCGGGGTACCTGATGCCCCGTGGCGTCCTCGAGTTTTTCGCGAGCAGGCTCGCTCCCACAGTTAAAGTGTTTGCAATTTGCTCAGAACTTGCGGTCAGGCTCCGACAATTCAGTGCCATCGTCGGGATGCTTCCAGTCCGGTCTCGAACGCCTCTGCCGCTCGATTTCTTCTTCAGTCGGTTCATCCTCATCTACTTCGGGATCCGGTTGTTTTTTCTCTGTTGCCATGTGCTCACCTCTCTTCCTGAAAAGGGGATCGGTCATCAGCCTTAAGCGTAGAACAATTTACCCACGCCCGACTTAAAGCCACCAACGCAGCAAAAAGAAAAAGCCCATGCTCAACAGCATGCTGAGCAAGGTGTTGCGGGTGTACAGCACCAGGCCGACGGCCACCAGCGAACTGATCAGGTAGGGGTTGTCCCATTGCAGGTTCAGCTGTTTGTCCGGCATGAACACGATCGGCCCGCAGATCGCGGTCAACATGCCCGGCACGGCGAAACCGAGGAACTGCCTGGCGTTGCTGCTCAAGCGCACCGGCAGACGCGGTTCCAGGAACACATAGCGGTTGAGAAACACCAGCACGCCCATGCCGAAAATAACTGCCCAGACCATCATGTGCGCACTCCCTGGAATTTGTTGCAGATAAACCCGGCAGTCATGCCGGCCAGTCCCGACAGCACCAGGGCCGAGCCCCATTGCCAGTAGCTGAACAGCACCGAGCAGAACAACGAGACCGCGACGCAGACCACGGTCGGCACGTTGCGCACCACCGGGGTGATCAGGGCGATGAAGGTGGCCGCGATGGAGAAGTCCAGCCCCAGGTGTTCCAGGCCTGGAATGCTGCGGCCCAGCACGATGCCCGCCAGGGTGAAGAGGTTCCACGCTACATAGAACGTCAGGCCCACACCCAGGGCGTACCAGCGGTTGAACTGTTGCCTGTCGTGCTGGCTGACCAGGGCGAACAGCTCATCGGTGAGCAAAAAGCCCAACCCCGCTCGCCAGCGCCCCGGCAACGGCGAGATCACCGAACGCAGGCTCATGCCGTAGAGCAGATGCTGGGAGGTCAGCAACAAGGTGGTCAGCAGGATCGAAAAGATCCCGGCCCCGCCCTTGAGCATGCCGATGGCCACCAATTGCGCGGCGCCGGCGAACACGATGCTCGACAAGCCCTGGCCTTGCAGGGGCGTGAGATTGGCTTCGATGGCCATGGACCCGGCCAGCAGGCCCCAGGGCGCCGTCGCCAGGGATAAGGGCATGATCGCCACGGCGCCACGCAGGAATGCGCTGCGCGGCATGAGGGAGTTGGACATAACGCTCTGCAATCAGGGAAAGACCCGAGACTTTGCCAGCAGTCACGGCCGATGGCTTGAACAATCTTGCGCACTTGCAACATTCATCGGCTGGCGGCTTCGTCGCTCAACAGGACGGCTACATTTTCCTGATATAGCGGATTGACAAACACCCCGCCAGCTTTTAAAACTGGGCGCCTCATTCAGGGTGTAAACAACGATGTCCGCAACCTTCAATCTCGACGCTTGTGTCATTGGCTTGACTGCCAAGGCCCAGGCTCGCGTTGCGCGCACCCTTAAATCGAAGAAACAGTCGCTCATGTGACCGGGGCGCGCTGTCCCGTCAGATGAGCTGACAGGACATTGAGCGCGACGGACCACCCTCCCCTTGCTTACCTCCTCCTGCCCTTCTGACGGTGACGAATCGGTCAACCATCAGGAGAAAGTGCATGTCATCGTTCCAAGGTATCTGGGTTCCCCTCGTCACGCCGTTCCACGATGGCGCCATCGATTTCATCGGCCTGCGCCGACTGGTCAGCCATCTGCTGGAAAGCGGCGTCGACGGCCTGATTGTCTGCGGCACCACCGGCGAACCGGCGGCCATGGGCAAGCACGAGCAGCTGGCGGTGCTCGATGCGGTGCTGGAGCAGGTGCCGGCCCGGCAGGTGGTCATGGGCCTGGCCGGCAACAACCTGATCGAGCTGCTGCACTTTCAGCAGGAGATTCTCGAGCGCCCGGTGGCCGGCCTGCTGGTGCCGCCGCCGTATTACATCCGGCCGTCCCAGGCGGGGCTCGAAAGTTTTTTCCAGACGGTCGCCGATGCGTCCAGCGTGCCGCTGATCCTGTACGACATCCCCTACCGCACCGGCGTGAGCTTCGACCAGGCGACCTTGCTGAATATCGTCGCCCATGAGCGCATCGTCGCGATCAAGGACTGTGGCGGCAACCTGAACAACACCCTGGCGTTGCTGGCCAGCGGCAAGGTCGATGTGCTGTGCGGCGAAGACAACCAGATCTTCAATGCCCTGTGCCTGGGCGCCAAAGGTGCGATTGCCGCGTCGGCGCATGTCCATCCCGAACGCTTCGTGGCCTTGTACCGACAGGTTCGCGACCACCAGCTGGCGGCCGGCCGTGCCACGTTCTTCCAGCTGCTGCCGCTGATCCAGAGCCTGTTCATCGAACCCAACCCTGCGCCAGTGAAAACCGCGCTGGCCTTGCAAGGCTTGATCATTGATGAACTGCGCGCACCGATGCAACGCAGCAGCGCTGCCATGGTCACGCGTTTGCAGGAGGTGCTTGGCGCGCTGGGCAACGACAATCGATAGCGCGCCAGGCAGTATCATGGCGCGATCAGACTGCCGCGCCAGGAGGCCAGGATGCTCTACCGAATCACCGCCGATGGCCTGGTGCTGTTGCACCTGGCGTTCATTGTGTTCGTGGTGGGCGGCGGGTTGCTGGTGCTCAAATGGCCGCGCCTGATGCTGTGGCACCTGCCCGCCGCGGCCTGGGGCGTGGCGGTGGAGGTGTTCCACCTGCCCTGCCCGCTGACGCACTGGGAAAACCTGATGCGCCAGGCCGCAGGGGATACGGGCTACGGCGCTGGCTTCATCGAACACTACCTATGGCCGATCATTTATCCGGCCGGGCTGACGCCGGCTATCCAGCTGGGACTGGGCGCTGCGGTACTGCTGGTGAACGTACTGGTCTATCTTCGATTGATCCGGCACAGGAAACGCCGACTGTAGCGCCTACGGCAAACACGAGGATCCGGGCCATGCTGTCCACTGAAGACCTGACGCTGCTGCAAGCGATCCGCGAGACCGGCAGCCTGTCGCGGGCCGCCGCCTACCTCGGCAAGGCGCCCTCGACGGTGTCCTATGCCGCGCGGCAACTGGAAGAACGCTTCGACGCCTTGCTGTTCGATCGCCGGCGCTACCGCCTGCAACTCACCCCGGCCGGTGAATTGCTGGTCAACGAAGCGGCGCGACTGATGCAGGACGTCTCGCGCCTGACCCAACGGGTGCAGCAAGTGGCCAATGGCTGGGAAAGTCGACTGTGGATCGTCACCGATGAACTGCTGGAGTTCGAAACCCTGATCCCGGTGATCCACGAATTCGATGCGCTGCGCTCCGGCGTACCGCTGCGCATCACCCAGGAAGTGCTCCGGGGGGTCTGGGAGGCCCTGCGTGAAGGCCGCGCGGACCTGATCATCGGCGCCACCAACGAACCGCCGGCCATCGCGTCCCTGCGCTGGATGCAACTGGGGCAAATGGAGTGGGTGTTCGCCGTTTCGCCCAGGCACCCGCTGGCCAAGGCCCGCGAACCGATCAGTCGCGCCGAGGTGGCGCAGCACCGGGCGATTGTCGTGGCCGACTCGTCCCGGGCCAGCGAAGGCAGTACCTACGGGGTCTCGGGTGGCCAGTCGGTGCTGGCCGTGCCGACCATGCGCGCGAAAATCCTCGCCCAGTGCGACGGTCTCGGCGTGGGCTGGCTGCCCAGGCATCGGGTCGGCTCGCTACTGGGCAATGGCTCGCTGGTTGAAAAGCAGATGGCGGACCCGCGCGAGCCGAACATCCTCTATGCCGGCTGGCGCGGCGATCACGACGGGCGGGCATTGGGCTGGTGGCTGGAAAAGCTCAAGCAATCGCAACTTTGCACCCGGCTGGTACAAGGCAGCGATCGGTTTGCCTGAGCCTCAGTTGGCAATCACGCTCATGTTGCGCCCGCTGGCCTTGGCCACGTACAGCGCCTTGTCGGCCGCCCCGATCAGCTCGCCGGTCTGGGCTTGCGACGCCGGATCGTAACCGCAGACCCCTACGCTGACCGTGACCTTGCCATCAGGACTTTCGCTGTGCGGCAAGCTGGCGGCCTGGACCGCATGGCGGATTTTCTCCGCCAGCAGAAAGGCGCCGACGTAGTCAGTCCCCGGCAGCACCACGGCAAACTCCTCGCCGCCAAAGCGCGCACCCAGATCGCCAGGGCGCTTGATGTGCTCGGTAATGATCCCGGCGATCTTGCGCAGGCACTCATCGCCGGCCAAGTGGCCGTAGCGATCGTTGAACGGTTTGAAATGATCGACATCGATCATCAGCAGGGCCAACCCTGTCACGTTGTGGCGGGCGCGGCTCATTTCCGCCTGGATGAACAGATCGAACTGGCGTCGGTTGGCCAGGCCCGTGAGCGCGTCCTCCAGCGCCAGCAACTCAAGGTTGCGATTGAGCTCCAGCAGCCGCTCCTGGGTGCCGAGCAAATCCGCCTGGATGCGGTCCTGCTTCTTCATCAACCTGATAAGGCGCAAGCCCAGCACCCCCAGTACCCCGAGCAGCAGCGCGACGATACCCACACTGAGCAACGACTGCTGGCGCCAGCTTGCCAACACCTCATCCTTGTTCAGCGCGGTGAAGACGATCAGCGGATAGCCCTCGACCCGGCGAAAGCCCACGACCCGCTCCACGCCATCCATGATCGACCGGACCGTGGCGGTGCCCGAACTGCCTTGTGGCAAAAGCCTTGTGAACAACGGACTCTTGGCCAGGTTGGTACCGATGTCCGCCGCGTGAAATGGTCGGCGCACGATGATGCTGGCATCGTTGGCGATCAGGTTGATCACGCCGTTCTTGCCCATGTCGATGCCATCGTACAGCTGCAGGAAATGGCTGAGGTAGATCGTCGCCAGCGCCACGCCGGCAAAACGGCCGTCCGGATAATTGATCCGCCGCGACACCGTCATGATCCATTCGCCGCTGGAGCGGCTCTTGATCGAAGGGCCGATGTGCGGTCCGCGGTCGGGATGATCGCGATGATAGATGAAGTACTCACGGTCGGAATTGTTCGCGCCCCCCACCTCGGCGCCATTGGAGTTGGCAATCCACTTGCCGTTTTCGTCATAGACGAACAGCCCATGGAGCTGGCTCAACTCACTGCGCTGGGCGCGCAGCAAGCGTTGCAGGCGATCGAGCCGACCCTGTTCGATACCGTCGTTCTCCAGGCGATCGACCAGGGTGAACAGCAGCGTGTCGGCTTGCTTGATTGCCGCCTGTGCCTGCGAGGCCAGGGTCTGCGCAAGGTTGGACATCGCTACTTCCTTGTCATGCAGATGGTACTGGCGCGAGTTCCAGGTTTCCCAGCTCACGATCACCACCATCGACAGGCAGACGGCAATCATCAGCGTCACCGCCGAGCGAGTCTTGAGCCTGGCGACGCCGTAGCGGTTTTTTTCGATACGCTCGTTGTTAGACGGATGCCCCATGAAATTCCCTGGATACTCATGCCATGGCGAATTGTCCCATTCGCCATTTTAACCACGACAAGTATACATGGGGCTGTTGCGACAATCCGCGCAGCGTTATTTCAGGCTCCCCGCCAGGAACTGCTGCAGCCGCTCGCTGCGCGGATGCTCCAGGACGCTTCCGGGTTCGCCCTGCTCCTCCACTCGGCCCTGATGCAGAAACATGACGTGGTTCGAGACCTGGCGGGCGAACGCCATTTCATGGGTGACCACCACCATGGTCCTGCCCTCCTCGGCCAGTTGCTGCATGACTTTGAGCACCTCGCCGACCAGTTCGGGGTCGAGCGCGGACGTCGGCTCGTCGAACAGCATCACCTGCGGCTCCATGGCCAGCGCCCGGGCAATGGCCACCCGCTGTTGCTGGCCGCCAGACAAATGCACCGGATACTGTCCTTGCACCTTGGCTGGCAGGCCGACCTTGGCGAGGTAATGCTGCGCCCGCTCCGTGGCCTGCGCCCGATCGACGCCGAGCACGCTCATCGGGCACTCGATGATGTTGTCCAGCACCGTCATGTGGCTCCACAGATTGAAGTGCTGGAACACCATCGACAGCTTGCTGCGCATGACCCGCAATTGCCCGGGATCGACCACGCACGGCTGTCCCCTGGCATCGCGACGGGTCCGAAGTTCTTCGGCATCGACAATGATGCGTCCGGCCGACGGCTGTTCGAGATGGTTGATGCACCGCAGAAACGTGCTTTTGCCGGATCCGGAGGAACCGATGATGCTGATCACGTCGCCGGCGCGGGCCTTGAGCGATACCCCCTTCAAGACTTCGTGACTGCCGTAGTTCTTGTGCACATCTTCAACGATCAATTTATACATTCGAGCAAGTCCAATAGGGGTCAGTGCGTGCGCGGCTGGAGGTACGCCAGCCAATGCAGTTCGCCACGACGAAACAGCCAGATCAGCAAAAATGCGCTGGCGGCATACAGCACCCCGGCAATACCGAAAGCGGTAAACGAGGCGTAGGTCGCCGAATTGACGTCGCGGGCAATCTTCAGCAGATCGGGGACCGTGGCGGTGAAGGCCACCGAGGTGGAATGCAACATCAGGATCACTTCGTTGCTGAAGAACGGCAGTGCCCGACGCAGGGCCGAGGGCAACACGATGCGCCGATAGAGGGTCCACCGCCCCATCCCGTAGGCCCTGGCGGCCTCGATTTCGCCATGGGGCGTGGCCCGGATGGCGCCGGCAAAGATTTCGGTCATGTAGGCACAGGTATTGAGCCCGAACGCCAGCACCGTGCAGTTGAAACCGTCACGGAAAAACGCGTTGAGAAAATCCTGGGAGCGGACCACATGCAGGCTGTACACCCCGGTGTAGAAGAACAGCAGCTGGATGTACAACGGCGTTCCGCGAAACACGTAGGTGTAGCACCAGACGGGCAAGCGCAGCAGCGGATTGCCACTGACGCGCGCAATCGACAACGGCAGCGCCAGCACAAACCCCATCACCACCGACAGGATCAGCAACCATAAGGTCACCGCCAACCCGGAAAAGTGCGGCCCGTCGCTCCACAGATAAGCCTGCCAATAGTCTTCGAGAATACCGGTCATAGCGCGGCCTTCCTGACACCGACCGAGTAGCGGTGCTCCAGCCACAGCAACACGACGTTGGACACGCTGGTAATCGCCAGGTAGATCAAGCCGCCCACGAGGGTGAAGTAAAAGAACTGCATCGAGCCCTTGCCCGCATCCTGGGTGGCCTTGACCACATCGGTCAGGCCGATGATCGATACCAGCGCCGTGGACTTGATCAACACCTGCCAGTTGTTGCCGATGCCCGGCAGCGCATGGCGCAGCATCTGCGGCAGGAGCACCTTGCGAAAGGTTTGCCCGCGACTCATGCCGTAGGCCCGCGCCGCCTCGACCTGGCCTGCCGGGACGGCCTGGAACGCACCCCGGAAGGTCTCGGTAAAGTAGGCCCCGTAGATGAACGCCAGCGTCACCACGCCCGCCACGAATGGGTCGATCTCGATTTGCCCGATGTCCAGCCAGTCGGTCATGCGGTTGAGCAGCATCTGCAGGCTGAAGAACAGCAGCAGCATGATCACCAGGTCCGGCATGCTGCGGATGACCGTCGTGTAGCCGGTGGCCAGCGCTCGCAACACGCGGTTGGACGACAGCTTGGAACTGGCACCGAGCAGCCCTGCCAGGACAGCGATCAGCAACGACCAGAGCGCCAGTTTGATGGTGGCCAGGGTGCCCAGCAGAATCTGCGGGCCAAAGCCTTCCAGAAGCATTTCACTCTCCTTCTTCTTATTGAGTGTTCTTATCGGATGGGGTGAAGAGGCATGCCGGTCATTTCGCGCCGTAGACGTCGAAGTCGAAGTACTTCTTGTTGATACGTTGGTAAGTGCCGTCGGCGAGAATCGCCGCCAGGGCCTTGTTCAAGTCCTCGCGCAACTCGACATCGTTCTTGCGCAGGCCAATGCCATCGCCCACGCCAAAAAATTCGGGATCGTCCAGGGTGGCGCCGGAAAACTCGTAATCCTTGCCCACGTCCGTGTTCAAGAATCCGTAACTGGCCTGGATCGAGCCCTGCAACGAGGCATCGAGGCGCCCCACCACCAGATCGGCGTACACCTGGTCCTGGTTCTGATAAGACAGGACTTCAACGCCCTTGGAACCCCACACGGCCTTGGCGTACGCCTCCTGCGTCGAGCCCTGCTCCACACCGATGCGCCTGCCCTTGAGCGACTCAAGGGTTGGCAGCAAACCCGAGCCGCGCTTGACCACCAGGCGAGCCGGCGCGTTCGACACCTTGTCGGTGAACGCAATCTGCTCCAGGCGCTTGGGCGTGACCGTCATCGAGGACGCCACCGCGTCGAACTTGCGCGCCAGCAATCCCGGGATCATCCCGTCCCAGCTGCTCTCCACCCAGACGCAGCGCGCCTGCAGCTGCGTGCACAGCGCCTCGGCGATGTCGACCCCGAAACCGGTGAGCGTGCCGTCCCGCTGCTTGTATTCCAGCGGTGGATAGGTGGGGTCCACCCCCAGTCTCAGGGTTTTGCCGGACCAGTCGGCCGCGCCAGCGAGGCTCGATGCCGTGAGGGCCACCAGTGAAACCGCTGCAAGTATCTTGTTCATGTCCTTCTTCTCCAGGCCGCAGTTGTTTTTGTAATGACAGGCGCTTGAAATGACGGTGTTTCAACGCAAAAAGCTTTCCACCAATTTGACCCAGTAACTCGCGCCGATCGGCAGGCAGGCGTCATTGAAGTCGTAGCCGGGGTTGTGCAGCAGGCAGCCGCTGTCCCCGTTGCCGTTGCCGTTGCCGATCACCAGGTAGCTGCCGGGGCACTTCTCCAGGATGAAGGCAAAGTCCTCACTGGCGGTGAAGGGGCGCAAGTCGTCGATCAACTGCTCGTCGCCCAACCAGTCACGGGCGACCGCCCGGGCAAACGCGGTCGACTCGGGATCATTGATCAGTACCGGATGGCAGTGCTGGTAATCGATCAGCGCCTGGGCACCGAAACTGGCGGCCTGTGCGCTGACCAGCGCGGTAATCCGCGATTCAAGCAACTGGCGAATCTCGGGGGTCAGTGCGCGCACACTCAGGCTCATCTCGGCGCTGGCCGGGATGACATTCGAGGCGCTGCCGGCATGAATGGAGCCTACGGTGATGATCGCCGTGTCTTGCGGGTTGACGTTGCGCGACACGATGCTTTGCAGGGCGATCACGATCGACGCGCAGACCACCACCGGGTCGACGGCCTTGTGCGGTACCGCGCCATGGCCGCCGGTGCCGATGACCTTGATCGTCACCGTGTCGGCAGAGGCCATGAATGGCCCGCTGTAGAACCCCAGGTGCCCGACGGGATGGCCCGGTACGTTATGCAGGGCGAAAATCGCATCGCAGGGGAAACGTTCGAGCAGGCCGTCCTCGAGCATTTTCCGCGCGCCGCCCAAACCCTCTTCCGCCGGCTGGAAAATCACCTGAATCGTGCCCTTGAACGCAAGGGTTTGCGCCAGATACCTGGCCGCCGTCAGCAGGGTTGCCGTATGCCCGTCGTGGCCACAGGCATGCATGACCCCGTCGTTGCGACTGGCGTAGGCCAGTCCTGTGGTTTCCTGAATCGGCAGTGCGTCCATGTCCGCACGCAAGCCGATGGACCGGCCCCCACCATTTTTCAGGGTGCCGACCACGCCCGTCTTGCCCACACCGGTGCTGACCTCGAATCCCCACTGGCGCAAACACCCGGCAACCAGTTCACTGGTGGCGAATTCTTCAAAGCCCAGTTCGGGATGGGCGTGAAGCCTGTGACGCAACGCAATCATTTCATCTTGTATCGCTGCAATACCTGGCAGCACTTGGCCGGCATCCATTGTGGTTCTCCTTCGATTGAGGCGGCGCGCCTTGTCAAGCGCTGCTGGAATCGATCTTAGGGAATGGACCCTGGGCTGGGGAGGCCCAGTTTGGTTATGATGACAACCATTGGTTGTCTGAAGGGTTAGCAGATGAAACTGCATCAATTACAAGCACTGATCGCCAGCGCCGAGACCGGCAGCATCCGCGCCGCCGCCCGTTCGCTGAACATCTCCCAGGCAGCCGTGACCAAGGCGCTACGGGAGCTGGAAACCAGCCAGCAACTGCCCTTGTTCAGCCGAACCCCCAGCGGCCTGAACTTCACCGAGTACGGCAAAGTCCTGCTGACCCACGCCCGGCTGGTGATCAAACAACTCGAACACGCGCAAACCGAACTCGATCACATGCGTGGCAAGGCCCAGGGCAGGCTTTGCGTCGGCGTCACGCCATGGATCGCCCTGACGTTCCTGCCTGAAGTGGTCCTGGCCTTTCGCGAGCGGATGCCGCACATCAGGCTGGAACTGTACGAAAGCCTGATGGCCGTGGCCCAACCGCTGCTGCGCGACGGCAGCATGGATTTCGCGATCGGCCAGTTGCACCCCGCGCAGACCACCCAGGAATTTGCCTGTGAGACCCTGCTCGACTACCAGACGTCGGTGCTGGTGCGCGAGGGCCATCCACGAAAGGACGCGCGCTCGATCCATGAACTGCTGGACCAGAACTGGACCTTGAACTATGCGCCGGACGGCCACGCCGGGTTGATGCAGGCGTTGTTCTGGCAACACGGCGCGCAGATCGACGAGAACCGCATCGTTCGCGCGCATTCGCTGGCCATCCTGCAGATGATGGTCGAACGGGCTGACATGTGCACTTGGGGCCCGTCCATCGTCAGCATTGCCCCGCCGTTCCTTGGGCGCCTGGTTGCCCTGGACCTGAACGAACAATTCGAATCCCGGCAGTTGAGCATCGTGACTCGCCGCAACGGCGCGTTAAGTAATTCGGCCCAGTGCTTCACCGAATGCCTGCTGCAAGTCATTCGTCGGCATGCGCGTTCGGCCAGGACGGAAGACCGGCAACTCTTCGAAACACTGCGCCTGCGGGTGTGAGCAGGCTCAGCTGAGTGGCGGTTTCAGGGATTCGAGCCACGCTGGATTCAATCGAGTTTGCCGGGTGTCGATGCCCAGCGCTTGCATCCGCGCCTCGTGCTGCTGCATTTCCCGGTGCAATTGCGCATCATCGCTGGAGTTACCGTCCAGTTGATGCATCTGGCTCAGTCCCAAGTGATAGAAACGCAACAGCTTCATGGCGTCTGGATTCCCCACTTCCACGGCGGCCTTGAGGTGGTGCATGACGTTAGTGATGCTCATCAGGCTGCGCTTGAGCTGCCAGCTGTAGACCGCCGGTGCCATCCATTCCTGGTGCCAGAACAGCTTGCGCATCAACCCGGCCATGATCAGTACCGCGGCGAACACCCCACCGATGTTGAAGCGCAGATTGTCCCCGCCGGGCTCGCCGAACAAGGTCACCGCCGCGGTGGACAGGGCCATCGCCAGCGCGAGGAAGATCAGCGCGATCATCACCGTGCTGCGCCGCGTCCGTTGCCGGTAGTCGTCGGCGTTCATCGGCTGGATTTCGAACATGACGTCGGGATTCCTTGGCTTCAATGGTATATAGGGTCGCAGGGTAAAAAGACCGCGGGCCATTATCGCCTCTGCGACGGATTTAGCTATGCTGGGGTTGCTTGTCATTTTTTCATCGTCAACAGGAGGACATGGCGACACCACGCAGTTCGTGCCATCTTCTTTCATGGAAACACTCTATTCGGATGCCATTCGTTGTTTCTGTAGGAATGACATCGTTTTAAGGATCTTTGAATGACCCAACGACAAGTAATCAATGCTTCGGTCAGCCCGAAAGGCAGCCTGGAAACACTCTCTCAACGGGAAGTCCAGCAACTGAGTGAAGCCGGATCCGGCAGCACCTACGACATCTTCCGCCAATGCGCCCTGGCCATCCTCAACACCGGCGCCCACGTCGATAACGCCAAGACCATCCTCGAAGCCTACAAGGACTTCGAAATCCGCATCCACCAGCAAGACCGCGGCGTGCGCCTGGAACTGCTGAACGCCCCGGCCGACGCCTTCGTCGACGGCGAAATGATTGCCAGCACCCGTGAAATGCTGTTCAGCGCCCTGCGCGACATCGTCTACACCGAAAACGAACTCGACAGCCAACGCATCGACCTGAGCACCTCCCAGGGCATCAGCGACTATGTCTTCCACTTGCTGCGCAACGCCCGCACCCTGCGTCCCGGTGTCGAACCGAAGATCGTGGTGTGCTGGGGCGGGCACTCGATCAACACCGAAGAATACAAATACACCAAGAAAGTCGGCCACGAACTGGGCCTGCGCAGCCTGGACGTGTGCACCGGTTGCGGCCCCGGCGTGATGAAAGGCCCGATGAAAGGCGCCACCATCGCCCACGCCAAGCAGCGTATCCACGGCGGGCGCTACCTTGGCCTCACCGAACCCGGGATCATCGCCGCCGAAGCGCCGAACCCGATCGTCAATGAACTGGTGATCCTGCCGGACATCGAGAAGCGCCTGGAAGCCTTCGTCCGCGTCGGCCACGGCATCATCATCTTCCCCGGCGGCGCCGGTACCGCCGAAGAGTTCCTGTACCTGCTCGGCATCCTGATGCACCCGGACAACCAGGGCCTGCCCTTCCCGGTCATCCTCACCGGGCCGAAACATGCCGCGCCCTACCTCGAACAGCTGGACGCGTTCGTCGGCGCCACCCTGGGCGAGGCCGCCAAGAAACACTACCAGATCATCATCGACAACCCGGCAGAAGTGGCCCGGCAGATGACCCAAGGCCTAAAGGCAGTCAAACAGTTCCGACGCGAACGCAACGATGCGTTCCATTTCAACTGGTTGCTGAAGATCGATGAAGGTTTCCAGCGACCGTTCGACCCGACCCACGAAAACATGGCCAACCTCAAGCTGAGCCGCGACCTGCCGGCCCACGAACTGGCCGCCAACCTGCGCCGCGCGTTCTCCGGCATCGTCGCCGGCAACGTCAAGGACAAGGGCATCCGCCTGATCGAAAAACACGGCCCGTACCAGATCCGTGGTGATGCAGCCGTGATGCAACCGCTGGACCAACTGCTCAAGGCCTTCGTCGCCCAGCACCGGATGAAATTGCCGGGTGGCGCAGCTTATGTGCCGTGTTATCGAGTGGTTGCGTGATCAAGTTGATGTAATTTGTTAAACACGAGCCGAAGCCAAATGCTTCGGCTCTTTGTTCCAGGGACAGGTAATCACCATGCGCCAACGCAATGCCGCCAGACTGCTGGTCATCAACCCCGACCGTCAGGTTCTGTTGTTTCGCTTCCAGCACAAGGGCGACGCTCTCGCCGGCCGCAACTACTGGGCAACGCCCGGTGGCGGATTGGAGGACGGTGAGACCTTCGAAGCGGCGGCGGTTCGGGAGCTGTTTGAGGAAACCGGTATGCAGGTCGACGCCCTAGGCGACAGTGTTGCGCAGGACCGCTTTTCGATGATGTTGCCCAGTGGCGAGACGGTGTTGGCGGTGGAGCAGTACTTTGTCGTGCGCGCGGAACATGAGCAACTGACGCGCGATGGCTGGACGGCCGAAGAGATGCGCGTGATGACTGAACACAAATGGTGGTCGATCGCCGAACTGCAGCAGACCAAGGAGACCGTGTGGCCGCAGGGTTTGATCGAGATGCTGGGGAAGGCTTGAGGATTGGTGGGCTGGCAGATTGTCTTCGCCGGCAAGCCAGCTCCTACAGGGTTGCGGGGTGCATGATGACTGGCGGTATTACACAGACCTGTAGGAGCCGGCTTGCTGGCGATTGCGGCGGTGAATGTGCCGCCGTCATCGCTGCGATGCGGCGGCCCGACAAGCCAGCTCCTACAGGAGAATGCGATTACCTGAGATCAGGTCGGCTCGTAGGCCGCCTCGCTTCGGCTTTGGCTTTGGCTTTGGCTTTGGCTTTGGCTTTTGATCTGGCTTTTGATTTTCTTGCCCCATCGTGAGGCTTCGTTCCGGTTCTGCGCAGTGGGCAACCCGGCATGGATGCCGGGTTAGCCGCGCTGGGCCAAGGATGGCCCATCGCGGCGGGCCCACGGAGCAGGACCGGAGCGAGGGCATGCCGAGCCACAGCGAGGCACCGAACGTCAGGGGCAAGAGCCCTTGGTTACTTGGGGCTCTTCCAAGTGACTCGCTGTAAGAGCGAAACCATAGGTGGCCGTTATGGCAGGAATGGATATGTACTCGGTCAACATAGAATCTCCCACAGTGGATCGGGTGCGGCCGCGAGAGATGGGGCGTCTGTCAGGACGCCATCGCTGGCAAGCCAGCTCCTACAGAATGTATGGTTGGCAATGAGGCTGGCAAAGACAGAGAGAAGAGGATCGACCGATGGACCACGTCAACCACATCCTGATCGTCGACGACGACCGTGAAATTCGCGAACTGGTCGGCAACTACCTGAAGAAAAACGGCCTGCGCACCACCGTGGTTCCCGACGGCCGGCACATGCGCAGCTTCCTCGAAAGCAACCAGGTCGACCTGATCGTGCTCGACATCATGCTCCCCGGCGACGACGGCCTGGTCCTGTGCCGTGAACTACGCGCGGGCAAGCACAAAGCTACGCCGATCCTGATGCTCACAGCACGCAACGACGAAACCGATCGTATCCTCGGCCTGGAAATGGGCGCCGACGACTACCTGACCAAACCCTTCGCCGCCCGCGAACTGCTGGCGCGGATCAACGCCGTACTGCGTCGCACGCGCATGCTGCCACCCAACCTGCTGATCAGCGAAAGCGGGCGGATGCTCGGCTTCGGCCGCTGGCGCCTGGACACCACCGCCCGTCATCTGCTGGACGAAGACGACACCCTGGTGGCCCTCAGTGGCGCCGAATACCGGCTGCTACGGGTATTGCTCGATCACCCGCAACGGGTGCTGAGCCGCGACCAGCTGCTCAACCTGACCCAGGGCCGCGACGCCGACCTGTTCGACCGCTCGATCGACTTGCTGGTCAGCCGCCTGCGCCAACGGCTCAAGGACGACTCCCGGGAACCGACCTACATCAAGACCGTGCGCAGCGAAGGCTATGTATTCTCCTACCCGGTGGAAATGCTCGACGCGCAACGTTGATCGGGATTTCTTTCAGAGAGTTTGTATCCGTTTGTATAGAAACCCGGTCTGGATACGCACAAGCCCATTTCGGACCGTTCAGGCACACATCAGCGATACACCCCGGCGTTTAACTGTGACCACCAGATAGCAACCGCTACTGACTTCACAATCACTAAAGCGCACGGAGAATTACCCATGTTCAACTTCTCGAAAGTTTCGTCCCTGGCACTCGGCCTGGCATTGGTTGGCGGCCTCGGTCTGTCGAACCTGGCCTCAGCCAACACCGCAAGTCTTGCGCCCAACAGCCCGATCGCGGCATTGCTGGCGGAAGGCGGTTCGGACCGGTTGCAACAAAATCGCGTGGCTGAGGGTGGATCGGACCGCCTGATCGAGAACCGTGTCGCTGAAGGTGGTGCCGATCGTCTGCAGGAACTGCGCGAACGCGTTGCCTCGATCCCGAGCAACGCCGTGCGCGGCGGTGTGATCGTCGCCGAAAACCGCGCCGAGTTCGGCTCGAAATATCAGCGCTACTGATCGCCTCGACTGACCGGTTCCCATCGCGAGCAAGCTCGCCCACAGTTTTAATACAAGGATCACTGTTCTCGATAACGACTATGCGTACAGGTGTTTTTTCATCGCGATGCTCCAGCCCTACAGTGGCTACATCTTCTTCCCACGCTCTGGAGCATCATCATGAAAAGCATCATCGGTATCGGCTTCGCTCTTGCGGTTCTTGGCAGCACTGGCGCCATCGCCGCCCCACACGCCACCGCGCCCATCGTTGCAGCGGTGAAAGTCAGCCAACCGGCCGCACAGAACATGAACACCGTCAGCGCTGACCACAAGGACAAACTCTACGTCGCGGAAAACCGTCCTGAGTTCGGCTCCAAATATCAGCGCTATTGATCAACGGCCTTGGGCTGTTTGAAACAAGAAACCCCGCCAAACGCGGGGTTTCTTCATTGGTGCGACGTTTACGCTGTTGCCAGGCGCGCGGCCAACGCCTTGGCCTGACTGGCCACGTCGGTGACGGCAGTACTCTCCCACCACATCCCGCGTAACGGTGGTCCCATGGCAAACAACCGGCTGGCAGCCTGGCCATCGGCATCCAGCACCGCACCGTCGACCTCTGCGGCAATGCCCAGCGCCAGGTGCCCTGGCCGGATCAGCCCGCGCGCCAGCAATTGCCGGGGCAACGGTCGAGCCACCCGGCGCCAGTCATATTCGATGCCGCTGGAGTTGATCAACGCCGCGCCACTGATTACCACCGTTTGCGCGTCACCCCGACGGCGGATGCGAATGCTCACTCCGCTACCCGAAGAAGGCTCCAGCCCTTTGAACGACGCCGCCTGAATCCGCAACCGCCCTTGCCCGTGCAGGCGCTCCACCAGCTCGGCGCTCAACGGCGGCGAGCGATGGTGATGGCTTTCCCACCACGGCCGTACATGCCTGACGAACTGACGGCGTTGCACGTCGCTGGCCTGGTTCCACAAGCGCCCGATGTGCACCCGCACCGTGTCCAGCGGTGCCTGCCAGTCGATGCCCTGGGCGATGGCGTCGCGGCAATGCCGGCGCAATTCACGCACCAGCTGTCGCGGCGTGCGAATGCTCGGGTCGGCCGCCAGGAAATCGACCCAGGCCGGTGGCTGCCGGCGCACATGGGGCAGCAGGCCGTGGCGGGAAAACACTTCGATCGGCCCGCGATGCCCGGCTTGCTCCAGCGAAACCACGGCATCGACCATGGTCAGGCCCGAGCCGATGATCAGCACCGTCGACTGCGGATCGAGCTGCTGCATCGCGGTCACATCCCACGGGTCGAGCGCCGCCGCGTTCAACCCGCTGGACTCAGTCTGCGGCGTGCGCGCAGCCGGAAACATCCCGGTAGCGAGCACGGCAAAAGCACCCTGCAGGCGCTGGCCGTCGCTCAAGGTCAAGCGCACCGATTGCGCATCGGTTTGCAGATCGACCACCTCGGCCCGCACATGCTCGACCGTTGAGCCGCTCAACGCTCCCAGCGCTTGCGCCTCGGCCAGGCGTTGCTGCACATACAGGCCGAAAATCCCCCGGGGCGGGAACAGCTCGCTGATCGGTACATGCTGCTCATCCGACTCCGGCCAGCCACCGGCCGCAATGAAGTCAGTGAGCCATTGGGTCAGGTCATCGGCGTTGTCCGGATCGACGCTCATGCGCGCCGCGTTGCCGTTAAGCGTATGCCCCAGCTCCACGGCGCTATAGGCCTCGCCGCGGCCGAGTTCGGCGCGCGGTTCGATCACCAGCACCCGGCGCTTGCCCGGCAGGCGCAACAACTGCGCGGCCAGCATCGCGCCGCTGAGGCCGCCGCCGATGATCAGGATGTCTGCGTGACGGATGGCGTCGCTCGCCTGTCCGTTTCGGGTTTCACTCATGCCGTTCTCACTGATCAGTGTTTATCCTCGACGATAATAGGCGCCAAACCCATGGAAGGCTCATCGAGCAGGACCAAAGTAGGATGCGTCGGTCGAGGTCTGGGGATGGTCTTGCTGGCGTCATCGCGAGCAATCTTGCTCCTACAGATTTGTGGCGGTCACAGAATTGGTGAACGACTCAGGAACCTGTAGGCGCTGGCTTGCCGGCGATGGCGTCTAGGCCGACGCCGCCTTCTTCTCCTGTTGACGCAACGCCGCCAGGTCGCGATAACCGCTGCCCGGATGAATATCCGGCAGACGCGGCCCCTCGCCAAACAACTTCTCGCGCAGGGTCCCAGGCGCATATTCGGTCTTGTACACCCCGCGCTTCTGCAGCTCCGGCACCAGCAATTCCACGGCGTCGATGAAGGTTTCGTGGGTCAGGGCATAGGCCAGGTTGAAGCCATCGACATCGGTCTCCTCGACCCATTCCTGCAACAGATCGGCAACGGTCTCCGGGCTGCCGACAAACAGCGGTCCAAAACCACCGATACCGACCCAGTCGGCCAGTTCATTCGGCGTCCAGACCTTGTTCGGGTCGGCCGTGGAGAACGCTTCCACTGCCGATTGAATGGCGTTGGTGTGCACATGCTTGAGCGGTTCATCCGGTTTGAACTGGCTGAAATCAATGCCGGTCCAGCCGGAGATCAACGCCATAGCCCCTTCGTAGCTGACCCAGGTCTTGTATTCCTCGAACTTGGCCTTGGCCTTGGCGTCGGTCTCGCCGAGGATCACCGTCTGCAGGTTGAAAATCAGGATCTTCGACGGATCACGCCCCGCCTGCGCCGCGCGGCGGCGGATGTCGGACACGGTTTTTTTCAGCAGCACTTTCGACGGCGCGGCAACGAACACGCATTCGGCATGCTCGGCGGCGAACTGCTTGCCGCGGCTCGACGCGCCGGCCTGATACAAGACCGGGGTGCGTTGCGGCGAGGGCTCGCAGAGATGGATCCCCGGCACCTGGAAGTGTTTGCCGACGTGCTGGATCTCATGGATTTTGCTCGGGTCGCTGAAAATCCGTCGCTCGCGATCGCGCAGGATGGCGCCCTCTTCCCAGCTGCCCTCCCACAGCTTGTAGCAAACTTGCAGATACTCCTCGGCGAAATCGTAGCGGGCGTCGTGTTCGGTTTGGGTTTTCTGCCCGAGGTTCTTCGCCCCGCTCTCCAGGTACGAAGTGACGATGTTCCAGCCGGCGCGGCCCTTGGTCAGGTGATCGAGGGTCGACAGGCGCCGGGCGAACGGGTACGGATGCTCGAACGACAGCGACGCGGTCAGGCCAAAGCCCAGATGTTCGGTGACCAGCGCCATCGGCGGGATCAGTTGCAGCGGGTCGTTGACCGGCACCTGGGCGGCCTGGCGGATCGCCGCATCGCCGCTGCCGTTGTAGACGTCATAGATGCCGAGCACATCGGCGATGAACAGCCCATCGAACTTGCCGCGTTCGAGGATTTTCGCCAGGTCAGTCCAGTATTCCAGGTCCTTGTACTGCCACGAGCGATCCCGCGGGTGCGCCCACAGCCCCGGCGACTGGTGGCCGACACAGTTCATGTCGAAAGCATTGAGACGAATTTCACGGGCCATCAAACGGTACTCCGAAAGCCTTGGGGGGATAGATACCCAGTGCTTTGCAGGAGTCATGCCTTAAAATAATCTACTTACATTTCAATAGAATAGGAGACATTCAAAGAAACACTTACAGCTTTAAAGCAGCAAAGTGTCGATCCGCTGTTGATGAGCCAACAGTCAAATCACCACGTTTCGCACGAACCGCACCGCTACCGGCCCATCGTTGCGATAGGAGTGAGGCTGGTTACTGGCAAACATGAAGAACTCGCCGGCGGCGATCTTGTGCGGCACCTCGCCGACCATCACCGTCAGGCAACCTTCGAAGACGTAGAACTGTTCGCTCCAGCCATCGGCGTCCGGCTCCGAGGGGTAATGCTCGCCCGGTTCGAGGCGCCATTCCCAGAGTTCGACTTCACGGCTCGCGTTGGCTTTCGCCAGCAACACCGCCTTGCTGCCTGGGATCGTACCGGCCCAGGCCAGCTCGTTGATGCGGCTGTGGTCGCGCACATCGGGGGCCTGGATCAGGTCGCTGAAGGCCACGTCCAGCGCTTCGGCCACCCGGTCGAGGGTGGTCAGGCTGACGTTCTTTTCGCCGGCCTCGATGGCCACCAGCATCCGCCGGCTGACTCCGGATTTTTCCGCCAACGCGGTCTGGCTCATGTCGGCGGCATGGCGCATTCGACGAATGTTCTGACTGACGTGCTGCAGGACCGAAGCCCGGGGCGAGGAATCTTTGTGCACTATATTGCTCACTTGGTGATGTTGCGCAGTATACTGCCCAACTTGCGACGCATTGTGCGTCCCCCTCAAATAGTGTGCAAGATCATGACGTCGGCGAACTCCTCCCAGGCTTCCTCCCGTTTCCTGCGGCTCAGCAAGGCCGAGTGCGTGCTGGTACTGATCACCATGGTCTGGGGCGGCACCTTTTTGCTGGTCCAGCATGCGATGACCGTCAGCGGCCCGATGTTTTTCGTCGGCCTGCGCTTTGCCGCCGCCGCGATCATCGTCGCCCTGTTCTCCTGGCGCAGCCTGCGCCATCTGACCCTGTTCGAACTCAAGGCCGGGGCTTTTATCGGCGTGGCGATCATGCTCGGTTACGGCTTGCAGACGGTAGGGTTGCAGAGCATTCCCAGCAGCCAGTCGGCATTCATCACCGCGTTGTACGTGCCCTTCGTGCCGCTGCTGCAATGGCTGGTGCTGGGGCGTCGTCCGGGGCTGATGCCCAGCATCGGCATCATGCTGGCCTTTACCGGGTTGATGCTGCTGTCGGGACCTTCCGGCGCAGCGCTGAACTTCAGCCCCGGTGAAATCGCCACGTTGATCAGCGCCATTGCCATTGCGGCGGAGATCATTCTGATCAGCAACTTCGCCGGCCAGGTCGATGTAAAACGGGTGACCGTGGTGCAATTGGCGGTGACTTCGGTGCTGTCGTTGCTGATGGTGGTGCCAACCAACGAGGCTATTGCGGATTTCTCCTGGTTGCTGCTGTGCAGTGCCTTGGGGTTGGGCGCGGCGAGTGCGGCGATACAGGTGGCGATGAACTGGGCGCAGAAGAGTGTTTCGCCGACCCGGGCGACCTTGATCTATGCCGGTGAGCCGGTGTGGGCCGGGATTGTCGGGCGGATCGCCGGGGAGCGGCTGCCGGCGATTGCCTTGCTGGGAGCCGGGCTGATTGTGGCGGCGGTGATTGTCAGTGAGTTGAAGACCAAGGGTAAAAATGCTGTTGAGGTTGAAGAGGCACTGGAAGGCGAAAGCGGCAACTGAACAGCAAGATCAAAAGATCGCAGCCTGCGGCAGCTCCTACAGGGGTACGCGTTTCCATGTAGGAGCTGCCGCAGGCTGCGATCTTTTCTGCGCCACCTCTGAAACAATGTGAAGCAAGACTTTTCCGTCTACCTTGTAGGATTCTGCGACAGCTTGGCGTTTGGCGATCCGGGAGCTGGCACGTATGATGCTTCATAAACTTCCGCAGATTAGAAGCCTATGTCCCTGATAGTTCTACTGCTTCTGCCTTTTTTAGGCAGCTGTCTGGCAGCGGTGCTGCCACACAACGCGCGCAATACCGAATCGCTCCTGGCGGGCCTGGTTGCCCTGATCGGCACTGTCCAGGTCGCCCTCCTGTACCCGCAAATCGCCCATGGCGGGGTAATCCGCGAAGAATTCTTCTGGCTGCCGAGCCTTGGCCTGAACTTCGTCCTGCGCATGGACGGCTTCGCCTGGCTGTTCTCGATGCTGGTGCTGGGCATCGGTACGCTGGTGTCGCTGTACGCCCGCTACTACATGTCGCCGGACGACCCGGTGCCGCGGTTCTTCGCGTTTTTCCTGGCGTTCATGGGCGCCATGCTCGGGCTGGTGATCTCCGGTAACCTGATCCAGATCGTATTTTTCTGGGAGCTGACCAGCCTCTTCTCGTTCCTGTTGATCGGCTATTGGCACCACCGCGCCGATGCGCGACGCGGCGCGTACATGGCGCTGATGGTCACCGGTGCCGGGGGATTGTGCCTGCTGGCGGGGGTCATGCTGCTTGGCCATGTGGTCGGCAGCTATGACCTGGACAAGGTCCTGGCCGCCGGCGAGATGATTCGCGCACATGCCCTCTACCCCATCCTGCTACCCCTGATCCTGATCGGCGCACTGAGCAAAAGTGCGCAATTTCCCTTCCACTTCTGGCTGCCCCACGCCATGGCCGCGCCGACTCCGGTATCGGCCTACCTGCATTCGGCGACCATGGTCAAGGCCGGGGTGTTCCTGTTGGCCCGGCTATGGCCGTCGCTGTCCGGCAGCGAAGAATGGTTCTACATCGTCAGCGGCGCCGGCGCCTGCACCCTGTTGCTCGGTGCCTATTGCGCGATGTTCCAGAACGACCTCAAGGGCCTGCTGGCCTACTCGACCATCAGCCACCTGGGCCTGATCACCCTGCTGTTGGGCCTGAACAGCCCGCTGGCCGCCGTGGCCGCGGTGTTCCACATCCTCAACCACGCCACGTTCAAAGCCTCGCTGTTCATGGCCGCCGGGATCATCGACCACGAAAGCGGCACCCGCGATATTCGCAGGCTCAGTGGCCTGTTCAAGCTGATCCCGTTCACCGCCACCCTGGCCATGGTCGCCAGCGCCTCGATGGCCGGTGTACCGCTGCTCAACGGTTTCCTGTCCAAGGAGATGTTCTTCGCCGAAACCGTGTTCATCAACGCCACGGCCTGGATCGAAGCCACCCTGCCGATCGTCGCGACCATCGCCGGGACCTTCAGCGTCGCCTACTCCCTGCGTTTCACCGTGGACGTGTTCTTCGGCCCGACTGCCACCGACCTGCCCCACACCCCCCACGAGCCACCGCGCTGGATGCGCGCGCCGGTCGAGTTGCTGGTGTTCACCTGCCTGGTGGTGGGGATTTTCCCGGCGCAAGTGGTCGGCCCGTTGCTCGCTGCCGCTGCGCAGCCGGTGGTGGGCGGCACCCTGCCGGAGTACAGCCTGGCTATCTGGCACGGCCTGAACGCGCCGATGATCATGAGCCTGATCGCCATGTCCGGCGGCATCCTCTTGTACCTGCTGCTGCGCAATCAGCTCAAGCGCGGTCGTTTCCGCTATCCACCGCTGATTGGCCGGCTCAACGGCAAGCGTCTGTTCGAACGCTTGCTGGTGATCAAGATGCGCCTGGCCCGACGCCTGGAGCGGCGGATCAGCACCCGGCGCCTGCAAACCCAATTGTTCCTGATGGTGCTCGCCGCGGTCCTGGCCGGGTTGATCCCGATGCTGCACAGCAGCCTGCATTGGGGCGATCGGCCGAAGATCCCGGGCTCGATCGTGTTCGTCATCCTCTGGCTGCTGGCGATTGCCTGTGCCCTCGGTGCCGCGTACCAGGCCAAGTATCACCGTCTGGCCGCCCTGACCATGGTCAGCGTGTGTGGCCTGATGACCTGCGTAACCTTCGTCTGGTTCTCGGCCCCGGACCTGGCATTGACGCAACTGGTGGTCGAAGTGGTGACCACGGTGCTGATCCTGCTGGGCCTGCGCTGGCTGCCACGGCGGATCGAAGAGGTTTCGCCGCTGCCAAGCAGCCTGCGCAAGGCGCGCATCCGCCGTATCCGCGACCTGCTGCTGTCGGCCGTGGTCGGCGGCGGCATGGCATTGCTGGCCTACGCGATGCTGACCCGGCAGACGCCGAACGACATTTCCTCGTTCTACCTGAGCCGCGCCCTGCCCGAAGGCGGCGGCAGCAACGTGGTCAACGTGATGCTCGTGGACTTCCGTGGCTTCGACACCCTGGGTGAAATCACCGTGCTGGTGGCGGTGGCCCTGACCGTGTTCGCCCTGCTGCGGCGTTTCCGCCCGCCCAAGGAAAGCCTGCAGTTGCCGGCCCAGCAGCGCTTGCTCGCGCCCGACGTGGTCACCGACCTGGTCAACCCGCGCCACGCCAGTGACACCGCGCTCGGCTTCATGATGGTCCCGGCGGTGCTGGTGCGCCTGTTGCTGCCGATCGCGCTGGTGGTCTCGTTCTACCTGTTCATGCGCGGCCATAACCAGCCGGGGGGCGGCTTTGTCGCAGGCCTGGTGATGTCGGTGGCGTTCATCCTGCAATACATGGTCGCCGGCACCCAGTGGGTCGAAGCGCAAATGAGCCTGCGACCGCTGCGCTGGATGAGCGTCGGCCTGCTGTTCGCCACCGTCACCGGGCTCGGCGCGATGGTCGTCGGGTATCCGTTCCTGACCACCCACACCTGGCACTTCGAGCTGCCGCTGCTGGGTGACATTCACATTGCCAGCGCCCTGTTCTTCGACGTTGGCGTGTATGCCGTGGTGGTCGGTTCGACGCTGTTGATCCTCACCGCACTCGCCCACCAATCGGTGCGGGGCCACAAGACCGCGGCCCAGCCCAAAACCGCCGTCATGAAGGAGGCTGTCTGATGGAAGAAGTCATCGCCATCGCCATCGGCGTCCTGGCCGCGTCCGGCGTCTGGCTGATCCTGCGTCCACGGACGTTCCAGGTGGTCATGGGCCTGTGCCTGCTGTCGTATGGCGTCAACCTGTTCATCTTCAGCATGGGCAGCCTGTTCATCGGCAAGGAGCCGATCATCAAGGATGGCGTGCCCCAGGATCTGCTGCACTACACCGACCCGCTGCCGCAAGCGCTGGTACTGACCGCGATCGTCATCAGCTTCGCCATGACCGCGCTGTTCCTGGTGGTCTTGCTGGCTTCCCGGGGCCTGACCGGCACCGACCATGTGGATGGCCGGGAGCCTAAAGAATGAATCCGTTGTCGCACCTGATCGTCGCGCCCATCCTGCTGCCGCTGCTGACCGCCGCGATCATGCTGATGCTCGGCGAGAAACATCGCCCGCTCAAGGCGAAAATCAATCTGTTCTCCAGCCTGCTCGGGCTCGGTATTTCCGTTGTGCTGCTGCAATGGACGCAAAGCACTGAAATCGCCGGCTCCATCGGCGTGTACCTGCCGGGCAACTGGCAAGTGCCGTTCGGCCTGGTGCTGGTGGTCGATCGCCTGTCGGCACTGATGCTGGTACTGACCGGCATCATCGGCGTCTGCGCCCTGCTGTTCGCCATGGCGCGCTGGGACAGTGCCGGTTCGAGCTTCCACGCGCTGTTCCAGATCCAGTTGATGGGCCTGTACGGCGCCTTCCTCACGGCGGACCTGTTCAACCTGTTCGTGTTCTTCGAAGTGCTGCTGGCCGCCTCCTACGGCCTGATGCTGCATGGCTCCGGGCGGGCGCGGGTATCGTCGGGGTTGCACTACATTTCGATCAACCTGCTGGCCTCGACCCTGTTCCTGATCGGCGCGGCGCTGATCTACGGCGTTACCGGCACCCTGAACATGGCCGACCTGGCACTGAAGATCCCGCTGGTGCCGGAGGCCGATCGCGGCCTGCTGCACGCGGGCGCGGGCATCCTGGCGGTGGCGTTCCTGGCGAAGGCCGGGATGTGGCCGCTGAATTTCTGGCTGGTGCCGGCGTACTCCTCGGCCAGCGCGCCGGTGGCGGCGATGTTCGCGATCATGACCAAGGTCGGCATCTACACCTTGCTGCGCCTGTGGACCCTGCTGTTTTCCGGTCAGGCCGGGGCCTCGGCGTACTTCGGTGGCGACTGGCTGATCTACGGCGGCATGGCCACCATCGTCTGCGCGGCACTGGCGATCCTCGCGGCGCAACGCCTGGAACGCATGGCCAGCCTGAGCATCCTGGTGTCGGCGGGGATCCTGCTGTCAGCCATCGGCTTCGCCCAGCCCAACCTCATCGGTGCGGCGCTGTTCTATGTGGTCAGCTCGACCCTGGCGCTGAGTGCGCTGTTCCTGCTGGCGGAACTGATCGAACGTTCGCGCTCGGCCAACGAAATCCCCCTGGAGGATGAAAACGAAATGCTGCCTCGGCCGCTGGAATCGTTGCATCCGGTCAAGGGCATTAACCTCGACGACGACCAGAAAGCCGTGGTCGGCCAGGTGATTCCCTGGACCATGGCGTTCCTCGGCCTGAGCTTCATCGCCTGCGCCCTGTTGATCATCGGCATGCCACCGCTTTCCGGGTTCATCGGCAAGCTCAGCCTGCTCAGCGCCCTGCTCAACCCGATGGGCCTGGGCAACGGCGGCGACGCGCCGGTCTCGAATGCTGCGTGGGGCTTGCTGGCGTTGCTGATCCTCTCGGGACTGGCATCATTGATCGCCTTTTCCCGGGTGGGCATCCAGCGTTTCTGGACTCCGGCGGAACGCCCCTCGCCCGTGCTGCGGCGCCTGGAATGCGTACCGATCCTCGCCCTGCTGGGCCTGAGCATCCTGCTGACGTTCAAGGCCGAGCCGCTGTTGCGCTACACCCAAGCGGCGGCCAACGCCTTGAACAACCCGCAGCAGTATGTGATGGCGGTGCTCGGCACCCGCGCGGTGCCAAGCCCTGAGGCCAAGGCGGCGCTGCTGGAGGTGCAACCATGAAGCGCCTGTTGCCTGCGCCGTGGCTATCGCTGGCCCTGTGGCTGTTGTGGTTGCTGCTGAATCTGTCGCTGAGCCCCGGCAACTTGCTGCTGGGTGCGCTACTGGGGTTTTGCGCGCCGTTGATGATGCGCAAGTTGCGCCCGCTGCCGATCCGCATCCGCCGGCCCGGGGTGATCCTGCGTCTGTTCCTGCTGGTGGGTCGCGATGTGCTGGTGTCCAACCTGGCGGTCGCCATTGGCGTGCTCAATGCCGGCCGCCGGCCGCCGCGTTCGGCGTTCATCAAAGTGCCGCTGGACCTGCGCGACGCCAACGGCCTGGCCGCGCTGTCGATGATCTGCACGGTGGTGCCTGGCACGGTCTGGTCGGAACTGGCGCTGGACCGCAGCATCCTGCTGTTGCACGTCTTCGACCTGGATGACGAAGCGCTGTTCATCCAGCACTTCAAGGCGACCTACGAGCGCCCCCTGATGGAGATTTTCGAATGAGCAGCCTGCTGGCGAACGCGATCCTGCTGAGCCTGTTCCTGTTTTGCGTGGCGATGATCCTGACCCTGATCCGCCTGTTCAAGGGACCGTCGGCCCAGGACCGGGTTTTGGCCCTGGATTACCTCTACATAGTCGCGATGCTGATGATGCTGACGCTGGGCATTCGTTATGCCAGTGACACCTATTTCGAGGCCGCGTTGCTGATCGCGCTGTTCGGCTTCGTCGGCTCGTTTGCCCTGGCCAAATTCCTCCTGCGTGGCGAGGTGATCGAATGAGTGCGCCCTTGTCCCTGTGGGTCGAAATACCCGTGGCCATCCTGCTGGTGCTCAGCAGCCTGTTCGCCCTGGTGGGCGCCATCGGCCTGGTGCGGATGAAGGATTACTTCCAGCGCATGCACCCACCGGCCCTGGCCTCGACACTGGGCGCCTGGTGCGTGGCCCTGGCCTCGATCATCTTCTTTTCGGCGCTCAAGTCAGGGCCAGTCCTGCACGCCTGGCTGATTCCTATCCTGCTGGCGATCACCGTGCCGGTGACCACCCTGCTGCTGGCCCGCGCGGCGTTGTTCCGCAAGCGCATGGCCGGGGATGATGTGCCGGCGGAGGTGTCGAGTCGGCGTACGGAAAGCGGGGGCTGAGCAAAAGATCGCAGCCTCCGCCAGCACCTGTAGGAGCGAGCTTGCTCGCGAAAAACCTGAGAGCACGGCGGGGATTCAGGCTCCCCGCGTCATCGTTGAACTCCTTCGCTGGCAAGCCAGCTCCTACACTGGATCGGCTGCGGCCTGTTTCAGACCCAGGCCACCGCCAGCAATCCCGCCCCCAGCACCACACACAACGGCGAGTAGACCCAGGTATCCAGCCGCGCAAACCGCGAACCCTTGACCTCCTTGAAAAACCCCACCAGCTCCGAATCGCCAATGGCCCGGGCGAACAGCAACAGCGCAATGGCGCTGATCAGCCACTGCAACCCTCGATGATCGACCTGCGGCAGCCACCAGCCGACCCGCAGGCACACCAGCAGGGCAATGACCAGCAATGCAGCCGCCACCAGCATCGTCATCCAGCCACGGGGTTTGAAGGCCGGCTGCAACCGCGTACCGCCCTCCACGGGCACCTGCGGCACCGCCGCCACAGCGGCCCATTCACCGCCAAACGCCCAATACACGTGTACCAGAGCGATCGCCGCAATTACCGTCGCCAGCCATTGAGCCAACACGAAGGTCATGGTCTGCAATCCTTGAAAGGGATTTGAACAGACTCATCCTAGTCGGCTTTTTTGGCCGTGCACGCACTCACACCCACGACCCGACCAACGAGGCAGCCAGCGCTTAAAGAGCGGCAGACACCTTGTCCGCGACCTCGTTTGGCAACCACGCTTTCCAGACCTCCGGATGCGCCTTCATGAATGCTTCGGCGGCCTGTCGCGGTGGCGTGTGCTTTTCACTCATCTCGGCCAGCGCGCGGTTCAAGGGGTCGATGGGAAAGTCGACCTTGGCGAAGAACTCGGCAATTTCCGGGTGCTGCTTCTGGAACGGCGTGGACACGCCGATGGACAGCTTCGAGGGCAGCGAGCGGGTCGGTTGCGGATTCGGGTTGTCGGCGTCGGTCAGGGTTTTCCAGGCCTGCGCATCGAAGGGCGGCTCTTCCAGCTGGATCAGCTTGAAGCGCCCGAGCAGCGGCGTCGGCGACCAGTAATAGAACAGCACCGGTTTGCCCCGGCGAATCGACGAGCTGATCTCCGCATCCAGCGCCGCCCCCGAACCGCTGCGAAAGTTCACATAGCTGTCCTCGAGCCCATAGGCCTTGAGCTTCTGCTTGTTGACCACTTCCGAGGTCCAGCCGATGGGGCTGTTGAGGAAGCGGCCCTTGCTCGGGGCTTCAGGGTCCTTGAACACGTCCTTGTACTTGGGCAGGTCGGTGACACTGCGCAAGTCCGGCGCCATCGCCTTGATGCCCTTGGCCGGGTCGCCCTTGATCACGTACTCGGGCACCCACCAGCCTTCGGTGGCACCCTTGACCGTATCGCCCAGGCTCGCGACCTTGCCTTCGGCCTCCGCCTTGACCCAGACGGGGCTGCGCCCGGCCCACTCTTCGCCGATGACCTGGATGTCATTGTTGGCCAGCGCGGTTTCCAGGGTAATGGTGGTGCCCGGCAAAGTGTCGGTCGGCAGCCCATAGCCCTTCTCGACGATGATCCGCAGGATATCGGTGATCAGGCTGCCGCTTTCCCAGTTAAGGTCGGCAAAGTGGATCGGTGCGCTGGCAGCCAGCACCGGAACGGGTGACGCCAACAATCCGAACGTGGCCACGACAGCGGCCAGCAACCGGCGAATACCTTTCATGCTTGTGCACCTCGTGCTGTTCACAGCAATGGCAGGATGGCCTGGCAGAAGACCGCAAAGCCTCTGAATACTCAGTCCACTGACTGTAGTAGAGGTTCCTGCTTTCGAGGGAAGTGGATCAGTTTTCGGAGTTTTCCTGCAGAAGGGCAAGCTCTCTTCGGACCATGCTGGCGTACGCCGCGGGTTGCAACGCGTAGATCTGCGAGGCCACCCAGTTCAGCCAGGCACCCTGCAGGACCGCCTTGTGCTCAAACAGGCGCAGGGCCTCGGCTTGCGCGCTGGCCTGGTGCTGCTGATGGAAATCGGCGCGGGGCAGACTCACTACTCACTGGCCTTGAACGTCACCAGCTCACCCTTGCGCCATTTGGCGGCCTTGCCGGTCACGGCTTTCAGGGTCTTGGTCAGGCCTTCCTGCAGTTGCTGGTGGGCGGCGAACACCGTCACCACGCTGTGGCCTTCCTTGAACAGGATGGCATGGCCATCGGCGGTGGTGACGAAGGCGTAGTCGCCCAGGCCGTAGACCGTCAGTTTGATGTCGCGAAACTTGATTTCCAGCTTGCCGCCTTCGCGGCTGGGCAACACCGACGCGCTGAAATGATCGCCGACCTTGAGCTTGAGCCCCGGTTTATCGTCCACCACCAGCGCGGCTTCGGTGTCGATTTCGGCAATGTAGATGCCTTCGGCGCTCTGTTCGGTAAGGTAAACAAAACGTGACTGAAACTGTTTAACCAGCTTTGCGCGCAAATCACCCAGCACGAACAAGGCATGCATATCGAGATTACTTACTGCCAAGGAAACATCCCCACATCTGAAAATGATGCCGCACGCGAAAAAAGCGCACAGCCAAAAAAGCGGCAATGCCGAGGTGAAGCCAGTTAACCCGGGTTGAGATCCTGGGATGAGCAGAGTGTTCATCCCTCTCGAGGCTTGAGCAGATTACTGGATGCCGCTCACATCGTCTCGCCCCGCGTTCGACAAAGGCTGAAGGAAAAAGCCCTTGGAACGGACAGAAAAATACGGACTATCAACTTTAGGGAAAAAACTCTTATAAAAAAGCACTTTTCTGACATATCGCCAGGCGAAAATTGCTTTAGATAACCCTGTCCACCCAACAATAACGCTGATTCTAGAGCAGCGATGCTCATCGAGACTACCCATAACGACGTACATTACGTCGGCAAACCACGAAAAGGACTTCATATGTGCACACTGACACACTTTGCCCATCCCCAGGCATCTTACTCCAACCCCCCATCCTCCCCGCACCCTGCGGTGTTTCTTGCTGCGCAAGTCGAGACTTCGCTGCCACGATTCCAGGTGGTCCTGGCGGGCATCGCGTTCTTCCATATCAAGGAAACTTCCACGGGGCACGTAAGAGGTTTCCGCGGCGATCATAACCAGGCCTGTGCCCTCGCCCGCGCTCTTGAGTCAGGTAGGTGACACATTCGTTCCGTTTTCAATTGAAGGTTTCGTCAGGCCGGCGACTTTACTCAGCCGCCGGCCTGCAACTGCTGCCATACTGCCTGACCAATCAAACGCGCCTGCCTGTGGCGGGCGCGTTAAACAACAATATTTTTCATGGGAAGGCAGCAACGTGACGGAATTTGATATCGGCGAGTTTTTCATCAGGGGCGAAGCCAGGGAAATCGACGGTGAATTCCAGGCTGTGATCGTGATGCGCGCCAAACCGCCGCTGAAAACCGTGACCTATCATCAGGTCGAGAAGGATCGCTGGTTCAAGTCCTCCGACATCGCCGCCCTCGCCGCCCAGCAATCGGCCTTGGAACTCAAGGCCGCCGTCGATGCGGGCGCCTTGAAAAGCTGAGAGGCGGATTTGCGGTCTATCCTCATTGCTGCGTTGAATATCGTTTTCGAACTTACTGAAGCCCACCTCCCTCAGATGTACCAGAGACGTCCTTCCTATCTCTCATTCGATACGCCCTGACCAGCAAGGAGATCAAGATGGAATCACCGACCCACGACTTGAAAGGCTTGTTCGACCAGCTCGGCCTGGATTCCAGCGAGCGAGCCATTGACGATTTCATCGCCAGCCATTCCCCCCTGCCCGACGACAAGAAACTCATCGATGCCGAGTTCTGGACCCCGCAACAGGCAGGCTTCCTCAAAGAACAACTGCGTGAGGACGCCGACTGGGCGCGGGTGGTCGACGACCTGAACCTGCGCATGCATCAGGTTCACTAGCCTCAGGCACAGTGCAGGCTGCCGGTCGTTGCGGCGCGCAATTGCGCCAACCAGGCAGCCTTGCACGCTTCGGCTTCATTGCGACTGGAATAGGCGGTGCCGCGGCGTTCGCCATTGACCAGTACCACCCAGCAGACGCTTTGCCCCAAAGCCCGCAGACTGGCGGGTACTCCGCTGCCGATCATGACCGCGACATCAACTTTACTGTGCATGTTGCGCCTCGAATTCCGTTAGCTACCTAACTAATAGAGGTATGGTAACGATTCCACAGGCACGCAAACAATAACGACTTCGTACATCTCAGTTACCAAAATTGTAACAATAGCCAGGGGCTCCCCTGTAGGAGCGAGCTTGCTCGCGATGGTCGTCAACCATAGCGTGTGTTTACCGGCTAAACGCCGCGTTCTTGAGTCCATCGCGAGCAAGCTCGCTCCTACAGAGGGTGTTGCGGCTTGTAGCCCAGGCGCAATCCGCCCCAATGGCGACCCTTGAGCATGATCGGCACCGACAGGTCATGCATCAGTTCGCCGGTGTCGCGGGTGTAGGTCTGCAGCAGCACCGCCTGCTGATGACTGCCACAGCGGATCCCCGTGCGGTCGGCGAATTTGCGTTTGCTGCGGTTATGCAAGGTATCGCGCTCTACGTCGCCGGACAGTGGCTGGCTGAACGCCTGGTTGTGCGTCGGCACATAGCCTTGCTGGGTGCAGGCAATGGCGAACACCAGGCCTTCGTGGCGTGCCAGCAACGGCTCCTGGATCCCTGGCAAGACTTGATCGGTATAACGATCGAAACGCGTCCGGTACTTGGTCGGGTGGGTATCGGGGATCGCCTGGTAATGGCGGTCGAACAGGTCTTCGAGGCTGATCTGCCCCACATCGATGTCTGCCTCCAAACGCGCAGCGATCTGGCTCGCGCCTTCCCGGGCCAGGTCGTATATCCGCTGGTGGTAGTCATCCAGGCCGACTTCGGCGAGGCGCTCGCTGATGGTCTCGGCCTGGCCTTCCATCTGCACCGCTGCGAGGGCCAGGCGCTGGGTCTGTTGGTCGCTGATGGCCAGGTCGCTGCGCATCTGCTCGATGGCGTGAAACAGGCTATCGAGTTGTTCGCGGTTGGTTTCAGCACCGCTGGCGATTGCGCCGACCTGGCTTTCGACACTGGCGGCCAGGCGCGCGATGTTTTCCAGGTGCTGACCCGTCTGTTCGACCTGCTCGACACCGGTGTCGAGGTCGGCGGATAACTGGCGGATCTGCTCGACCACTTGCGCGGTGCGTTGCTGGATGTCGGCGACCATTTCGCCGACTTCGCCGGTGGCCGTGGCAGTGCGCGCGGCAAGCCCGCGGACCTCGTCGGCCACCACCGCGAAGCCACGACCGTGTTCTGCGGCCCGCGCCGCTTCGATAGCCGCGTTCAAGGCCAGCAAGTTGGTCTGGCTGGCGATGGACTGGATGACCAGCGTGACCCGCTGAATCTCATCGCTGCGCAGGCTCAGGGCCTCGATCAGTTCACGGCTATTACTCGCCCGCTGGCTGAGCTGGTGCATGCGGGCGATGGATTCGATCAACTCGGCGCGCCCTGCCACACCGCTCTGATGCGCTTCGCTGGCGGCCCTGAGCGCCTGGCGACTGAGGGTCGAGGTGGCCTGCTCGGTGGCAATCATGACTTCGGCATTGCCAACGATTTGCGCCGCCGCCCCCAATTGCGATTGCAACTTGTCGGCCAGTTGCTTGACCGAAAAAGCCACGCCGGCAGCTGACAGAGCGTTATGGCTGGTGGTGTAGGAAAGTTCGCGGGTCAGCGCCGAGAGCGCGTTGGAGGTATCGGCAGGCACTGCTTCGGGCATTGCGCGAGAGCGCAAGCGCGGCAGCCAGATGGTCATCACCGCCAAAGGCAGGCCCAGGTAGAGCGACCAGCCGCCCAGGGTCATGCCGCACAGCAACAGCACCAGGGCGATGCTTTGCAGGGTCGGCGTCAGCCAGCGGTTTTTCGGCAAAAGCACGGCTGCGGGCACTGCCGCAACCAGAGATCCGTCTCTCGTCATCTTTGTCACCCCGCCAATATTCTATTTGTTGTCTTCGCATTAAACGCCGGCACAAGGCCATTATCCATGAGCCTTTAGTCGGGGACGTTGCAGCAGATCAATAGAAGTCAGGGGGATTTGTAGACGTCGAAAAGCAAAGATCGCAGCCTGCGGCAGCTCCTACAGGGCTGCCGAAGGCTGCGATCTTTTTACAGAATCAGGCCTGACGCTGGTGCTTGTCGATCTGCTCGTGACGTTCTTGAGCTTCGATGCAGTACTTGGTGGTCGGGCTGATCAGCAGGCGCTTGAGGCCGATCGGCTCGCCGCTGTCATCGCACCAGCCGAAGCTGTCTTCCTTGATGCGTTCCAGTGCTTGTTCCAACTGGGGCAGCATGCGCTGATCACGATCGATCGCGTTCACCAGCCAGGTGCGCTCTTCTTCGACGGAAGCGGCGTCAGCCGGGTCGGCCGGGGTGTCCAGGCTTTCGATGGCGATGCGGTTCTGCTCGATGCGCTCGTGGGTTTCGACTTTCATGTTCTGCAACAGCTCGGAGAAAAAAGCATGTTGCTCGGCATTCATGTAGTCATCCGCCGGCATGGCCAGCAACTTGTCCTTTGTCATTGATATCTCTATAAAAAAACGTGCATTAAGGCGAATTAGGGAGCGTTGCGGCGGACCATCGAAGGTCATCGCAAAGGCGCCGTTTATACCAAGCGCCACCCGGCACTCAATTTACGAGGGGCGGCAGTCTAAGGCCGACTTGAGGCCTCAGCAACTGAAAAGACAGCGAATTTGTCCGACAAAGCCTCGAAAATGCTCTAAGCCAGGCATCCAGGCGGATATCGGAGTGCGTTTATAGCAAGAAATTCAATCCAGCACAGGGATATGCAAGACAAACCGCTGAGCTGCATGCGGCCCTGGTGCAGGTCGATCGGGCTCAGCTAAGGTTGTTGCTCGACAAATGGTTATCCCAAGGAGCGGTTATATGAAGCTGATCGGCATGCTGGATTCACCTTACGTGCGACGCGTCGCCATTTCGGCCAAGCGCCTGGACATCGCCCTGGAGCAGCAATCGGTGTCGGTATTCAGGACCTTCGAGCAGTTCCAGCAAATCAACCCGGTGGTCAAGGCACCTACCCTGCTGCTCGACGATGGCGAGGTGTTGATGGATTCGACGCTGATCATCGATTACCTGGAAGCGCTGGCCGCACCTGGCCGCAGCCTGATGCCCAAGGGTATCGAGCAACGCCTGCGTTCATTGCGCCTGATTGGCCTGGCACTGGCGGCCAGTGAAAAATCGGTGCAGCTTTATTATGAGCGCAACCTGCGCCCGGCAGAGATCCAGTTCCAACCCTGGGTCGAACGCGTCGAGGGACAACTGGCGGCCGCCTGGTCGGCGCTGGAAAGGGAGCTGGAAAAGCAACCGCTGCCCAGTGACGGCTCGATTGGTCAGGATGGCATCACGCTCGCCGTGGCCTGGAGTTTTACCAATCTGGTGGTGCCAGATCAGGTTGATGCCGCGCAGTTTCCGCTGATTGCTGCGTTTACCGCTTATGCCGAGGGGCTTGAGGCGTTTGTTGCTTCTCCTATTGATGGATGAATTTATAGCGCCTGATAAGGCCTCTTCGCGAGCAAGCCCGCGGTCCACTGTGCGGGCTTGCTCGCGAAGAGGCAATTACAGCCAACATCAATGTAACTGTCGAAAATAAAAACGCCGCTCCTGCGCAAGGCAGGAGCGGCAGAGGCACAAGCCCCAGTAGATCAGTGCATGAACAGAGCGATCAGGATGATGATCGGGATAGGTACACCGAGAAAGAACAACAGTAATGAACGCATGATGATTCTCCTGGGTTAACGAATCGGAGCGGTGGTGACGTAGGTGTCGGTTTCCACATACACCACGGCATCCCGGCGACGACCGCCGAAGGTGGCGGCCAGGCTGGCGAAGAACGCACCGGCCAGCAGCGCGACGAACATCCACAAGGTGGTCCAGGCAGCGACTTTGGCGGCGGTGTCAGCGGCCTGTTGGGCTGCCAGCTTGGCGTCGGCCACGGCTTTTTGCGTGCGGGCATAGACCTCGTCCACACGACGCTCTGCATCCGCTTGCGTCAGGTTGGTCCGCTGCGCCACCAGTTGAGCCAGGTAGGTGCGGTCTTCAGGGGCCAACTGACCATCGCTCAGGGAGCGCACAAAAATGCGCGTCACAGTGCCTCGGGCGGCGTCATCGCTGACGGCGGCCGGACGGTCATCGCGAAACAGGCTGTCGATGTAGTAGCCATACTGATCACTGTCTGTGTTGGCTGCCGCAGTTCCCGCTGCTTGAGTGACAGCATTGGCCGCACCACCGGCAACCTGCGCCCCGGCCTGTACCCCGCCGCTGATGACACTGCTGACCGAGCCGGCCACCAACGTCGCTGTTACCAACGTCGCCACGCACCAGGCGAGAAAACCGTGGGCAGTGTCGCGAAAGTAGACTTCATCGCCATGCATGTAAGCCCACTTCACCCGCAGCCGGCCGGCGATGTAGCCACCGGCCCCGGACGCGATTATTTGCGTGACGGCCAGCCAGACAATCGTCGAAATACCCAGGCCCTTGGCGCTCATACCTTCATTGGCCCACGGCGAAACCGCCGAGAACCCCAGGCCGAAACCGAGCAGCACCAGGATCAGCGACAACGCCGCCGCAGCCGCGGCCCCGGCGAAGATCGCACCCCAGGACACGCCGGACACCGTGCTCGACTCATCCGTGGCGGGATAGAAACCCTCAGAGGATCTATTCATTGTTGTATCGCTCCAGGCAGAAAGATGGTGTTACAAGTCTCGAAAGAGCAATTGCAGTCACCGTGCCAGTCGCGCACTTTTAATAAATCCTGTTTTTTCAGTGTGTTAGAAAGTTTGAACTTCCACGATCCATGCAATATGCAAGGAATCGGTATGCTCGACGGGTTTTATGCATTGATTGCGAAGATCAAACGATCGCAGCTGTCGGCGGCTCCTACGGGGGGATATGTTTCAAATGAACTTTTATTTAGGAAGCCTGCGAGCAATTCTTGGCAAAATGCTCTCCACTCTGTTTTGAACCGAATATCAGGCCAACTCCATGACCCGCATCTTGACCATCGAAGACGACGCCGTGACCGCCCGGGAAATTGTCGCCGAACTGAGCAGCCACGGCCTTGACGTCGATTGGGTCGACAACGGTCGAGAGGGCCTGGAGCGTGCGGTCAGCGGCAACTACGACCTGATCACCCTCGACCGCATGCTGCCCGAGCTCGACGGCCTGGCGATCGTCACCACGCTACGGACCATGGGCGTGGCCACGCCGATCCTGATGATCAGCGCCCTCTCCGACGTCGACGAGCGCGTGCGCGGCTTGCGTGCCGGCGGCGACGATTACCTGACCAAGCCCTTCGCCACCGATGAAATGGCCGCCCGGGTCGAAGTCCTGCTGCGCCGGCAGAACACCGTGACCGCGCAAGCCACCACGTTGCGCGTGGCAGACCTGGAACTGAACCTGATCAGCCACGAAGCCAGCCGCGACGGCCAGCTGCTGACGCTGTTGCCCACCGAGTACAAGCTGCTGGAATTCCTGATGCGCAACACCGGGCAAATTCTCTCGCGGATGATGATCTTCGAAGAGGTCTGGGGTTATCACTTCGACCCCGGTACCAACCTGATCGACGTGCACATCGGCCGCCTGCGCAAGAAGATCGACCCTCCTGGCAATGTTCCACTGATTCGAACCGTGCGAGGCTCGGGTTATGTCATTGCCGAACCCGTCTAAAGGCTGGCGTTCCTCCAGCAGTCGCCTGCTGGCGCTGTACAGCGCGTTGTTCGTGTTGTGGAGCGGGATCCTCATGGGGGTCATGTACTACGAGGTCTCCGCTTACCTGGACAACCTGGCCAAGCATTCGCTGATGCAGCGCCAGCACCTGTTCTCGCGTTTCCAGGGCGAACAACTGGTGGACGCCCTCGCCGTCAGCATGACCTTCGACATCCGCGGCCTCGACGCCTATGGCCTGTTCGACAGCCAGCATCGCTACCTCAGCGGTGCGCTGAACCATATCCCCCGAGGCTTGCCGCTCGATGGCAAGATCCACATGCTCAGCGACTGCGCCGACTCCGACGACCCGACGCTGCCCAACGACAGCTGCGACGCCGTGGCGACCCAGACCCGCGATGGCCTCTGGCTGATACTGGTGCGTGACAACGGCTCGCTGTTTGCCGTGACGCGGATCATCTTGCACGCGCTGTTCTGGGGAGTGACCCTGACCATCCTGCCGGGCATCGTCGGCTGGCACCTGTTGCGCCGCCGCCCGCTGCGGCGGATTCGCGCGATCCAGGGCAGCGCCGAAGCGATCGTCAACGGTGACCTGACCCGACGCTTGCCGCTGTCCAATCGCCGCGACGAACTGGACATGCTCGCCGCCATCGTCAATGCCATGCTCGAACGCATCGAGCGCCTGATGCACGAGGTCAAGGGCGTGTGCGACAACATTGCCCACGACCTGCGTACCCCCCTGACCCGCCTGCGCGCGCAGCTCTACCGCATGCAACAACAGGCTGGCGAAGGCTCGGCGCAAGCGGCCCAACTGGACCTGGTGCTGGGCGAGGCGGATACACTGATGGCGCGCTTTCGTGGCTTGTTGCGAATTTCCGAACTGGAGGATCGCCAACGCCGTTCCGGCTTCGTGCAGCTCGACCCGATGCCGTTGCTGCAGGAACTGCATGACTTCTACCTGCCCCTGGCGGAAGACGACGGCCTGAAGTTCGAACTGCAACTGCCGCAGTGGTTGCCGCCGCTCAATGGCGACCGCGCCTTGCTGTTCGAGGCCGTGGCCAACCTGTTGAGCAACTCGATCAAGTTCACCCCGCCCGGTGGCCAGGTGATTTTGCGAGGGCTCAATGAAAGCGGGCATACCCGCATCGAAGTGCTCGACTCCGGTCCCGGCATTCCAGAGGAAGAACGGGTGGCGGTGTTCCAGCGCTTCTATCGCGCCGAGGCGGGCAACCAGAAAAGCGGTTTTGGCCTGGGCTTGTCGATCGTCGCGGCGATTGTCAGCCTGCACGGGTTTACGCTGGAAGTGGGTAACAGCGAGCTGGGTGGGGCGCGGTTGGTGCTCGATTGTCGGCAGAGTTTGATTGCACAGACCTGAACCCAACGCGTCCCTTTGTAGGAGCTGGCTTGCCAGCGAAGACAGACTGTCTGGCACCACGATGCTGAATGTGCCGCCGCCTTCGCCGGCAAGCCAGCTCCTACAAGTGTGCGGGGTCAGGCGGGGTAGTTGGCCCGCAGGGCCTCGAGGCCGCCCTGGTAGATCCCGGTGAATAACGCCACCACTTCCTCATTGCTCACACCCACCGGCTCAAACCGCCCGGACCAGGTCACCCGCGCCCCGTCGCCCTGAGATTCGACCTTGATCGTCGCCAGGTACTGCGTCGCCGGAAACGGCGCCTGCTCAATCGAATAACTGTAGGTCTTGCCCTCGTTGTCGAACGCTTGCAGACGCTCGATCACCACCGCCCCGTCCGCCGTTTGCAGGCTGCGCACCCGCCCGCCTTCGCTGAGTTCACTTTGGGGAATGAACGGCAGCCAGTCCGGCAGCGAGTTGAAGCCGCCGATCAATTGCCAGACCTGATCGGCCGAGGCCGGGATATCGATGGTTGCTGATGCAGTTGCCATGTAAAGCTCTCTCTCAATGAATAAGGTTCAGATGGCCATGCTGTCGACGACACCGCCGTCGACTCGCAAAGCCGCGCCCGTGGTGGCCGAGGATAACGGCGAAGCGATATACGCCACCAGGTTTGCCACTTCCTCGACATTCGCCACGCGCTGGATGATCGAAGTCGGCCGCGCCTTGCGTACAAAGTCGTCGGCTTCTTCCTGGACGCTACGACCGGACGCGGCAATGGCATCCTTGAGCATCAGCTCCACGCCGTCGGTCAAGGTCGGGCCCGGGAGTATCGCATTGACCGTCACCCCAGTGCCCGCCAGCCGCTTGGCCAGGCCGTGGGACACCGCCAGGTTGGCGCTTTTGGTCACGCCATAGTTGAGCATGTCCGCGGGGATCGCGATGCCGGATTCCGAAGACAGGAAAATCACCCGCCCCCAGCCCTGCTTGACCATGTCCGGCACGTAATGCCGGGACAGGCGCACACCGGAGATCACGTTGACCTCATAGAAGCGCGTCCACTCGCTGTCGGGTGTGTCGAAGAAATCCACCGCGTTGTAGATCCCCAGGTTGTTCACCAGGATGTCTGCCCGTGGTTCGGCGGCGAACAGTTGTTCCGCGCCTTCAGCCGTACCAAGGTCGGCCGTCAGCCCGCGCAGTTGCGCAGCAGGCACCTGCTGGCGAATGCTCGCCAGCGCCTGCTCGACCTTGGCCGGCTCGCGGCCGATCACCACCACCGTGGCGCCAGACTCGGCCAGTGCCTGGCTGATGCCCAGGCCAATGCCCGCGGTACTGCCGCTGACAATCGCCAGTTTTCCACTCAGATCGATTTTCATGCTCAAGCTCCAATGATCGGCAAGGGTGCGCGCTCGGACACCAGCTTCGCTTCACGCAACGCTTGCCAGAAAGCGGCGGGAATCACCGCCGACAAGGCGGCCACGTCTTCGGCAATCCGCTCTGGGCGACTGGCGCCTGGAATCACCGCTGCCACGGCCGGGTTGGCCAAGGAGAACTGCAACGCCGCCGCCTTGATGTCGACACCATGAGCCGTCGCGATGCGCTTGATCTGATCGACCTTGCTGACGATCGCCGGGCTGGCCTTCTGGTATTCGAAATGCGCGCCACCGGCCAGGATGCCCGAGCTGTACGGACCGCCGACCACGATCTCGACATTCTGCGCCAGGGCTGCGTCCATCAAACGCTGCAACGCGCGCTCATGGTCGAGAAGAGTGTAGCGACCCGCCAGGAGAAATCCGTCCGGCTGCGCTTCGCTCGAATCAAGGGTCAATTCGCACGGCTCGACCTTGTTCACCCCCAGGCCCCAACCCTTGATCACGCCTTCCTCGCGTAGACGGGTCAGCACCTTGAAGGCGCCGGTGCGGGCCTGGTTGAAGTACTCCAGCCATTGATCGCCGTAGAAGTCCTGGGCGATGTCATGCACCCAGACAATGTCCAGGCGATCGGTCTGCAGGCGCTTGAGGCTGTCTTCGATGGAACGCAGGGTCGCGTCGGCGCTGTAGTCATTGACGATCTTGTTCGGGCGTCCGTGTTCGAACACCCCGCTCTTCTCGCCCAGATCGCGGGCCGCGGCGTCCTCGACTTCATCGAGGATCACCCGCCCGACCTTGCTGCTGAGCACATAGTCGTCGCGGTTGTAGCGGGACAACGCCTGGCCGAGGCGAATTTCCGACAGGCCCGAACCGTAGAACGGTGCGGTATCGAAGTAACGCACGCCGGCCTCCCAGGCAGCGTGGACAGTGGCTTGCGCTTCCTCTTCAGGAATGGCGCGGAACATGTTGCCCAACGGCGCAGTGCCAAAACCCAGCGCGCCGGGCAGTTTGTCTTTCAAGCTCATGATTCAATCCTCGTCAGTTTCAGAGGTCAGTGGCTGACCGTTGAGCAAATCCTAGATTGCGACGATCGGACCGTCCAAGACATAATGCGCAGCACTTAAGTCCCCAGAGGTCTGACATGATCGACATCCGCCAATTGCGCTACTTCGTCGCCGTCGCCGAGGAAGAACACGTCGGTCGCGCCGCCGAACGCCTGCACATTTCCCAATCGCCCCTGAGCCGGCAGATCGCCCAGCTCGAAGAGCGCCTGGGCCTGACCCTGTTCGAGCGCAGCCAGCAACGCATCCGCCTGACCCGCGACGGCCAGACCTTCCTCGCCGAAACCCGCGCCCTGCTGACCCACGCCAATCGCCTGGAATCCCTGGGTAAACGCCTGGGCCGTGGCGAAGAAGGCGGCCTGTGCATCGGCTACATCGAAAACGCCATGCACGCCGGCGTCCTGCCCAATGCCTTGCGCGTGCTGCGGGTAAGCCGGCCGAACGTGCACGTCGCGCTGTACAACCAGAGTTCCGCCGAACAACTCGAAGGCCTGCGTCAGCGTAGTCTGGATATCGCCCTGGTCAGCGAACCGCCGACAGACGATGACCCCGACCTGCTGGGTTTCCAGGTGCTGGACGATCCGATGCTGCTGGCCCTGCCCGAGCACCATCCACTGGCACAGAAGACCCTGTTGACCCCTGAAGATCTCGCCGCTCAGGAATGGATCGGCGTGCAACACCACCAGAATGTCAGCAGCCGCGAAAACTTCGTCAGCGCGTGCATCCGCGCCGGTTTCACTCCGGACATCCACATGGAAGCCACCGGCCCCTTCACCGCCATGGCCCTGGTGGCCTCGGGACTGGGCATCGCCATGATCCAGAAAGGCTTGAGCCGCAACGCACCACCGGGCGTGGTGCTGCGGGAAGTGCCGTGGATCGCCCTCACAAGGCCGCTGTGGGCGGCATGGCACCGGATCAATCTGCGGCCGTTGGTGGAGACGTTCAGGAAGATGCTGACGGAGCCGGGTGCGGCTGACGGAAATCCGTCGGTTGAATGCAATCCCCGTGGGAGCGGGCTTGCCCGCGAAGAGGGAGTGTCAGACAACACTGATGTCGTTTGACACACCGCCATCGCGGGCAAGCCCGCTCCCACAGGTTGCGCGTCTCTCCTGAGGGTTTGGTGCTTTACTAAAAAGTCTTCAAACCCAACGAGCCTTCACCATGAACCGCAACGACCTGCGCCGCGTGGACATGAACCTGTTGGTGATTTTCGAAACCCTGATGTTCGAAAAAAACCTGACCCGCGCCGGAGAAAAGCTGTTCCTCGGCCAGCCCGCCGTCAGTGCGGCGCTGGCGCGATTGCGCGATCTGTTCGACGATCCGTTGCTGGTGCGCAACGGCCGTGTGCTGGAGCCAACCCCGCGGGCCCTGGTGATTCTCAGGGAACTGCAACCGGCGATGGACACCATTTCCGGGGCGGTGAGCCGGGCCAAGGATTTCGACCCGTCGATCAGCCGCGATGTGTTTCGCATCGGTCTGTCCGACGATGCCGAGTTCGGCCTGTTTCCGCCGCTGCTCAAGCAGATCCGCGAAGAAGCACAGAACGTCGTGGTGGTGGTGCGCCGGGTCAATTACCTGTTGATGTCGTCGATGCTCGGCAGCGGTGAGATTTCCGTCGGCATCAGCTACACCACGGAATTACCGGCCAATGCCAAGCGCAAGAAACTGCGGGACCTGAGCGTCAAGGTGTTGCGTGGCGATGACCGGCCCGGGCCGCTGACCCTGGATGAGTTCTGCGAGCGTCCCCACGCGCTGGTGTCGTTTTCCGGGGACTTGAGCGGCGCCATTGACAATGACCTGGCGCGTATCGGACGGTCGCGCCGGGTAGTGCTGGCAGTACCGCAGTTCTCGGGCTTGCGCGCCTTGCTGGCAGGCACCGACATGCTGGCCTCGGTGCCCGATTACGCCGCCTGCGCGTTGATCGATGGCAGCAGCCAGCTGCGCGCCGACGACCCGCCGTTCGAGATCAACCTGTCCGAACTGTCCATGGTCTGGAACGGCGTCAACGATAACGATCCGGCAGAACGTTGGTTGCGCTCGCGAATAGTGGAGCACATGTCGGCGCCACTGCCGGGGCATTGAGCGAGTTGAAGTGCGGGTCGTTCTCGCGCAGGTAGATCGGCATGTCCGTCATTGGCGGCATGGCCGGGATGTCGAAGTACATCTGGATCACCCAGCCGCGGTGATAGCTGGCGTGGTTGACCACGTGCATCAGCATCGCGCCGGCACTCATGGTGCCACTTTCACCGGAAACGAAAGTGAACCTGACGGGTTTGTCCAGCGAGGCATCGGTTTGCCGCGCGCTCCAGTTGCAGTACCAGCGATCCACGTCCTGTTGCGCCAGACGCAGCACCGCCAGTTCAGGGTGCACCAGGTCATGGGAGGTCTTGAAGCCGTGCCCTCGGCCTTCGAGGTGAGCCTGCCAGATTCGGTCCACCACGTAGATATGATTGAGCGTGCCGATGATGTTCTTGAAGACCCCGGCGCGTTCTTTTTCGACTTCCCCCGGCGGCAGTAGCGCCAGGTTCTCGAACAGGCGCTGGTTGGCCCATTGCCTGTAATCGGCAAGCATGCGGGCAGTGCGTACGTTGATCATCAGACTTCTCCGATGGCGAAGAGCACATCTGCCAAGGATAGCGCTATCCGGGGGCTACGGCGCAGCCGCTGATCATCGGTCACCCCTCCCCCTGTAGGAGCGAGCTTGCTCGCGAAAAACCTGAGGGCACCGCGGGGAGTCAGGTACCCCGCGTCATCGTTGACGACCATCGCGAGCGAGCTCGCTCCTACAGTCAGACCAGCCCTCGTTCCCGGTAATCGATCAGGCTGGAGAATATCGCCAGTAGCATGGCCATGACCACGAAGAAGATCAGCACCAGGAAATACGAGCCGGTGAACTGCACGATCAGGCCGATCAGGATCGGTACGATCACCCCGGCCATGTTCCCGCAAAAATTCATGGTGCCGGCCAGCACCCCGGTTTTCGACGTGCCGCCGAGGATCGATGGAATGCACCAGTACATGCCGCACCAGCGAATGAAAAACATCGCCACGCACAGCAGACCGATCGCCTGGCTGGCCTGGGCGGTATAGGCCGTGGCCAGCATGCACAACGCGGCGACCAGCGCCGAACCGCTGAACATGCTGCGCATGACCAGGTTGGGCGAGGCGCCGCTGGATTTCCATTTATCCCCCAGATAGCCGCCGACCAGCTCGCCGATGAAACCGCACATGAAAATCAGGAAGGTCGCACCGCCCATGCCGGAAATGTTCAGGCCGTGGGTTTGGTGCAAGTAGCTAGGCATCCAGGTCAACAGGCCATAGAACACGCTGAGAATGCAGCAGTAGCCCGCGAACATCGCCAGCACCGAACGGTCCTTGAGCAGTTCCTTGAACGCGATGCTGGTGACCGCGCCGGGCTGGCTGACCGTGGCGTTGCCTGCAGTGATGTGCGCAAGTTCAGCGGCATTGACACCGGGGTGTTCGCTGGGGTGGTTGCGAATGTATTTCCAGGCCAGCACGCCAGCGAGCATGGTGCCGACCCCGGCGATCACGAACGCGATGCGCCAGGAGTCGAACCAGCCGATCAGCCCGGCAATGATGATCGCACCGAAGGCGCTGCCCAGCGGCGCACCGCCATCGACCAGCACCGCGCCGCGTCCGCGCTCATTGGGCGTCAGCCAGGCGCCGTTGAGTTTGGCGCCAGCGGGCATGATCGGCGACTCGGCGACGCCCAGGCCCATGCGCGTGATCAACAGGGTGATCCAGTTGTGCGCCCCGGCAGCCAGGGCCTGGAACGCGCCCCAGGCGACGGTGGCGACGACGATGACGCGGCGGGTGTGGAAGCGGTCCAGCAGCATGCCGCCGGGAATCTGCATCAAGGCGTAAGACCAGAAAAACGCGCTGAGCATCAGGCCTTCGAGGGCCGGCGGGATCTGGAACTCACTGGAGATCAGCGGCAAGGCCACCGAGAGCGAGGCTCGGTCGATGTAGTTGATCGCAGTCAGCAACAGCATGATGAGGAAAATTCGCCAACGCACGTTGGTGGCGCGCATCAAAGCGGACGCGGCTGGCAACGCCAGGCTTTCGGCACTCGGATTGTTCATGTGGGGCGCTCTTATTGTTGTGGAGAAGAGCTGCCCGATGCCCGCAATCCCCTGTGGGAGCCAGCCTGCTGGCGATGGTGGCAGCACATTCAACATCTATGTGACTGACCCACCGCTATCGCCAGCAGGCTGGCTCCCACAGTTTTTTGCGTCTTGATTAACCAGCACCAGGCAAGCGCCCCCACTCTAATCACGCCCCCGAGTGCTGAATAATGATGGGTTCTGATTGGGGGATCACCATCGGTCATCCCCTGGCGATCAGAACGTACCGGGGTAACTGCCGCCGTCCAGCAACAGGTTTTGCCCGGTGAGGAAACCCGATTGCGCGCTGCAGATGAATGCGCAATAAGCCCCGAACTCATCGGGCTGGCCGAAGCGTTGCGCCGGTACGTTTTTACGCCGTTGCTCGGCGATGCTTTCGACACTGGAGCCGTTGGCTTCGGCGGCGGCAGTCAGGGTCTTGTGCAGGCGTTCGGTCTCGAACGGCCCCGGCAGCAGGTTGTTGACCGTGACGTTGTTGCCCGCCAGTCGCGCCTGACGCGCCAGCCCGGCGATGAACCCGGTCAGGCCACTGCGCGCGCCATTGGACAGCCCGAGGACGTCGATCGGCGCCTTCACCGCGCCGGAGGTGATGTTGACGATGCGCCCGAAACCGCGCTCGGCCATGCCATCGACACAGGCCTTGATCAGCTCGATGGGCGTGAGCATGTTGGCATCCAGCGCCTTGAGCCAGTCTTCGCGGTGCCAGTCGCGAAAATCTCCCGGTGGCGGCCCGCCGGCGTTGTTGACCAGGATGTCCACCTGCGGACACGCCGCCAGAACCTGTTCGCGCACCGCAGGTGTGCTGATGTCCCCGGCCACGGTGCGCACTTCGATGTTCGGCCCCAGGCCGCGCAACTCATCAGCGGCGCGCTGCAAGGTGTCATCGCCACGGGCGTTGATCACCAGGTTGACGCCCTCCTTCGCCAAGGCCCGCGCGCAGGCCAGGCCCAAGCCCTTGCTGGCGGCGCAGACGATCGCCCAGCGCCCCGAAATACCCAAATCCATGACCATGCTCCTGACTGTTCAAAGCGCTCACGTTACCACCGCACACCCCTCACTTTGGGGATGACAAAGAGTGATCGGCGGATCAGGCCTTTTCATTATCGACAGCCAGCGGCGCTCATTACTGTTGCCGGACCAACAAGAAACCGGAGATCCCCATGAACCCGTTCCAGTTTTATTTCCCCACGACCCTGAAAAGCGGCATCGGACTGGTGCGTCAGGCCGGCGCTTTGCTCAAGCCCCATGTTCGCAAAAAACTGCTGGTGGTCACCGACCAAGGCTTGATGGCGTCGGGCGTGATGGACAGCTTTTTCGCCTCGCTGGCCGAGAATGACATTGGCTACGAAGTGTTTGCCGGCGTCGAACCGAATCCCACTACGGATGTGCTGGAGCGCGCCGTCGCCTTCCTGAAGAATCACGATTGCGACTCGGTGATCGGCGTCGGAGGCGGCAGCAGCATCGACACCGCCAAGGGTGTCGCGGCCATGGCCACCAACCCTGGCAACATCCTCGACTACGAAGGCTACGACAAACTGCTGCACCCGCCGCTGCCGATCTTTGCCATCCCGACCACCTCGGGCACCGGCAGCGAGTGCACGGCGTCCACGGTGTTCACCAACACCAGGACCCTGTTCAAGACGGTGATCATCAGCCCGGCACTGTTCCCCAAACTGGCGATTCTCGATGCCGAACTGACCCTCAAGCTGCCGCCGTCGATCACCGCCGCCACCGGCATGGATGCCCTGACCCACGCCATCGAATCCTATGTATCGAAGCAGGCCAACCCGATCAGCCAGGCCCTGGCCCTGCACGCGATCAAGATGATTTGCACGCACCTGCCCAAGGCCTTTTTCGCTGGCACAGACCTGCACGCCCGGGAACAGATGCTGCTCGCTTCGTTCCTCGCCGGGGTCGCGTTCGCCCAATCGAAACTGGGCAACGTGCATGCGATTTCCCACACCTTCGGTGGCGTGTTCAACATCCCCCACGGCATCGCCAACGCCACGCTTTTGCCCTACGTCATCGAATTCAACCTGCCGGCCTGCCCGGAGCTGTTCCGCGAGATCGCCATCGCCATGGGCGAAGACGTCAGCGGCCTCAGCCCTGCCCGTGCCGGGCACAAGGTGGTGGAGCACGTAATGGCGCTGAACAAGGCCATCGGCATCCCCGACAACATCAAGGACCTGGGCGTGGACCTGGAGTACATGGCGCAAATGGTCAGCGACTCGATGCGCAGCGGCAACGTGCTGGTCAACCCGCGCCTGACCACCGCTGCCGACGTCGAGCGAATCATCGGCAACGCCTTCCACGGCATTCATTCCTGAGAGACCCCTCCCATGTTCTACGAAATGCGCACCTACACCCTGAAGATCGGCACGATGCAGACCTACCTCAAGCACTTCGAGGAAAACGGCCTGCCGGTGATCTCCCGCTACGCCACGCTGGTGGGCTGGTGGTACACCGAAATCGGCGAGCTCAACCAGGTCATTCACATCTGGGCCTACCAGAGCCTGGACGAGCGAATCAACAAACGCGCCGCGCTGTACCAGGACCCGGACTGGCTTGAAGGCTTCGTGCCGATCGCATTCCCAATGCTGGAAAAAATGGAATCGAAGCTGCTGATGCCGGCACAGTTTTCGCCGATCAAATAGTCCTCAAGCACCACTCCCCCTGTAGGAGCGAGCCTGCTCGCGAAAAACCTGAGAGCACTGTGGGGTGTCAGGCTTCCCGCGTCATCGTTGACCTCCATCGCGAGCAAGCTCGCTCCTACAGGATCATCAAGTCACCAGATCGCGCTGCAACTCGTTGATCAGCAGGGTCGCCGCCGGTGACAGATTGGCGCCGGCCCGGCTGATCACGCCGTAAGGCTCGATCAGCGCGCGCAAGGACACCGGCAACTTCACCAACAGGTCGAATTTTTCGCAGAACTCGGCCACTTCCCCCGGGATCACCGCCAGCAACGTCGGGTCCTGTTGCACCAGCAAAATGGTGCCGAAGGTCGACGAGGTTTCCAGCGGATAACGCGGTATCTCCAGCCCTGCCTCGTTGAGTTCCCGCTCCAGGGCCTGGCGCATCGGCATGTCCTTGGGATAGACCACCCAGCGATAATCGCTCAATTGCGCCAGCTGCAACGACTCTGCGCTCGCCAGCGGATGATCCTTGCTGGCGACCACGGCCAGGGGTTCTTCGCTCAGTTCGATGCAGTCATAGGCGTCCGAGCGCTGGCCGACGCTGGTTCGACAGATGGCCAGGTCCAGTCGCCCCTGATCCAGCAGACCAAGCAAGGTGGCGCTGGTGTTTTCCACCAGTTCCACCGACAGCTCCGGTTGCTTGAGCCGCAGCTCGGTCAATGCCCGGGTCAGCAACGGCACCGCGCCCATGATCACCCCCACCGACAATCGCCCGCCCTGGCCGCGCATGATGCTGACCATTTCCTCGCGCAGGTGCTCCACATCGCTGTAGATCAGCCGCGCATACCGAATCATGCAACGCCCCATTTCGTTGGCCACCAGGCCCTTGGGCTGGCGTTCGAACAGCGGCATGCCGAGCAACGACTCGACTTCCTGCAGGGCCTTGGTGGCGCCGGACTGGGAAATAGAAATCTGCTCGGCGGCCTTGTGCAGGGAGCCGCGGTCATCCAGCGCGATCAGCAGGCGCAGTTGTTTGAGGCGCAAGCGTGAAGCGATGCTGCCAAGAGAAGGAACCATGTCTGTGGGTGCTCGATTCAATAGCGAATCGTCAAGGGTACGCTGGCCCTTTATGCGGAAACAGACAGCTATCGACAATTCAATTGTTCCGGATATTCACTGTAGGAGTTGCCACAGGCTGCGATCTTTTGACTTTTGCTTTTTATAGATCAAGATCAAAGATCGCAGCCTGCGGCAGCTCGTACAGTCCCGACAAGGGACATAAAACCCTGAAATCCGGACAGCCGACCAGCTGCGATAACGTTTATACCGTTTGAGAATTATCATTATTCCAACGAGTTAATGCACAAGCCCATGAACGATATCGCCAGCCCCCCCATCACCCTCGAATCAATGACCGACCAACCGCGCTTGATCGTATTCCTGGCCTACCCCGAGATGGGCCTGCTGGACCTGACCGGCGCGCAAACCGTGTTCTGGGCCGCATCCCGCTACCTCGACAGCAGCAACCTGCAAGGTTACAAGCTGCAGACCGCCAGCCTGACCGGTGGCCTGATCCAGACTGCCGAGGGCCTGGCCGTCGATACCCTGCCATTGAGCGCCTTCGACGATCAAACGATCGACACCCTGATCGTTCCCGGTGCCCCGGCCATTATCCTGGCGATGACCAACTCCCTGAGCCTGGTCGACTGGCTCAAACAGGCCTCGAGCAAAGCCAGGCGCACCGCGTCGGTGTGCAGCGGCACCTTCCTGCTGGCCGAGGCCGGCTTGCTCGAAGGCCGGCGCGCCGCCACCCATTGGGCGATGTGCGGGATGCTCAAGGAGCGTCATCCGTCCATCGAGGTCGATCACGATGCGATCTTTGTCCAGCAGGGTTCAGTCTGGACTTCCGCCGGGGTCAGCGCCGGCATCGACCTGGCACTGGCATTGGTCGAAGAAGATTGCGGACGGGAACTGGCACTGCTCACGGCTCGGGAAATGGTGGTGTTCCTCAAGCGCCCCGGTGGCCAGGCCCAGTACAGCCAGTTGTTGCAAGCGCAAACCAGCGAAGGCGCGGCCTTCGACGACCTGCACCTGTGGATCACGCAGAACCTGTCCGGTGCCGACCTCACCGTCGAGACACTCGCCCAACAGGTGCGGATGAGCCCGCGCAACTTTGCCCGGGTCTACAAACTCAAGACCGGCCGCACCCCGGCCAAGGCCGTGGAAGTGCTGCGCGTGGAGGCTGCGCGGCGCCTGCTGGAAGACTCCGAGCGCAACATCGATCAAATCTCCCGATTGTGTGGCTTCGGTGACGAAGAGCGCATGCGCCTGACCTTCCAGCGCAACCTGGGGGTTTCGCCGCGGGATTATCGCAACCGTTTTTCGCGCTGAATAACCGGCTCAAGCATCGACAGGGGAACTCTCGGCGACCGTCGTGCATCCTAGAAAGTGAGGTACTTCCTTTTTGCATCACGCCTTCAGAGGACACCGCCATGCGCCGTCTGATTATCATTTCTTCCCTTTTGCTGTGCTTACCCGTCGGCTCCGCGATGGCTGATGTCGACGCAAAAGATGTCGCCACCTCGGCCGGGGTTTCCGCCTCGCTGTATTCGACGTTCAAGGACCACAAACTGATGATTCCCGCCCGGGATGACGCGTCCAGCTTCGTGGCCAGTAACGGCGCAATTCGCGGCGTTTACCTGGAGCAGGTTCTGCAGCGGATCCGCCAGGAACATCCCGACCTCAACAGCGCGAGCGACGAAGACCTGGCTCGCGCGATTCTTGTTCAGGAAGGACAGTAACCAGGATTAAAAGATCGCAACCTCGCTTCGCTGCAGGAGCTGTCTCGCGAAGCGAGGCTGCGATCTTTCCAATCAACGATAACGCGGCGCCGCCGTCGAGCTACCGAACAAGCCGGACAGCACCTGGCGTTGTGCTTCATAACGATCCCACTGCACACCATCGTGCAAGCCCGGGATGGTCACCATTTCGCCCTTCTCCAACCCCACCAGCGCAGCATCGACCATGTCTTCGGCGGACATCACGATCTCCTGCGGCAGATTCTCCACCGGGTTACCGGCCTCGCTCCAGAAATCGGTGGCGGTCGCGCCCGGTAGCACCGCCTGGATGCGGATGCCTTTATCGGCCAGTTCACGGTGCATCGATTGGCTCAGGCCGAGGACAAACGCCTTGGTCCCGCCATAGACGCCGTTGAGGATTTCCGGGGCGATGGCGACGATCGAGGAAATATTGATCACGGTCCCGGCTCCGCGCGCGACGAAACCCGGAACCACGGCATAAGCCAGGCGTGTCAGCGCGGTGACGTTGAGGCTGATCATGTCTTCCATGTCATCCACCGGGCTGCCGAGCAACGGCATGACCGCGCCAACCCCGGCGTTGTTGACCAACAGGGTGATGCTCGCGTCGCTGCGCAGAATCTGTTCGACCCGCAGCAAATCAGCCTTGTCTTTCAGATCCGCGGCGACCACCTCCACGGTGCGGCCAGTCTGGTCGCTGAGGCGATTGGCCAAGGCGTCGAGTTTTGCCTGGCTGCGAGCGACCAGAATCAGGTCGTAACCCTGCCGGGCGAGACGGCCGGCATACACCGCGCCGATGCCGGAAGAAGCGCCAGTGATCAGTGCGGTACCCTTGGAAGAGAGAGCCATGTGCAATTTCCTTCACAGTGAGGCGAGACAATCGCCCGGTGTGAGCAGTTATAAATGGTCTCGCGTCCGTCTCAAATGACGTTTAACCTACGTTTTTCTGCCATCAGCGTTTTGAGGACCTGGCGATGATCAGCGTGGCATTCGTGGTTTTCGAGGGTTTCCAGTCCATGGCGCTGGCCGCGATGCCGGTGTTCGAGTACGCCAACTTCAGCGCCGGCGAAGCCCTGTACGACGTGCGAGTCCTGTCCGAAGACGGTCGCACCTTGCGCGCTTCCGGTGGCCTGAATGTCGGCACCGAAGCGTTTGGTGAACGGCTGTTCGACACGGTGATCGTGGTGGGCGGCGACACCATCCTCGAACAGGCGCCCGAGGGCGTACTCGACTACTTGCGTGCCAGCGCCAGGACCGCGCGCCGCACCGCGTCGATTTGCTCCGGGGCCTTTGTCATGGCCCAGGCCGGACTGCTCGAGGGACGCCGGGCGACCACGCACTGGGCCTACGCGCGGCAACTGCAGGAACGCTTTCCATCGATCAAGGTGGAAGCGGACCGGATCTACGTGATCGACGGGGCGATCTGGACTTCCGCCGGGATGACCGCCGGTATCGACCTGGCACTGGCCATGGTGGAAAAGGACCACGGTGCCGAACTCGCGCGTGCCGTGGCGCAGAAGCTGGTGATGTACCACCGCCGTGCCGGCGGCCAGTCGCAGCACTCTGCGCTGCTGGAACTGGCACCGAAATCCGACCGCATCCAGACGGTCCTCACCTTCGCCAGGGAACACCTGGCCCAGACGTTGTCAGTGGAACAACTGGCGCAACAGGCGCGCCTGAGCCCGCGCCAGTTCAGCCGGGCATTTCGCGCCGAAACCGGCCAGTCGCCGGCCAAAGCCATCGAAAACCTGCGCCTGGAGGCGGCACGGCAACTGCTCGAACGCGGGCGCCTGACGCTTGACCAGATCGCCGTGGAAACCGGTTTTCTTGACCCGCGGCGCATGCGCGAAGCCTTCCTTCGAGCGTTCGGGCAGCCGCCCCAGGTGATCAGGCGCAATGCGCGGTCAGAGGTACAATGACGGGGTGTGTTCACCTGTGGAGACATCATGAAAATCTCGGCCAAACTGGCGTTTTTCGCCTTCGTCTCTACCCTCGCCTACCTCTGGCTGGCGATTTGGGCACTGGGCGGCTTTGAAGCGTTTTTCTCCCATGCAGCCTTGGTGGTAGTGGCGCTGGCAACGCTCGCCATGGTCATCGCTTCGCTGTTTACCGAAGTCAACCTGAGTTCCGGCGAACGCGAGGACCGGGCCAATCGCTGGGTGCTGCCGGCGTTCGGGGTGATCGGATTGTTGAGTGGTTTCCTGCCGGCCTACACCGACCGGATCGACTTCTGGACCTTTGGTGGTGAGGGCGTGCGTTGGCTTGGTGCGCTGCTGTTCATCATCGGCGGCGCCCTGCGGCTGTGGCCGGTGTTCGTGCTGGGCAAACGCTTCAGTGGACTGGTGGCGATCCAGCCGGGCCATCGCCTGGTGACCGATGGGATCTATCGCAGCCTGCGTAACCCCAGTTATCTGGGGATGCTGGTGATTGCCGTGGGTTGGGCGCTGGCGTTTCGTTCGGGGGTGGGATTGTTGCTGGCGGCGTTGACGGTGATTCCGTTGATTGCGCGGATACATTCGGAAGAGGCGCTGCTACGGACACAGTTTGGCGATGAATACGAAGCTTATTGCGCCCGCAGCTGGCGATTGATCCCCAAAATCTACTGAGCCATACACAATCCCACTGTGAGCGGGCTTGCTCGCGAAGGCTGCGTGTCATACAACAGAAATGTCGACTGATACACCGCTTTCGCGAGCAAGCCCGCTCCCACATTCAGATTTTCTGCAGCCTGATGAAACTGTCCACATCCAAGCGGGCAACAACCGTGTCATAACTCGCCAACGTCGCATGCGTCGTCACAATCGGCTGCTCATGCGTCGACGTGACGATCAACAAATCCGCCCCCGCCGCCTCGGCCGCCAGGATGCCTACCGTCGCATCCTCGAACACCAGGCAATCCCTGATCTCGACACCCAGCCGTTGCGCAGCCAATCGATAACCCGCCGGGTCGGGCTTGCCGGCGCTGACATCTTCGGCGGTGACCATCACAGCCGGTTCGGGAATCCCCGCAGCAGCCATCCGCCGCAACGCTAGCGCCCTCGGTGCAGAGGTGACGATGGCCCATTGATGAGCGGGCAACGACTTGAGAAAAGCAGCCGCGCCAGCCACCTCTTCAACGCCGTCTACATCTTCCATTTCCGCCTGGGTGATCCACGCGGCTTCGGCCTCGCCATCGACGCCGGGCAAGGCAAGGCGATTGATGGTATCGATGGCGCGAGCGCCGTGGATGGTGGGCAGGAAGGTCTCGACATCGACGCCATGGCGAACGGCCCACCTTGCCCAGACTCTTTCGGCGGCGGCTATCGAGGTGAGGATGGTGCCGTCCATGTCGAACAGGAAGGCGCGGTACGGAACATCGAAAATGGTGTCGGAAGCAGGCAAAGGGTCCTTCCTCTCAAGGATCAGCGGATACTGCAATGTACAGGATCACAAGGTACGGCGGGATTTCAGCGCGCCATCCACACAATCGAGCAGTTGCCCCAGCGCCCAGGGCTTCTTGATGAACGACACTTCATGCCTGACCCCTGAACTTTCCGGGGTTTCAAAACCGGACATGATCATGATCGGTTTGTCCGGCCAGCGATCACCGAACAGGTTGGCCAGATCGGCACCGTTGAGGGTGCCCGGCATGGTGATGTCGGTCAGTAACATCCCGACTTCCGGGGCGTGCCCCTGCAAATACACTGACGCCGCATCCGCACTCGATTGCGGCTGCACCACATAACCTTCGTCCTGAAGAATTTCACAGAGAAACTCCAGGATCAGCGGGTCGTCTTCAACCACCAGAATCAACCCGCCAGGAAGGTCTTCGCCCGCCGTCGATACTCGACTCATGACCTTGCTGCTCCCTGATCGCACCAATATTTTCGCGGGCTCGAAATCCGCTACCTACAGGTATGAGCAACGGTATCGGCGGAAATTCATTTTTGATGCAGGCGGTCGACGAAATCGGTGTTTGCGAGGCTTTGTACTTGAGGGGCAAGACTCCAGCTCCCCCCAAGGAAAGGATTGGCGTTACTGGGACATGGCGTCCTTTTTCATCGCGTCCTTGGACATGGCATCTTTCTTCATACCGTCCTTGCTCATGGCATCCTTGGACATCGCGTCTTTTTTCATGGCGTCCTTGGACATTGCATCCTTGGACATCGTGTCTTTCTTCATCGCGTCTTTGGACATGGCGTCCTTGGACATCGAATCGTTGCTCATGGTGTCAGCAGCAAAAACACTGGCAGCGCCTACGGCCAGGCACATGGACAGAACGACGGTGGTCAACTTTTTCATGATGAAACTCCTTGATGCAGGGGTGTGGGAAATTGCCGGGGTTTCGTCAGCTGCCACCGAACCAGTTGTAGCCCTGGTCTTCCCAGTAGCCGCCGCTGTAGGTGTTGCTGACGAAAATCGCCTGGATATGCTTGGGATTCTTGTAGCCGAGCTTGGTGGGCATGCGCAGCTTCATCGGGAAACCGTACTCGCGCGGCAGCACGGCGCCGTCATAGGTCAGGGTCAACAGGGTTTGCGCATGCAGCGCGGTGGCCATGTCGATGCTGGTGTAGTAATCGTCGGCGCACTTGAAGCCGACGTACTTGGCGTCGGTATCGGCGCCCACCCGGTTGAGGAAATCGCTGAAGCGCACGCCACCCCAGCGGCCGATCGCGCTCCAGCCTTCGACGCAGATGTGCCGGGTGATCTGCTCGGTTTGCGCCATGGCGCGCAGCTCTTCGAGGCGCCAAGTGCGCTTGTCCGCGACCAGGCCGGTGACTTCCAGTCGATAACTTTCTTCCTCCACCGTCGGCGCCTCGTCGATGCCATAGAAGGCATTGAAGGGAAATGGCCGGGTGATCATCGACGCCGGATAGGTCGGCGCCATGGCATTGGGATTGAACAGCCAGCCTTGCACCCGGTCGTTGAAGCGCGACATGGACGACAACGCGGTCTCGACGCTGTCGTTGTCGGTGAGGTTGCAACCGGACAACATGGCCACACCGCCCAGGGTCAGGCCACGCAGCAGGAACGAGCGGCGCGAACGGTCTTCGATCTGCGGGGCGAGGATTTGCCGGGCGTCGGTGAGGATGGACGACTCGTCCAGCCCGGAATCTACAATGCGCTTTTTCATACAGGCTCCTTGCGACCAGCGATCATGGCCAGCAGTGTTTTCGGCACCAGTGCGACCATCAGCAGATGCACCGCGACAAACGCCACCAACAGCGCCATGGCGAAGAAATGCACCCGTCGCGCGCCTTCGTAGCCCCACAGCAACTCCCGCAACAGCGGGAACTGCACCGACTTCCACAGCACCAGTCCGGAGAGCACCAGCAGCGTGATGTCGACCATTACGAACAGGTACGCCAGCCGTTGCACCTGGTTGTAATGACTCAGGTCGGCATGCCCCAGCTTGCCGCGCAATGCGGCCCACAGGTCATGCAGCACGCCTTTGGGCGAGAGCGGGAAAAAGCGTCGTTGCAGGCGTCCGCTGAACAGGTTGCAGGCCAGGTAGATGAGGCCGTTGATGCCCAGGAACCACATCGCCGCGAAGTGCCATTGCAGGGCGCCGCCGAGCCAGCCGCCGAGGGTGATCGAGTTGGGAAAGCTGAACTCGTAGAGCGGCGAGGCGTTGTAGATGCGCCAGCCGCTGGTGACCATCACCAGTACCGCCAGGGCGTTGAGCCAATGGGTAAGCCGCAGCCAGCGTGGATGGCTGGCCTTGGGTGAAGCAGTTGACTGCGACATGTCCGGCTCCCGGTTGTTGTTCGTTGGGGCCGAGTATGGGAGCCGCAAGATCGCCAAATCCTCACGTAAAGTTAAATTAATCGTGATAACTCGCCGATGCATCCTGTAGGAGCGAGCCTGCTCGCGATGAACCTGAGAGCGCCGCGGTGTGTCAGGCTTGCAGCGTCATCGTTTACGACCATCGCGAGCAAGCTCGCTCCTACAGGGTTTTGCGTAATCTGTAACAAGCGCATCTATGGTTAAATGCCGCCCCCGCAAATTGCCGACCCAGACCCGATGAACACTCAAGCCCTCTCAACCCTCAACGAACACCTGCTGACCGCCCTGGCGACCGCCCCCGTCGAAACCCGCCGCTTGGTCCACGGGCGTGGGCGCTGCTGGCCGGGGCTGGAGCAAGTGACCGTCGACTGGTTGCAGGGCGTGGTGCTGGTGGCATTGTTCAAGGAACCGGACGCGCAACAGCTGGAGGACTTGAAGCAGTTGCTGCTGGCGATCACCCAGTCACCGCAGTGGAGCCAATCCGGCGCACACACCCTGCTGCTGCAACATCGCTACCTGCTGCAAAGCACCACCGAATGGTTGCTCGGGGAAGAAATCGACGAGCTGACGATTGTCGAAGGCGGCCTGAAATACCGGGTGGACCTGGGGCGCAAGCAGAACACCGGGCTGTTCCTCGACATGCGCTACGGCCGCGACTGGGTGAAGGCCAACGCCCAGGGCAAACGGGTGCTGAACCTGTTCGCCTACACCTGTGGTTTCTCCGTGGCGGCTATCGAAGGCGGCGCGACCCACGTGGTCAACCTGGACATGTCCAGCCCGGCCCTTAGCCGTGGACGCGACAATCACCGGCTCAACGGACATGACCTGGGCAAGGTGACCTTTCTCGGCCACGACCTGTTCAAGTCCTGGGGCAAAGTGATCGGCAAGGGCCCGTACGACCTGGTGATCATCGACCCGCCGTCGTTCCAGAAAGGCAGCTTCCTGCTGACCAAGGACTATCAGCGCGTCTTGCGCCGCCTGCCGGAACTGCTCAGCGCCCAGGGCACGGTGCTGGCGTGCATGAACGACCCGGCCTTCGGTGCGGATTTCCTCATCGATGGCGTCACCCGTGAAGCCCCGGGCCTGCGGTTCGAGCAACGCCTGGACAACCCGCCAGAGTTTCCGGATGCCGATCTCGAGTGTGGATTGAAGGCGTTGGTATTTACCCTGGCGGATTGAGCACCAACGCAAACAACTCGCCATGCCCGGTCACATTGAGCTTGTGATAGAGATTGCGTCGGTGCACCTTCACCGTCTCCGGGGAAATGCCCATCTGCTGGGCGATGGCCTTGCTGGAGAAGCCCTGGAGGATCAGGCGCGCGGTTTCGATTTCGCGCACCGACAGGCGTGCATCGAAGCGATCGAGCAAGGTCGCCAGGTCCCCGGCTACCGCCTCGCCGGTCGGGCCTTGCGGCGGGAGCAATTGCAGGTGCCGACGCATCGCCGCCAGCACCCAGTCGCGCACGCAGAGCAAGCGGCCCTGTTCTTCCAGGGTGAAGCGGGTCGAGCGGCCCAGGGACAAACCGAGGACGGCGCCGTCGAGGTTGAGCATGAACTGCAACTCGTCGCCGCCCACTACCGTGCGGAAGTAGCTCAGGTAGTACTCGCTCTGCTGGAACTGATCGGGCGCCACCGAATCGAGGCTGTGCAAGCCATCGGCGATACCGGCGCAGACGGCCAGGTAAAACGGGTCGAGCAGGTACATGCCGGCGCTGTAGTCAGCCAGTTCTTCATGCTCGTGGGCACTGCCGCGGGAGTCGAAATCGATCAGCAGCCTCGGTACTCGTCCGGCCTGCATCACCGCCACCAGCGCGTTGTCCAGCGGCACGAGCAGGCGCAAGGTGTCGACCAGCGCGCGCCAGAATCCGTCCTGGCCCACGGCGGCAAACATTCGCGCCAATCCCTGGTGCAGCGGTAACTCTTTCAACAACGCGTCCACGCACTACCCCTTTCGAGTAACCCATGATGGGAATGGGTAACGAGCACCCCGATCGATACGCTGCAAACTCCTGATTATCACCGGCCTGCAGCAGGCCAGGAGTGCCGCATCATGAGTGGTCACCGCTCGTATTTCAATCTGGGGCTTGGCGCCTGTCTGGCGGTCTCGCTGACAGCGGTGGCGGCCGAGGGCCCGACCGTGCACGTGTACAACTGGTATGACTACATCGGCCCGACCACCCTGCATGACTTCAAGCGCGACACCGGTATCCAGCCGGTCTACGACACCTTCGACAGCGCCGAAGTCCTCGAAGGCAAGCTGCTGACCAGCCGCAGCGGCTACGACGTGGTGGTGGCCAGCAACTTCAGTTTGCCGACCCTGATCAAGGCGGGCGCCCTCGCCCCGCTGCCCCACGCGCAGATGCCGGATTTCCAGAACATGGACAGCGATCTGCTGGCGAAACTGGCCAACAACGATCCGGGCAACCAGTACGCCGTGCCGTATCTTTGGGGCACCAACGGCATCGGCTACAACGTCGACAAAGTGCGCGCCGCATTGGGCGATAAGGCGCCGGTGGATTCCTGGGACCTGGTGTTCAAGGAAGAGAACCTGGCCAAGCTCGGCGAATGCGGCGTGGCGATGCTCGACTCGCCCTCGGAAATGCTGCCGGTCGCCCTGCACTACCTGGGCCTGCCACCGAACAGCACCAACCCCGAGGACTACAGGAAGGCCGAGGCGCTGCTGCTGAAGTTGCGTCCGCATATCGCCTACTTCAACTCGTCGAAGTTCATCAGCGACCTGTCCAACGGCAACATTTGCGTCGCCGTCGGTTGGTCCGGCGCGATGCTCGAAGCCAAGGCCACCGCCGAGCAGGCCGGTAATGGCGTGAAGATCGCCTACAGCCTGCCCAGGGAAGGCGCGCCGGTGTGGTTCGACACGCTGGTATTGCTCAAGGACGCGCCGCACCCCGAACAGGGCCTGGCCTTCATCGACTACCTGATGCGCGCCGAAGTCATCGCCCCGGTCAGCAATCACCTCAACTACCCCAACGGCAACCGCAACGCGACAGCGCTGGTGGCCGAGGCGACACGGACCAATCCGGCCGTTTATCCGTCGGCCGAGGCCCTGGCCACTTTGTTCACCCTGCAGCCCCTGCCGCCTGCGACCGAACGGGTGCGTACGCGGATCTGGAGCAAGGTCAAGAACGGCCAGTAGGCACACCGAAACCTCCACTTTTTCTGCCATGAATATGAAGATGAGAGAAACCATGAAACCACGTGCCCGCGACCTCAACATCCAGTTCGGCCAGCTGCAACCCGGCCCCCTCAACGCCATCACCGATGTACCCGGCGTAAGAGTCGGCCACAGCAATGTGCGCGGTTGCAGCGCCAAGGGTCGCGACATCATCACCGGGGTCACCGTGATCGAGCCCCGTGCCGGCTCCACCAGCCAGCAGCCGTGTTTCGCCGGCGTCCATGTGCTCAACGGCAATGGCGATGCCACGGGCCTGGAGTGGATTCGCGAGGCGGGCCTGTTGACCAGCCCGATCGCCTTCACCAACACCCACAGCCTGGGCGTGGTGCGCGATGCCTTGATCGTGCTCGACCGTGAGCAGCAACCGGATGACGGACGGTTGTACTGGAACATGCCGGTGGTGCTGGAGACCTTCGATGGCTTGCTCAATGACATCAACGGCTTTCACGTCAAGGTCGAGCATGTGGCACAAGCGTTGCGCTCGGCGGTGGGTGGCCCTGTAACCGAAGGCAATGTCGGCGGCGGCAGCGGCATGATCTGCCACGAGTTCAAGGGCGGCATCGGCACCGCCTCGCGACGCTTGAACAGTGCCCAGGGCGGCTGGACGGTGGGCGTGATCGTTCAGGCCAACCATGGCATTCGCAATGAGTTGCGTGTCGATGGCTACCCGGTCGGCCGATACATGGAACAGGTCGACTCGCCGTTTCTCAAGGCTTCCCTGCCGCATCCGGGCATGGGGTCGATCGTGGTCTGCCTGGCCACCGATGCGCCGTTGCTGCCGCACCAATGCACGCGCCTGGCCCAGCGCGCCAGCCTCGGCCTGGCCCGCACCGGGGGCGGCAATGAAGACCACAGCGGCGACATCTTCATCGCGTTCGCCACCGGCAACCAGCATGTACCACCGGCGGCCTACGAGAGCAAAAAAGCGCCGACCTGCGACAACCTGAGGATGGTCAACAACGATCACATCAGCGAATTGTTCCTGGCGGCCACCGAAGCCGTTGAAGAAGCCATCATCAACGCCCTGCTCGCCGCCGATACGACCGAAGGTAACGGCCACGCGGTGCCGGGGCTGGACGCCGAAATCCTGCTCAAGGCCCTGAATCAGGCCGGTTGGCCCGGTGAGCACCATCGTAGAAGCTGACAGTTGTGGGGGGATTCGACTAGCGGTACTTGAGGCGCAACCCCCATCTTCCTACGATGGAGTTGCGCAGCCGCTTGCTTGTCCAAGCCGTTGCGCAGGTGGTGAGTGCACTGAACCCCTATCAAGCTCACCGCCTGCTTCATGCGCATCTTGAGCCTCAACGGCTCCACTTCTCCCCATCAAAGAGCTTTGAGGCTCTTTTTTAACTGCGCGAAACACAGATGCTGAAAACCCGGCACCTGGCCGGGTTTTGTGCATTCCAAAACCCACCGCCCCCCCTGTAGGAGCGAGCTTGCTCGCGAAAAACCTGAGCACGCCGCGAGGTGTCAGGGTTGCAGTGCTATCGTTAACGACCATCGCGAGCAAGCTCGCTCCTACAGGTGGACGTCAGTAACCCTCGGTGGCAATCGAGCGCCAAGCCGCGTCTGCCAACAGATCCCGATACGCCTTGGGACTGCCCTTGGCCCGGCCCGACAACCAGGCTCGGCAGTAGCTCTCGGCCTGGCCGATGATCAATGACGGCAGCAATTCCGGCGGATAACCGCGCAACACCTCGACCCGCGCCGAAGCCCCCAGCCACTCGAACAGCAGCTTGTTGCGCGCCTTGTTGCGCGTGACCAGCTCATCTTTGAACGGCCCTTTGGTGACGGCAAATCGCGCGTGATACTGGAATCGCGCCCATTCGGGCTGGCTATCGACCCAATCGACGTAGCCATGCACCAACGCGTGCACGCCCGCCTGGGTGGTTTGGGCGTCGGCCAGGTAGCTGTCGCGCAACTTGGCCTGATCATCCAACGCGGTGAAAAACAGCGCCGCCACCAACCCCTCCTTGTTGCCGAAGTGATGGTAGATCGCACCTACGCTGGTATCACAATCGGCCCGGATCATCTCGATGGTGGTGGCCTCGATACCCTGCTCGTTGAACAGTTTGAGGGCCTTTCTGAAGATGTCGCGCTTGAGTTCGGCGCGGCGGCCGGGGTAGCAGCGTTCGAGTAAATCGGCAGTTTCCATGCGGGATGCGGTCCAAAAAATCAACGGTTGAGGCTGGCGCTAGGTTGACAGATTTCCCGTCGACAGAATACTGTTCCGTCACAGAACATTATTCTGTAACGGAACATCATTCTGTTAACCAACCCCGCAGTGAGGCTTCAACCCCATGAGTCAGTTCCTCAGCCTGTTCAACAGTGCCGGCCCGCAAGCCTTCAGCCAGATGGCCTGCCAGGTGGCGCCGTACTTCAGCACCATCAATCCGCTGGTTTCCGATTTGCGCAAAGGTTCGGCCATCGTGCAGGTGCCATTCGCCAAGGAAATCACCAACCACCTGGGCACCGTGCACGCGATCGCGATGTGCAATGCGGCCGAACTGGCGGCCGAACTGGCGGCCGGAATGATGACCGACGTGTCCATCCCGGTGGGCGCGCGCTGGATTCCCAAGGGCATGACGGTCGAGTACCTGGCCAAGGCCAAAAGCGATGTGACGGCGGTGGCTGACGGCGAGGCGGTGGACTGGACCACCGAAGGCGACAAGATTGTGCCGGTGGACATTCACGACGTTGAAGGCAAGAAGGTGTTCACGGCGCGGATCACCATGAATGTGAAGTTGTCCTGAGCATCACGCAAACCAATGTGAGCGAGCCTGCTCGCGATGAGGTCGTGTCAGTCGATATCAATGTTGGCTGAAGCGGCCTCATCGCGAGCAAGCTCGCTCCTACAGTTAACCGCGTTTATCCCAATCGCTCGCGGACGAACTCGCTGGCCTTGCGCGTCAATTGATCCAGGTGCCGGTCTCGCTGCTTTTCCGCATCGATCATCGCCCGCTTGCCGTGCTTTTGCAGCAGGTAGGTATGAATCTGCCGCACCTCCAGCGAGCTGTAGATCGGTGCCACATCCAGCAGCGCCATCAAGCCGTCGCTGCCGTGGTCGCGGGTGTTCATCAGCACCTGCGTACTGCGCACACCGACCACCTGAAAACCCATCGTTTCGAAATACGGCACCTTCGCCACCGCGCAGGCAAGCTCCGCATGCGGGTAGCGACCGACCATCTCGCGCAGCATCCTGCGCGCAATCCCTTGTCGCCGATGGCCGGCATCCACGGCCATGTAGGCCACGCTGCAGGCGTCGGGATCGTCCTTGACCGGCAGGTACAGCAGGAAACCGACGACCTTGTCCGGGTCATCCAGATCGGTGGCGACGAGCAACTCCACCCCGATCCCTTTTGCCCCGTTCAACGCCTCCAGATACAGGTGCACCTCGTAGCCGATCGCGTACTGGTAGACGTTGTACAGCAGGTTGCTTGGCGGGATGGCAACCATGCTGATGTCGGTCAGGTTGTCGACCACCATTTGCAGGATCTGACTATTGACCTGCTCGGGGCATGGGGTTTTGTAGTGGGTGATCTGGGGCATTGCAGGGGCTGACTCCGGGGAATGGGTGCGCCCGCCTATCATACCGCGCCGCACCGGTTTACTCGCTCGCCATGATCGATTCATGAGCCTCACGCATAACTCTATAGCCGAAAACCGCATGAACATTTCCGATACCACCGGGGTCAGTCAATGGATGAGGGTTGTTATCGCCAATCAACCATAGGAAACGCACCGATGCTCGACGTGACGAAGATTTCCCGACGAGAATTGCTGATCGTGGGCGTGGTGACAGCCGCGGCCGTGATCCTTCCGCCGTTCATTTCGGCGCAGGCAGCAGCCGCCAACGCCGCGCTGCCGGTCAAGGGCAAAGTGTCGATCTGGGTCAACGGCACCCAACAGGTGATGGAGCTCGACACCCGCACCACCCTGCTCGACCTGTTGCGCGAACAGCTGCAGCTCACCGGCACCAAGAAGGGTTGCGACCACGGCCAGTGCGGCGCCTGCACGGTGATCGTCGACGGCCGGCGGATCAATTCCTGCCTGACCCTGGCCGTGATGCACGAAGGCGCGAAGGTCACCACCATCGAAGGGCTCGGCACGCCGGACAAGCTGCATCCAATGCAGGCGGCGTTCATCAAGCATGACGGTTATCAGTGCGGCTATTGCACGCCGGGGCAGATCTGCTCGGCGGTGGCGGTGCTGGGGGAAATCCGCGACGGCATTCCCAGCCACGCCAGTGCGAGTCTCACCGAACCACCCAGGCTGATCGCCAGCGAACTCCAAGAGCGCATGAGCGGCAACATCTGCCGCTGCGGTGCGTACTCCAACATCATCGAGGCGATCACCGAAGTCGCGGAGGCCAGCGCATGAGGCCCTTTACCTATGTACGCGCCAAGTCGCCGGCCGAAGCCGCCTCGCTCGCCGCCCAGGTCGATGGCTCGCGCTTTATCGCGGGCGGCACCAACCTGCTGGACCTGATGAAGCTGGACATCGAGACGCCGACGCAACTGATCGACGTCAACGACCTGGCGCTGGACCGCATCGAAGCCACGCCGCAAGGTGGTCTGCGAATCGGCGCGCTGGTGCGCAACACCGACCTCGCCGCCGACGCGCGTATCCGCAAGGATTATGGCGTGCTGTCCCGCGCCCTCCTCGCTGGCGCTTCCGGCCAGTTGCGCAACATGGCCACGACTGCCGGCAACCTGCTGCAACGCACGCGTTGCCCGTACTTCTATGACACCCATCAAGCCTGCAACAAGCGCCAGCCCGGCAGTGGCTGCGCCGCCATCGGCGGTTTCAGTCGGCAACTGGGCATCATCGGTGTCAGCGACGCCTGTATTGCCACCCATCCCAGCGACATGGCCGTGGCCATGCGTGTGCTCGATGCCCAGGTCGAGACCGTTCGACCCGACGGCACGACCCGGGTGATTGCCATCGCCGACCTGCATCGCTTGCCCGGCAATACCCCGAACATCGAAACCACCCTGGCGGCCCACGAGCTGATCACCGCCGTGACCTTGCCGGCGCCGCTTGGCGGCACGCACCTCTACCAGAAAGTGCGAGATCGCGCCTCCTACGCATTCGCCCTGGTCTCGGTGGCCGCGGTGATCCAGCAGGACGGCTCCGGCCACGTTGCCCTCGGCGGCGTCGCGCACAAACCGTGGCGCGTGGAAGGCGCTGAAGCAGCGCTGGCCAAAGGTGCAAGAGCGCTGACCGAACAGCTGCTGGACGGCGCCACACCCACTCCGGAAAACGCCTTCAAACTGACACTGGTCGAGCGCACGCTCGCCTCGGTGATGACTCAAGCGAGGGCCCAGGCATGAAATTCGAAACCCCGGCCACCACCAACCTCATCGACCAAGGCAAGGTCATCGGCCAGCCCACCCCGCGCATCGAAGGCCCACTGAAAACCACCGGGCAGGCGCCCTATGCCTACGAACACCACGACGTCGCGCCGAACCAGGCCTACGGCGTGGTGGTCGGTTCGGCCATTGCCAAGGGACGCATCGCTTCGATGAACCTGCAAGCGGCTCAGTCGGCACCGGGGGTGATCGCCATCGTCACCGCCGCCAATGCCGGCAAGCTCGGCAAGGGCAAATACAACACCGCCAAGCTACTCGGCGGGCCAGAGATCCAGCACTACCACCAGGCCGTGGCGTTGGTGGTCGCGGACACCTTCGAACAGGCGCGCGCCGCTGCGGAACGGGTGGACATCACCTACTCAACCACCGAAGGCGCGTTCGATCTCGCCAGCTCCCGTGGCTCTGCGGTGGAACCCAAGGGGCAGATGGCGGACACCTTGCACGGGGATTTCGAAACGGCTTTCGCGGCGGCGCCGGTGCAACTCGACGCCACCTACACCACGCCCGACCAGGCCCACGCCATGATGGAGCCCATGGCCTCGATGGCCGCCTGGGACGGCGATCGGCTGACCCTATGGACATCGAACCAGATGATCGATTGGTCGGTCACGGACCTCGCCACCACCCTCGGCATACCCAAGAAAAATGTGCGCCTGATCTCGCCGTACATCGGCGGTGGATTCGGCGGCAAATTGTTCATCCGCGCCGACGCGGTCCTTGCCGCCCTGGGTGCGCGCATGGCCGGCAGGCCGGTGAAAGTGGCGCTGGCCCGGCCGCTGATCTTCAACAATTGCACGCACCGCCCGGCGACCATTCAACGCATCCGCATCGGTGCCGGCAGCGACGGCAAGATCACCGCGATGGCCCACGAAGGCTGGTCCGGCGACCTGCCCGGCGGCAAGGTGGAACTGGCCGCGCAGCCGAGCAAATTGTTGTACGCCGGGGAAAATCGCCGGGTGACCATGCGCCTGTCGACCCTCGACTTGCCGGAAGGCAACGCCATGCGCGCACCGGGTGAAACGCCGGGCATGATGGCGCTGGAAATTGCCATGGACGAGATGGCGGAGAAACTGAAACTCGACCCCATCGAGTTTCGCATCATCAATGACACCCAGGTCGATCCGACGAAACCGGATCGGCCCTTTTCCCAGCGCCATCTGGTCGAATGCCTGCGCACCGGGGCCGATCGTTTTGGCTGGAACCAACGGCATGCGCAACCGGCCACGCAGCGCGAGGGCCGCTGGCTGATCGGCATGGGCGTCGCCGTGGCCTTTCGCAACAATCTGCTGGTGAAGTCCGGCGCACGCGTTCGCCTGGATGACCGGGGCACCGTGACCGTGGAAACCGACATGACCGACATTGGCACCGGCAGCTACACGATCATTGCGCAGACGGCGTCGGAAATGCTCGGCGTCAGTCTCGACCAGGTGGTGGTGCGCTTGGGCGATTCGAGCTTCCCCGTCTCGTCTGGCTCGGGTGGCCAGTTCGGCGGCAACTGCTCGACGGCCGGGGTGTATGCCGCCTGCGTCAAACTGCGTGAGGCCGTTGCGCAACGCCTCGGCATGAACGCCGACGAGGCTGAATTCGTTGGTGGCGAGGTACACGCTGGCGGCACAAGCGTTCCGTTGCGCAATGCGGCGCAAAGCGGCGAAATCGTCGCCGAGGACAGCATCGAATTCGCCGAGCTGGGCAAGAAGTATCAGCAATCGACCTTCGGCGCGCACTTTGTCGAAGTCGCGGTCGACAGCGCCACCGGGGAAACCCGTGTGCGCCGGATGCTGGCGGTGTGCGCAGCCGGGCGCATTCTCAACCCGACCTCGGCCCGCAGCCAGGTGATTGGCGCGATGACCATGGGCGTCGGCGCGGCGCTGATGGAAGACCTGGTGGTGGACAAACGCCTGGGCTTTTTCGTCAACCATGACCTGGCTGGCTACGAGGTGCCGGTGCATGCCGACATCCCCCACCAGGAGGTGATTTTCCTCGATGAAACCGACCCGATTTCCTCACCGATGAAAGCCAAGGGCGTCGGCGAGCTGGGCATCTGCGGGGTCAGTGCGGCGATTGCCAACGCGGTGTACAACGCCACCGGGATTCGGGTGCGCGAGTACCCGATCACGCTGGACAAGATGCTGGATAAATTGCCGCCGATGATTTGAGCGCTGGTGGTGGGTCAGCTGGCGGTTGTGCTGCCTGTCCCGGCCTTATCGCCAGCAGGCTGGCTCCCACAATGGGTTTTTGGTGTTGCACAAATGAGTCAACAACAAAAATCCCTGTGGGAGCCAGCCTGCTGGCGATGGCGTCCGACGCGGCGCCGCTGAATTACCAGTCGTAAGTCATCTCGACCGAAGCCACCCGCTCCTGCCCGTAGTAGCAACCGAACGCGTAGTTGCAGTCCGACACGTACTCGCGGTCAAAGATATTCTGCACGTTCACTCGGGTCTGCAAACCGCGCAGGCTCGGGTCCAGTTTGCCCATGTCGTAGCTGACGGTGGCGTCGTAGACGACGTAGGACGGCACGTCGAACGAGTTGGCCGCATCCCCCGGTTTGCGACCGGTGTAGCGCGCACCCGCGCCGAAGGTCAGGCCATTGAGGCTGGCCTGGGTGAAGTGATAGTCGGCCCACACCGAGGCCGATACCGGCGACTGGGCTTCGTTGCGGTTGTCCTCGTTGCCCCAGGTGTCCTTGGTGTAGAACGAGTCCATGTAGCTGGCCGCGGCCATGAGGTCGATATTGTCGAGGCTGGATTTGACTTCCAGTTCGACGCCGCGCGAACGAATTTCGCCGCTCTGGGACATGTAGTCCGGATAGTCGTCGTCGCCGGTCAGTACGTTTTTCTGCTTGATCTCGTACACCGAAGCGGTGATCAGGGTCTTGTCGAACGGCTGGTACTTCACGCCCACTTCATATTGTTGCCCCTCGGTCGGCTCGAAGGCCTTGCCGCCGCGCTGGGGTGCGGCGGTGCCCAGGGTGGGCAGGAACGACTCGGAGTAGCTGACATAGGGTGCCAGGCCGAAATCGGTGACGTAGGTCAGGCCCACCCGCCCGGTGAACTTGTTATCGCGCTTGGATTCGTGGGTCGAGGCCAACACATCCTTGTTGTCGATTTCCGCCCAGTCCTGGCGCCCGCCGATGGTGAGGATCCACCGGTCGAGCTTGATCTGGTCCTGCAGGTACAGGCCCGTCTGGCGCAGGGTGTTATCCCACTTGGTATCGAGTACCGGGGTGACGCTGCTGGTGTCGAAGTTGTTCTTGCCGTAGAGGTTCACCGGCAACACGTTGTAGGCGTTGTAGCCGTCGTACTTGCGGTTGAAGTGCCGATAATCCACGCCAGCCAGTGTGGTGTGCTCCAGGGCGCCGGTGTTGAACTTGTACTCCAGGTTGTTATCGACGGTGTAGGCGATGTTGTGCTGGCGCCAGTCGAGCTTGGTGCGGTAGGCCCGGGTGTAATCGGTCACGCCGGCGTCGTCGGTGACGAAGCTGCGCAGGTAGAAACCCTTGTAGCGGTCGCGCACGTCGGTGTAGCGCGCCGTGGAGCGGTATTTGAGGTCGTCGCTGAGGTTGTGGCTGAAGTCGTAGCCGAAGATGTACTGGTCACGCTTGTAGTCGTTGAAGTTCGTGTCGCCGGAGAAAAAATCGCGATTGATGCGCTCGCCGTTCGGACCACGGTCGAGCGAGCCGATCCTGGGCAGCGATTGATAATCGGGCACGCCGTCATCGCGCTGGACCTGCGCCAGCAAGGTCAGGAAGGTGTCTTCAGTCGGCGCCCAGGTCAGGCTAGGCGCCAGCAGCAGGCGCTCACTTTCGTTGTGCTCGACCATTTCGTTGCCTTTGTCGGCCACACCGATCAGGCGATAGGTGAACTGCTTCTGATCGTCGAGCGGGCCGCTGGTATCGAAGGCGCCATTGACCCGGCTGTAACTGCCCGCCCCCAGCTTCACCTGGCTGCGCTGCTCGGTGGTCGGGCGCTTGGAGACCATGTTGATCAGGCCGCCCGGCTGGTTCTGCCCGTACAGGACCGACGACGGGCCCTTGAGCACTTCGATGCGCTCCAGGGTGTAGGGATCGATTTGCGGCGCGCCACCGAGGCTGCCGGCGTACGGAATGTAGGCGCCATCGAGGTACAGCGGCGTCGGCGCGAAACCACGGCTGGTGATCTCGTCGGCAATCGAGTTGCGGTCGGTGAAGCCACCGGTGTTCACCCCCGGCGTGTAGCGCAGCGCCTGGGTCAGGTTGCGCGCGCCCTGGTCTTGCACCTGGTCGGCGGTGACCACGTTGATGGTCTGGGGAATTTCCAGGATCGGCGTGTCGGTCTTGGTGCCGGTGGCGCTGCGGGTGGCGACATAGCCGTCCACCGGGCCGTAGGCCGACTCCATGGCCACCCCGGAAATGCTGGTGGCGCCCAGCTGCATGGCCGCGCCTGAAGCAACGATCGGCAACAGCGAATAGCTGCCATTGTCGTGGCGCACGGCTTCGAGCCTGCTCCCGGCGAGCAACTGACGCAGGCCGGCGTCAACGCTGTAGCGCCCGTGCAATCCCGAGGTTTGCTGGCCGTTGGCAGCGCTTGGCTCGAAGGAAACGGTCACCCCGGCCGTGCCGGCGAATTGGGTCAAGGCCGAACCCAGGGGGCCCGCCGGGATGTCGAATTCGGTTTCCACATCGGTCTGCGCCCAGGCAGGTGCAGCCGCCATCGTCATGCCCAACGGAACGACCAGCGCCATCCCGAGCAGCGCGGCATGCACGGCTCGGGTCAAGGGTCTGATGGATGGCTTGGAAGAATAAATGCGGTATTGGGGATTACGAGGGGTCATGCAGTTTCCTTTCGCCCGTTGGCAGTCAATGGCGGCGTCTGTGTGCGCCTCTAACACCTAAGTCGAACGAGAATCGAAATCAGTAACCCTTGCGCAGGATTTTTTTCGAGAAACCCTCAAGCCGGCTCTACCCGCGTCCAGAAACGGCTGAATCGACGAATGCGCACGGGCAAGGTCGAAGCCAGGTTTTCGAGGATGTTGTCGCTGCTGGCCAGGTGGAAAGCCCCGGAGATGCGCAGCGCCGCGACCGCCGGATCACAACCCAGATGGCCGGGACGATAACGCTGCAGTTCCCGGATGAATTCACCCAGGCGCCAGTCGTTGACCACCAGCATGTCGCGGGTCCAGGCATCGGCCTGGGGGTTGGCCTGTTGCCAGGGTTCGATGATGTCCTGGCGCAAACGCACTTGCTGGCCGGCGTCGACGCGCACGGCGGTGTCCGGCAGGTTGGCCGAGCGCACCTCGACCGCATGCGCCTGCACACTGACCTGCGTCAGGTCCGTTTCGCGACGCACGACAAAACGGGTCCCCAGGGCGCGGATGCTGCCTTCGGCGGTGTGGACCAGGAACGGCCGCGCGCGTTCGTCCCGCGCCGTTTCGATGAAGATCTCCCCTTCGAGCAAACGCACTTCACGCAGCGTTTCGCTGTAGCGGATGTCCACCGCGGTCGCCGTGTTCAGTTGCAGTTGCGTGCCATCGTCCAACCGCAGACGCCGGCGTTCGCCGGTGCCGGTGCGCTGGTCGGCCATGAGCGTTGGCAAGGGCGTGGTGTTCCACGCCAGGGTCCCTGCCCCGCCCGTCATCAGCAGAATCGACAGGACCTTGAGCACATCACGGCGTTTGGCACGGGCGCTGGCCAAAGTTGGGCGAGCGATGCCGGGGGTGACTTGCCCGAGTTTGTCCTGCAAGCGCGCAAGGCGTTCCCAGGCCTGCACATGGCGCGGATCGCGCTCCAGCCAGCGTCGATGCGCCTCGCGCAGGGCTTCGTCCGGTACCTCGCCGCGCAAATCGACATACCAGCGCGCGGCGGCTTCGAGGGTGGCGTAATCCAGCGGTTGGGCGCGCGCCACGGCTCAGTCCTCGATCAGCAACAGGCAGTGCGTCAGGGCGCGCACCGCGTGCTTCTTGACCGTGGTCACCGAGACATTCAGGCACCGGCCGATCTCGACATAGCTCAGGCCGTCAAGCTGCGCCATCAGGAAAATCTCCCGGGTCCGCTCGCCCAGGCCATCGAGCAGCCGGTCGATTTCCATCAGGGTTTCAATGATCAGCGAGCGGGTTTCCGGGGACAGCGCCACCGGCTCCGGGAGGTTGGCCAGGGTATCCAGATAGGCCTGTTCCACCGCGCGACGGCGGAACATGTCGATCATCAGGCTACGGGCAATGGTGCTCAGGTAAGCCCGCGGCTCGCGCAGCTCGGAAGTCTTGCGCTGGGTCAGCACGCGAATGAAGGTGTCCTGGGCCAGATCCGCCGCATGGTGGTGGCAGCCGAGCCGTCTGCGCAGCCAGCCACACAACCAACCGTGATGGTCCTCGTAAAGCGTATGCACGGCTTGTTGCAGCGAGAGATCGACAGAGGACATGGAGAAAGCCCGACACAAGATTTATTTGATAATGACTCTCATTTTCTTCCAAGCCGACACATTTTGGCAAGACCACCCGTCATTGGTGAAAGTAACCCAATGAAATAAGGGAATTTTCCCCGCTTGTGCGCAATTACACCCACCGCTGACTGATACATTTTAGAAACACTCTGAAACAACTTATTAATTAATCACATTTTTTATTCCCGGTTTTGACATGGCCCAGCTGTTGCACCGGTCCTTGCACCGCAGTTGTCGTCCCCCACTTCGGGGGCGGTCGGTTTCGCCAATTTGGCACGCGCAAGGGGAAACCAAATGAAAAGTGCACCACCCGCATTCCGTTCCTTGAGCTACATACGCAGGTCGAGTGTGGCCTGCGTGATTCTGATCAACGCCAGCCTCGCCACCGTCAGCGCGTCCCCGCTCGACGATGAAAGCCAGCCGCCACCGACCGACCCCTCGGCCTACTACACTCCACCTGCCGATCCGATTGCCGCCGCCGCAGCGCTCGATGCCCTGAAAACCATGCCCGAGACCAACCAGGGCGCACTGGCCCTGCCCAACGGCGCGTTTGGCGACCGCAACACACCGCGTGCCGACAACGTGCTGCCGCCGAGTTTGCAGACCTCGTTCAATTACCCCACCAACGGCAAACCCAGCCCCCTGTACGGGGCGCTGCCGTTCACCCAGCAACTGCTGCTGTTCGAGGAATTCGGTACGGAAAAACTCGACCCGACGATCCCGGCCCCGCCCCTGACCTTCCCCGTTCCCACGGTCGGCCCGGCACCGGCCCAGGATCCCAACAGCGTTGCGCGCAGCGCCCCGTCGGGTTCGGCCCTGGATGCGTTCATGCGCCAGCCTGGCCTGTTCCCGTTTCCGTCGCAGTTTTCCAACGTGCTGGACCGCAACCCGTGGAAGGCGCAGATCGAAACCTTCCTCAACCGCCAACCCGTGGGTTCGCCGGCCGAGGGGCGGCCACCGGGAAAAGGCTGGTCGCACCAGCGCTGGAACGAGTTCTACCCGCAGGTCGCGTACAAGACCGTGCAAGTGGGTGCGCGGATCAACACCGGCATGCGCGACCGCCGGCAATTGCACAACTACGCCGTCGGTGAGTTCGGCCCTGGCGGGCTCTACTACCAGACCTCGGACATCCCGACCACCACGGGCACCACCAAAGGCATCGATACCCGCTTCCACCCCAATTTTCCGCTGCAGAATCACAATGCGTTGTGGACCTTCGACGGCACCTTTCCAGTCAAACTGCTAATGGTCCGCTATGGCCAACCCGTGCTGATGCGTCACTACAACGGCTTGCCGATCGACCCCGCGGCCAACATGGGTTTCGGCCTGCACACCATCAGTACCCATGAACACAACGGCCACTCCCCGGCCGAAAGCGACGGCTATACCAATGCGTTTTTCTTTCCGGGGCAGTACTACGACTATCGCTGGCCGCTGCAGCTGGCCGGCTACGACACCATCAACACCACAGCGCAAGACCCGCGCGCGGCGTTCCCTTGCGCACCGGGCGAGAAGCTGTTCGTCAACGACGCCAGCCCCGGCCTCAAGACTTGCGAAAACGGCACGATCAAGATCCGTGGCGACTGGCGCGAAACCATGAGTACCCACTGGTTCCACGACCACATGCTCGATTTCACCGCGCAGAACGTCTACAAGGGCAACGCGGTGATGATGAACTACTACAGCGCCCTGGATCGCGGCAACGAAGCGATTGAAGACGGCGTCAACCTGCGCCTGCCCAGTGGTTCGGCACTGCCCTGGGGCAACCGCGACTACGACGTCAACCTGGTGGTCGCCGACAAGGCCTGGGACGCCAACGGCCAGTTGTGGTTCAACCCGTTCAACACCGACGGCTTTCTCGGCGACCAGGTGCTGGTCAACTGGCAGTACGAGCCACGCCTGAAAGTGCGCGCCCGCAGCTATCGCTTCCGCATTCTCAACGGCTCGGTATCGCGCTACTTGCGGATTGCCCTGGTGCGTGAAATCGCCGGCAACGGCGGCGAGTTTCCCGGGCCGTCCGGCTCCGGGGTGTCCTACAGCCGGGTGCCATTCCACATGATCGGCAACGACGGCAACATCATGGAGCACGCCGTGCCGTTCGACGGCAGCATGGACCTGGACGGCGATGGCGACAAACAGAACCACAATGCCATCCTGCCGACCCAAGGCATCGCCGAGCGCTTCGACATCATCGTCAACTTTGCGAAAAACGGGATCAAGACCGGCGACAAGCTGTACTTCGTCAACCTGATGGAACACAAGACCGGCAAGGGGCCGGAGAAAAACGGCCTGAGCCTGGCCGACGTGCTGTCCGAGAAGTACAAGGCGGTGATCAAGCAGGGCAGCAAAGGACCGGAGTGGGACAAGGGCGACCCGGTGGTGGGCAAGTTCATGCAAATGATCGTACAGCCCTACACCGGCCAGGACGTGAGCATGAACCCCGCCGATTATGAACCCGCCAAACCCGGTAAACCGGCGGGCAAGAAAATGATCCCGCTGACCCTCGATCGCGATAACCCCACCGACATGGTCAAAATCAAGGCCGCGCGGCATCGCGAGTTCATTTTCGGCCGCTCCGACGGCACCGACGAAGCCCCGTGGACCATCAAGACCGACGGCGGTTTTGGCTACGACATGGACTCTCGGCGCATCAGCGCCGCACCGCAACTGTCCACCGGCCCGACCGATGGCGGCTACGCTGGCGACGGTACGCTGGAAGTGTGGAAAATCAAGAACGGCGGCAACGGCTGGAACCACCCGGTGCACGTGCATTTCGAAGAAGGCATCGTCCTCAGCCGCGACGGCAAGGCGCCACCGGAATGGGAAAAATGGGCGCGCAAGGACGTGTACCGCATCGGTGAAGGCATCGACAGTTCAGTGGACGTGGAAATGGCCATCCACTTCCGCGAGTTCGCCGGGACCTACATGGAGCACTGCCACAACACCCAGCATGAGGACACCTCGATGCTGTTGCGCTGGGATATCGAGCATCCGGGGCAGTTCCAGTTGATGCCAACCCCGCTGCCCGGCTGGGACGGTGTCACCTACGTCAACTCCGCTGCCCTGCCGACCTTCCGTACCCCAGGCAGCGGTGACGGTAATGATGACGACAACGAAGGCCAGAACCAAAAACCGCTCGCCAACCCCGACAGCGCCAGCAGCAGCAACGGCCAGCCGGTGACCATCAACGTGTTGGCCAACGACACCGACCCGGACGGCAACGTGCCGCTCAAAGTGGTGGGCCTGGCCCAACCGGACTCCGGCCAGGGCTCGGTCATCACTGACGGTGTGCGCGTGATCTACACGCCACCGGCCAGCATCGCCGCGCCCTTCACTGCGGCCTTCACCTACCAGGCCAGCGATGCCAAGAATGCGGTCTCGGAACCGGCGACGGTGTCCGTGGCGGTCACGCCGGCACCGGCGGTCAATGAAGAGCTGGTGATCACCAGTGCGGCCGTCACCGCGCGCAGCAACAACCGCTACACCTGGGACCTGGCCGGCACGACGTCCAAAGGCACGGGCAACACGCTGACGGCAACCGTCACCACCACCGCCGGGCCGCTTAACCTGGGTAATGCGATCCTCACCCCAACCGGCACCGGAGCGCGCTGGAGGATGTCGGTCAGCACCACGGGCGCCGGGCCGACACCGAACGCGACGGTGACCATCCGTTCGACCTTCGGCCAAGCCGTTACGGTGCCGATAGTGGCGCACTAAGGCGCTTGGCGCCCGGTCCATGCAACGTGGACCGGGCGCCACCCGACGAAACCATCAACCGATCTTGTTCACCGGCCTGTAAGTCCCTGCCAGATAGACATCCACGTGATTTTTCGGTCGATAATTCGCGACCGTGATCACCCGTTGCTGCACGGTGTCATCGATGCATTCCTGGCCGAACGGTGTCTTGCCGATCGTGCGGAAATAGCGTGCATTCAACAGTCGATAAGTGCCACCGAGGAAGTCCTGATAGGAATCGGTGATCGCCGGCAGCTCGCTCGGCAATCGCGGGATTTTTTTCGGATTGAGCTCCAGTCCGCACTCCATCGCCTTGTTCGCCATCCAGCGCAAGGGGATATCGGACAGCGAGTTGTCGGCATAGCCGCCGCCCACATTGGCATGCGCGCCACAGAACCAGACCTGCTCCATCACCTGGTTGGGCTTGGCAATCGGGTCCCACAGCGTGCATTCGTAATTGGCCCGGTGTTCATCGATGGCGACGGCATGGAAGGCATTGCGCACGATGCCGCTGAGCTCGGTGTCGTGAAACTCGTAGTACTTGTGGTTGAACCACTCCGCCGATTTGAACGGCACTCCCAAGGCGCCGACCGTGTCCCAGACACCGAGGAAATGGATATCGATTTCCCGGGAGTAACTCTGGCGAAAGAACTTGGCGTTTTCCGTATCCGCGCTCGAATCGCGGGTGCGGTACAGGGTGTAGGCCTCATCGATGCGGTCGATGTGCTTTTTCGTCAGCAGCCCGACGTTGCGGATCAACCCCACCAGGCTACGCGCGGAGTAGGCCCCGCGGCTGAAGCCGAAAATGAACACCTGATCGCCCTCCTCGTATTGCTTGGCCAGGGCGACATAGCCATCCTTGATTTTCTTCGACAGCCCCACCCCGAATGCGCCGCCCTCGAGTTTGTCGTACCAGTCGGTGCCCACGCCCGCGACATAGATCTTCTTCTGCTGCGTGCCGTCTTTCTGGCTGGGGAGGATCGCGTCATGCAGCTTGACCACGTTGGTGCTGGCGTCTCCGTCGATCTCCGGCGCCTGGTCAGGCAGGTTCCAGGTGCCGTCGAAGGCAACGATGATTTTCTTTGGCATATTCATCTCCCGTCACTGTTCACTACCCCTGCACGCTCGCTAGCGCTGTGGCGCGACCATGCGAAACTGGATATTGATTTCGTTGGAAACAAAGCTGTCGGCCCACTCACCCTCACCGATCTTGAAGTCGTTGCGCTTGAGCGACAGCTGGCCGACGAAGATCCCGATACCGCCCTCGGCCTTGAGCTGAACCGGCACCTCCACATTCCGTGTCAGGCCCCGCAGCGTGAGGTTGCCGGTAATCAGGTAGCGGTCATTGGCGAGATCCTTGACGCGAGTCGATTCGAACGTCGCCTGCGGATAGCTGGCGGAGTCGAACCAGGCCGGTTTTTGCAGCTCGGCATTGGCGTCTTCACTACCGGCGTCGATGCTGGCCAGGTCGATGGTCAAATTGGCGCGGGCTGTCTCGGGGTGGCCGGTATCGAAATCAAGGTCCGCGACGAACTTGCTGAAAGTGCCGTAGACCCGCGACCCCGCCTGGTTGTAGGTGAAACTGATGGTGCTGGCATTGGGATTCACATCTGCGTATTCAACGGCGCCAACCGACGCAGGAACGCCCATCGCCAGCAGGGCAACCAGGGACGAGAAACGCAGCAATCGAGAGTTCATGGAACACTCCGGGCCGGCGCGCCCTCTTGGGAAAGTGTCGAACACACGCAATTGAGTAACAGGAGGACTAAAGCAAAGAACGGCCGTTTATTCCACTGGCCGCATGCATTTACGACCGTTCGCACCTACGCTGCCCACGCCCGCTGCAACAACCCGATGACCTCGGCATCCGAGGTCTGGGAAAAATCCATGTACCAATAACCGATCGACATGAACCAATCGGGCATGATCGGGCAGATCACCTCATCCACTTCCCTGCGCAACGCCTCGGCGGTTTCAACCGGCGCCACCGGCACCGCCACCACGATCCGCGCCGGCCCCTGCAGCCGTACCGCCTGCACCGCCGCCAGCATCGAGGCCCCTGTCGCCAGCCCGTCGTCGATCAGGATCACCACCTGATCCTTGAGCTTTACCTGCGCCCGCGTGCCTCGGTAAACCTGCTCACGGCGCAACAGCTCCCGGGTTTCCCGTTCGACCACGGCCTCGAACGCCTCTTTATCAATGGGGTGAGCCCGCAGCGCCTGCTCATTGCGAATTTCAATACCGCCACTGGCAATAGCCCCCATGGCGTACTCCGGATGGGAGGGAACACCCAGCTTGCGCACCAGCAACAGGTCCAGGCGCACGCCGAGCGCCGTGGCCACTTCATAGGCCACCGGCACCCCGCCCCGGGGCAAGGCCAGGATGATCACATCGGGTCTGTGGGCGTACGGGAGCAGCGGCTCCACCAGGCGTCGACCGGCAGCCGCGCGGTCTTGCAGGATGGTTTGTGATGAGTGATTCATTTGAAAACCTCCCCAGGCGATCAACGCCTGTCGGTTCGCATCACATCATCAATTGTCGGTTCGACGGTGACTGCCATCAAGCCCAAACTCACTGCCACCCCGATCCCCTTGTAGGAGCTGGCTTGCCAGCGATGACGGCCTCACTGCCAACCCATTTCTCGCGGCTGTACCCGACATATTGTGGGAGCACACCTACACCAACCGCTCAATCTTCTGATGCTGCCACACCAGCTTGTAATACAGCGTCTGCAACGCCAGCATCCCCAGATACGCCACCGGAAACGCCATCCACACCCCTTGCAACCCGAACCGCGCATCCAACAAGTACGCCACCGGCAATTGCACGCCCACCACGCACACAATCGAGATCGCCACCGGCACCATCACCGTGCCGCTGGCGCGCATGATGCCGCCGATGATCGCCTGGAATCCAAACACCAACAGACTCCAGAGCATGATGTGCAGCAAGTGCTCGGCCATGCTGCGGGTTGCATCCTCGGTAAGGAACGAGCCCAGCAGCCAGTGCGACAGCAAATACCCCAGCACCACCAGGCCACCGGTCAAACACACGTTGATCATCAGCCCGGTCTTCAAAATCGACCCAATGCGCTCGATACGCCCTGCCCCGATCGCCTGCGCCCCGAGGATCGACGCCGTGATCGCAATCGACAGCGCCGGGAACTGCACGTAGTTGACGATCTGCGTCACCGCCCCATACGCCGCCGTCGCCTGGGAACCGTGCTGGTTCACCAGCGCCAGAATCACCAGCTCCGACAGCGACAACACCACCATCTGTAAGCCAGTGGGCAAGCCAATGCGCAACACCTTGCCGAGGATCGCCATGTCCAGCTTCATCGCCGCGAAAAATTCCCGGTCCGGCGCCAGCGGATGGCCCTTGCGAATCAAGCGCCACGCCAGCCACCCCATCGCCGCCAGGTTGCCCGCCAACCCGGCAAACGCAGCACTCTGGATCCCCATCGGCGGCAACCCCAGCCACCCGCGAATCAACGCCGGCGTCAGCGCCAGGCCGATACAGGTCGACACCACCAACGCCAGCAACGGCGACAACGTGTCACTCACCCCGCGCAGCAACTGCGTGAACAACACGAACACCAACAGCGTCGGCATGAACCACAACATCACATGCGCATACGCCACCGCATCGTCCAGCACATCCCCCGGCGTGCCCAACCCCACCAACGAAGACCGCGCAAACACACTCCCCACCACCGCTGCCACCAGCCCGATCAACAACCCCAACAGCAAGGTCGACCCGGCAATGGCCTTCACCAGATGCGTCTCCCGCGCCCCCCAGGCCTGGCCGATCAACACCCCCGCCCCCGCGCCAAGGCCGATGACCAGGGCGATGAAGAAGAACACGATGGGGAACATGCCCGACACCGCCGCCAGCGCCTGGGTGCCGAGCATCTGGCCGATGTAGATGCTGTTGACGGTACCGGACATGGACTGGAGGAAATTGGACAGGACCATGGGGGCTAGGAACAGCAGGTAGGTTTTCCAGAGGGCGCGTTGCGGTTGGGCTGGGGTTTGCATTGCTAGAGGTCCATCTCGACGGCGTGAGGGCTGATAGAGGATAGCTTCGGTGAGTTAAGGGCAAGGGGCAATGAAGATTTCGGCGCTGTGTTTAATTTCCCGGCGAAGTGAAAAGAAAGGTCCGAGATTTTGCGTCACGGGTCCTACAAAAAGCTCGGAATCCCTCACCTACCCCGCTGATCCCATGCAGCTTATAGTCAGTCCCGTCGCCCAAATGGCGATTCGGGTTTGGCGACCTGATCACAGAGAATGACCAATTGTCGGCCCTGAGCCAATCAAACAGAGATCATTCAAAATGAATCGATACATGCCTCTAACCGCAATAGACCTGATTCCGGCCTCTCACCTCATCGACACCCAAGCCCCCCTCGACGTCCTGCAAGCCATGGCGGATTACCGTATCCGCACCGTCACGCAGGTGCTGGAAAACATCGCCTTTCGCGCCGAAATTGGCTGCGACACGGTGGTGCTTTCAGACTTCTCAAAATTGCTGGCAATCCCATTACGCGATGGTTGCGATTTGATGGACGTGATTGGACGACGCTTGCGGGCCCAGGCTGCGGAGTAAATGAAAAACGGGCGCCCAAGGCGCCCGTTTCTTTGATCCGTCGAAAAATACTCCTGTCCCATTTATCTGAATGGCAACCGGAACCTGACGCTAGCAGTATTGTAAATGTGTCATTCGATCCGTTCGCTCAAATCCTCATTGAGCGCCCTGAACGATCAAGAAATGGAGAAAAACCATGAACCGCAAGTATTACCTCAAGGCTCTGGCAATGCTGATCCTCGCCGCTGGCGTGCAGTGGGTGACACAACCCGTCTACGCGACCGAGCAGGGTGAACAACGGCGTGAAGCTCGCGATACCCGGCAGGATGGCCGCTCCACTGCCCGGCAAACCAAATATGACTGCAGGAAGGACAATGATAAAAGCAATGCCGCGTGTCGCCAGGACAAGCGCAGTACCAAACAGGATACCCGTCGCCAGGCCAGGGACATCAAGTACTGATCGCCAGAACCCGGCGCCGCATTATTGAGCTATACCCAATAGTCACCCCCCAACGCACTTCTTCCATTATTGGAGGTTGGCTATGAACCCCTGTCTGCCCTTGTCCGCGTTATTGATCACCACAACCCTCTTCGGCTGCTCCAGCTCTTCACACCCATCGATGAATCTGCCTTTGGCAGCGACCCAGCGAAACCCCGGCCATACCGCCACGACCACGTTGACCGGCGAAGGCAATCAAACCAATTTTGACTTCTACCTGACCGGCGTTCCCAACGGGACCATCCTGCCGCCGCGCCTCTACACCTTCATCAACAAAGGCAGTTGCCAGCAGCCCGGGCCAGTCGCGTATGCGATGAATGACAAGGTCAACACTGAACCCAACGCCGGTACCGGGGGCTGGACCTTCTACAGAAGCGCGCCGATCGCCATGCCAGACCTGCTTTCCGGCAAGTACGCCGTTGTCGTGCGCACGTCACCCGAGGACGGCAACGCCGATATTTTCTGCGGCGATGTTGCGCATGCGGCTCGCTGAAACGCCAAGTTTTCAGTCGAGGCGCGCTAAAGGCGGCGATTGTGTTTAGCGAATCCAGTTGGTGTTTATCCGACTGTAATCCTTGCGTTACATACACCAACAAAACACCGCAATCGCCTCTTCCACTTGCCAAATCGGCACTAGACTCCTTCCTGCGCCTTAATCCGTGCACGGTCATGCAACAAGGGGGAAATGATTCTGTACGCAGTACCTGGGCTAATGACTCGGTGGTCAATGCATCTTGGGGAAAATGTTGATGCGCACTTATCACCCGGTTGCCAACACCATGAATCAACGAGGAATCCTGGTATGGAACAGCTATCGGATCGTTTCAGGCTATCAATAGTGTTTGCCGCGCTTTTGTCATTGACCGGGCTTGCCCACGCAGCCCAGACGGAAAAGACCAATATCCTGTTTATCGTCTCCGACGATACCGGCTATGGCGACCTGGGCCCCTACGGCGGTGGGGTCGGTCGAGGCATGCCCACGCCCAGCATCGATCAGCTGGCGGCAGAAGGGGTCACTTTTTACTCGTTTTATGCCCAGCCCAGCTGCACACCGGGTCGGGCGGCCATGCAAACCGGGCGTATCCCCAATCGTAGCGGCATGACCACCGTGGCCTTCCAGGGCCAGGGCGGCGGCTTGCCTGCCGCCGAGTGGACACTGGCATCGGTGTTGAAAACCGGCGGCTACGACACCTACTTCACCGGCAAATGGCACTTGGGCGAAGCCGATTATGCGCTGCCCAATGCGCAGGGTTATGACGTGATGAAATACGTCGGCCTGTACCACCTCAACGCCTACACCTACGCTGACCCGACCTGGTTCCCGGACATGGATCCGGAGACCCGCGAGATGTTCCAACGGGTCACCAAGGGCGCATTGTCCGGCAAGGCGGGTGAAAAACCGGTCGAAGAATTCAAGGTCAATGGCCAGTACGTGGACACGCCTGTCGTAGATGGCAAACCCGGCGTGGTCGGCATTCCTTTCTTTGATAACTACGTCGAAAAAGCCGCCCTGGAGTTTCTCGACACGGCGGCCAAATCGGACAAACCATTTTTCATCAACGTCAACTTCATGAAAGTGCACCAGCCGAACATGCCGGCACCGGAGTTCGTTCACAAGTCCATGTCCAAGTCCAAGTACGCCGATTCCATCGTCGAACTCGATACCCACATCGGCCGCATCATGGCCAAGCTCAAGGCGCTCGGCCTGGATAAGAACACCCTGGTGGTCTACACCACTGACAATGGGGCCTGGCAAGACGTGTATCCGGACGCCGGCTATACCCCGTTCCGCGGCACCAAGGGCACGGTGCGTGAAGGCGGCAACCGGGTACCGGCCATTGCCGTCTGGCCAGACAAGATCAAGCCGGACACAAAAAACCACGAGATGCTGGGTGGCCTGGACTTGATGGCGACGTTCGCGTCTGTCGCCGGCGTGAAGTTGCCGGAAAAAGATCGCGAAGGTCAGCCCATCATCTTCGACAGTTACGACATGACCCCTGTGCTCACCGGCAGTGGCCCTTCTCCGCGCAAGGAGTGGTTCTACTTTACCGAGAACGAACTATCGCCGGGGGCGGCCCGTGTCGGCAACTACAAGGCCGTGTTCAACCTGCGCGGCGACAATGGCGCGCTGACCGGTGGCCTGGCGGTGGACTCTAACCTGGGGTGGAAGGGTGCAGAAAAATATGTGGCCACCGTGCCGCAGGTGTTTGACTTGTGGCAAGACCCGCAAGAGCGCTATGACCTGTTCATGAACAACTTTACCGAGCGCACCTGGACGATGGTGCCGATCACAGGCGCGATCATCAAATTGATGAAAACCTACGTCGATTATCCACCCCGCAAACTGCAAAGCATGGGTTACGACGGGCCGATCGAGCTGTCGCAGTACCAGAAATTCCAGTACGTGCGTGACGTCCTGAAAAAAGAAGGCATCAACCTGCCGATGCCAGCGGGTAACTGAGCGAACAGGCGTAAAATGGCGACTTCGTCAGGAGTCGCCATTTAGCAAGCCGCGGGGAATGGAGCGATGGAAAATGACAGCTAAGCTTCCTCTGGAGTGAGCTCTTCACAACAACCTCGGAGGGGAGCCAATGAAACGCTTCGTCATGCTCACCGTGATCACTTTACTGACCACTGCTTGTCAGTCGGATGATTACGGCATCACCAAACTGGATAATTGTGTCTGCTATAAAACACCTGAGGGACAACACATACAACTGTCGCAAGTGGCATCCATAGACCCCGACACATTGCAGGAAAATTTCTCACATTGCGTTTGCCGAGCCTTGGTTGACCTGAAGAAGGTCGATGATCCCAGTAAATTTTTCGTGCCCGGAACAGAAATCAGAACCGAAATTAAATAACGGTGCTGTGTCGCAAGTCTCATAGTTCGGGGATTGGCCGGCTTTCGTTCGGCGACGATTTATGCCACGGATAACCCTTCGCGCTGAGTTGAAAGGCGTAATCGAATAAACGCTTCATGTACTCGCCATCGAACTTCTGCGTGCGCGGACAGTGAAAATCGGCGCCAATATACGCAAGGTTAAAGTCCGCTCCATCCTGCTGCGCCATACGGTAAATGCGCTCCAGGTCGCTGATCCCCTGGGTTTGAATCAACGCACTGATGGCCCGACCGCCGATGCTCAATGTTCGGCGCTTCGTCCCGGACCACTGCGGCTCCAGTGTGCCATTACGAATGACATAGAAATGCCGTTCCCGTCGCAAAGGAACTCCGGCGGCCCGGTTCAGCCCCACCAGGGTGCCAGGCGGGTAAAGAAACACTTGGGTGATCACCCCGCCGTCCACATGCATTTCATGAAACTGATTGCCGTCCACTTCCACATCGATCATGACGGGTGACACGGCGCCGGGAATACTCATCGACGCGAGCATGATGCTGCGAAAAAGATCCAGCGCTCCCGGTGCCTGGCTGGCGGCAATGGCGCCCATGTTCCAGGTGACGGGGCGCCCTGAATCGAGATCGGTTGTGCCGATCATCAGGATTCTTCCCTTGGCGTATTCCGAAGCTATTGCCGCAAGAATCTGCGTAGTGACGTACCTTGAAATGAGCCGCGACAGGGGCTTGCTGTCCGCTATTCCGTCGCTGGCAAAACGGGTCAGCACGTTTCGCGAATGAAAGATGTCTTTGGGACCGACTGCGTTGGAGACGTAGCGAATCACACCGTCGTACTCAGGCCCCAGGTAAGCGAACGGGGCGATCAGGGCTCCCGCGCTAATGCCCGTGACGACCTTGAACATGGGCCGGGTTCCATGGGTGGTCCATCCAGCAATCAGCCCCGCGGCGAATGCGCCTGCATCACCGCCACCCGAAACGGCCAGCATGCTTGCCAGCGGCAGGATATCGTTCGGTTCCCCGGCCTTGGCGAGCTCCTCGCTTTCACGTTTGTTGGCCTGAACCGCATCCTGGATGAACGGGGTGAGGTCGTGGTCCAACCGGTAGCGGGCATTGGGAATGCCGGGGATGACCGCTTTGTCCGTCAAGGTTTGCGGAACAGCGTCACGGCGTGGCAGACAGGCTTGAAGAAACATGTCCAGGGTCAAGTCGCCGGGTTTGAGCGGGAATGGTTTCAAAACGCTTCCTCCGGTGCGTGAGCCGGCTGCACGCCAGCCGAGCGCGACAGCTCATTCGAACGCCAGGTCGCTCAGTTTGCGCTCCTTTACCTGATAAAAGAACTCATGGGGGGCTCGCCACCTCCCCCCTCTTTTGGGATTAATGAGCACAGCTCATGAACCCTTGCCGATTTACCCATCTAGTCCCCAATCGTTAGCTCGCTTACTGTTCCCCCACGCCAATGTCGGGAGATCGAAATGCACAAGCGCACACTCGCAAACGGTTCACTCGAAGTGTCAGCCCTGGGCTTGGGCTGCATGGGTTTGAGCCATGGCTACGGCCCGGCGACGGACACACGACAAGCCATTGCGTTGATCCGCTCGGCGGTTGACCGAGGCGTCACGTTCTTTGATACCGCCGAGGTTTACGGCCCTTACCTGAATGAGCAAGTGGTGGGTGAGGCACTGGCGCCAGTTCGCGATCAAGTGGTCATCGCCAGCAAGTTCGGCTTTACCTTCGGTGCCGACAATAAACAACAGATTCTCAACAGCCGCCCCGAGCACATCCGACTCGCCGTCGAGGGTTCATTGCGCCGACTGAAGACCGATTTCATCGACTTGCTTTACCAGCATCGGGTTGATCCGGACGTGCCTATCGAGGAAGTCGCCGGCGTAGTCAAAGCGTTGATTGACGAAGGCAAGGTCAAGCACTTCGGCCTGTCGGAAGCCGGCGCGCAGACTATTCGCCGCGCTCATGCGGTGCAGCCAGTCACGGCGCTGCAAAGCGAATACTCGTTGTGGTGGCGTGAGCCTGAGCAGGAAATTCTGCCGACGCTCAAGGAGCTGGGGATCGGCTTCGTGCCGTTCAGTCCGCTGGGCAAGGGTTTTCTCACTGGCGCCGTGTCGGCAGAGGCCACTTACGGCAGCGACGATTTTCGCAGCATCGTGCCCCGCTTCAGCCAGTCGGCGCTGCAAGCGAATCAGGGGTTGGTGGTATTGATCCGTCAGATCGCTGCGCAGAAACAGGCCACACCGGCACAGATCGCGCTGGCCTGGCTACTCGCCCAGGCACCGTGGATTGTGCCGATTCCCGGGACGACCAAACTGCATTGCCTGGAAGAAAACCTCGGCGCTTGCAACATCACGCTCGACTTGCAGGAGCTCAAGGCCATTGATACAGCATTGGTGCAGATCCCCATCGAAGGCGACCGGTATCCCGAGGCCCTCAAGGCGCGCGTCGGGCGATGAGCAGCGATCGGCGCTGAAGATGACCGGGCTCTGAGCCGTCCCACTTCTGCCCCGCTTGCGGAGCAGCTTCACTGTCTGACCGGAGTTCATCCGATGAACCGTTTGATCGCACCACTGATCGCCTTATCGTTTTTGAACGCAGAGGCCCAGGCCGCCAGCGAAATCCGTATCACCCAGAATGGCGCTCAGCCCTCGATCCACGGCGCGGCGGAAAACTTCACCGGCTCGGTACGCGTTGACGGACTGTTCAAGGGGGACCTGCCGGCGCGCATCGGCGGCGGCACGGTGACCTTCGAACCCGGCGCGCGTACTGCGTGGCATAGCCATCCGTTGGGGCAAACACTGATTGTCACCGCTGGGGTCGGCTATGTGCAGCAAGAGGGTGGCCCGCGTCAGGAAATCCGTCCGGGCGACATTGTCTGGATCCCACCGCGTACCCGTCACTGGCATGGCGCCACAGCCAGCAACGGCATGACTCACATCGCCATCGCTGAAGCCGAGGACGGCAAGACCGTGACCTGGGCGGAGAAAGTCTCGGACGCGCAATACGCCGCACAAGCGCAGTAAATGAGGTTACGGAATGTGTTGAAGCCTCACGCCCGGCACGCAGTGACCCGAATCGACGGAGCCTTTCATGATGACTGACGCACGCAAGACCATTCCCCTCCCCGTACTGGCGCTCTTTCTGAGCCTTGGGGCGATGTTCAGCGTTCCCACTCAAACAGCCGAGGCATCGCAAATCATGACCAGCACTCAAGCCACCGCAGAAACACTGTCGAGACAACAACAGGCCATTCCCCTGATCGCAGCGTTAATGGCGACCAGCGACATGCCCAATCTCAACGCGGCGCTCAACCAAGGTCTCGATGCCGGCCTGACCATCAGCGAAACCCGGGAAATTCTGGTGCAGCTCTACGCCTATGTCGGCTTCCCGCGCAGCCTCAATGCCTTGAACGAACTGATGACAGTGGTGCAGGCACGCAAACAACGTGGCATCGACGATGCGCCGGGGCGTGAGCCGAGCCGAGCCATTGCAACCGGTGACGAACTGCTGGCGGCGGGCACGGCCAATCAAACGAAGATTTCCGGTGGCCCGGTCAAAGGGCCGGTGTTCGAGTTCGCCCCGGTGATCAACCGGTTTCTGCAAACCCACCTGTTCGGCGACATCTTCGAGCGCGACAACCTCGACTGGCAAAGCCGCGAACTGGCGACCGTCGGGGCGCTGGCGGCGACGCCGGGGGTGGAATCGCAATTGCGCTCGCACATGCTGGCGAGCCTGCGCATAGGGCTTGGTGCTGCACAGTTGCGTCAGGTCATTGAAGTGCTGAAGGCACACGGCGATGCACAGACTGCCGAACGTGCAAATACAGCGCTGAACCAGGCACTGGCTGCGTCGGGGAAGTGACATGAAATCTGCAAAAAACCTTCTGGGCATCACCCTGCTGAGCCTGTTGGCAGCCTGTGCCAACCAGCCCGATGACTCAGGCCCATTGCTGATTCAGGCACAAGGCAGCTTCGCCACCGGGGGGACCATGACTACCGCGCCGGGGACTTTCAACCCGCGCCAGCCGATGTCGCCGCAAGGTCAGACCTACCACGGTGACCACGCCTACGCGTTCTACCAAATCCCGGTCGACGCGCGAAAACTGCCCATTGTCATGTGGCACGGCGCGGGTCAGTTTTCCAAGACCTGGGAAACCACCGCCGATGGCCGCGAAGGTTTTCAGAACATCTTTCTGCGCCGCCACTACGGCGTCTATCTGATCGATCAGCCTCGCCGTGGCGATGCCGGGCGCAGCATGGTCGAGACGACGATCAAACCTGTGCCGGACGAGCAACTGTGGTTCAACCAGTTCCGCATCGGCCTGTGGCCCAACTACTTCAATGGCGTGCAAGTGGCTCAGGATGCGCAAACCCGCGAGCAGTTTTTCCGTGCAATGACGCCGAACACCGGGCCGTTCGACATGGGCGTGGTTTCCGATGGCGTATCGGCGCTGTTCGACAGAATCGGCCCGGGCATCTTGTTCACGCATTCGCAGGGCGGCGGGCCGGGTTGGTTGACGGCGATCAAGAACGACAAGGTCAAGGCCATTGTGGCTTTCGAACCGGGCAGTAGCTTCGTCTTCCCGCAGGGTGAAGTACCCGCGCCGATTCCCAGCGCGTTCGACACGGTGCAGGGAAACGCGGTGCCAATGGATCAATTCATGGCACTCACGCGCATTCCGATCCTGATCCTTTACGGCGACAACATCCCGGAACAAGCAGTGGACCTGCCCGCACAAGACAGTTGGCGCGCTCGGCTGAAGATGGCCCGGCTATGGCGTGACACGGTCAATCGGCACGGCGGTGACGTACGGCTGATCCACTTGCCGCAGATCGGCATCAACGGCAATACCCACTTTCCCATGTCGGATTTGAACAACGTGCAGATCGCCGACCTGGTGTCGAGTTTTCTCAAGGAAAAACATCTGGACTGACTAGAGCCCACGCCAATTTTTATGAAACGCCCTCTTTGATTGCTCAGGAGATTCAAGTGAAAAACACCATTCTGAAAGCCACGCTCATGTCGGCGTTGGTCGGTCTCTCGGCGGGCGAAGCCTTGGCTGCCGACTACAAAAAGAACCCGTTCACCCTGGCCTACGACGGCGCCATCAGCAAGAACGAACCGGGCAAGGTCAACATCCACCCGGTCAGCTACAAGCTCAATGGCCTGGACATCGCTGCCAACGTCTACACCCCTGCCAACTACGATGCGAAGAAGACCTATCCGACGGTCGTGGTCGCGCACCCCAATGGCGGCGTGAAAGAGCAAGTCGCCGGTTTGTATGCCCAGCGTCTGGCCGAGCAGGGCTACATCACCATCACCGCCGATGCGGCTTATCAAGGCGCCAGCGGTGGTCAGCCGCGCAGCATCGATAAACCTTCATATCGCATCGAAGACATCCACGGCATGGCCGACTTCATCAGCCAGTTTGCTGGCGTCGATGATAAACGTCTGGGCCTGCTCGGTATCTGCGGCGGCGGTGGCTACTCGTTGGCCGCGGCGCAAACTGACAAACGCTTCAAATCACTGGCGACGGTGAGCATGTTCAACTCCGGCCGGGTGCGCCGCAACGGCTACAACGACTCGCAACTGGACAGCGTTCAGCAACGTCTGCAACAAGCATCAGCGGCGCGCGCGCAGGAGGCGGCCGCAGGCGCAGTGCTGTATTCGGGTGATGCCAACCTCACCGACGAGCAGATCGCCAAGCTGCCCTTCGAGCTGTATCGCCAAGGCTACGAGTACTACTGGAAGACCCACGCGCACCCGAATTCGACCTTCAAGTACACCACGAGCAGCCTGCTGGACTTGATGCGTTTCGACGCGACCAACCAGATCGAACTGATCGACCAACCGTTGCTGATGATCGCGGGCAGCAAGGCCGACAGCCTTTACATGACCCGGGATGCGTTTCCCAAGGCCACCGGCACCCATGACAAGGAACTGTTCATCATCGACGGCGCCACCCACATCGACACCTACTGGGTCCCGCGTTATGTCGACGCGGCCATCGACAAGCTGGCAGCGTTCTACGCAAGAACCCTTTGACCAATTCCTCGGGGCTCTGCTTACATTGAATAATCACGCGCTCCCCATGAGAGGCTCTCATCAATGTCTCGCGCCAATCTCAACGATCTGCAAGCCTTCGTGGTCATCACCCGCGAAGGCAGTTTCACCCGCGCTGCGGCACAGCTGGGTGTCTCGCAGTCCGCGCTGAGCCACACCATGCGTGCGCTCGAAACCCGACTTGGGGTTCGTCTGCTGACCCGAACCACACGCAGCGTCTCCCCTACCGAAGCCGGTCAGCGCCTGTATCAAACCATGGCCCCGCGCTTTGACGAGATTGAACTTGAGCTGGCGGCGGTCAGCGAGTTTCGCGACACCCCGGCAGGCAACGTACGGATCTGCGCTTCGGAACACGCGGCGAACAACATTCTTTGGCCCAAGCTGTTGAAGGTGCTTCCCGACTACCCGGATATCAAGGTCGAAATCACCGTCGACTACGCCCTCTCCGACATCGTCGCACAGCGCTTCGACGCCGGCGTGCGCCTGGGCGATCAGGTGGCCAAGGACATGATCGCCGTGCCGATCGGCCCGCCGTTGCGCATCGCGGTCGTAGGCTCTGCCGAGTATTTCAAACACAGAGCCATTCCCAGGGAACCAGGAGACCTGGCTGCGCACAACTGCATCAATCTGCGCCTGCCCACCCATGGGAGCCTGATGCAGTGGGATTTTGAGAAGGACGGACACGAACTCAAGGCGCGCGTCGAGGGGCAATGGACCTTCAACAGCAGCGTGCCGATCCTGCGTGCGGCTGTGGCGGGATGTGGTTTAGGGTTTCTGCCTGAAGATATGGTCGCCAAGGAGTTGGCTGACGGCAATCTGGTGCGAGTACTTGAGGACTGGTGCCAACCCTTCGCGGGCTACCATCTTTACTATCCGAATCGCCGTGAGCATTCGTCAGCGTTTGGCGTTGTGGTTGATGCACTGCTCTATAAACGCTGAACTGCCAGCCTTCCCGAAAACGCTTATTCCAACAACGAAACCAACCGAGGCTCAATCAGGCCCTCTTCCACTTCAAGCAACGCCAACGTCACCGGCAGCTTGAACCGCCGCGGCCCCGCGCTACCCGGATTAAGGAATAGCCGTTCGCCGCGCCATTCAATGCGTGGTTTGTGGGAATGCCCGGTAATCACCAATCTCGTACCTGCATCCAGTATCGCCGGAACATCGGCCATGTCATGGACCAGCAAGGTCAACCATCCATTGAGGTCGAAACTCAGGTGATCGGCGATGTGCTCCGCCCACGGGATCGCCTGGTCATTGTTCCCGCGCACGACATGCAGGGGCGCGATCGCCGCCAGTTGTTCAAGGATTTGCGGCTTGCCGATGTCACCCGCGTGAATGATCCGTTCACAGCCCTGCAATGCCGCAAGGGCTTCGGCACGGAGCAAGCCGTGGGTATCGGAGATCACGCCAACTTTCATGCCAGGCTCCAGGAATGAATACAGGTACCCATTGCGTTGTTTGCGTGATCCGGGATCAGCTGCTTGACTCACTCCGGCACACGGTCAACGACAGGGATGTTTGCCAGCACTACCTTAGCCGAGTCCGGCCTGATCCACGATCTGCACTTTCATTGACTCAGGTCTGAAACCAGTGAGATTAGCTCTGGATAATATTTTTTTCAGGTTTTTCAATAGGCTATAGATGACCGCCCAACTCTTTGCTGTTCATGGCCTGGTGAGTTTCACGCTCGCCATCCTGCTGCTCTTCCTGGGCAAGACGCTGGTCCAGCACAGCACCTTGCTGCGCCAATACTGTATTCCCGAATCGGTGGTCGGCGGTTTTGTCTGTGCGGCAGTCACGAGTTTGTTGTACTTCGGTCTCAACATCCAGGTCGAATTCGACCTGCAAGTACGCGACACCATGCTGCTGTACTTCTTTGCCGGCATCGGCTTGAAGTCGGACATGCGCCAGTTGATCAAGGGTGGGTGGCCGCTGATGATTCTGCTGGCGCTCGCCACAGTGTTTATCTTCCTGCAAAACGCGCTGGGCATGGGGGTGGCCGAGGTATTCGGGCTTGATCCGAAAGCCGGCCTGATGGTGGGTTCCATTTCCCTCACGGGTGGGATTGGCACCAGCCTGGCCTGGGCACCGCTGTTCGTTGAAAAGCTGGGCATACAGAACGCGCACGAATTGGGGATCGCCAGCAACACCGTCGGCCTGATTGCCGCCTGTGTGATCGGCGGTCCTATCGCCAACCGGTTGATCCGTCGTTATCAACTCACGCCCTCCCGAGATGCGGGGCTGGAAGTCGGCATTCTTGAACAGCAGCAAAGCAAGCCGCTGGACTATTACGACGTGCTCTGGGCGTGGATGTGGCTCAACCTGACCTTGATGCTGGGCTACGGACTCAACCTGGTCCTCGTCGACAGCGGGATCACCCTGCCCAAGTTCGTCAGTTGCCTGTTCGCCGGTATCGTCATTCACCACCTCGTCCAGGCACTGATCGGCGAGCAGCGCCTGAAGTCCTGGAGCGGTGCCAGCCAGGGCTTGTCGCTGATCTCCGATGTCTGTCTGGGGATGTTCTTGACCATGGCGCTGATGGGTTTGCAGTTGTGGCAGCTCAGCGGCGCTCTGCTGTTCATTGCTTGCGCGTTGACCTTGCAGATACTGCTGACCGTGCTCTATACGTATTTTGTGGTGTTTCGCTTCATGGGTCGAAATTATGAAGCCAGCGTGATCGCTTCAGGCTTTGGCGGGATTGCGCTCGGCTCTACCGCGACCGCCATCGTAAATATGACCACCGTGACTCAGAAGTACGGTGCGGCGCATCAGGCGTTTCTTATCGTGCCGCTGGTGTGTGGGTTTTTCATTGATCTGGTTAATGCTGTGATTATCGGGATGTTTAGTGGGCTGTAGCGGTTTTCGTATGAAGGCTAGCGCGCAGCACTGCGAGTACTGGCAAACGCACTCGTACCCAGCCAACACCACAGGCTTTGCGCATCCAGCGCTGCGCCATCTACACGCAGCTCTCCCGACTGGAGCACCTCCTTAGGTGTACGGTCACCCGCCCACACCTCGGTCAACGCGCGCACGCTGGAGTCGACGACGAGCGTCAATTGGCGCCCGGGATCGTCGCGGCACAGGTCTGCCACGCCCTCTTCGACCACGAGCCACCATTGCTGCTCGCCGGGTCGCGCGTCGCGGAACTTGAACTGGATGACCACCGGCCGCGCCGGGAATGTCTCGATGCGCACGAACCGGCGCACGTCCCACATGAGCAGGCCCGCGTCGAGTTGGTCATCGCGCAGGCGACTGCCGATCCAGCGCGCGCCCCAGTGCCCCAGCGCCATGATGATGGGGCGCAGTTCCTCACCCGCTTCGGTCAGGCTGTATTCCCAGACTTTGCCAACAGCGGTGCGGTGCACCACACCGATTTCTTCCAGATGGCGCAGCCGCTGCGCCAGCAGGTTGGTGGACATCCGGGGTACGCCGCGGTGCAGTTCATTGAAGCGTTTGCTGCCGCACAGCAACTCGCGCACGACCAAGGGTGTCCAGCGCTCGCACAGTGCTTCAGCACCGCGCGCGACCGTGCAGAACTGACCGTAGCTTTCGTCCATCGCCTGCACTCCCACTGTCACAACGCTTCAGATTCTGAACTAGCCGCGCGACTTCGCCACGCGCAGGCTCAAGTCTGCGACAGCCAACCGCCCCAGGAGAACGCCATGACCAAGATCGCCATCATTCAGCGCCCGCCCGTGTTGCTCGATCGCAGCGCGACGATCGCCCGGGCCGTGCAATCGGTCGCTGAGGCTGCGGCGGTGGGCGCCTCGCTGATCGTTTTGCCCGAATCGTTCATTCCAGGTTACCCGTCATGGATCTGGCGGCTGGCGGCGGGAAAGGACGGCGCTGTAGTGGGTCAGTTGCACTCGCGGCTGCTGGCCAACGCCGTCGATATCACCAACGGTGATCTGTGCCAATTGTGCGAGGCCGCCAGGGTCCACGCCGTGACGATCGTCTGCGGCATCAATGAATGCGACCGGTGCAATGGCGGCGGCACGCTCTATAACAGCGTAGTCGTTATCGGCGCGAGCGGCGCCGTGCTCAACCGCCACCGCAAGCTGATGCCCACCAATCCCGAGCGCATGGTGCATGGCTTCGGTGATGCGTCTGGCTTGCGTGCGGTCGATACACCGGTCGGCCGCGTGGGCGCGCTCATCTGCTGGGAGAACTACATGCCGCTGGCGCGCTATGCGCTGTATGCCCAAGGGGTGGAAATCTACGTCGCCCCCACCTACGACACCGGCGAGGGCTGGATCAGCACGATGCGTCACATCGCACTCGAAGGCCGCTGCTGGGTGCTCGGCAGTGGCACCGCGCTGCGTGGCAGCGACATTCCCGATGACTTCCCGGCGCGTGCGCAACTGTTTGCCGATCCGGACGAGTGGATCAACGACGGCGACTCGGTAGTGGTCAATCCGCAAGGCCGGATCGTGGCCGGTCCGTTGCACCGGGAGGCAGGCATCCTGTATGCGGACATCGACGTGTCACTCGTGGCGCCAGCACGGCGGGCGCTCGACGTCACCGGGCACTATGCGCGCCCGGACATCTTCGAACTGCGGGTGCGGCGTACGCCGGCGACCTCGGTGCATTACATCGACGGGTGAAGGCAGGTAACTTTTGTCTGATGTCGGTATCGCCTGACCATTGATCAAGGAGTCATGCCATGAACATTGAACGGTCTTACAAAGGCAGTTGTTTTTGCGGTGCAGTCGAGTTCACCGTCAGCGGAGAGCCGGCCGGGATGGGCTATTGCCATTGCGAGTCGTGCCGGCATTGGTCCGCAGGGCCGGTCAATGCCTTCACCCTGTGGAAACCCGAGGCGGTGCATGTGACTCTCGGCGCCGACAACATCGGCACCTACAACAAGACCCCACAGAGTTACCGCAAGTGGTGCAAGACATGCGGCGGGCATCTGTTCACCGAACATCCGGGGATGGGGCTGATCGATGTGTATGCCGCGGTCATCCCGGATCTTGAGTATTCGCCAGGAGTGCATGTCCATTATCAGGAGTCGGTGTTGCGCATCAAAGATGGGTTGCCCAAGTTCAAGGATGTGCCGAAGGAACTTGGGGGTTCGGGTGTTAGCGTGGATGAGTAGGAGCGAGCTTGCTCGCGAAAAGATCATGAACGATATTACGTGACCGGATACTTGCGACATCCTTGGGTTTTTCGCGAGCAAGCTCGCTCCTACATAGGCATTAAGACCTCTGTGGCTTCGGTGCGTGCCCGGGAGCGGTTCTATTCGATGCTGGCGATACGTGGGCGTGGGCTGAGGCCGAAGGTCTGAGCCCGGATGCGATCGAGAAATTGTATAGCGATCTGGTTAAGCATTTTATTGCCGAGGAGATGAAACACTGGTCGGCGCAATTGCCCGAAACCTGATTCTGAGGTAATGGATGTCCCCTTGAATCTGCGGCGTGAATAAAAATGGACGCCGAGGGCTTACGCAGATCTGTAGGAGCCGGCTTGCTGGCGCTTGCGGATTGTCAGGCGAAGACTTTGTCGACTGTACCGGCGTGATCGCCAGCAAGCCGGCTCCTACAGGATTAGTGATCGCGCATTACAATTGGTGCGCAATGTAATCAATGCTCGGCGCCACATCATCACGCCCACAACGGGTGGGCTTCTGGCCCCATCAATACCATCGATGTTCACAATCACGTCAATGAAGTTCTCTTAAAAACTCCGCGGCGTAACATCAGCCCCATACCAACCAACAACACCCCGGAGTACACGATCATGAAACGCCAAATCCTCCTCAGCATCGCTTTCTCGGTTTTTGCAGTTAACGCTTTTGCCGCTACCTCTGTTGCGCCTGTTGTCGCTGAAGGTGGCTCGGATCGTCTGATTGAAAGCCGAGTGGCTGAGGGTGGTTCTGACCGCCTGATCGAAAATCGCGTCGCTGCCGATGGTTCGGACCGTCTGCAAGGCAACACCGTCGCCTGACCCCATCGCTACACCGCAGTACCCAACAAAAAGCCCGGCCTGATCAGCCGGGCTTTTTCGTGTTCACTGCGTTTTACCTGTCTATCAAGGCACCGCATCCATCTTGTTCACCGCCACTCCAGGCCCACCCCGGTTTTCAGCTTTTTCCATGGCCGCCACCAGGTCCTTGGCGCCCGCGCCCCATTTGGAGATGACTTTGAACGTGTCGGTAAAGGACACGTCGAGAGGATGCACCCGGCTCGGCTCGAGGATGTAGATTGCGCCGGCCAGGGGTGTGGGTACCGAGGGGACGAAGATGGTGTAGCGGCCATCGTCGAACACTTCGATGATGAACGCCGGGACCAGGGCGTCTTCGATCTCGACCAGCGCGGGCTTCCACACGGTCTGGCGACTGTCTCCCGCTATCTGCTGGGTCAGGCTGCGGAACAAGCCATAGCCGGGTATGCGTTCGAACACGCCCGTTTCTACCCGTTTGCGGGCTATCTCGCCCAATCGGGTGCGCAGCGCCACGCCGATCAGGAAGCAGATCACCAACACCAGTATCAATGACAGGAGTTGCTCGGCAGGCAGCCATTCCGGAAGCAGCTTCGTAAACGGTCGGACCAGTTGCCCGAGGGACTTCATGCCCTTGAGCAAGACCAGGATGGCGAGGTAGATGGGGATGATCACCAGCAAGCCGGCAATGACGCGTTTAGTGAAGTACCCCACTGCCTGGTTCATGTGCGCTACCTTTTCTGGATGGGCAGAATGGCTCAGGACTTCTCGCGCCTGGAGGCTGAATTGGATGCCGGCGCCCTGAAAAACAGCACTGCAAATGTGGATGTTTGACGATAGTACGCACCGGGCTGTCCCACAAGCACGGGCCGGAAAAGTTGGCTTGGAGGGACTATCGGCCTCGGAGCCGAAGGTATTGCGAGCAGATTTTTTTTGTTTGCTACTATCAATGGACGGCGTCGACGCTGGGGTCCGGGGTTTGCACAGTCGGCTGGCATTTCCTGGCATTGATCCACTTATTGCAATCTGCCTGACCACAGGGAGCTGTGATGCGCATTCCATTTTTTTACGCGTTGTCAGCGGTCCTTATACTGAGCGGATCTCCCTTCATGGCGCAGTCAGCGGGTACAGCCGGTTCCCCGCCAGCCAATCCTCCCAGTGCGGCGCCGGTCGCGGCGCCCGCCAAAGACCCCGTATTTACCCAGGAACAGCTGGACCAGATGCTGGCACCCATTGCGCTCTACCCGGACCCGCTGCTGGCGCAGGTACTGATGGCGTCCACCTACCCTGGGGAAGTCGCCGAGGCGGTCACCTGGTCCAAGGCCCATCCGGACGCCAAGGGCGATGATGCGGTCAAGCAAGTGGCGAACCAGCCTTGGGACCCGAGTGTCCAGGCGTTGGTTGCCTTCCCGCAGGTGTTGGCGACGCTGGGGCAGGACCCCGTCTGGGTGCAACACCTGGGTGATGCCTTCCTGGCGCAGCCCGACGATCTCATGAACGGGGTGCAGCGCTTGCGTCATCAGGCTCAGGCAGCCGGCAACCTGCAGAGCAACCAGTACCAGAACGTGACGATCCAGAATGTGGCGCCGGCGGCCCCCGCACCGGCTGCCACGACCACGACTGCGGCGCCGGCTGAGGCTCCAGCCAGTAGCAGCTCCACCATCATCATCCAGCCCGCCGATCCGCAGGTGGTGTATGTCCCCACCTACAACCCGACAACCACCTACGGCACCTGGGCCTATCCCGCTTCACCTCCTGCCTACTATCCACCGCCGCCCGCCTATTACCCGGGCCAGGCGCTGATGGCCGGGCTGGCGTTTGGTACCGGGGTGGCGATCGTCGGAGCGTTGTGGGGCGACTGTGACTGGGGCAATAACGACGTCGACATCGACGTCAATCGCTACAACAACATCAACGCCAACAACCGAATCGGCAACAATCAGAATAAATGGCAGCACAACTCTGCGCATCGCAATGGCGTGCCCTATCGAGACAACAGGAGCCGCGAACAGTACGGCCGGCAGCTGGACGGTGCCAACCAGCGGCAGGCCTATCGCGGCGACAACAACACCCAGCGCACCCAGGCCCGTGAAAATGCCCGCAATTCAATGGACCGGCACGGTATCGAACGACCCGCCACCAGCAATCTGGAGGCCCGTGACCGGGCGCGCGAAGCCCAGTCCCGGACCTCGGCCAGCAACCGGATGCAGGCCGGTGCAGAAAGACCGAGGGCGACCGACAGAAGCCAGGGCACTGCCCGGAACACTCGGGAGAATCAGCAGGCGAGAAATCAGCAGCCAAGGACTCAGCAAACCAGGAATCAGGCGAATCAACGCAGCACGCAGGCACGCCAGACGACGCAAAAACGCCAGACCACACCGGCCGTCAATAGAGGCAGTGCCCGCAACAATGCCTTTGCCGGCGCGCGTTCACCGTCCCAGGCCAACGTTCAAGCCAATCGCGGCCGGGCCAGCCAGGCTTCCTATCAGCGCCCCAACGCCTCGCGAGCCGCCGGCCACCAGGTCAGTCGGCCGTCCAGTCCACCAGCGCGTTCAAGGGGGGGCCGCCGTTGAATAACCATCCTCGAGTAAAGACAAGGGGCGTGTTTGTGCATGCCTTGGCGATCACCGTTGGCCTGGCCTGGTCGTGCATCGCGACGGCGCAGCAGGATTTTCCAACACCGGAAAAAGCCGCTCAAGCGTTCGTCGAAGCACTGGGTACGAAAAACGCCGATCAGAAACGCCTGACCGAGTTGCTGGGTGAAAACTGGCGCAGTTTCATCCCCCGCAACGGCGCGGAACGCGAAGACGTGGAGGCGTTCCTCAAGCAATACCACCAACAACACCAGATTGAAAAAACCGCTGACAACAAGGCGATTCTATCGGTGGGAAGTGATCACTGGACGCTGCCTATTCCCATCGTTAAAAGCGCGAACGGCTGGCGCTTCGACGTCAAGGGCGGTAGTGGCGAAATCCGTGCACGGCAAATTGGCCGCAACGAACTGGCCGCGGTGCAAGCGGCACTGGCCTATCACGACGCCCAGATGGACTATGCCTCGGTGGATCGTGACGGTGACGGCGCACTCGAGTATGCGCAGAATATCTACAGCACCCCCGGCCAGCACGACGGACTCTATTGGGCCGACGATGACAGCGGGCAGATCAGCCCGTTGGGCTCCGAGTTCGGCAAGACCATTGCCGGCGAGCCCTGGCATGGCTTCCACTTTCGCATCCTGCTGGGCCAGGGTCCTTCGGCACCGGGCGGGGCCTACAGCTACCTGATCGGCGACAAGATGAGCCGGGGCTTCGCCCTGATCGCCTGGCCGGCGAAATACGGTGAAACCGGGGTGATGAGTTTCATGATCAGTCACGATGGTCAGGTCTTCGAAAAGGACCTGGGACCCGGTGGGGAAAAGTTGGCGCAGACGATGAAACGCTTCGATCCCGATGACAGCTGGAAGGACGTGCCGGACGATCAAGAGAAGCCGGATTGACGCAAGTTTTTGGCGGGTGGAATTGATCCTTCCCACGCTCTGCGTGGGACGCATCCCGAGACGCTTCGCGTCGCCCTGCGCCAATTGCGCATTAGTTGCCTCCAAATCTGACATTGTTCGCCACCCACGCCATCGCGCACTTCACCAGTGATGGCCAACAGCTACTCTCTCTCCGATTTCGCATACTCCTCAACCAAACAGAAAACGATGACCCTGTGGCGAGGGAGCTTGCTCCCGTTCAAACGTCCCGTGCTCGTGTGTAGCCGGAGCAAGCTCCCTCTCCACAGGGTCATCGTCAGGCCTGTTTGATTGGCATCAGTCCCCCCGTTTCATCTCGCTTTCGTCGCGCTTTTTCAGCCTCCGCCAGTGCCTGGCGAACCAGCGCCCGCGCTGCCCAGGCGCTGGCGTCGAGTGATTCTTCGAGGCTCGCGCCACTGATATCGCGCACGGCGATCAAGGCCTCGGTGCCCATGACGATCGACAGCGCCTGCTTCAGGCGTCTGCGCGCCCTCGGGGCAAGCACGTCCTTCAGCGAGTCGACGATCGGCTCGATGTAGCCCAGGCGTCGACCCGGCCGCAGGGGCTCGTGGGACGCGTTGTCGAGCCACACCGTCATGAACGAACGCTCCATCACGTGCAGGCCGACTTCGTCGTCGAGCAGGAGTTTGTTCAACGCGTTCGCTGCCAGGCCGATGCCCTTGACCGGATCCTGGCCGGGCCGCCAGATGCGCTCCAGCGGCGGCATGTCACGATCGGCCGCCGTCTCGCTGATCAACGCCTCGACCGTGGGAAAGTAGCGATAGGCTGTGGCGCGCGAGACCCTGGCGCGCTCGGCCGCTTGCGCCACCGTGGGCTGGTGGCCCTCGTCGCGCAAGGCGATGGCGGCGTCGATCAGCGCCTGGCGGGTACGCAGCTTCTGGTTGACGCGGCCTTTTGGATCGCCGCCGCCGACCGACGGGCTTGACTGGGAACTGGACATGGAATAAATGATACTTTGCCTTGTAATGAGACTCGCGTCTCATAATAGACCCACGGCACCGGACCTGCCACCGCACCTGCGGGCATCACGATTTCAGGGATTTTCCAGCAACTGAGCGCGCCTCAGGGCGCTTGAGGTCAATGCCATGAATCACACTCCCCGTTCGCGGACCTGGTTTCGGCTCGCAGCCCTCTACTTCGCCGTTGGCGTGGTGCTGGGGGTGGCCATGGGCGCCTCCGGCGACCACTCGCTGTTCGCGGTACATGCCCATGTCAATCTGCTGGGATGGGTGTCGATGGCCCTGTTCGGCGTCATCGCCACACTGCACCCGTGCATGACCGAAGGTCGCATTGCCGCCGTGCAGTTCTGGACCTACAACCTGGGTGTGCCGGTGATGCTCGGCGCCCTGACCCTGCGCCTGAAAGGCTTCGCGGCGTTCGAGCCACTGATTGGCGTGGCATCGATCCTGATTGGCTTGAGCGTGCTGCTGTTTGTCTGGCTGGTGTTTTCGCGCATCGGCGTGGCTGCCGGAAACTTGAGCCGCGCGACAGGCGAATCACGCCTGTCGTGACACTGCCGCGGGTGCCCTATGGACAAGGCACCCGCGTTTCTCCCCTACTGCGCCAACTGCAGGCGCACCCGGCTGCGGCGTGACAAACCGGCCTGCAGCGCAAACGCCAATACCACGGTCGAGGGGGCAGAAAAACTGCCCAGGCCACCCCCGCAATACATCAACGCGAGTCCCGCCGCGGTCGCGCCAAACCAGGCCGTCAGCCCCACCGGATTGAAGGCGGCCACCTGCTCCAGCGCCACCTCGTCGCTACGTCCATAAAGAATCTGCGCCAACGCCACACCAACCCAGGCCACCACAAAAATGCCCTGGTAGGCCAACGCCTTTAGCAGGTAGGCAAACACGTCGGCGAGCATCAGGCCGTACACGATCACCCCCACCGCCAAGGCCCATACCAGGTACGAACCACGCACGCCAAAACGCCCGAAGAATGCCTGCATGTTCAGCGTTGCCAGGTAGTAATTGGCGGTATTGATGCGGGTTTGCGTGGCCCAGACAAACAACAGCCCCCACAGGCCCATCAACTGCAGGATCGCCATGACCACCGACACTTCATTCAATGCGCCTTCATGGGGAATGCTGCTGACCAGGTAGATGCCAGCCGCGCCGTTGAGCAAAAACGTCACCGCGTAGAACGGCATGCCGAAGTTCCAGCGACCGTGGTAGCCGGCATCCTCGGGCTTGCCGAAACGCGCATAGTCGAAGGTGAACAGCATCAACACCCAGACGCCCATGTAGGCGACGAAGCAATCCCACCAGCCCGTCGCGCTGGGCGTCGCCGGGCCGAAATCCAGCCATTGCGGCTGGTAGCCATAACGACTGATCGACAGCCCCACCGCCACCAGCAAGCCACCCAGGTAGACCGGCAACAACACACCATTGAGCTTGTCCAGCCAGTGCTGCACGCTGCCCAGGATCATCGGCACGCTGTACAGCACCACCAGCAGCGCGGCCAGCGGATAGACCAGTTCCGGGTAGAGATGATTGAGCGCCACGGCGATCACCGAGCCCTCGAACACCGCGTAATAGATCGCCGTGGAGAAGAAGATCAAGGTGGCCAGGCACGCCCCCGTGCTGCCAAACAGCAACCGCGAAAACAAGGCCACGGACAAACCGCTGCGGATCGCGAAGCGGCTGAGTACAGCGTTGACCAGGCCGTAGCTGATCACCGACAACAGCATGCCGATCAATGCATTGCGGGCGCCGTAGGACAGCGCCAATGAAGCCCCCACCACGATGTAGAACATGGCACTGCACACTGCCCACCAGGCCATGGTCAGTGACAACCGGCCCATGCGTGCCTGGGGCGCGACAGGGCAATTGGCCGGGTCTTGCCCGGTTTGACTCGATTGCGATAAAGCAGCCATATGCGTGAACTCCAGAATCAGTCAAAGGTTGAAGCGCGGGCAGCCGCCACCGCACCGAAGTGCGGCGTTGGCTTACCGTTTGGCATGACCCGCGCGTGCGGCGGGCAGAATCAGGAAGGGAACAGCTTGCTCAGGCAGCTGAGTTTTTTCTTGTAGGAACGTCGTGCTTGCAGTGCTTGTTCCAGGGTGACCGCGACAAAACGGGCCTTCTGATTGGGCTGCATCTGGCCAATCAGATCAAGGTCGGCGCTGATCACCGTGCCAATCATCGCGTAGCCACCACCGGACACCGCATCGCGGTGCAACACGATCGGTTCGAGACCGGCGGGCACCTGGATCGAGCCGATCGGGTAGCAACTGTCGACGATGTTCGAGGGGTCGGAACCGGCCCCGAACGGTTGCTCGCGCGGCTGAAAGCTCAGCGCGCTGCCGCCCTTGAAGCGGTAGCCGATGCGGTCCGCCTCGGAACCCACGGTCCAGGCCTCGGCGAAAAAGCTGTCCGCCGCCGCTGGCGTCAAACGGTCGTAGTACAGCCCCGGCACCACGCGCAGGGTGATTTCGCCACCCAGCGATTGGCGCAACGCCATCGGCAAACTGGCGCCGGCGCGACTTTTGCCACTGGCGATGCCCACCGGCAGCTCATCGCCGGCGATCAGGCGACGCCCTTGGAAACCGCCAAGCCCGCCCAGCGCATAGGTCGAACGGCTGCCGAGCACCAGCGGCACATCGATCCCGCCGGCTACCGCCAGATAGGCACGCGCACCGGCCTTGGGAAAGTCAAAACGCAGCACTTGCCCGGCCTTCACCGTGAACGCCGTGTCGTGATGCATGTCCACGCCATCGACCCGCGGCGTCATGTGCGCCCCGCACACAGCCACCAACGCGTCCTGGGCAAACTCAAGCTCCGGGCCGAGCAACGTGCATTCCAGCGCCGCCGCGCCGGCCGGGTTGCCAACCAGTTGGTTGGCTGCGCTCAACGCGTACTGGTCGAGCGCGCCGGAGGGCGGGATGCCCAGGTGGTAGTAGCCTTCGCGGCCCAGGTCCTGTACCGAGGTGGCCAGGCCGGGTTTGAGTACCTTGATCATGCCAGCACCTCCTGCAGCGACTTGGGATAGCCGACGGGATCGGCGAGAAAGGCATCCAGGGAAAACTCCACCAGACGAATCCGCAGATCGAAGCGCCCCGCTTCCACATCGGCCACGGCAACGTCATAGGCCTCGCGGTCCATCGGCTTGAACTGCACGATGTCGCCGGGACGGAAGAACACCATGTGCTCTTTCAAGTACGCCAGGTTCTGCTGCGGGTCGTAAATCGGTGCCGGCGTCACGCCGAACATCTGGTAACCGCCAGCACCACGCACCGAGTAGATGCAGCCGAAGCAGCCGCCATGACCCAGGGTCAATTTCGGCGTGTCGGTGCGGGGCCGCAGGTATTTGGGCACCTGCAGCTGACGCTGGCGCTCGACCATCTGGAACATGAACGGCAGGCCCGCGACGAAGCCGACCATCGACACGAACCACGGCGCACCACTGTGGGCGGCGATGAACGCATCGACATCCGTCAGGCCGTTGATCCGCGCGGCGTACTCCAGGTCCGTCGCGCTCGGGTCCTGGTGGCGGTCGCGAAAGCGCATCAGGGTTTCATGGGTCCAGGGATCGTTGTAGAGCACCGGGATCTCGATGATCCGGGTGTGCAAGGTGCGTTCGGCGATCGCCTCTGCCTCGGCTCCCTGCACGGCCTCGAGCAAGGCGTGAGGTGCGATGCGGTCCGGGTCGAAGCGAATCTGGAAGGAAGCGTTGGCCAGGCACACGTCCAGAACGCCATCCAGCGCCAGGCGCTCCACCGCGCGGGTGACCGCCATGCCCTTGAAGAAGGCTTCAAGGGACATGCTGTCGCTGACTTCGGCGAACAGATGCTCGTCGGCACCGAAACTGTAGCGGATTGGATTGTTCATGCTTGATCTCCGCTGCGGCGTTCGGCCAGCCAGGTTTCCAGGGTGCCGGTGTGAAAGTCGGCGCTGTGCAGCCACGGTTGTTCCAGCAATTGGGCGTGCAGCGACAAGGTGCTGGCCATGCCGGTCAGCGTGGTTTGCGCCACGGCGATGCGCGCACGGGCCAGGGCTTGCGCGCGGTCGCTGCCATGCACGATCAGCTTGGCCAACAGCGAGTCATAGTATGGCGGCACGCGGTAGCCTTGATAGAGATGGGTATCGACACGCACACCCTCGCCCTGCGGCCAGGCCAGTGACTCGACCAGGCCGGGACTGGGGAAGAAATCCCGCGCCGGGTCTTCGGCATTCAAGCGCATTTGCAGCGCGGCGCCATTGAGCTGGATATCGCTTTGCTTCAGGCCCAGGGGTTCGCCGCCAGCAATGCGCAGCATGGCCTGGACCAGATCGATGCCGGTGATCAACTCGCTGACCGGGTGTTCCACCTGGATACGCGTGTTCATCTCGATGAAGAAAAACTCGCCGGTGGCATCGTCGTACAGGTACTCCAGGGTCCCCGCACCTTTGTAGCCGAGGGACTCGGTCAGGCGCACGGCACTGGCGCACAGCGTCTCGCGCTGCTGCGGGTTGAGGACCGGTGACGGCGCTTCTTCAAAGATCTTCTGCCGCCGACGCTGCAACGAGCATTCGCGTTCGAACAAATGCACTGCGTGCTTGCCATCGCCCAGCACTTGCACTTCGATGTGCCGTGCCCTGCCGATGAAGCGCTCCAGGTACACCGCACCGTTGCCAAACGCCGCCTGGGCTTCGCGCTGGGAACGGGGAAATTCTTCGCTCAGTTGCTGGGCGTTTTCCGCCAGGCGAATACCCCGTCCACCGCCGCCGGCCGAGGCTTTGATCAACAATGGAAAGCCGACGGACTCGGCCGCCTTGAGCGCTGATTCGACGTCGAACAGTTCACCGGGCGAACCCGGCACCACCGGTACGCCTGCTTCTTGCGCGGTGCGCCGCGCCTCGGCCTTGTCGCCCATGCGCCGAATCGTCTGCGGACTCGGCCCGACGAAAATCGCCCCGGCCGCGAGTACCGCTTCGGCGAAGTCGGCGTTCTCCGAGAGAAAGCCATAACCGGGATGGACCGCATTGGCCCCCGTGGCCGTCAGCGCGCCGAGCAATGCCTCGACGTTCAGGTAACTCTTGTCGGCGCGGGCCGGGCCGAGGATGTGCACCTCGTCGGCCAAACGCGCGGCCTGGGAGTCGACGTCCGCTTCGCTGCAGGCGGCCACGGTGGGAATCCCCAACTCTTTGGCGGCGCGGATGATCCGCACAGCGATTTCGCCACGGTTGGCGATCAATAATTTACGAATACCTTGGGTCATGATCACACCTCACTCGCCGTCGAGTGTTGCGACGACCTGACCCGGTTCCACCGGATCACCGTCTTCAACCAGGAAGGCGCTGAGGCGACCAGCCGTCCCGGCGGTCAGTTCGGAAAACTGCTTCATGACCTCGATCAGGCCAATCACGGTGTCGGCGCCGACCTGTGCGCCTTCCTCGACGAAGTTCGCCGATTCTGGAGTGGCCTTGCGGTAGAAGGTCCCTGGCAATGGGGTAATGACAGTATGTTCGGCCATGTCTGTTCCTCTTGGAATAGTTGTAGAAAGGCAGGCAAAAATGAATCGATATGCAATCCCGGGCGTCTGTGTGCCCGGTGACTCGTGCTGATTTAGCGCGGTGCGCGAACCTTGATCCCTGCGGTATCAAGGGCGCGGCGCGTGGCTTCAACCAACGCCAGCGCACCGGGCGTATCGCTGTGCAAGCAAATGGAATCGAATTCGATCGCCAGGTCTTCGCCCTCGACCGTGCGCACCACGCCTTCCTGACAGGCACGCAGCACCCGCGCGGCCACCTGGGTCGGGTCGTAGGCGCGTACGTTACGAGTGAATACGATGGAACCGCTGAGGTCGTACTCCCGGTCGGCGTAGAACTCGCGAATCACCGGTTGGCCGAGTTCCCGGGCGACACGCCAGATCACCGAGCCGGGCATGCAATACAGCAGCAACTCGGGCTCCAGGCGCTGGAGATTCTCCACCAGCAAACGGGCGGCCTCCTCGTCCCGGGCCAGGTGCATGTACAGCGCGCCGTGGGGCTTGATGTGTTGCAGCGCCACGCCCTGGACCCGGGCCAGTTCACGCAGGGCGCCGAGTTGATAAAGCATGTCGTCGACCAGTTCCTGGGCCGGTGCATTGATGTGCCGGCGGCCGAACCCGACCAGGTCGCGAAACCCCGGGTGGGCGCCAACGGCCACGCCCAGGCGCTTGGCCTGTTCGACGGTGCGACGCATGGTGCCGGGGTCGCCGGCATGAAAACCGGTGGCGACGTTGGCCGAGCTGATGAAGGCCATCAGCTCATTGTCGACGCCGTCGCCGATGGTCCATGGACCGAAGCCTTCGCCCATGTCCGAGTTGAAATCTACTGCCTGCATGACGCTTGCTCCTGACGCTTGTGACTTCATGCAGACCACGTTAAATTCCAGCCAACCCCTTGGGAAGATCTATTATCAGATAGGCCATCTTCTGAAAAACAGATACCTCGTTGATCGGAGTATTTCATGTCACTGACCCTGCGCCAGGTCCGCTATTTCGTCGCCACCGCCGAGATCGGGCAAATCTCCCAGGCGGCCATTCACCTGAACATTTCCCAATCCGCGGTGACCACCGCGATCAAGGAACTGGAAGCCATGCTCGGCACGCTGTTGTTCCAGCGCTCGGCCCAGGGCATGAGCCTGACCGATGCCGGGCGGCATTTTCTCAACCGAGCCTACGTGATCTTGCGCAGCGTCGACGACGCGCTGAACAGCCCGCTGCCGGACGTCCGCGCCAGTGGCGTGCTGCGTCTGGCCGCGAGCTACACGGTGATCGGCTACTTCCTGCCACACCATCTGCAACGGCTGGAGCACTGGCATCCGGATGTGGCCATCGAGGTCCACGAACAGGAACGCACGGCCATCGAGCAAGGCCTGCTGGAAGGAAAGTTCGACATGGCGGTGCTGCTCACCGCCAACCTCACGCACCCGGACATCGTCTCGGAAACCCTCTTCAACTCCGAACGCCGGTTATGGCTGCCCAGCCATCATCCGCTGCTCGAACGTTCCGCCATCAGCCTGGCTGACGTGGCGCGGGAGCCCTATATCCTGTTGACGGTCGACGAAGCCGAACAGAGCGCCATGCGTTACTGGGAACACGCACACCAGCAGCCCAACGTGCGGGTGCGCACCAGTTCGGTCGAAGCGGTGCGCAGCATGGTCGCCAATGGCAGCGGCGTGGCGATCCTCTCGGACCTGGTGCACCGCCCCTGGTCGCTGGAAGGCAAGCGCATCGAAACCCTGACCGTCACCGACAAGGTAACGCCCATGAGCGTCGGCCTGGCCTGGCACCGCGAGCGCGATTTCAGCCCGGCCATGCAAGCGTTCCGTAACTACTTCCACGATGCATTCCTGGCGCCGCAGCAACTGTCTGCGCGGCGCTAAGGCTCGTCACCCAGCCGCAGAACGCTGCCGTTTGATCCGGTACATATCGTCATCCGCCTGGCTGAGCAGCGTATCGGCATCCTCCCCGTCCGCGGGATAACAGGCGATGCCGATACTGCAGGACGGCATGTTGGCTGCGCCGGATTGCGCGTCCAGCGGCTCGGCCATGACCGCGAGAATCCGCGCCACTGTCTCGCTGACGGCGCCCTCGGACTGGATGTCCGTCAGCAGCACAGTGAATTCATCACCGCCCATTCGGGCCACCGTGTCCGTCTCGCGCACGCAGCCTTCCAGCCGTCGCGCAATCGTGCACAGCACGCGATCGCCCGCGGCATGACCATGGACGTCATTGATCCCCTTGAAGTCATCGATATCCAGGAACAGCAAGGCCAGCGTGCTGTTGTGGCGGCGTGCCGCGCGCAGGGCCGTGTCCAGGCGATCATTGAACAGCGCCCGGTTGGCCAGTCCTGTCAGGGGATCATGATGGGCAAGGAAACGCAGTTCCTCCTCGGCCTGCCAGAGGGCCGTCACGTTGCGTGCGACACCGATCCGCGCGCCCACCTCCTCGGACCAGAAGGCCGCCCACAGGATGTGGACGATGCCGCCATCCTTGCGGATATAACGGTTGCGGAAGTCGACGTGAGGCTGGCCATTCATGACCCGGACAATGGAGGCCCGTGTGATCGCCAGGTCGTCAGGGTGCATATAGTTGGTGATCGGGGTACCGGTCAGCTCGTCGGCACGGTAACCGAGCAGTGCCTCACAGGCATCGCTGACGAATACGATCTGGTTATCCCTGTCGACCACGAACACCGTGTCCAGCATCAGGTGGATCAGTTTGGGGTAGAGCGCTTGCAGGTCGACGGGCATAGGTCAGGGCAGTCCCGGTTCATATAGCCCCGATCATGCCTGATCGCGAAGGGAGGCGGCTAGGGCTCTCATGTCGATTGTCTGCGCCAGGTGCCAGGGGACGCGCCGAACTGGCGCTTGAAGGCACGACTGAACGCGGCTTCGGATTCGTAGCCCACGGCAAAGCCGATCTGCGCCACATTGCCGCGTCCTTCGCGCAGCTGTTGCGCTGCCACGTGCAGGCGCCAGAGCGTCAGGTACTGCATCGGTGGCTGTCCGACCAATGCCGCGAACCGCTGGGCGAACACCGAGCGCGACATGCCCACTTCCAGCGCCAGCGCTTGCGCCGTCCAGCCTTCGGTTGGACGCGAATGGAGCAGCGCCAGTGCGCGCCCGATTTGCGGGTCTCGCAGCCCTGCCAGCCACCCGCTCCGCTCGGCCGGGAGGCTGGTGACATACTGGCTGACCGCTTCGACGAAGAGCAATTCCGACAGCTTGGCGATGACCGCAGTCGAGCCGACACGCCCCGCCGCGATCTCGCTGACCGCGAAACGGAACGAGCTTTCGATCCAGGCTCCCGAAGGTGTCGCGCGCACGTCCAGTTTCAATAGCGGTGGCAGCGACGAAAGCAGCGGGTTGAACGGGGTTTGCGAGCCGAGGAAGCCGCACAGCAGCTGCGTGGCTTCACCGCCCCCGCCGTATTTGATTCGTGAAATGCTGCCAACGTCTGGCGGCTGGATGACTTCGCGCGCGGGCATGGGCGCAATGCCCAGGTCGCTGCCAAAGGTATGAACGTCGTTGCGAGGAAGCAGAATGAGTTCGCCTTCGCGAACGTGGAGAGTGGCGCCATCGCCAATGCGCAATTGCATGTGCCCCACGGCGACAAAATGCGAGGCAATGATATGTCGAGGGGCCGCCAGGTACGGCAGGCAATCGTCCGCGGAAAGGCTTCCGTTGACGCACCAGGGCGCAGTGAATTGCGCCTCGAGAAAGACCCCTCCAGACAATCGGATCACACGCAGTACATCAGAAAGCGCATCGAGCAATTGCCAGCCCTCCGTTCCGGAGTTTCGAGCAGGTAATCCGGCGCACCGGTCATTCTTCGCCTGGAGCGCGAGGCCTAGATTAGCACCAACGCGGACCCATTGGCGCCGACGTCAACCCGGACCGCCCATTGCAACTCGAACAGAGAAGCCGGAGATCGATATGAATACCGTCGCAATCTTACCCAACCCGGATGCGGCCAACGCCGCCCGTTACGCGCAAATGGTCAGGTCATCGAAGAAGGCCGAATGGCAGATCGATCGCGATTTGCTCCGGGATCGGCAGTTCGACTTCTCGCGCAAATTCTTGCCCGACGGCCTGTCGCAGGTCGACCGCCTGACCTTCCTCGCCGCGGACGAGGCGCGTTTGCTCAGCCAGATCCAAGGCCGAACCTATGCGTATCTGTTTGGCCTGGTCGAGCGTTTCATCAGCGCCAAAATGCTCGATCAAGGTCGCGCCCATGTGTTCGACGATCAACTCGCACTCGAAGCGCTGGTGCGTTTTTCCAACGACGAGATCAAGCATCAGGAGCTGTTCCGGCGCATCGAGACGATGATGGCCGGGCAACTGCCAACGGGCTATCGTCAGGTGGCCGATCCCAACGAAGTGGCGCGCGCGGTACTGGCGTCCAGCACCTGGTCGGTGCTCGCGCTGACCTGTCATATCGAGCTGTTCGTGCAAACCCACTACGCGAAAAGCATCGCCCCGCGCGAGGAGTTATGCCCGCTGTTCAAGGACGTCTTCAAATTTCACTGGATGGATGAAAGCCGCCACGTCGTACTCGATGAACTGGAGTGGAAGGCCGAGCACGCGAAACTTTCGCCGGCTGAGTGCGACCAGGCCGTGAACGACCTGATAGCGTTGGTGGCGGCCGTCGATGCCATCCTGCAGGCCCAATCGGCGTCCGATGCCGAGTACTTTATTGGCCATGTTTCGCGCTCATTCAATGTCGATCAGACAGCGCGCATCAAAGCCTGCGTGCTGGGCGCCTACCGCTGGCAATACATTATCTCGGGCGTGCAGCATCCTCACTTTGGCCGGCTGCTGACGCGCATGACAACGCCAGCCCAGATGTCGAGGATTCAGCGCGCACTGGCACCCATCTTCAGCCATTGATCGAGGATGGCAGCCATGACGATACCGATGTGGATGTTGCTTGGATTTTCGACCTGGACGTTGCTGCTGTTGATGGCAACCGTCGGGGTGTATCGCTGGGTCAGGATACTGTTCTCGGCTGTGCCGATTGCGTCCTTTCGAAGCGATCAGCCCGAAGGCGAGGATTGGTATCGGCGTGGGGCAAGGGCTCACGCGAACTGCGTGGAAAACCTGCCGGTCTTTGCTGCGATCGTGGCCGTGATTTCTGCCCTGGGTATCGACAGCCCGGCAGTGAGCTGCTTGTCGATAATCATCCTGGTCACTCGCGTGTGCCAGTCTCTGGTTCATGTCTGCCATGTGCAAACCAATAGGTTCGTAGCGGTTCGGTTTACCTTCTACTTCGTTCAGTTGGTCTGTTTTCTTGCGCTCATGGTCATAGCCGCCTGGTACGCCGCATCAAGCCCCACCTGAACCCAGTCCATGGCCTGCGCAAGTTGCCCAGGCCACAGTACCGAACAGCTTGCCTGATGCGCTCCTAGCCAGCGCTGATGTTGCCGCAGAACAGCGCGCGACTGCCGTCTGCCGGACTGGTACGAACCAGCAAGGCATAACTGCCCTTGGTCAGTTCGCTCAGCGCCACCGGGGCCTGGGCCCAATGCCGGGTGCGCGGGGCCAGCGAGGGGTAGTCGACACTGTTGGCCTGGCGGGTTTCGTACGCCGGTTGCGCACCCAACTGCTGGCACGAGCCTGCGTAGATAGCAGTGTCGAGGCGGCTGGAAACGGCCATGTCATGGGGTACCCCACCGACGGTGAGCCAGATGCTGGTTTGGTTGCCCACCGGGCTGAGGGTGGCTCGAGCGATATGTTCTGCGTTTTGCGGGGTAGCATCGAGGGGGACATCGACAACATCAGTTCTGCTCGCGCAGCCTGAAATCGTCCCTACCGCCACTACCAACGCCAGCCAAGATGCTCTGTTCATCACAGGTTTCCTGATTTGAGTTGCGTTGATGTCATCCCCCCTGTGAAGTCTAGTGGCCTGCTCCAGACGCGGGCGCTGGCTGATGGGTGGTCTTGGAAGGAGAGGATTACCCGCGAAAAACGTTAACGCGGTGCAACAGGGCAGGTGCAAAGCGGCCACTGGTCGAGAGGCCCTTGCTCTACAGATGCAAAAGACATACATTTGACTCTACGGACCCAATGAAAGGTAATGCAGATGGCCGTCGCCGCCCAGCCCCGCTCTTTCAGCAAAAACCAGTGCGTCACCGGCCTGCGCGCCGCCGTGGGCATTCTGGAAAAGTGGCGCGCCAGCAGCGAGCAGGCCTGCCAGATCCTGCGCATTTCCCGCAGCACCTACACCCGCGCACGCCAGCATGACCCTGATTGGGCGGTGGCGCTGGATGCCGATCAGATGCAGCGCATCAGTTTTGTGCTGAACATCCACGCCACGTTGCGCCTGGTGTTCGACAATCCGGACAACGTATATGGCTTCGTGTCGATGGCCAACGACAACGAGTTTTTCAATGGGCGTTCGCCGCTGGCGATCATGGCCCAGGGCGACATGGTTTCGCTGTATGAGACCTTTCGGCGCATCGATATGCTGCGTGGCGCGTTATGGTGAAGTTGAGCGCGCTGGCAGTATTTGCCGGGCAGGCGTTGCAGGCTTATCGACTGGTCAATTCGAAGTTTCCGCCAATTGCATTGTTCGATGACGTGGCGAGCGCGGATGAATTCGAGGTGCTATTCGAGATTCAGGCCCTGACCAATCCCCGGCTGAAGAATGAGGTCGGTCAGCTTGAGTTGATCCCGCGGGGCGAGATCCCGTTCGGGATTGCCGGCTGCTCGTACGCCACCGCGCCCTTTACCCACATCAACCCGGCGGGCTCGCGCTTCAGCGATGGCAGCTTTGGCGTGTTGTACCTGGCCGATTCGATGGACACCGCCCTGGCCGAGGTACGGCATCACCAGAGCCTGTATTGGTCGAAGGTCCCTGGCCTGAACTACGAGCGATTTGTGTTCCGAGGCCTGTCCTGTTCGTTCATGGACACGGGTATGAAAGACGCCACCGCCCTGCCGATCAACGATCCGGTATACGCACCTGACGATTACAGCCAATCCCGCGCACTGGGCCGGGCAATCAGGAAGGCCGGTTGCCCTGGCCTGCGCTATCGCTCGGTGCGCCTGCCGGGCAGTATCTGCTGGGCGTTGATGACGCCCCGGCCTGTCTCTTCGATCATCCAGACTGCCCATTATGAGATGGTCTGGAACGGCCAGATCACCAGCGTCAACCAGATCAGCGAGGCCTGAGGTCACAAGCCAGGACATGCGTTTGCAGCTGGAATCAGTGCCTGGACATCAGCCCATGCAGCACGCCCAGCCTCAATCCCGGTTCGGAGGGCGTCATGTGCAACACGCCGAATACCTTGAACGCCGCCAGCATCGCCACCAGGCCACCCGGCAGGATGCTCAGGCGATGGGCTTGCAGGCCCGCCAGCTTGAGTTGCCTGACGTGCCCAACCTCCAGCAGTCGCAATGACAAACGCAGCAGGCCACTGTAGGTGATACCGCTTTGGCCGTCGTCGTTCAGCCCGTTGGCCTTGAGCACCTTGGCCAGCATCCGTGCAGTGCCGGAAGAGCCAATGGCCTGCTGCCAACCCAGCGCGCGATAACGCCGTGCGACCTTTTCGAACTGCAGTGTGGCGACCCGCTCGGCTTCGAGCAGCGCCTTGGCCGTGATCACACCGCCGGCAAAGTAACGCGCCCCCAGGGTGCCGCTGCCGATGGTTATGCTTTCGGTGACGAGGGGTTGCGTGCCCTTGCCCAGGATCAATTCGGTGGAGCCGCCGCCAATGTCCACCACCAGCCGCATGCGCGCAGGGTCTGGAATCGTATGGGCTACCCCGGCATACACCAGCCGGGCCTCCTCATGCCCGGTGATGACGTCGATTCGAAATCCCAGGTGCCGCTCGGCGCTGGCGAGGAACAGTTGCGCATTCTCGGCTTCGCGCACGGCACTGGTGGCTACCGCCCGCACGCGACCAGCCTCGAAACCGCGCAGCTTTTTACCGAAGCGCGCCAGGGCTTGCCAGCCGCGGTCCAGCGCCAGCTCGTCAAGCGCGCCGCCCCGCAAGCCCTCCGCCAGACGCACGGGTTCACGCAGGGTTTTCACTTCCTGGATCACGATCTGCTGGCTGCGCCGGACTTGCTGGCCAATCATCATGCGAAACGCGTTGGAGCCCAGGTCTATGGCCGCAAACAGCGAGGCGTCGCCTTTCATGGTGGGGTTCCTGGCAAATTCATCGGCCCGTGGACGGGTCTGCCGCCCATGGCGGTTGCGCGGATGTTGCCATGGGTTCAGTGACACCCTGATGACACTGCGCACGCTCGGGCCCCCAGTTGATACAGTACGGGTTGTCGATTTCCAGGAGGGGTGCTGACTGGGGAGGACGTTCAAGCACCTACGGACAACAACGCTTGCCGAGCCGGCAAAAACACGATGCCGCAATCTCCACATCCGCCCGGGCCATGGCCAGGTTGAGGCGAACCTGCGCAGCGGCCGCTTCGGCATCGCGGCCCAGTCGCTTCAAACACTCCACGTAGCCGTGCAGGCTCCACACGTTGTCCAGGTGCCAGGACGCGCGACTGAGGGTGTTGTCCAGGCCCAGGTCGGCGCGATAGGCCTGCAGGGCTTCTTCCACCCTGCCCTGCTCCAGCAGCAGCGCGCCCAGTGCGTGGCGCACCGGTTGCATCCAGCCCCAGGGCTCGTCGTAAGGCAGGTGATCGTCCAACGACTGCGCTTCACGCAGATGCGCGAAGGCTTCGTCGCAGTTGCCTTTGCGGTACTCGATTTCGCCGCGCAGCATACCTGCGGCCACGGCCAGGATATCGTTGCATTGATTATTGAAGAGGTAGCGTGTGTCCGGCACACGGGCCCAGGCCTCGAGGAACAGGTGATGCTCGGTTTCGGCCTCGCCGACCTGCCCGCAGGCCGCATGGGCCACGCCTTTGGCGTAGTGCAGCATGGCCGTGGTCACGCAGTACAGCGCCTGGTCGGCGGGCAGCGGCGTGGCGAGGATGTCTTGCCATCTGCCGAAGCGGATCTGCACGTGGAGCTTCATCGACACGAAGCTTTCCAGCCAGTCGGCCATGGGCGGTTTTTCCACCCGCAGCAGGTCTTCCTTGATGGTATCGGCCAGTTGCTCGGCAGCCTCCAGGGCCGGCTGGTATTGGCCGAGGAACATCGCCGAGTAGAGTTTGAAGTGGTAGTTGTGGCTGCGGTACAGGGTGTAGAAGTTGATCGGCCCTTCCTCGGCCAGATACAGGCTGTCGGCCTGGATGGCCCGGTGATTGGTGATCATGGCCCCGCGGTAATCGCCGCAGAGCAGGTCGATGTGCGACGGCATATGGCGCAGGTGTCCGGCATCCGGCACCAGGTCGCGCAGGACATCACACGCGCGCAAGGCCCGTTCCGGGTACGGCGACATTTCCAGGGTGTGGACGTACATGTGCAGCACGCCGGGGTGCGCTGCGTCGCCATGTTGCTCCATGCGATGCAGGGCCCGCTCGAGCACGGCCACCGTCTCCAGGGTGTCCGCTCCGGCTGCCGGCTGGCCGGTTTTCAGGTCCCACAACTGCCAGGGCGTGCGGTCGATCAGCGCTTCGGCGAACAGCGCCACCACGTCGGGATCGTCGGGAAAGCTTTGGTAGACATCGCGCATGGACGCCGCATAGGCATCGTTCCAGGTGAAGAGTTCATCAACGCTGCTCGCCTGTTCGGCCTGGTAGCGTTGCTGCAGCGCGCGGATCAGGGCCTCTTCCACGGGCGTCGCGCCGTCGAGGTGCACCAGGGCGATTTGCGTCGCCAGGCGCGCCTGGGCCACGGCCTCCTTGAGCTCTTGTTCGATGAAGGCGTCCCAGCGCTTGTTGTAGTTGGGCCCGGTGGCATAGGCGATGCCCCAGTAGGCCATCGCGCAGTTGCGGTCCTGTTCCAGGGCCTTCTGGAAACAGCGGATGGCTTCGTCGTGGTTGTAGCCGTAGCACCACATCAGGCCGCGGTCGAACCACAGCTGGGCCTGGGCTGAACCGGTTGTCACGGGGCGGCTGTAGGTGCCCAGATCGTAGTAGTCGTGCATCGGTTTATCCTCTCGACCAGAGTGCGGAACCTGCGAAAAACCAGCATACCCCCGCGTCCCTGGCCGGGCGCCACAGCCGACGACAGGCTGCGCCCTGTCATCACGTTTACCAGAGCTATGTCGCCGGCTATATCAATGCCGTCGATGTTCACAATCACGTCAATGAAGTTCTCTTAAAAAATCCGCGGCGTAACATCAGCTCCATACCAACCAACAACACCCCGGAGTACACGATCATGAAACGCCAAACTCTCCTCAGCATCGCTTTCTCGGTTTTTGCAGTTAACGCTTTTGCCGCTACCTCTGTTGCGCCTGTTGTCGCTGAAGGTGGCTCGGATCGTCTGATTGAAAGCCGTGTGGCTGAGGGTGGTTCTGACCGCCTGATCGAAAATCGCGTCGCTGCCGATGGCTCCGACCGCCTGCAAGGCAACACCGTCGCCGCCGATGGCTCCGACCGCCTGCAAGGCAACACTGTCGCCGCCGATGGCTCCGACCGCCTGCAAGGCAACACTGTCGCCGCCGATGGCTCCGATCGCCTGCAAGGCAACACTGTCGCCGCCGATGGCTCCGACCGCCTGCAAGGCAACACTGTCGCCGCCGATGGCTCCGACCGCCTGCAAGGCAACACTGTCGCCTGACCCCATCGCTTCACCGCACCCACAAAAAGCCCGGCCTGATCAGCCGGGCTTTTTCGTCGTTGCAATGAAGCCATTGCGGGGTTCTTCCCCTGGTTGGAGATCGTCTATCCTGTGGGCCCGATTCTACCCGTGCCGCCATCCCGCCGGAGACACCTGTGCCGCCCCTGACTGCCCGAGAGGTTTACCAGCAACTGCGTGACGCCGCCCTGGGCCTGCGCCCGTTCAAGCGCCTTGATCAGCAACCCGGCACGGTACAGGTGGACATCGAGGGCTGGCGTTTGAGCCTCGATGTCGACGACACCCACCTGCACCACTGCCTGCATTGCCAGAGTGCGGACGGCCGAGCGTTCGATGGCGTGCCGCGTTTCGGTACTGACCCGGTGAGTTTGCTCAGCACTTGGGAGCTGGCGCAGATCGAGCGGTTGTTAGCTGGCGATTGAGTCTGGCCAGGGTCATTACGAAAGTGTTCGTTGAACTATCGTTCATCTGACTCAGCTGTGTTACATAAGACTTGACGCGCATCCCGCACCCAAGAGGTTGCCTATGTTCCACTGCCCACGCTTGCCGCAAGCGCTGACTTGCTCGCTGTTCGGCTTACTCGCCAGCGTCGCTAACGCTGCTACGCCCTCCCCGGCACCTGAAACACTGCAGCCACTGCTGAACACCATCAACGAGCGCCTCGACATTTCCGATCAGGTGGCGCTGACCAAGTGGGACACTGGCAAACCGATCCAGGATACCGCCCGGGAAACCCTGCTCATCAATAACGCGAGGAAGCAGGCAACCGGCAGCAACGTGAACCCGGACGAGGCAGCCGACTTTATCGCCGCACAGATCGAAGCCAACAAACTGGTGCAGTACGGACTGATCGCGCAATGGCAGGCGGCGCACAAGGCGCCCGACTTGCCACGACCAGACCTTACCCAACTGCGGGCAAAACAGGACGAGCTGCAAGCCCGTCTGGTGCAGCAATATGCCGATTTCGTGCCCTTTCGCGTTGATCCGCAATGCCCGGAATGGCTGGCTCAGCAGCGCTCGAGCCTGATCAAGGATGCCCTGCATGGCCAGGCGCTGATCCGTGCGACCGGGGAATTGTGCGTCACGGATCTGTAGGCCCTGGCTTGCCGGTCTGCGCGCTGCTGACCTTCAGCTATGGTTTTCTGGAGAATGTCGGCTTCCCCCACATCTCCTGGACCTGCGTATGGCCGGTGATGGGCTTGATGTGGATCATTCCGCTTTGACGAACAGGGAAAAATCGTCGATTTCGAAGTAATGGTCCGTCCCCTCAGTGGCCTGCAGGCGCTGGGAGAGGAAATGGGCCGACGCCTCGGCGCTTACCTGGCCGCCAGCAAAGCTTGATCATCGTGCAACGTCGGTCGAGCCTTGGGCACCACCTGCAACTCGACCGGCTCACCGAGAAACCCACGGCAGCGCGAGCGTAACCAACGCTGGCCGGGGTCGTTGTGCACCGCTGAGCGCCAGGCCATGGACAGTTCCGGCACGGGCAATTGCAGCGGTACCGGTTCGGCCCGCATGCCTGCCACCGAGGCCATCGCCTTGGCCACGTAATCCGGCACGATGGCCAGCAGGTCGCTTTGCGCCAGCAATCCCGGCAACGCACTGCACTGCGGCACGGTCAGCACCACTTTGCGCTGCCGGCCCAGCAGGCTCAGGGCATGGTCTGTGTCATCGGACGCATTGCCCATCGATGACACCAGCACGTGCGGCCGTCGGCAAAACTCGTCAAGCTCCAACGGCCCGGGCCGGGTGTCAGCCCGCAGCAGCATCGGGCGAATCGGCCGCAAGCCTTTGCGCCGGGCATTGGCCGGCAGGTCGAGGGTGTGGCTGATACCCACGCAGATGTCGCCATTGCCTAAGCGCTGCGCCATCTGCTGCTGATCGACACGGCGCACGATCAAGGCGATGTTCGGCGCCTCGATTCGCAGTTGTCGCAGCAGCCGTGGCAGCAGCGCGTATTCGACATCGTCGGACAGGCCGACATGAAACGTCGTCTCGCTGGTGCGCGGGTCGAACGACTGGCAACGGCTCAACGCGGCGGCGATGCCGTCCAGCGCCGGAGCCAGGTTGGCGAAGATTTCCTCGGCCCGTGCGGTCGGTTCCATCATCCGCCCGCAACGAATGAACAACGGGTCATCGAACAGTGCCCGCAAGCGGCCCAGGGCACCGCTGATGGTGGGCTGCCCGAGGAACAGCTTTTCACCGACGCGGCTGACATTTCGCTCATGCATCATCGTCTCGAAAACCACCAGCAGGTTGATGTCGGCGCGACGCAGGTCATTTCTGTTCATGAGGTTGGCTACCCGGCACGCGGCCATTGAGTTCGTGAAGGTGCCTGGACAGGTTATGGCCGCTTGGGAAAAACGTCTGTCGTACATGGGGACAGCGCACTCATGCGTTGGGTGCGCAGGTTGATACCCGGGTATGACGCCAGGCAAAAAAAACCAATGTAATGAAGAAGTTCCACTTGCTTGCGAAAATGCCCAGGTCGACGCCATGGCAGCTTTTTCGGGTTTTTTGTCCTAACGGGATGCGACCCCGTGCTTCTAGGATTACTGAACCGATTCTCCGCCCCAGCCCGAACAAAAAACGAGGCGCGCATGATCGACAACCAAAAAGGAATCTGCAGCAAAATGCTGTTCAACCCAGGCCAAAGGACTTCTCGCCTCTTGTTCGGTTTCAGTCTCAAGCCGGTGGAAAACGCGCTGGTGTGGCTGATGGGCCTGATCGTGGCCTGCGGGATACTGCTCAATTGCGAAACCCGCACCGACCTCACCACGACCACGCTGTATATCGCGTTGCTGCTGATGGCGGTCAACCTGTTGTCGATCAGCGCGGTGATCGTGGTCGCGCTGTTCTGCATGCTGGTGCTGACGTCGACGTGCCTGTATCAGGGTGGCTTTCACCGCTGGGAGTCGACCATGGACTTGCTGCGCAGCCTGACCGTGCTGGCGGCGATCATCTTTCTGGCGCTGCGCAGCAAGCAGGTGTCCGACAGCCTGCGCCACAAGGAAGTCTACATGACCGGGGCCCAGCGCCTGACCCAGACCGGTTGCTTCGGCTTTCGCGCAGACCTCGCAAGCATGGGCTGGTCGGAGCAGGTGGCACGCATGCTCGAATACCCGGTGGGCGCGCCCTCCTCTGCGGCCTTGTACCTGGAGCGCACCCACCCCGATGACCTGCCCCTGGTGCTGGCCGGTTTCGAAAAGGCGGCGCGCCATGCGACCCTGATCGAGGTCAGGCACCGCCTGCTGATGCCCGACGGGCGCATCAAGCATTTGCACCTGTTGGCCACCCCGCTCTTCACCCGGCACGGGCGCTTTGAATACCTGGGCGCGTTGATGGACGTGACCGCCAGCAAACAGGCCGAAGAAGCGCTGTGCCGCGCCCAGACCCAGTTGGCCCATGTCACCCGCGTGACCTCCCTGGGCGAACTTGCCGCGTCCATCGCCCATGAAGTCAATCAACCGCTGGCGGCGATCACCAGCAGCGGCGAGGCCTGCCGCAACTGGCTGAGCCGCCCGCAGCCCGACCTGCTCGAAGCACGCCAGGCACTGGAGCGGATCATCGCCAGCGCCCATCGAGCGAGCGAGATCACCCGCCGCATTCGGGCCCTGTCGCGCAAGAGCGACCCGCTGCGCCAGAACGAATCGCTCAACGACATTGTCAACGAGACCTTGAGCCTGGTCCGCCATGAACTGGTGCATCACAAGATCAATCCGAAAATCGAGCTGAATGCGTTCGGCGGCCAGGTCAGTGGCGATCGCGTGCAACTGCAGCAAGTCATCATCAATCTGATCATCAACGCCTGCCAGGCCATGGACGCGATCAACGCAGCGCAACGGGTATTGGTGGTTCGCACCTGGGTCAAGGACAACGAGGCCGTGCTGGAAGTGGCCGACCAGGGACCCGGCATTGCCGCTGAGCTCCTGCCGCAACTGTTCACGCCGTTCTTCACCACCAAGGAAAACGGCCTGGGCATGGGACTTGCCATCTGCCGCTCGATCATCGATTTCCACGATGGCCGGATCTGGGCCACCAGCACACCAGGCCAGGGCAGTTCGTTTCTGTTTGCCCTGCCGATTCGGGTCGCCAACGATGCGGGGTACGCCGCGGCCATTTGATACACAGGTATGAGTGCCTCCATCGCGACTTACAGGCATGTTGCGCTTGCACGTCTACTCCCTTGGGAACCCGTCATGAACGAACAACATCCGCTCAACAAGATCAATCACAACGAGTCCATGGTGTTCATCGTCGACGACGATGCGCCGCTGCGCGAAGCGCTCGGCAGCCTGCTGCGCTCAATCGGCCTGCGGGTCGAACTGTTCGGCTCGGTCGCCGACTTCATGAAGTACCCGCGCCCGGACACCGCCAGTTGCCTGGTGCTGGATGTGCGGTTGCAAGGCAGCAGTGGCCTGGACTTTCAGAACGAACTGGTCGCCGCCGGGATCAACGTGCCCATCGTGTTCATCACCGGGTACGGCGACATCGCCATGACGGTACGCGCGATGAAGGCCGGTGCCGTGGATTTCCTCACCAAGCCCTTTCGCGAACAGGACCTGATCGATGCAGTGTGCGCCGCCCATGGCCGCGACAAACAGCGTCGCGAGTCCTCGCGGCATGCCGAACAATTACGGACGCGCCACCAAACTTTGACTGCGCGGGAACAGACGGTGATGGCACTGGCGGCCTCGGGCTTGATGAACAAGCAGATAGCCGGGGAAATCGGCCTGAGTGAAATCACCGTGAAGATCCACCGCGGCCAGGCCATGCGCAAAATGGGTGCGCGTTCCTTTGCCGATCTGGTGCGCATGGCCGAGGCGATCTCGTCCCAGCCCGCTATCCGCTGACTATACCCACGTATACTGTGCACCCTTTCAGGACGGCGTATCTTGCAATAATGGCGCAGTGCCTCTAAGTGCTCTGCGCTACTGAGCAGGATATCACCATGCACAAAGAGGCAATGATTGCCGTCGTCGATAACGATGAATCTGTTCGAATGGCCCTGGACAGTTTATTGCGATCCAGTGGATATACCGTGCGAACTTATACGGGGGCCTATGAATTCCTCGTCTCCGAGGGTCCGTTTATTACCTCCTGCCTGATTTCCGATATACAAATGCCGGAAATGGACGGGATCAGCCTGTATGAAGAACTGGCGTCCAGGGGCATCCATATCCCGGTCATTTTCATTACCGGCAACCCCGGCGCACAGCGCATGCCAGGCAGCCATGCTTTGAAACCCGTGGCCTTTTTTCCCAAACCCTTCTCCACCGAAAAGTTGCTCGCCTGTATCGAATCGGTGCTCGAGCGAGGCAACTAACCTGCGCTTATTCAAGCAACTAACACTTTGGTATGGCCGGTTAACACCTAGTCATGCCCGCGCTGACCCTATGTAGCAGTGCCAGATTCAAACCCCACGAATAACATCTGTTCCAGATCAACTTTTCACGCCCTCGATTGTTCTTCAGGAGCTAAACAATGAAACAGCAAATCTTGATTATCGGTGCAGGGTTCGGTGGAGTCTGGAGCGCGTTGAGCGCTGCCCGCCTGCTGGACAAGCACGATCGCAATGACGTCGAGATCACCGTCCTGGCGCCTCAGGCCGAGTTGCGCATCCGCCCGCGTTTCTACGAGCCGAACGTGCACACCATGCAGGCACCGCTGGACGAACTGTTCAACGCCGTGGGGGTGAAATTCGTCAAGGGTTGCGCCGAGGTCATCGATGAAAAAGCCAGACAGGTCAGCTACACCAACGCTGCAGGAATCCAGGGTACGCTGGGCTACGACCGCCTGGTACTGGCCGCCGGCAGCAAGCTGATGCGTCCGCCGGTCGATGGCATGCTGGAACACGCCTTCGATGTCGATGAGATCGAATCCGCCACGCGCCTGGAAGCTCACATCAAATCGCTGAAGGGCAAGCCAGTCAGTGCCGCCCGCAACACCGTGGTGGTGGCCGGCGGTGGTTTCACCGGGATCGAAACCGCCACCGAAATGCCGGCGCGCCTGCGGGCGGTTCTCGGTGAAAACGCCGACATCCGCGTGATCGTGGTGGACCGAGCCCCACAAGTCGCCGCCGCCCTGGGCGATGGCATCCGCCCCTCGATCGTCGAAGCGTCGCAACACCTGGGCATCGAGTGGGTACTCAACGCTACCGTCGCCGCGGTCGACGCCAACGGCGTCACCCTTGCCGATGGCCAGCGCATCGAGTCCAACACGGTGATCTGGACCGTGGGTTTTCGTGCCAACTCGCTGACCGAGCAAGTGCAAGGCACCCGCGATCATCAGGGCCGACTGCATGTCGATCAGCACCTCAAGGTGCGCGGTCACGCCGATGTGTACGCCAGCGGCGACGTGGCCTATGCCGCCACCGATGACCTGGGCAACTTCGCGGCCATGTCCTGCCAACACGCCATCGCCCTGGGTCGTTATGCCGGCAACAACGCAGCCGCCGAACTCCTGGGTGTCGAACCCATGACCTACAGCCAACCCAAGTACGTCACCTGCCTGGACCTGGGCGCCTGGGGCGCGGTGTTCACCGAGGGCTGGGATCGCCAGGTAAAACTGGTCGGGCACGAAGCCAAGGAACTCAAGACCCAGATCAACACAATGTGGATCTATCCACCGGCGGCTGATCGCGCCATAGCGCTGGCCGCAGCCGACCCGATGAATGCGGTGGCCTGACGACGATCGATGCGGCCGTGGCAACCACGGTCGCGACACCCGACACAGGTAAGCGATATGTATGGTTTTTTTGAGCAGCCGTACCGGGTCTTGACGTTGTCCCACGTCATGCTGATCGGCGGGCTGGTTACGTTGGTCCTCGGGGCCATCCTGGCCTACGGCCTGGACCAGCATCTGTCACTGACCAGCCTGGTCATGGCCCATGCCATGACGATACTCGGCCCGACCGCCATCAAGCTCGGATATGTGGCGCGCTTGCTGACGCTCAATCGCCTGCGGCGCCAGCCACTCAGTCATCCACCCGGCCTCGCCGGGTGATGTGAAGTTTCGCCTGCATCCCGACCAGCCCACTCCTTGCTGGACCGGGGCCTTTCCCAAGCGCCCGCCACTGGATTTTCTGGCGGGCGTTTTTTCTCCAGTCCGATCAAGCACCACCCCCTCAAAGAGTTTGCCCGGCATCAGCGATGCCTTGCGAGTTGCCGTTCGATAGCAAAAATCTGGAAGAACAAATGTCTATCATCAAACGTTGCAGGAAACTTTTTTTTTCAGATCCCGTCGCCTGGCTGGCCGCCATTGCAGTTGGCAGCATGATCTTCATTACCAACTCGCTGCTCGACCTGGATGTCGCACCGACGCTGCTGTACATAACGCTGGTGTTCATGTCGGCGAACATCTTTTCCGTGCCGGTTTTCCTGGCCGTCGCCTTCAGTTGCGTAGCCATCCTCACCGCCAGTTTCATGATTGAAGAAGGCTATCGTGATCACAGGCTCATCGCCGGCTTCGTGCGTTGCCTGATCGCGCTCACCACCATCACCTTGCTGGCGCTACGCAGCAAGCGCGCCACCGACACGTTGCGCCGCAGGGAGGCGTTCTTCCTGGGTGCGCAAAAGCTTAGCCATACCGGCAGCGTCGGCCTGATCATCGATGACGAAGTGAGCGTGTCGTGGTCGGACGAGGCCTCGCGCATTTTCGAATACCCGTTGGACATGACGCCGACGCTTGCCATGGTCAGGGCGCGCACTCATCCCGACGACCTGCCCATTATCGACAGTGTCCTGGAACAGTCCGCACGCCGGCAGAACCTGATCGAAGTGGAGCATCGGCTGGTCATGCCCGATGGGCGGATCAAGCACGTGCAGATGCTCGCCAACCCATTGTTCAACCATGGCGGGCGTATTGAATACGTCGGCGCATTGATGGACGTGACCGCGTCCAGGCAAGCCGAAGAAGCATTGTTTCACTCCCAGGCAAAACTCGCGCATGTCACGCGGGTGACCTCCATGGGCGAACTGGCCGCCTCCATTGCCCATGAAATCAATCAACCCCTGGCGGCGGTGATCACCAGCGGGGAGTCATGCAAACGCTGGATCAATCGCCCTGAGCCGAACCTCGAAGAAGCCCGCCGTTCGCTGGACCGGATCATCCAGAATTCAGCCCGGGTTTCCGACGTTATCGCCTGTATCAGGGCGCTGTCGCGCCAGAGTGAAGTGCAACGCAAGGCCGAAGCATTCGACGAGATCGTCCGTGACTCACTGACACTCATGCAACATGACATCGGCAACCATCAGGTTCGCCCGCACCTGCAACTGGGCGCACCCGGCGCGCACATAAAAGGCGACCGGATCCAGCTGCAGCAAGTCATCATCAACCTGATCATCAATGCCTGCCAGGCCATGGCCAGCGTGCATGACCGCGCGCGAACGCTGCGGGTTCACACCTCGGTACAGGACAACGAGGCCGTGCTCGAAATCGCCGACTCCGGCACCGGCATTGCCGAAGACATCCTGCCCTCGTTGTTCGATCCGTTCTTTACGACCAAACCCACCGGCCTGGGGATGGGCCTCTCGATCTGCCGCTCGATCATTGAATTTCATGGCGGGCGAATCTGGGTCAGCAGCACGGTAGGAGTCGGCACGCAGATGCTGTTGGCAATTGCGCTGACACCCACCCTACACGATGAATAACTTCATCCACACCTGACGCCACGATCCGGCGACATGGAGACAAGCAGTGTCCATCAATGAAATGAACGACAACCCAGAAACGGCACAACCGCGCACCGTCATCTTCGTGGCCTATCCGCAAATGGGCTTGCTCGACCTGACCGGTGCCCAGACCGTGTTCTGGGCGGCGACCCGCAGCCTGGCCGAACGCGGTGTGCAAGGTTATGCCTTGCACACCGCCAGTCTGGACGGCGGGTCCATCCGCACGGGCGAAGGCCTTGAGGTGCAGACCCGGCGCTTGGGTGAGTTGGCCGGCAGCCCGATGGATACGCTGATCGTTCCAGGCTCCCCGCATATCCGCCAGGCCATGGTCGACAGCGCCCCACTGGTGGACTGGTTGCGCGCCGCTTCCAGCTCGGCCAGGCGCACCACGTCGGTATGCAGCGGCTCGTTTTTCCTGGCCCGGGCCGGCTTGGTCGATGGCTTGTGTGTGGCGACTCATTGGCTGATGGCCGACCTGTTCGAGCGCCTGTTCCCGCAGGTCGAGCTCGACCGCGAAGCGATTTTCGTCCAGCAAGGGACGATATGGACCTCTGCCGGTGTCAGCGCCGGGATCGATCTGGCCCTGGCGCTGGTGGAGGCCGATCACGGTCGTGATGTGGCGATGCAGGTCGCCCGGCGCATGGTGGTGTACTACCGACGGCCGGACAACCAGGAACAATGGAACCCGCTGTTGCGCTCGCAGTATCCCACCGCTCATACCCAGGTATGACGGGCCTGACCCCATGTGCTAGCGCGCTGTCTTGAGGTAGGAGTGTTATCACCGCTCCTTCGATTTAGGCTGGTCTCCAATGAATCAACTCATCGCGCCGATGCGCTGACCTGGGGACGGTTGCCTTGAACGCACTGCAAAAGCTGTACATCGTCAGTCATCCGCTGCGCATCAGTCGTTATGGTGCGCATACCTCCCTGTCCACCGCCGAGCGCGTTGAGATCATCGACGCATTGACGCAGACGCTGGGCACCACGCTGGGCATGCTCGCGCAACTCAAGCGGGGCCAGCAGACACTGCGCAACGTCAGTTTCCTGCCGGTGCAACAGCTGTTCCACCGCCTGGTGCGCACCAACTCCGAGTATGCCGAGTTCCTCGCCAGGGGCATCACCGACCTGGGCGGCCACATCGAAACCGCGGCGCTCTACCGCCTGAACGACACCCGCGAGCCACAGTGTTTTGCCGACTGCCTGACCGGCATTTGCCAGGGCAAGCAGCGCCTGCGGGCCCTCGATGCCTTGCTGCGTGACTACCTTGAACGCGCCATCGCCAACCAGGACAACGCCAGCAGACGCTTATTCGAAGAATGTGCACGGCACAACGCGCGTTTCCTGTCGGTGATCGAAGACAACCTGCCCCATGAACAACCTGGGTGAGGCAACCCACTCACTGATATTGATAACCCATCGCAACTAACGCGAAATAACAACCCAACATACCCAAGTATACTATTGCACTTTTCTGCAGCGCGTATCTTGCAAGTATGGCGGGCGCCACTTAGCGCCAATCGCAATGACGCAAGGTTTCTACATGTTCAACTCAGCTATTATCTCGGTTGTTGATGATGACGAACTTATTCTTGTCGCCCTGGACAGTTTGTTGCGTTCTTACGGTTATGCAGTAAACACCTACAACAGTGCCTATGCCTTTCTTGAATCCTGCGGACCTGCGCAGACCGACTGCCTGATTTCGGATATTCAGATGCCCGGCATGTGCGGGGTGGAAATGTACGAGGTGCTGGCGAGCAGAAACCTCCATATCCCTACGCTGTTCATCACCGGGAAGCCTGGCCTGCCGCCGCAATTCAGTGCCAGCGTGCGAAAACCCGAAGGCTATTTCCCCAAGCCCTTCGACACCCATGCGCTGCTGGCGTGTATTGAACGGGCCTTGAAGCGCCGGATTTTAAAGTGAACTGCGTTACGCCGCCATAACCAATAACGTTTTCTTTTTAAGTTGTAGATCAATTAAGCCTTTTACCCTCGCCCCTCAACTAAAAACTCAACTTGAAGAGCCGTGCCATGCCCAGGAACAAACTGACTTCGATCAACGGCGCACCGGTCGCCGACAACTTCAATATCCAGACCGCCGGCCCTCGTGGCCCCGCTATGCTGCAGGATGTCTGGCTGCTGGAAAAACTCGCCCACTTCGACCGCGAGGTGATTCCCGAGCGGCGCATGCATGCCAAGGGTTCCGGCGCCTACGGCACTTTCACCGTCACCCATGATGTGACGCGTTACACCAAAGCCCGGCTGTTTGCGCAAGTGGGCAAGCAAACGCCGATCTTCACCCGCTTCTCCACCGTTGCCGGTGAACGCGGCGCCGCCGATGCCGAGCGCGACATCCGTGGTTTTGCCTTGAAGTTCTATACCGAACAAGGCAACTGGGACCTGGTGGGCAACAACACCCCGGTGTTTTTCTTCCGCGATCCATTGCGTTTCCCAGACCTCAACCACGCGGTCAAACGTGATCCGCGCACCGGCATGCGCAATGCGCAAAGCAACTGGGATTTCTGGACGTCATTGCCCGAAGCCTTGCACCAGGTGACCATCGTCATGAGCCAGCGCGGCATTCCGCGCAGCTACCGGCACATGCACGGTTTCGGCAGCCACACCTTCAGCCTGATCAACGCCGATAACCAGCGGCACTGGGTCAAGTTCACCTTCAAGAGCCAGCAAGGCGTGCAGAATCTCAGTGATGAGCAAGCTCAACACCTCATTGGCCGCGACCGGGAAAGCCACCATAGGGATCTGTTCGACAGCATCGAAGCGGGCGACTTTGCGCGCTGGACCTTCTACATCCAGGTCATGACCGAAGACCAGGCCCATGACCACCCGGTCAACCCCTTCGACCTGACCAAGGTCTGGCCGCACAAGGATTACCCGTTGATCGAAGTGGGTTACTTCGAACTGAACCGCAATCCGCAAAACGTCTTCGCCGAAGTCGAGCAAGCCGCGTTTTCGCCGTCGAATGTGGTGCCCGGTATCGGCTTCTCACCGGACCGCATGCTGCAGGCGCGCCTGTTTGCCTACGGCGATGCCGCGCGCTATCGACTGGGGGTCAATCACCACCAGATCCCGGTCAACGCCGCACGGTGCCCGGTACACAGCTTCCACCGTGACGGCGCCATGCGCGTGGACGGCAACTACGGTGAGCAACTGGCGTACGTGCCCAACAGTGAGGACGCCTGGACCGATCAACCGGACTTTCGTGAACCGCCGCTGAAGATTTCCGGCGCTGCCGGACATTGGGATTATCGCCTGGACGAAGACCACTTCGAACAGCCGGGCAACCTGTTCCGCCTGATGTCCAACGCGCAGAAACAGGCACTGTTTGAAAACACTGCGCGTTCGCTCAGTGGCGTTTCCCAGGAGGTTCAGCAGCGGCATATCGCGAACTGCTCAAAGGCGGATCCGTACTATGGCGCGGGGGTTTCCCGGGCGTTGGAGGAGCTCGACCGGTAAACACACCCCCCCTGTGGGAGCGGGCTTGCTCGCGAAGGCCCAGTGTCAGCAAACATAAATGGCAACTGATACACCGCTTTCGCGAGCAAGCTCGCTCCCACAGGGTTATTGGTGAATTCAATGACTCAGTGCGGCACGCTCAGTTTTGTCGCCACTTCTTCCGGCGCCAGATGCCGCCCGTCCGCCGCAACCAGCTCGAGCTTCTGGATCGGTTTACGATTTTTCGCATCGACCATGACCGAGCCGAGTTCACCCGGTTCATACATGAATTCATTACCCCACTGGGACAACGCAATCAGCACGGTCTGCAAGGCGCGGCCCTTTTCGGTCAATACATATTCCTTGTAGACGCTGCCATCCGCCGCCGGGACCATTTCCATCACACCCTGCGCCACGAGGCCTTTGAGGCGGATACTGAGGATGTTTTTCGCCACATCCAGGCTTTTCTGGAAATCGCTGAATCGCCGTGTGCCGGCCAGGGCGTCGCGAATGATCAGCAGCGACCACCAATCGCCGATCAGATCAAGGGACCGGGCAACCGGACAAGGATCACCCTGCAAGCTTTTGCGCTTCACTTAACGTTCTCCACCCATGAATTGCCGGATCGACGCAAACCACGCCGCTCGGCTAGTGGTTGCATAATACAACCTCTAGTGCTAATAATCTCCACCAGTGGTTTTATTATAAAACCACAAGCCCGATCCCTCCATTGAAGCCGGTGCCAGGTGCACCTTTTTGCATGGCCCTCAATGGTTGCATCATGAAACCAACAGAACTAGGAATCACCCCATGAAACTGGCAGGAAAAACCGCATTCATCACCGGCGGCAACAGCGGCCTGGGCCTGGCGACCGCCAGGCTGTTCATCGCCGAAGGCGCCAAAGTGGCCATCACCGGTCGCAGTCAAAAAACCCTGGATGAAGCGCGGGAAGCCTTGGGCCCGAACCTGCTGGCGATTCAGGCCGACCTGACCGATGTCAAGGCGATCGAGCGCGCCGTGGCCGAGGCCGTCGCGGTGTTCGGCAAACTGGATGTGGTGTTCGCCAACGCGGGGATTGCCGACCTGACGCCTGTCGGCGGGACCACCCTGGAGGTCTTCCAGAGCATCATCCAGACCAATCTCACCGGCACCTTCTTTACCGTGCAAGCCGCTGCAGAGCACCTCAATCGCGGCGCCTCGATCATTTTGAACGGCTCGGTGCATGCCGACATGGGCTGGCCAGGCTACAGCGCTTATGCGGCGACTAAAGGCGCGGTGCGCTCGATGACCCGGGTCATGGCGGCAGAGTTCGCCCCTCGCGGGATCCGGGTCAATCAGATCACTCCTGGCGCTGCGCGTACGCCGGTGTGGAACCCGCTCGCCTCAAGTTCGGCAGCCATGGATGCACTGGAAGAGAAACTGGTGACCACCATTCCCCTCGGTCGCATTGGCGAGGCCGAAGAAGTGGCGACAGTGGCGCTGTTCCTCGCGTCCAGCGATTCGAGCAACGTCGTGGGTACGGAGATCGTGGTGGATGGCGGCGCCACAGGCGCTCCCTTGGGCGCACCGGCTCACCGGAAAAATTGGGAGGCTTGAGGCACTGGCGCTCATTCGGCCGGTGAACAACATGACCTGTGGGAGCCAGCCTGCTCCCACAGGATCCATGGGATATCAGGATCACGGGTGCGCCAGCCGAGCGTCGATGGCATCATCACTCGCTTCGAAGGTTTCGATGCCGACGGTGAACGGGTCATCCCGTGGTTCGGCGCAAACTGGCCGAAACCGCCACCGTCCAGATCGACTAAGGAAGCGTCCTGATGCGTATCAAATCACTGCTGGCCTGCGCCGGCATGCTCCTGAGCCAAATGGCCCTGGCCGACGCCCTGCCCCAGCGCTGGGTCAGCGCCGGTGGCGCGTTCAGCGAGTGGGTGGTGGCCCTGGGTGGCGAGGGCAAACTGGTGGGCGTCGACAGCACCAGCCAGCACCCGCGCTCCTTGCACAACCTGCCGAGCATCGGTTACCAGCGGGCGCTGGCGGCCGAAGGCATTCTGGCGTTGAAGCCGGACATTCTGGTGGGCAGCGCCGAAATGGGTCCGCCGCCGGTTTTGGCGCAACTCAAGGCCGCCGGTGTGCGCATCGAACTACTGTCGGCCAGCCCGGATGTGCCTTCGCTGCAACATAACCTGACCGAACTCGGGCAACTGCTCGGCAAACCGGCGCAAGCACAGGCGCTGATGGCCGATTATCAGCAGCGTCTGGAGCAGCAGGCAGCGTGGGTGAGGCAGGCACAACAGCAAAACCCCGCCCCTCGGGTGTTGCTGGTGCTCAGCCATGCCGGCGCCAGCCTCCAGGCCGCGGGCAAGGACACCCTGGCCGCCTGGATGATCGAGCGGGCCGGCGGGAAAAACCTCACCGAGCACAACGGCTACAAGCCGGTGTCCAACGAAGCCATGCTGGCCCTGGACCCACAGGTGATCATTTTCGCCGGTGCCAAGCTGGAAGGCGATGGCGCGCGGGCAGCGCTGCTCGAGCAGAATCCGATCCTGGCGCAAACCTCGGCCGGTCGCGAAGGCCGGGTGCTGGTGATCGACCCGACACTACTGGTCGGCGGCCTGGGTCCGCGCGTGCCGGACGCGCTGAACACGCTGTCGAAGGCATTTTATCCGTCGGCACAGGTGCAGACTGCCGAACGCCAGACAACCGAGAGCCACCAATGACGGCCATCGTTCGGCCACGGCCGATGCTGATTGTCCTGGGTCTGTTATTGCTGCTGGTGTTCTGGCTGTCCCTGGCCCTGGGGCCGGTCAGCCTGCCGTTGGGCGATACCTTGCTGGCCGGGCTGCGCTTGCTTGGGATGCCGGTTGATGGTGGCGACACGCAACAGGCGCAGCTGATCCTCGGTCAGATCCGCCTGCCGCGCAGTTTGCTGGGCATTGCGGTCGGATCGGTACTGGCTCTCTCGGGCGTGGCGATGCAGGGGTTGTTCCGCAACCCGTTGGCGGATCCGGGTCTGGTCGGTGTATCCGGCGGCGCAGCGCTGGGCGCGGCTGTCGCCATTGTCGGCGGCAGCCTGATGGGCGGATTGCCGCCGGCCATCGAACCGTACCTGCTGTCGGTGAGCGCCTTCGTCGGTGGCCTGATCGTCACGGCGGTGGTGTATCGCTTCGGCCGCAGCAATGGCCAGACCAACGTCGCCACCATGCTCCTGGCGGGCGTGGCGATGACGGCCATGGCCGGGGCCGGGGTTGGCCTGTTCACCTATCTGGCTGACGACGCCACGTTGCGCACCCTGACCTTCTGGAACCTGGGCAGCCTCAACGGCGCCAGCTACTCGCGCCTGTGGCCGTTGTTGATCGTGGCGGTGGGCGTGGCGTTGTGGTTGCCGCGTCGCGCGGCGGCGCTCAATGCGATGCTGCTGGGAGAATCCGAGGCCCGGCACCTGGGTTTCAATGTCGAGAGGATCAAGCTTGAGCTGGTGTTGTGCACGGCGCTGGGCGTCGGTGCCGCCGTGGCGGCGGCGGGCCTGATCGGCTTTATCGGTCTGGTGGTGCCGCACCTGATGCGCCTGCTGGTCGGCCCGGATCATCGGGTGTTGTTGCCGGCGTCGTTGCTCGCCGGGGCCAGCCTGTTGTTGCTGGCCGACCTGGTCGCCCGCTTGTTGCTGGCACCGGCGGAGCTGCCGATCGGCATCGTCACCGCACTCATCGGTGCCCCCTTCTTCCTTTATCTGCTGGTACGGGGGCGTTCCTGATGCTGCGGGCCAATAACTTGCTGGTGCGGCGCGGCAGTCGCACCGTGCTGGCGGACATCGATATCCAGTTGAATCCGGGTCAGGTCCTCGGCGTGCTGGGGCCCAACGGTGCCGGCAAAAGCACCCTGCTCGCCGCCCTCTGCGATGAGTTGCCGGCCAGCGTAGGCGCAGTCAGCCTCGACGAACGCGCACTGGCCGACTGGCCCGGTCAGGAACGGGCCAGGCGCCTGGCGGTACTGCCGCAAAGTTCTAGCCTGAACTTCGCGTTCTCGGTGAATGAAGTGGTGGGCATGGGTCGTTTGCCCCATGCCAGCGGGCGTGTGCGCGATGCCGAAATCGTCGCTCAAGCCCTGAGCGCCGCCGATGCCTTGCACCTGGCGGGGCGCAGTTATCTGGCCCTCTCCGGTGGCGAGCGCCAGCGCGTGCACCTGGCACGGGTGCTCGCGCAATTGTGGCCGGGTGCCGAGGGCCAGACCCTGCTGCTCGACGAACCGACCTCGATGCTCGACCCGCTGCACCAGCACACCATTCTGCAAGCGGTGCGCGACTTCGCCGGGCGCGGTGCGGCGGTGCTGGTGATCCTGCACGACCTGAATCTGGCTGCACGATATTGTGATCAGTTGCTGCTGTTGCATGAGGGTCGTGCGCACGCCTACGGGCCACCGGATGAAGTCCTGACCGTCGATGCACTGCAAGCGGTGTACGGGCTGCAAGTGCTGATTCAGCGGCACCCGGAACGCGGTCATCCGTTGATTATCGCGCGCTGACGCCCGTACCGTCCTGCTGTAAGAAGTGTCCAACAAGGAGATCCGATGCGCATCCTGCTGCTATGCCTGATCGGCCTGCTAACCGCCTGCCAATCCCATGACGTCGCACCGCCACCGCCAGCGATTTCCCCGCAAGGGCGAGCTCACGCCGATCTCGGAGTCATCCGCGAACTCGCCAGCGGGCGCACCCTCACCCCGCAAGAACTGGTCGAGCGCCTGGCGGCTGCGCCGCGGGTGCTGGTCGGTGAACAGCACGACAATCCCGATCACCATGCCTTGCAACTGTGGCTGCTGCGCCAACTGGCGGCGCAACGTCCGCAAGGCAGCCTGTTGCTGGAAATGCTCAACCCCGACCAACAGGCAAAAGTCGATGCGGCACAGGCTGCCAACCGTGCCGGTCAGCCGTCGGCCGATCCCTATCAAGCAGTGTCCTGGCAAGCCAGTTGGGATTGGAGCGTCTACGGCGCATTGGTGACTTACGCCCTGCGTCAACCCTACCCGCTGCTGTCGGCCAACCTCGACCGGGCGCAGATCATGCAGATCTATAAACAGCGTCCGACGCTCAGCGGCGAAGCGTCCACCACCCAACAGGTGCAAGCGACATTACTGGACGACATCCGCGAATCCCATTGCGGCATGCTGCCCGAAGCGCAGATGCCGGCGATGCTCGTCGTGCAACAGCAGCGTGACCGACGCATGGCCGAGCGCCTGTTGGCGGCACCGACGCCAGCCCTGTTGCTGGCCGGGGCGTTTCATGTGCGCAAGGACCTGGGCGTGCCGTTGCACCTGAAGGATCTTGGCGCTGGCCAAGGTAACGCGGTGCTGATTTTGGCCGAGGTGGGCAAGACGGTAAGCGCCGATAGCGCGGATTACGTGTGGTATACGGCGGCGCAACCGGAGCAGGATCACTGCGCGAATTTTCGTCGTTAAAACGATCCCTGTGGAGCTGCCGCCAGGTTTACGGTGCCTGGAAGGTCTGCAAGTAGGCCAGCAAATCATCGATTTTCTCCCGATCGCTGATCCCCCAGAAAATCATCCGCGTGCCCGACACCACCGCCTTCGGATCCTCGATGTACGCCGCGAGTTTTTCCCGGGTCCAGACGATTCCGGATGACTTCATGGCGTCGGAGTATTGATAGTCGGTGGTGCTCCCGGCGGTGCGTCCGACAATGCCGTTGAGCTGCGGTCCAAAAAACGGCCGTGCACCCTCGCCGATTTGATGGCAGCCGCCACACACCCGCTTGAACAGTTTTCCGCCCGCCTCGGCATCACCCTGGGCGTTCGCTTGCATGCCGAACAGGCCCAGGCTCAGGGCAAGCGTCATCATCGCTGTTTTGTTCATCAAGCCTGTACCCACGCAAAAATGGCCGCCATTTGATCATGATCCGGCCGCGCGCGAAATGAATGCCCGCCGTCCATCCCGCCAATACATGGCGCTGCTATCCCCGCCTAGACTGGAAAGTCAGTCCATCTCCATCAGATGGCCCCAACAGACGGAGGCAAATATCATGAAAATTGTCGTTATCGGCGGAACCGGGTTGATCGGCACCCAGCTCTGCGAATTACTGCGCGAGGGTGGGCATGATGTCCTGCCCGCCTCGCCCAGATCGGGGGTCAATGCAGTGACCGGGGAAGGCTTGCAGGCCGCCCTGCAAGGCGCCGACGTGGTGGTCGACGTCGCCAACTCCCCATCGTTCGAAGATGCCGCCGTGCTCGAATTCTTCGAAAAATCCGGGCATAACCTCGCCGCCACCGAGAAGGCCGCCGGGGTCAAGCACCATGTCGCGCTCTCTGTGGTGGGCACCGAGCGGATGCTGGAAAGCGGCTACTTCCGCGCCAAGATGGCCCAGGAGCAATTGATCAAGAAAGCCGGCGTGCCCTATTCGATCCTGCGTGCCACGCAGTTTTTCGAATTCATCGGCGCCATTGCGCAATCCGGTGCACAAGGCGACAGCGTTCACCTGACTTCTGCCGCGCTGCAACCCATCGCCTCGGCCGACGTCGCCGCGGCACTGGCAACCATTGCCGTGGCGGCACCCACCAACAAGACCTCGGAAGTGGCAGGTCCGGACAAGCAGCCGCTGGTCTCGTTCGCCAAGACCTGGCTGCAACACAACAAGGATCAGCGGGAAGTGATTACCGATGACAATGCCGGCTACTTCGGCGCGATCATCAACGACCAGTCACTGACCCCGGGCGCCAGTCCCATACTCGGCAAGACTCACTTCGATCAATGGATCAAGAGCGCCGGCTAATCTCATCAGGAGCGTCCCATGCGAACCCACGTTCTCCTCGCCCTGCTTGCACTGTCCACCCTGCCGCCCCAGGTCCTGGCCGCCGACGCTCCGCCCCCGGACGTCAAGGAGGTGTCGGTCACCGCGCTTGCCGATTATCCCGGCAAGGAAGTGCTGATGCTCACCGTCGAGTACCCACCGGGCGGTGCCGACCCGGTTCATCGGCACGACGCCCACGGTTTCATCTATGTGCTCGAAGGCTCGATCGTCATGGGGGTCAAGGGTGGCAAGGAAGTCACGCTGATGCCCGGGCAAAGCTTCCATGAAGGCCCCAATGACATCCACACGGTGGGCCGCAATGCGAGCAAGGACAAGCCGGCGAAATTTGTCGTCTTTCTGTTGAAGGATCAGAACAAGCCGCCGGTCCTTCCGGTCGATTGATTCACCTGTACAAAAATTCCGGAACCCTGTGAAGGGGTCCGGATTTTTTATTGCGCCAGCAGTCAGTCCTTGAAATCGGTACGGAAGAAGCCAGGTTCGACCACCGTGGCGTGGATGCCCAGCGGCGCCAGTTCCTGGTGCAGCGCCTCGGTGATGCCCTCCACCGCGAACTTGGTGGAACCCTACACACCCCAGCCCATGTAGGCGTGGCTTACGTCTTCGAGGACATGGTCAAGGCACAGATAACCGACGGCATGTGCCGGCAGCGCTCAAGGCTTTCATCGACTTTGCCCGTGCTGCTCGGGGGGGCAATCCATTGTAGGCGCCGGCTTGCTGCGGGCGGCGTTCCGGCGAAGGGGGCCTTGGGCATTGTGTTGGTCTTTCGAGCGCTATCGCTGGCAAGCCAGCTCCTACAAGAAGATCGGGCACGGCCGCGAGCGATGGGTCGTCTGTCAGGTCGCCATCGCCGGCAAGCCAGCTCCCACAAAATCGCTCTGCGCCGTGGCGTCCACCAGGTCTGTTGTCTACCATCGGCGGCGAGCACTTCATCAACCCAGTCAGTGAGAAAAACGATGGTCACCTGTTACCTGAAATATGTGCTGGACCCGTCCAAGCTCGAAGCATTCGAACACTATGGCAAACTGTGGATTCCACTGGTGGAGAAATTCGGCGGCCAGCATCATGGCTACTTCCTGCCGTCCGAAGGAGCCAACAACATTGCCCTGGCCATGTTCACCTTCCCTAGCCTCGCGGACTACGAAACCTATCGCCAAGAGTCGATGAAGGACCCGGAATGCATCGCGGCCTTCAAGTATGCAGAAGAAACCCGCTGCATCCTCAGTTATGAACGCTCCTTCTTCCGGCCGGTGTTCGGTGAGCCGGAACAGCAAACCGCGTGATTCTAGTCAACGAAAATGTCGCCGATCTGGCGGCATTTTTTATTACCCGAACATGGGGGGGCACCGCCTGATAAAACGTCAGATGAATGGTCAGCCAATACCCGGCGAGTTGCTGTTGATGGGGCTAACTTTATAAGTCCGCATTACCCACCCGGCATTCTTCCAGCGGTGACCTCCCATGGAAAAGTTCGCCCCAAAGTTGCACGCCATTTCCGTTCTAACCCTGATCATTGGATTGAGTACACCGTTAGCGGCACAGGCCGATGAGGCCTATGCCAGGACCTTGATCAAGAAGATGTCCGACTATATGTCAGCGCAAAAAAATATATCGTTCAATTACGACACCATCCTTGAAGTTGTCACCAAAGATAAACAACGACTGGCGCTGGCAGGTTCCGGCACACTCGCTCTCACCCGGCCTGACAAGTTACGCAGTACCCGCGCCAGTGGTTTTGCCGACCTGGAGATGGTGTTTGATGGCAAGACCCTGACCCTCTTGGGAAAAGGCAAGAACATCTATACCCAGGTCGAAGTACCGGGCACGCTGGATCATCTGCTCGATACGCTGCGGGATAAATACAACAGGCCGCTTCCCGGCGCTGACCTGTTCATGTCCGATCCCCAGGATCAATTGATGGCGGGCGTGACCGACATCAAGGATCTGGGCAGTGGTGTTATCGGCGGTACCGAATGCGATCACCTGGCTTTCAGGAAGAAAGAGGTGGATTGGCAGATCTGGATCGCACAAGGCGACAAACCCTACCCTTGCCGTTATTCCATCACTTCAAAAACCATTACCGGTAGTCCGCAGTACAGCATCCAGCTCAGCGACTTTAAAAGTGGCGATGCCGCCCCGGCAGATGATTTCGCTTTCAACAACTCGACCAATGCGCAGAAAATCGATCTGAAAGACCTGCCCAATGCCGAAGACCTGCCCAGCAACTTTGTGCGAGGAAAAACCAAATGAACCTCTTGATGAAATCCTGCGGCTTCCTGCTGGTGGGATTGGTCGCAGTGTGTGCGCTGGAGCTTGGAGAAACCTTGTCGATCCCCGGGGTGCACAGTGTTATTCCCCAAGCCGAGGCGGTGGTCGGGCGTCCTCTCTCGCCGGTCAGCGTTGCCGGGGTCGCGAGGCGCTCGTCGCGGCGTGACTAACAGCCTGCAAAACGATCAACGCTGCAAGTCCAGGCAATAGGTGTAGTAGCCCGGATCACGCACATACCCCAGTGACTCGTACAAACGCTGGGCACTGAAGTTATCGATAGCGGTTTCCAGGGTCATGCCCTTGGCACCCATCAACCGGGCAAAGTCGCGGGCGGTGTTCATCAGCAGCGTGCCAACGCCTTTGCCCCGGGCGGCGGGCGTGGTGAACAGGTCGCCGAGCAGCCAGGTGCGATGCGCGTCGATGGAGGAAAAGGTCGGGAACATCTGCACGAAACCCAGGGTTTCGCCGTGGCTGTCCTCGGTGAAGAAAATCACCGACTCGTCGCGGGCGATGCGTTCGGCAATGAAGTCGCGCGACTGTGGCAGGTTCGACGGCTGGCCGTAGAAGCCGCGATAGGCGTCGAATAGTGGGGCGATTTTTTCGATGTGCGAGGCGTCGGCGCGCAGGGCCTTGATTGGCATGAGGGTGCTCCATTGCGGTCTCAGGGATCTACAGCCTAGCAACCGCCACGAAAAAATTCCTGAAAGCACCGCGCCTCCTGTGGGAGCCAGCCTGCTGGCGATAGCGAACTGTCAGTCAACATCACTGTTGAATCTGAAGTCCTCATCGCCAGCAGGCTGGCTCCCACATTGGAGCGCCGGTCGCAGTCAGACCCGCACGTTACGCCCCGGCAACGTCGTGCGCTGGCTGTTCTCCCAGTTTTCCACCAGCCCTACCGGCACATCCGCCGCTGGCAACATCTGCACCCCGCGCACCAGGTCCGAAGCCCGCTCGGCGAGCATGATGGTCGGCGCATTGAGGTTGCCGTTCGGTTCGGTCGGGAACACCGAAGAGTCGATCACCCGCAACCCTTGTATGCCATGCACCCGCAGCTCGGAATCCACCACCGCCATGTCGTCCTCGCCCATGCGGCACGAGCCACACGGATGGTAAGTGCTTTCGAGGTTGTCACGGACAAAGGCATCGAGGTCTTCGTCACTGGTCACCAGCGCTCCGGGGGCGATTTCGCCGTCGCGGAAGCGGTCCATTGCTTTTTGGCCGATGATCTCGCGGGTCAGGCGGATGCAGCGGCGGAAGCCTTCGCGGTCCTCTTCGCGCTCCAGGTAGTTGAAGCGGATTTCCGGGTGCTCGTATGGGTCGGCCGAACGCACCCGCACATAACCCCGGCTTTTCGGTTTGTTGGGACCCGTGAGCACCATGAAACCATGGCCTTTGATCGGCTTGTTGCCATCGTAGCGCATCGCTGCCGGCAGGAAGTGGAACTGGATGTCCGGCCAGCGCAGGCCCTTCTCGGAGCGGATGAAACCACCGGCCTCGAAGTGGTTGGTGGCGCCCAGGCCGTCCTTGAACAGCAGCCAGCGCAAACCGATCATCAACTTGCTCAGCGGGTCCATCTTGCTGTTGAGGGTCACCGGTTCCTTGCAGCCGAACTGGATGTACACCTCGGCGTGATCCTGCAGGTTCTCCCCGACGCCCGGCAGGTCATGACGCACACCGATCCCGGCCTTGCGCAGGACCGCGGCCGGGCCGATGCCCGAGCGTTGCAGCAGGTGCGGCGAACCGATCGGCCCGGACGAGATCAGCACTTCGCGGTTGCAATACACCTGGTGGGTCTGGCCACCGTGGTCATACATGACCCCTACCGCACGCTTGCCTTCGAGGATGACCTGGCGGGTCATCGCGTGGGTGATCACTGTCAGGTTCGCACGGCCCATGGCCGGGCGCAGATAGGCGTTGGCGGTGGAGCAGCGCACGCCGTTCTTCACGGTCATGTGCATCGCGCCGAAACCTTCCTGCATGTAGCCGTTGCAGTCTTCGGTCTTGATGTAGCCCGCCTCGGCACCGGCTTCGACCCAGGCCCCGTACAACGGGTTCTTCATGTTGTTGCCGTTGGTGGTGTGCAGCGGCCCGGTCTGCCCGCGATAGCTGTCGCCACCAGACTCGTAGCTTTCGGCACGCTTGAAGTACGGCAGGCAATTCTTGTAGCCCCAGCCCTGGGCACCGAGGGATTCCCATTCGTCGAAATCCAGCGCGTGGCCGCGGATGTACACCAGGCCATTGATCGACGAGGAGCCACCCAGCACCTTGCCCCGTGGGCAGTGGATGCGCCGGCCGTTGAGGAAGGTTTCCGGCTCGGTTTCGTAGCGCCAGTTGTACTTCTTGGTGTTCATCGGGATCGAGAATGCGCTGGGCATCTGGATCACTACGCTCTTGTCACTGCCGCCGAATTCCAGGACCAGCACCGAGGTGGCCGGGTCTTCGCTCAGGCGGTTGGCCAACACACAACCTGCCGAGCCTGCGCCAATGATGATGTAGTCGTATTTTTGCGTAGTCATGGTCATCTCCCGACCGTCGATTCAGTGAATACCGGTTGTGGTGACTGTTTGTGGGTCAGCGTGTCGCCGGTGGTGTATTGCGGGGAGCTTTTCTCGATCTGCTGGATCACCGCTTCTTCGCGTTTGAGGTCAATCGAACGGCTCAGCCAGTAGTACGCCAGGCCCGAGACGATCAGCCCCACCAGCCAGGCGATGTCGATGCTGCCCAGCGCCTTGGCCAGCGGACCGACATAGACTTCGCGCTGTTCGACGCCGTCGTAGATGTAGAAGAACGGAATCATCGAGATGAAGCCGATGGCATAGGCGGCGATACCGCGCAGGCCCCAGCTGCCGTAGATGTTGCCGTGGGGCATGAAGAAGTGCGGGATGGCGTAGCGGCCCTTGCGCACGAAGAAGTAGTCGGTGAGGTTGACCGAGGTCCAGGGCACCAGGAAGTACAGCATCACCACCAGGTAGATACCCAGCACCGACAGGCCTTTGCCGGAACTCTGGATGCTCAGGGCCACGCCCAGTTGCAGCAGGATCACGAAGGCGATGGCGAGGATCCGCGCCTTGCGGGTCGGCTCGATGTGCTTGATCGAATCGACACAGGTCAGGGTGGTCAGCTTGGCGCTGTAGATGTTCATCGCGATCACCGGCAGGAACGCCAGGATGGTCACCACCACGACCGCGGTGCCGATCAAAGGCGACACGGTATTGCCGACTTGACCCAGGGCCACCAGCACATCGGTTGAATGCAGGTGATCGGCCAGCCAGCCGCCGACGGAAATCATCCAGGCACCGGACAGCGAAGCGCCAAGAAACACCACCGCAATCAGCTTGCCGCTGGAGGTGTTCTTCGGCAGGTAGCGCGAGTAGTCCGACACGTACGGGGCATAGGCGATGTTGTAGCTCGCCGCCGCCGCGAACTGGGCGATGAAACCGGTCCAGTTGAAGCCCAGCGGCGCCGGGGCCACTTCGCCTTCCGCCAGTGCCGGCAAGACCGCATCCGGCACCCAGCCCATCACCACCGCCAGGGTCACCAGGCCGTACAGCGGCAGCGACAGGTACAACGCCCATTTGAAGCTGCGGTGCATCCAGTCATGGCCGAGGATGGCCAACACCGCCGCCGGGAGGGTCACCGCCACCGCGATCACCGCGGGGTTGAAACCGAACAGCGTGTGCAGGCCCTGCATCATCAGGACCAGGTTGACGATGTTGAACCCGGCGAACACGAACAGCGTCGCCAGCAGCACCAGGATCACGCCGCGGTAACCGAACTGCGCGCGGGACTGGATCATCTGCGGCAAGCCCAGGTGCGGGCCCTGGGATCCGTGAAACGCCATGAACAGCGTGCCGAACATGATGCCCAGGGTGCCGGCGAGTGTGGTCCAGAGCGCGGTCAGGCCGACGCTGGGGCCGACGAAGCCGATGGTCATGGTGAAGAAGGTGAAGTTGCCGAGAAACCAGAACGGGCCCTGGCTCGACAGCTTGTCGGTGCGTTCGTCCTCGGGGATGAAGTCAATCGAATGCCCCTCGACGACGGACTTGTCATCGAGGGAGGACACACTCGTGGCGGACTTGGCGTTTGTGTTCATGATGGACTCTTATTGTTGGAAGATCATGACGAGATAACCGCATTCTTCGGGTGAACGACGCCCGGGGAGCCTCCTTGCCGTTCTGAATTTCAACATTGCAAATGGCGTGAAACCTGTAGGAGCGAGCTCGCTCGCGATGAACTCGAGTGCGCCGCGTTTAACTGGCAAGCACGCGTTTTCGTTAACGACCATCGCGAGCAAGCTCGCTCCTACAAAGGGCTGGCGTCAGGCTGGCAGCGTGATCCACACGGCCTTGGTTTCGAGCAGGTAGTCGAGCTGCTCCGCACCCAGGTCCTTGCCGAACCCGGACTGCTTGTAGCCGCCGAACGGCATAGACGGGTCGAGGGTGCCGTGGGCGTTGACGTAGACCGAGCCCGCTTTCAAGCGTGGAATCAGGCTGTGCACCTTGCCCAGGTCGTTGGAATACAGGGCCGCCGCCAAGCCGTAGACCGAGTCATTGGCCAGGGTCAGCGCCTCCTCCTCATCCTCGAACGGTGCGGTGACCAGCACCGGGCCGAAAATCTCTTCCTGGACGATGCGCATGTCGTTGCGGCAATTGGCGAAGATGGTCGGCTCGACGAAGAAGCCAGGGCCATCGACCGGTTGGCCGCCGTAGACCAGTTCGGCGCCTTCGGCCTTGCCGGTCTCGATGTACTCGGTCACGCGCTGCTTTTGCAGGGCTGACACCAGTGGGCCGATGAAGCAGTCCGGGTCCAGGCCCGGGGCCATTTTCAGGGTGCGCGTGTAGGCGATCAGCTCACGCAGGAACTCGTCGTAGACGCTGCTATGAATATAGGCCCGCGTGCCGGCGTCGCATACCTGTCCGGAGTTGAAAAATACCCCGTTGGCGACCGCTTGCGCTGCGGCTGGAATGTCGGCATCGGCAAACACGATGACCGGTGATTTCCCGCCCAGTTCCAGGGTCAGCCGCTTCATGTCGTCCAGTGCCGCGCGGCCAACGGTAAGGCCGACCGGGGTCGAACCGGTGAAGGTCAATTTGTCGATGCCGGGGTGGGTGGTCATGGCCGCACCGACCACGCTGCCACGTCCGGTGACGATGTTGATCACGCCGTCGGGAATGCCCGCTTCCTGCACCAGTTCAGCGAAACGCAGGGCCGACAGCGAGGTCAGCTCGGCGGGCTTGACCACCACGGTGCAACCGGTGGCCAGCGCCGCGCCGAGTTTCCAGGCCATGGTTTGCAGCGGGAAGTTCCACGGCACGATGGCACCCACCACGCCCACCGCTTCCTTGCGGGTATAGGCCAGGTAATTGCCCGGCAGCGAAGGCTCGACGGTACGGCCATGGAGCTTGGTGGCCCAACCGGCGAAATAGCGCAGGGTATCGACGGTGCCCTGGATGTCGACGTCCTTGGCGAAGGCGACCGACTTGCCCATGTCGATCGATTCGATCTGCGCCAGTTCGGCGGCGTTATGTTCGATCAGATCCGCCAGGCGCTGGATCAGGCGTTCCCGTTGCGCCGGTTTGGCCTGGCTCCATTCGCCACCGTCGAACTGCGCGCGTGCGGCTTGCACGGCGCGGTCCAGGTCAGCGGTGGTGCCCATGGGAATGCGGGTGATAAGGCCTTCTGTCGAGGGTTCGATCACATCGGAAGTCTGGCCATCGCTGGCTTCGACCCAGGCACCGCCAATGAACATCTTCTGTACTTTGCTGAGGAAGGTCTGGGTGGCTTCGCTCACGCCAAACTTCTGCAGGTAACTCTTGACGATCGTGTCCATTTTTATTCTCTCTGCCCGACAGTCAGGCACTGCCGGGGTATGGGTTTCGATGTTCAGGCCTGCTCTTAAGCCAGCGTCGTTTCACTCTCGGCGGCCGCTCGCACCTTGCCGCGCTCGTGGAAGATGAAGCCGATGCTGTTGAGCAGCAGCTGCGCGGCGAGGATCGAAGTCATGCCGGTCGGGTCGTACACCGGTGCAACCTCCACCAGGTCCATGCCGACGATATTGCCCTTGCTGCGCTTGGCCAGGGCCTGGATGATTTCCAGCACTTCGTAGTAGAGGAAGCCGCCGTGGCTCGGAGTGCCGGTGCCAGGGGCGATGGACGGGTCGAAACCGTCGATGTCGATGGTGATGTAGTAGTTGATGTTCTGCGGGATCAGCGCGAGGACGCCGTCGACGCCGAGGCGACGCACATCGCGCACCGAGAGGATCTTCGAACCGGCTTCGTGGGCCGCTTCGTAGTCGTCGCGGTTGGACGAGGAGACGTTGCGGATGCCCATCTGGGTCATGCCGACGATGTGGTTCATTTCCGAGGCGCGGCGCAGCGGGTTGCCGTGGCCGTAACGCACGCCGTGGCGTTCGTCGACGAAGTCCAGGTGCGCATCGAAGTGGATGATGTGGATCGGGCCGCGGCCTTCGAAAGCCTTGATCACCGGCGCGTGCACCGAGTGATCGCCACCGAGCACCACCGGCATCACACCGGCATCGAGGATCTTGCGCACGGCGTATTCGGTGTTCTTGTTACTGGTGGCCATGTCGGTGTGGACGATGTCGGCATCACCGACGTCGACCATGCGCACGTCCGAGGCGGTGAGGTACATCACGTCATCTTCGTGATCGTAGGCGCCGGCGTGGCCGAAGGAAAACAGCGTCGATGCTTCGCGAATCCCGCGTGGTCCGAAGCGTGCGCCGGAGCGCCATTGGGTGCCCATGTCGTTGGGCACACCGAGCACCGCGACGTCGGCATCCAGGGCATCCCAATCGGTGCACACCGGGGATTTGCCAAAGGTGCAATGACCCACGAATGGCAGGTTCAGACGACCGGATTCATAACCGTTGTTCGACATTTCTAGCCTCTCCACTTTTTGTTATCGGCTTGGCGGAACTGCAAGGCGACCGCCGTTGGAGTGACTATGGGCGCAGGTTTTCGTGGAAAAAATGCTAAACATCAGATACTCATATCGGTATTACCGATGCATGCACAGGCCGGAGGTCAACGTGATTCAACTGCACGATGTCGATCTGAAGTTGCTCAGGGTGTTTGCCACGATTGTCCGCTGCGGCGGTTTCTCGGCCGCCCAGGCGGCGTTGAATGCCGGGCAGTCGACGATCAGCGAGCAGATGACCCATCTGGAAACCCGTCTTGGGGTCAAGCTGTGCCAGCGCGGGCGCAGCGGTTTCCGCCTGACCGAGCAAGGGGTGGCGATTCACGAGGCCACCCAGCGCCTGCTGTCGGCGGTGGAAAATTTCTGCATGGACGCCGACGTGCTCAAGCAGCACATCAGCGGCAAGCTCAACCTGGGGATCATCGACACCACCATCACCGACCCGGACTCGCCCATTCCGCGCACCACCCAGCGCTTCGTATCGCGCGGGCATGATGTGCACCTGAACGTGTACGTCGGCACCCCCGCCGAGCTGGAAGAACGGGTGCTCGACGGCCGCCTGCACCTGGCCATCGGGCACTTTCCCATCCATGTGCCGGGCCTGCTGCAATCGCCGCTGTACCAGGAAGCGCTGGGCTTGTATTGCGGGCGCCGGCATCCGCTATATGGCAGCCAGGCTGAAGGTGAGGAACTGCTGGAAGAAGTCGCCGCCGGGCGGATCGTCGTGCGCGGCTACATGCAGCAATACGACCTCGAACACCTGGGCGTCAGCAAGGCGGCCGCCACCGTGGACAACATCGAAGCCACGGCGATCCTGATCATTTCCGGCGCCTACCTGGGTTTCCTGCCGGAGCACTTCGCCGCCCAATGGGTCAAGAGTGGCGAGATGCACCAGTTGGCCCCGGGAAGTTTGCGCTTGCGATCACCGTTCGACGTGATCACCCGGCGCGGCGTGGCACCGCCGCCAATCCTGCAGGCGTTCCTCGAGGACCTGGCGGCCAGTGCGCGCAAAACGGCCAGCGGATGACATGACGCTCGCCAAATTCAAATTCGCCCCGGCATACTGATTTTCGTTTGCCACTTTTGCAGGTCCGTCATGCGCATCCACGTCACCTTCATCGACCGCGTCGGCATCACCCAGGAAGTGCTGGCCCTGCTCGGCGGTCGCAGCTTCAACCTGGACGCCGTGGAGATGGTGCCGCCGAACGTCTACATCGATGCCCCGACCCTCGGCGCCGAAGTACTGGAAGAGTTGCGCGAGGCACTGTTCGGCGTGCGCGGCGTGCAGGCGGTGACCATGGTCGACATCCTTCCGGGGCAACGTCGACGCTTGCAACTGGACGCCCTGCTCGCCGCCAGTTCCGACCCGGTGCTGGCGGTGGACGATCGCGGTCACGTGCTGCTGGCCAATCCGGCGTTGATCGCCTTGTGCGGTCGCGAACCGGCCGGTGAATCGCTGAGCGCGCTGTTCGACGACGCCGATCTGCAACGCACCTTGATCGCCCACCACTTCCGCCTGCCCATGCACGAGGTCAGCCTCGGCGGCCACACCTTGCTGCTCGATGCCATGCCGATCACCGATGCTGGCGCCCTGCTCACCCTGTATCAACCCAACCGCATCGGCGAACGCCTGTCGGCGCTGCACCATGATCACGCCGAAGGTTTCGATGCGCTGCTCGGTGAATCGCCGCCGATCCGCTCGCTCAAGGCCCGCGCGCAACGGGTGGCGGCCCTCGATGCTCCGCTGTTGATCCAGGGTGAAACCGGCACCGGCAAGGAACTGGTGGCCCGCGCCTGTCACGCCATCAGTGGTCGCCGTGACAAGCCCTTCCTGGCCTTGAACTGCGCGGCGCTGCCTGAAAGCCTGGCCGAAAGCGAGCTGTTCGGCTACGCCCCCGGCGCCTTCACCGGCGCGCAACGGGGCGGCAAGCTCGGGCTGCTGGAACTGGCCGACCAAGGCACGGTATTTCTCGACGAAGTCGGGGAAATGTCGCCGTATCTGCAAGCCAAGTTGCTGCGCTTCTTGAGCGATGGCTGCTTCCGTCGTGTCGGTGGCGATCGTGAGGTCAAGGTCAACGTGCGCATCCTCAGTGCGACCCACCGCGACCTGGAAAAGATGGTCAGCGAGGGGCACTTTCGCGAAGACCTGTTCTACCGCCTCAATGTGCTCAACCTGCAGGTACCGCCGCTACGCGAACGGGGCCACGACATCCTGTTGATGGCCCAGCACTTCATGCAACAGGCCTGCGCGCAGATCCAGCGCCCGGTCTGCCGCCTGGCGCCCAGCACCTTTCCCGCCCTGCTCGGCAACCGCTGGCCGGGGAACGTGCGGCAATTGCAAAACGTGATCTTTCGCGCGGCGGCGATTTGCGAGAACCCGTTGGTGGATATTGATGATCTGGACATTGCGCGCACGGCGGTGGAGCGCAAGAACGATGGAGAGGTGGGTAGCCTGGAAGAAGCTGTCGAAGGGTTTGAACGGAATCTGCTGGAACAGCTTTACCAAAGTTATCCCTCCAGCCGCTTACTCGCGGCGCGCCTGCAAACTTCCCATAGTGCGATTGCCATTCGGCTGCGCAAATACGGCATACCCAATAAACCTTGATCTCATTGCCGAAACACATTTCCACCATCAACACCAAACTCCTGTGGGAGCCAGCCTGCTGGCGATAGGGCCATGTCAGGCAACATCTTTGCTGCCTGTCACACCGCATCGCCAGCAGGCTGGCTCCCACAGTACGCAAATCGATACAGCGTATCGAAATCAAGACAAAACCCTCTCAACCTGTCTGGACCGGGCTTCAGCGCCTTCCCTTCGCATGCCTGTATTGATTTCAATACGGCAGCTGCGCCTACAATCAGCTTATTCAACACTAAGTTATTGATTTAAAACAATTAATCAACCTTGGCACCGCCCTTGCTATCTCTCCTCCAGCCAAGCTCCAACACGAGCCTGCCCATCGCCCTCCGCCACCTGCAGCGGATGAGTCTGAACAATGAGGAGTTGATATGAGCGAATTGCGTTTTACCGTCGATCACGAATGGCTGCGCACCGAAGCTGACGGCACTGTCACCGTTGGCATCACGGCGTTTGCCCAACAGGCCTTGGGGGATGTGGTGTTCGTCCAGGTACCTGAGCTAGGCAGCTTTGATGCCGGTGCCGAAGTGTCGGTGCTGGAATCGGTGAAAGCCGCCAGCAGCATCGGCATGCCGCTGGACGGCGAGGTGCTGGAAGTGAACCTGGAACTGGACAGCACCCCTGAACTGGTCAACGAAGACCCGCTGGGCCAGGGCTGGTTCTTCCGCTTCCAGCCCGCTGACGCTGCCGCGGTCAGCCAACTGCTGGACCAGGCCGCCTACGAGCGCCTGATCCAAGACCAGACCGACGCGTGAGGATGACCCATGACCATCCGCCTCGACACCCATGACGAATTCATCGCCCGCCACATCGGCCCCCGCGCCGGTGACGAGCAGGCCATGCTCAACACCCTCGGTTTCGACTCCCTCCAAGCCCTGAGCGCCAGCGTCATCCCCGACAGCATCAAGGGCACCAG
>NZ_BAAIAK010000011.1:0-191824 GCF_054600775.1 Pseudomonas sp. MHK4 | reverse complement strand
GCTGGAAGGGATAAACAATCGAATAAAGGTCATCAAGCGGATGGCGTACGGTTACCGGGATAGCGAATTCTTTTTCATGAAGATCAAGAGCGTCTTTCCCGGTAATCCGTGAAGAACCATAAAAAAGGCGCGGTCCTCACGGAGCGCGCCTTTTTTCGTTCGGCTGCCTGTCAGCTGCCGAGTGCCTTCGACGCCAACCAGAACAGGCCGGCCGACAGCGCCACGGTGGCTGGCAGGGTCAGGACCCAAGCCAGCAGGATGGTCTTGACGGTGCCGCCTTGCAGGCCGCTCTTGTTGGCGACCATGGTGCCGGCCACACCCGAGGAGAGGACGTGGGTGGTGGACACCGGCAGGCTGAAGATGTTGGCCATGCCGATCAGGCTCGCGGTGGTGATCTGCGCCGACATGCCCTGGGAATAGGTCATGCCTTGCTTGCCGATCTTCTCGCCGATGGTCAGTACCACGCGTTTCCAGCCGACCATGGTGCCCAGGCCCAGGGCCAGGGCAACCGCCAGGATGACCCAGAACGGAGCGTATTCAGTGGTGGTGGTCAGGTCCTTGCGCAGCTTGTCCAGGTCAGCCTTTTCCCGTGGGGCCAGGCTTGGCAGTTTGCTGACTTTCTTCGCCGTGTCGTCCAGGCAGAGCAGGTAGCGACGCACTTCGATGCGGCTATCGGACGGCAGCGAGTGGTAGTCGGCTACACCCTTGAGGGTGCCGAGCAGGGCGTTGATGGTCGGTTCGGTCTGTTGCGGGTTGCAACGGAACTTCTCCGGCAGATCGCCTTCCACGCTTTTGCCCAGTGCCAGGAATTCGCCCAGGGTTTCGGCGTTGCGCTGGTAGAACTGGTTCAGGTGCAAGGTGGCGTCGCGGGTACGTTCGATCTGGTAGGTGGTGCTGTTCAGATCAAGTACGAACTGCGCCGGCACGATACCGATCAGCACCAGCATGATCAGGCCGATACCTTTCTGACCATCGTTGGAACCGTGTACGAAGCTCACGGCCATGGCCGAGATCACCAGCACCAGGCGGTTCCAGAACGGTGGGTGTTTCTTGTCGTCGATCTTGCGGCGCTGCTCCGGCGTCTTGTGCATCTTCGACAGCGGGCGCCACCATTTCAGACCGATCAGAATCAGCGCAGCGATCAGGAAACCGGCCATTGGCGAGAACACCAGCGACATACCGATATCGATCGCCTTCTGCCAGTTCACGCCATCGGCCAACGGAATATCGTTGATCAGGGCGTTGGCCAGGCCGACACCGAGGATCGAACCGATCAGCGTATGGGAGCTGGAGGCAGGGATACCGAAGTACCAGGTGCCCAGGTTCCAGGCGATGGCGGCGGCGAGCAACGAGAACACCATGGCCAAGCCGTGACCGGTGTTCACATTGATCAGCAGCTCCACCGGCAGCAGGTGGACAATGGCATACGCCACGCCAACGCCGCCCAGCAATACGCCGAGGAAATTGAACACACCGGAAAAGAACACCGCCAGATGAGGCGGCATGGCTTTGGTGTAGATAACAGTGGCTACCGCGTTAGCGGTGTCATGAAATCCGTTGATGAACTCGAAGGCGAGGACAAAAGTCAGGGCGAGCAGGAGGCTCACAAGCACCCAAGCATCCAGTCCGCTGAATAAATCGATCATGAAGGTTTTCTGACCCGGTCATAAGGGGGCGCGATTATGCCAGAAAAGACTGGAAATCGATGCACTTGCTGCTCATCGGTAACATTCATCAACGATTTTTTTTGCAAGGGTGCCTGGAATCCCGGAACTTTTGAGGGTCTTGCAAGTGCTTGAATTTCTTTGGAAAGCCCGCAGGCACAGGGGTTTGCCACGCTTGAAGGAACTCCATGCGCGCTTGTATGAAATTTCTGAAAGGAATGTCAGATACGAGCCTTTAGCCTCATCGGTCGGCAAGGCGGCCGCTGCTGCCCGCTCGTAGCGGGCGCAAAAAGGCAACATCAGTTCAACCCGCTTTTGACGGATGTAACACAGACCCTGCAGGTATTCAAAGCCCAGGCCGTCACGGCTCCTCGGCTTTGAGTTCCTTTTCCATTTTTTCCAGTTCTTGCTTGAATACCTGATCCTGAACGGTGGCGCGTTTGCGCCATGGCTTGCGTTCCGGTTCGGGTTGGGCGGCGTAGGTGGTGACTTCCCCGCCGTAAACTTCCTTGTAACGTTGTTCCTGGCGCTCAAGTTCCGCGCGCAGTTCGTCTTTTGTCACGGTGCTACCTGATTGAGTGGAGGTGAATTCTGGTGATACGCGCTGCACCGATGTATAGACCGCACTCGTCAAAAGCAAATAGCCCTTGCAGGCATCTTTTTTGCGACAGTGTGATCATTACTTCCATGTTGCAGGCGGCCACGGCACCAGAGATATACAGCTGACGTAGCATCAGTTCCTGTTTCAGCGAGCGCGTTGGCGCGATGCGGATGCAGTCGCGTCATGGGCTTGCTGGTGGAGAGCGGCGATGGAACATCGCGTCACCGGGTAGCGGGATCGGCTGATAAAAAACCGATTGGCTACTGAATTACATTATAGCGAGCGATTTACAGAACACTATCACGATAGAGTTAAAAGTAGATCTTGATGTGTGATTGTTTTCCAGGCCATTACCCTTTACTGGCAACTAGGGCACTGGATGATGTCACTGTACGGCGATACCTTTCTGGCGCCATTAAGTCGCACAACTTAAGACAGTTACATTTCGCCTTGAAGTCTTCAGGGGCGCCGGGGCATAGCAAGCATGGATTGCGATTATCGATCGATGGATCGATAATCGCCCAATCTTGCCGGGCCGGGCTTGTGTACCCTACAGCCAGTCGCCTGTAATAGATCGCCGATCCGTCTGGGAAAAGGACCTAGTATGAACGATCAACTGCGCAACTCCTTCGCTTCGGTGGCACCGCCGATCGTTGCTTCCCCCGCCAAGCGGATCCAGGCCCTGACCGGCGACCCGGACTTCATGACCTCGCTTGCGCGTGGACTGGCCGTGGTGCAAGCGTTCCAGGAGCGCAAGCGGCACCTGACCATTGCCCAGATCAGCCACCGTACGGAAATTCCCCGCGCCGCCGTGCGACGTTGCCTGCATACGCTGATCAAGCTCGGTTATGCCACGTCCGATGGCCGCACGTATTCTTTGCTACCCAAAGTGCTGACCCTCGGCCATGCCTATGTGTCCTCGACGCCGCTGGCTGTTTCTGCACAGCCGTACCTGGACCGCATGAGCGAGCAACTCCATGAGGCCTGCAACATGGCCACCCTGGAAGGCGATGACATTTTGTACATCGCCCGCTCGGCGACCACCCAGCGCCTGATTTCGGTCGACCTCTCGGTGGGCGGACGCTTGCCGGCCTATTGCACGTCGATGGGCAGGATCCTGCTCGCCGCCCTCGATGACACGTCATTGCGCGAGTATCTCGACCACGCCGACCTGCAAGCCAAGACCAGTCGAACCATCCATACTCCCGAAGCATTGCTCGAATGCCTGCAGGAAGTGCGTCAACAGGGTTGGTGCATCGTCGATCAAGAGTTGGAGCAAGGGCTGCGTTCGATCGCCGTTCCGGTGTACGACGCTTCCGGTCAGGTGGTCGCGGCGCTTAACGTCAGTACCCACGCCGGGCGGGTCAGCCGCAGCGAGCTTGAACAGCGTTTCCTGCCCGGACTGTTGAGTGCCAGCCGTGACCTCAGTACCCAGCTGTTCACCTAAGCTGTTCGATAATCGCACAGACTCGAGTCTGGCGAATTGACGGTCTTTCCCTTGGCTCATTAATGTCGCGGCAGCGTCATCCGGCGCTGTCGATCTCATCCGGCACCGGACGACGACCCCATAATAATGAGAAGAGGCACCCCCATGCGCACATTCCCCGACTGTCGCCGTTCTCCCCGGTTTATGCGCCGGAACCCGATCGCCTGATCCTGACACCCCCTTTGCCGTGACAGCCCTATTAAAGGCTGGAACCTGTTCGACTGCGTTTTTTTGCGTGGAAAAAAATAATGAACCAGCCCCAGTCTGCTGTAGGTAACTGCCTCGACGTGCAGTCCTTCATCAACGCCCAACCTATTTCACGCTATCAGTGGCGAGTAGTGATCCTGTGTTTCCTGATTGTCTTCCTCGATGGCCTCGATACCGCGGCCATGGGTTTCATTGCGCCGGCGCTGTCCCAGGATTGGGGTATCGACCGGGCCAGCCTTGGCCCGGTGATGAGTGCGGCGCTGATCGGCATGGTCTTCGGGGCATTGGGTTCCGGTCCGCTGGCTGACCGCTTTGGGCGAAAAGTTGTATTGGTTGGGGCGGTGCTGCTGTTCGGTGCCTTCAGCCTGGCTTCGGCCTACAGCACCAACGTCGACCAGTTGCTGGTGTTGCGATTCCTGACCGGCCTCGGGTTGGGTGCGGGTATGCCGAACGCAACTACGCTGTTGTCGGAATACACCCCGGAGCGCAAGAAGTCGCTGCTGGTGACCAGCATGTTCTGCGGCTTCAACCTGGGCATGGCCGGAGGCGGATTCATTTCGGCGAAGCTGATTCCGGCCTTCGGCTGGCACAGTCTGCTGCTGATTGGCGGGATTCTGCCGTTGATCCTCGGCGTCGTGTTGCTGATCTGGCTACCCGAATCGGCGCGTTTCCTCGTGGTGCGTAATCGCGGCACCGACAAAGTACGCAAGACCCTGGCGCCCATCGACCCGACGGTAGTGGCCCGGGCATCGAGCTTCAGCGTGCCGGAACAGAAAACCGTGAAGGCGCGCAACGTGTTTGCCGTGATCTTCTCCGGTACCTACAGCGTCGGCACCTTGCTGTTGTGGCTGACCTACTTCATGGGCCTGGTGATCGTTTACCTGTTGACCAGTTGGCTGCCGACCCTGATGCGCGACAGTGGCGCGAGCATGGAGCAGGCCGCGTTCATCGGGGCGCTGTTCCAGTTCGGTGGGGTGTTGAGCGCGGTGGGTGTAGGTTGGGCGATGGACCGCTTCAATCCGCACAAGGTCATTGGCATTTTCTACCTGCTGGCCGGGGTATTCGCCTACGCCGTAGGGCAGAGCCTGGGCAACATCACAATCCTGGCGACCCTGGTGCTGGTGGCCGGCATGTGTGTCAACGGCGCGCAATCGGCGATGCCGTCGCTGGCGGCGCGGTTTTATCCGACTCAAGGGCGTGCCACCGGGGTTTCGTGGATGCTCGGGATTGGTCGCTTCGGCGCGATCCTCGGTGCATGGATGGGCGCGACGCTGCTGGGGCTGGGCTGGAACTTTGAGCAAGTGTTGACGGCTTTGGTGATTCCAGCGGCATTGGCGACTGCAGCGGTGGTGATCAAGGGGTTGGTCAGCCACGCGGATGCGACCTGATCAGGAAAAGATCGCAGCCTTCGGCAGCTCCTACTGAGGAATGCGTACACCTGTAGGAGCTGCCGCAGGCTGCGATTTAATTGATAGCTGAGCAACAATGTGTTCGATAAACGAACACTCAGTCGATTATCGAATTGTTTGACCTGTGTCAGGGGCTTAATCTTTAACCATTACGGCGCTGCGCATCGGCGCCTTTTTTACTACGTCGAAATAACAAACGGGAGCCCGCCCTGCGAGATCTCGAAGCCCGGAGAAGCATGATGCGTGAAGTTTATATCTGCGACGCGATTCGCACCCCCATCGGCCGTTTCGGCGGTGGTCTGGCAGCGGTTCGCGCCGACGACCTGGCCGCCGTGCCGATCAAGGCCTTGATGGAGCGCAACCCGTCGGTGGACTGGAATGCAGTGGACGAGGTGTTCCTCGGCTGCGCCAACCAGGCCGGTGAAGACAACCGCAACGTGGCGCGCATGGCGCTGCTGCTGGCGGGGCTGCCGGAAACCATTCCGGGCGTGACCCTCAACCGCCTGTGCGCTTCGGGCATGGACGCCATCGGCACCGCGTTCCGCGCCATCGCCAGCGGCGAAATGGAGCTGGCGATTGCCGGTGGCGTGGAGTCGATGTCCCGCGCGCCGTTCGTGATGGGCAAGGCTGACGCCGCGTTCTCGCGCAACATGAAGCTGGAAGACACCACCATCGGCTGGCGCTTCATCAACCCGCTGATGAAAGCCCAGTACGGCGTGGATGCAATGCCGCAGACCGCCGACAACGTCGCCGACGATTACCAGGTGTCCCGCGCCGATCAGGACGCTTTCGCCCTGCGCAGTCAGCAACGCACCGTCGTCGCCCAAGCCGCGGGTTACTTCGCCGAAGAAATCGTCGAAGTGCGCATTGCCCACAAGAAGGGTGAAACCGTGGTTAGCCAGGACGAACATCCTCGCGCCGACACCACTCTGGAAGCCCTGACCAAACTCAAGCCGGTCAACGGTCCCGACAAAACCGTCACCGCCGGCAATGCTTCGGGCGTCAACGACGGTGCCGCCGCCTTGATCCTCGCTTCCGCCGAAGCGGTGAAGAAACACGGCCTGACTGCCCGCGCCAAAGTGCTGGGCATGGCCAGCGCCGGTGTTGCGCCACGGGTGATGGGCATCGGCCCGGTGCCGGCGGTGCGTAAACTGATTGAACGCCTGGGTGTGGCCGTCAGCGATTTCGACGTGATCGAACTCAACGAAGCCTTCGCCAGCCAGGGCCTTGCGGTGCTGCGTGAACTGGGAATCGCCGACGACGCGGCCCAGGTCAACCCTAACGGTGGCGCCATTGCCTTGGGCCATCCACTGGGCATGAGCGGTGCGCGCCTGGTCTTGACCGCATTGCATCAGCTGGAAAAAACCGGTGGCAAGAAAGGCCTGGCAACCATGTGCGTTGGTGTCGGTCAGGGTCTGGCCTTGGCGATCGAGCGCGTCTGACGCGCTCTGCCGACTAACAAGAAATTGAGGAATGCTTCATGACTGACAAGCCTGGTTACCGTCGCCCGCAGGAAGGCACTCAGCCTGAATACCTGCATCCGACCTACCAATCCACCAACCTGCGCTCGCCGTCCAAGCCGTTGGTGTTCCTGCCTCATTCGCTGTCGGAAATCACCGGTCCGACCATTGGTGCCGAGCGCGTCAATGAGAAGGACAACGACCTGACCGCCCAGCACGAAGGCGAACCACAGGGCGAGCGCATCATCATTCACGGCCGTGTGCTGGATGAAAACGGCCTGCCGGTGCCGGGTATCCTGGTGGAGATCTGGCAGGCCAACGCCGCCGGTCGCTACAACCATGCCCGTGACCTGCACGACGCGCCGCTGGACCCGAACTTCACCGGCACCGGCCGCACCGTCACCGACGCCGATGGCTGGTACCAGTTCCAGACCATCAAGCCCGGCGCGTATCCGTGGGGTAACCACCACAATGCCTGGCGCCCGGCGCATATCCATTTCTCGCTGTTCGGGCCGAGTATCCTGACGCGCCTGGTCACCCAGATGTATTTCCCGGGCGACCCGCTGCTGGCGTACGACCCGATCTACAACTGCGTGCCCGATACCCGCGCGAAAGAGCGTTTGATCGCCTCGTTCGATCTGGATAAAACCATCCCTTCCTATGCCCTCGGTTATCGTTGGGACATCGTCTTGCGCGGCCGCGACGCCACGCCGATGGAGAAATAAGATGACGCTGACTGCGACCACGTCCCACACCGTCGGGCCGTACTACCACATCGGCCTGACCTGGCTGAACCGCGAAGACCTGACCGTCGAACAAACCCTGGGCGAGCGCGTGGCGATCACCGGGCAAGTGACCGATGGCAACGGCGATGTGGTCAACGACGCGATGCTGGAAGTCTGGCAGGCCAATGCCGCCGGCAAATACGACCACCCCGAAGACGACCAGGACAAACCCCTGGACCCGAATTTCGAAGGCTTTGGCCGGGTGCCAGTGGATGCCGAAGGGCGTTTCCGTTTCACCACCATCAAGCCGGGCACGGTCGAAGGCCTCAAGGGCACGACCCAGGCACCGCATCTGGTGGTGCTGGTGTTTGCCCGCGGCCTGGTGAAGCACCTGCTGACGCGGATCTACTTCGATGGCGAACCGGCTAACGTCGGCGATCCGTTGCTCGAATGCGTGCCGGCCGAACGCCGTGGCACCTTGCTGGCGAAGCAGGATGCGTCGGGTGTGTACCAGTGGAACGTTGTTCTGCAGGGTACCGATGCCGAGACGGTATTCTTCGATTATTAAGTGAACACCGCATCCCCTGTAGGAGCTGGCTTGCCAGCGATGGTCGTTAAAGATGACGCGTATCCATTGGTTTACCGTGTCGCTCTTGCGTCCATCGCTGGCAAGCCAGCTCCTACAGGGGGTTGATGCATTTGCGGAACGGGACTGTTGCAAAGTATGTCTAGACTCTCACTGTCCCCATTGAGTAAAGAACAATGACAACGACCACCGCTACAGAACCTCTATACACCGGTGAAGAACGCAACAAGCGGATCTTCGCCATTGTCGGCGCTTCGTCCGGCAACCTCGTCGAATGGTTCGACTTCTACGTCTACGCCTTCTGTGCGATCTACTTCGCGCCAGCCTTTTTCCCCTCCGACAACCCCACCGTGCAGCTAGTGAACACCGCCGGCGTGTTTGCCGCCGGGTTCCTGATGCGCCCGATTGGCGGCTGGATTTTCGGCCGGGTCGCGGACAAGCACGGGCGCAAGAATTCGATGCTGATATCGATTCTGATGATGTGCTTCGGCTCGCTGCTCATCGCCTGCCTGCCGACCTACAAGGACATCGGCGTCTGGGCACCGATCATGCTGTTGTTCGCGCGCCTGCTCCAGGGCCTGTCGGTGGGCGGCGAATACGGCACCACCGCCACCTACATGAGTGAAGTCGCCCTCAAGGGCCAGCGCGGTTTCTTTGCCTCCTTCCAATATGTCACGCTGATCGGCGGGCAGTTGCTGGCGGTGTCGCTGGTGGTGATCCTGCAGCAGTTCCTCAGTGAAGATGAACTGCGCGCCTACGGCTGGCGGATTCCGTTTGTGGTCGGGGCCGTGGCGGCGTTGATTTCGCTGTTCCTGCGTCGTTCGCTGAAAGAAACCACCAGCAAGGAAATGCGCGAAAACAAGGATGCCGGCAGCATCCGCGCGCTGTTCCGCGACCATAAAGCCGCGTTCATCACCGTGCTCGGCTACACCGCCGGTGGCTCGCTGATTTTCTACACCTTTACTACGTACATGCAGAAATACCTGGTGAACACCGCCGGCATGCACGCCAAGACCGCCAGCTACATCATGACCGGCGCACTGTTCCTTTATATGTGCATGCAACCGTTCTTCGGCATGCTCGCGGACAAGATCGGCCGCCGTAACTCGATGCTGTGGTTCGGTGCCTTGGGTACGCTGTGCACCGTGCCGATCCTGCTGAGCCTGAAAAGCGTCAGCAGTCCGTTCCTGGCCTTTGTGCTGATTACCGTGGCGTTGGCAATCGTCAGTTTCTACACCTCGATCAGCGGCCTGGTAAAAGCCGAAATGTTCCCGCCCGAAGTGCGCGCACTGGGCGTTGGCCTGGCGTACGCGGTGGCGAATGCGATCTTCGGCGGTTCGGCGGAATATGTTGCCTTGAGCCTCAAGGCGGTCGGCATGGAAAACTCCTTCTACTGGTACGTGACCGTGATGATGGCAATCGCGTTCCTGTTCAGCCTGCGCCTGCCCAAGCAAGCCAAGTATTTGCATCACGACCTTTGATCCAAACCCGCGGGCCCTAGCGGCCCGCGCCTCCAGGGACTGTTTATGAACGAGCGACCGGGCAATCAATTGTTCGATGCCTATTTCACTGCCCGCGACATGCGTGAAGTGTTCTGCGATCAGGGCCGGGTTCAGGCCATGCTCGATTTCGAAGCTGCGCTGGCCCGGGCGGAAGCGCGGGTCGGCCTGATTCCGCATACGGCGGTGGCGCCGATCGAAGCGGCGTGCCAGGCCGGGCATTACGATTTTGCTGCTCTCGGCGAGGCGATTGCCACGGCGGGTAATTCGGCGATTCCGTTGGTCAAGGCCTTGGGCAAACAGATTGCCGCGAGCGATGCCGAAGCCGAGCGCTACGTGCATCTGGGCGCCACCAGTCAGGACGTGATGGACAGCGGCCTGGTGCTGCAGTTGCGTCGCGCACTGGAACTGATCGACAGCGATCTGGCGCAACTGGGCCAGACTCTCGCCACCCAGGCTCAACGTTTTGTGGCTACACCGTTGGCCGGGCGTACCTGGTTGCAGCACGCGACACCCGTCACCCTCGGCATGAAAATCGCCGGATGGCTGGGGGCGGTGACCCGCAGTCGCCAGCGTCTGCTGGAGCTCAAGCCACGTCTGCTGGTGCTGCAATTCGGCGGCGCCTCCGGGACCCTCGCGGCCCTGGGCGAGCAGGCGATGCCGATCGCCCGGGCGTTGGCCGAGGAGCTGCAACTGAACTTGCCCGACCAGCCCTGGCACACCCAGCGCGATCGCCTGGTGGAGTTCGGCTCGGTACTCGGCTTGATCGCCGGCAGCCTGGGCAAACTCGGCCGTGACATCAGTCTGTTGATGCAGACCGAAGCCGCCGAGGTGTTCGAGCCTTCGGCGCCGGGCAAGGGCGGGTCCTCGACCATGCCGCATAAGCGCAATCCCGTCGGCGCGGCGGTGCTGATTGGCGCGGCGACTCGCGTGCCGGGCCTGCTGTCGACCCTGTTCAGCGCCATGCCCCAGGAGCACGAGCGCAGCCTCGGGCTGTGGCACGCCGAGTGGGAAACCCTACCGGAGATTTGCTGCCTGGTGTCCGGCAGCCTCAAGCAGGCGCTGCTGGTGACTGGCGGGCTGGAGGTGGACGCCACACGCATGGCGCGCAACCTCGACCTGACCCAGGGCCTGGTGCTCGCCGAAGCAGTGAGCATCGTCCTGGCGCAACGGGTCGGCCGCGACACCGCGCATCACCTGTTGGAGCAATGCTGCAAACGCGCCGTGGCTGAAAAACGACATCTGCGCGCGGTACTCGGCGACGAACCGCAAGTGACCGCCGAGCTGTCGGCGGCTGAACTCGATCATCTGCTGGACCCTGCCCACTACCTCGGTCAGGCCCGTACCTGGGTCGAGCGAGCGGTGGCTGAACATTCTGCGTTGACTGCCTGAAGGAGACTGCTGTGGCTTTCGTTCAACTCGCCGATGGCGAACTGCATTACAAACTCGACGGACCGGTCGATGCGCCGGTGCTGGTGCTGTCCAACTCGCTGGGTACTGACCTGCACATGTGGGACGCGCAAATTGCGGCGTTCAGCGAGCATTTTCGCGTGCTGCGTTTCGACACCCGCGGCCATGGCAAGTCCTTGGTGACGCCTGGGCCATACAGCATCGAGCAACTGGGCCGCGACGTGCTGGCGTTGTTGGGCGCGCTACATATCGAGCGCGCGCATTTCTGTGGCCTGTCCATGGGCGGGCTGATCGGCCAGTGGCTGGGCATCAATGCCGGCGAGCGCCTGAACAAGCTGGTGGTGTGCAACACCGCGGCGAAGATCGGCGATCCGTCGGTGTGGAACCCACGCATCGAAACCGTGCTGCGCGATGGCCAGGCCGCGATGGTCGCCTTGCGCGATGCCTCGATTGCGCGCTGGTTCACCAAGGATTTCTCCGAGGCCAATCCGGCCGCGGCCAAGCAGATTACCGACATGCTGGCGGCGACTTCGCCTGAAGGTTATGCGGCCAACTGCGCGGCGGTGCGTGATGCCGACTTCCGCGATCAGTTGTCGTCGATCAAGGCGCCGCTGTTGGTGGTTGCCGGGACTGAAGACGCCGTCACGCCGCCGTCCGGTGGGCACTTCATCCAGGAGCACGTGCAGGGCGCCGAGTACGCCGAGTTCTACGCCGCGCACTTGTCCAACGTCCAGGCGGGCGCTGCGTTCAGCGAGCGGGTACTGGCGTTTTTGTTGGCTCATTAAGGGGATAGTTGTGGACGAGAAACAACGTTACGACGAGGGCATGAAAGTCCGTCGCGCGGTACTGGGCGACGCTCATGTCGACCGCAGCCTGACCACCCTGACCGAGTTCAACTCGGAGTTCCAGGAGATGATCACCCGCCACGCCTGGGGCGACATCTGGACCCGTCCGGGCCTGCCGCGCCACACCCGCAGCCTGATCACCATCGCCATGCTGATCGGCATGAACCGCGAGGGTGAGCTCAAATTGCACCTGCGCGCCGCCGCCAACAACGGCGTGAGTCGTGGCGAGATCAAGGAAGTGATCATGCAGAGCGCGATCTACTGCGGCATTCCCGCCGCCAACGCGACGTTCCACCTGGCCGAATCCGTGTGGGATGAGTTGGGGACTGAATCGATGTAGGAGCCGGCTTGCCGGCGAAGGGGCCTTTGAGCATTGTATCGCTCGTGAGGACGCCTTCGCTGGCAAGCCAGCTCCTACAGGTTTAGAGCAAGCTGATCGGATAGCTGACGATCACGCGATTCTCATCGAACTCATTGTTGCTGTAGTCGCGGCGCATGGTCGAGTTGCGCCATTTCACGTTCAGGTCTTTCAGCGCACCGCTCTGCACGGTGTAGCCCAGTTCACTTTCACGACCCCATTCCTTGCCATCGGTGACAGTGCCGGTGTGTACGTTGTCGCCGCTGATGTAGCGGTTCATCAGGGTCAACCCCGGCACGCCAAGGGCGACGAAGTTGTAGTCGTGGCGCACTTGCCAGGATTTTTCCCGGGCGTTGTCGTAGCTGGAGTTGTAGCTGTCGTTGGCCAGGGTGCCGCCGCTGGTGCCATTGACGCGCATCCACGGGCTGTCGCCGGTCAGTTTCTGCAGGCCGACGTAGAAGGTGTTGCCGCCGTACTTGGCCGAGAGCAGGCCGTACATTGTCTTGTTGTCCAGCTCGCCGGCCCGGGCGCTGCCGTCATCCTTGCCGTAGAAGAACCCGAGATTGGCGCCCAGGGTCCAGGCGCCGAGCGGTTGGCTGTGCGTCAGGTTGATGAATTGTTGGCTGTAGATGTCCTTGAGTTCGGCGTTCCACACGCCGATCTGGGTGCGTTTCTCGTTGAACAGGTACTCGCCGCCCTGGAAGTTGAAGCGGTCGGAGGTGAACGCGGCTTTGCCGGTCATCGACATGTCGCTCATGCTGCTGTCGTCGCGTGGGCTGTTCTGGCGGAACTGGCCGCCGTACAGCGTCAGGCCGTCGAATTCCTTCGAGGTGATCTGGCCGCCACGGAAGGTCTGCGGCAGCGAGCGGCCATCGTCCGAGCGCAGGATCGGCAGCACCGGCATCCATTCGCCCACCTTCGCTTCGGTCTGTGACAGCTTGGCCTTGAACGCCACGTTGGTGCGGCCGAAGTTGTCTGCCGGGCGGCCGTCACTGTCCAGCGGCAGCAGCTGTGTCCCGCCGGTGCCTTTGCCGCCATCGAGTTTCACCGAGTACAGGCCCAGCACGTCCATGCCGAAGCCGACGATGCCCTGGGTATACCCGGACTTGGCATCGAGAATGAAACTTTGCGTCCACTCTTCGGCCTTGCCCTGGGCCTTGGTCGGGTTGGTGAAGTTGCGGTTGATGTAGAAGTTGCGCAGGTTCAGGTTGACCTTGGCCCCTTCGACAAACCCCGACTCCTCGGCTTGGGCGGGCAGGGCTGCGCTCGCCAGGGCGATGGCGATCAGGCTCGGAAAAAAATACTGCGCGGGAGAAGGCATGGGCTCGGGTCTCTCTAATTCTTGGGGATGAAACAGGGTGATGCCGCAACCTGAGGTTGCAGACGTGCATGCGAGATCGGGACAAGCGGGGCGGATCAGCCGGAGAGGGTAGGGCGTAGGGGCATGGTATCGAACCTGTTGTTATTGGTTTTGTTGGTCGAATGGTGATGTGGATGTACTAGGTAGTTCAATCTGTGTGAGCAGGTTTTGGGCGATTATCGAACATAAGATTGGCTGTGATTTTTGTGCTGTTCCTACTGGCCTCTTCGCTGGCAAGCCAGCTCCTACAGGGAACCAGGTTTGTGCAGAGATAACGCGATCGAATGTGGGAGCCAGCCTGCTGGCGAAGGGGCCATAAAGAACCACTCACCTTTCCCGCTCCAACAAAAAGCCCACCAATCGGTGGGCTTCGTGTTTTCACAACGCCATCAGAACAACTTCAACTTCGGCGCTTCTTCTTTCAACGGCTCGTTCTTCGCCGTCTGTTCGTTCCAGCCACCGCCCAGGGCCTTGTACAGGTTGACCTGGCTGACCAGTTGCGCCAGACGGTCGGTGATCAGCGCCTGCTGGGCACTGAACAGCTGGCGCTGGGCATCGAGGAAGGTCAGGTTGCTGTCGACACCGATGCGGTAACGACGCTCGGCCAGACGGTAGTAGTCCTGGTTGGCATGGACGAAATCTTGCTGCGCCTGCAACTGCTGCACATAGGTCTGGCGCGCCGCCAGGCCATCGGCGACTTCCTGGAAGGCCGTTTGAATGGACTTCTCGTAGTTCGCCACGCCAATGTCTTTCTGGATTTTCGAGTAATCCAGGCTCGCACGCAGGCTGCCGGCGTTGAAGATCGGCAGGTTGATCTGCGGCTGGAACAGCCAGGTGCCCGAACCACCCTTGAACAGGCCGGACAGGTCCGGGCTCAGGGTGCCGGCGTTGGCCGTCAGGCTGATGCTCGGGAAGAACGCCGCACGCGCCGCGCCAATGTTGGCGTTGGCGGCCTTGAGGTTGTACTCGGCTTGCAGGATATCCGGACGGCGCTGCAGCAGATCCGACGGCAGGCCTGGCGGCACTTCGGCCAGCAGATCGTCGTTCAGGGGCTTGGCTGTTTGCAGATTGGCCGGGATGCCGGTGCCGAGCAGCAGCACCAGGCTGTTTTCATCCTGGGCGACCTGGCGCGTGTACTTCGCCAGTTGCGCCCGGGCGTTTTCCACCGAGGTGCGCGACTGCGCCAGGTCCAGCGCCGAAGCGACCCCTACTTCGTTGCTGCGGGCGGTGAGCTTATAGCTCTCCTCGAACGCGGCGAGGGTGTCCTGGGTCAGCTTGAGCAGTTCCTTGTCGGCCTGCCAGGTCAGGTAGGCATTGGCCACGCTGGCCACCAGGCTGATCTGGGTGCTGCGGCGGCCTTCTTCGGTGGCGAAGTACTTCTGCAGCGCTTCTTCGTTCAGGCTGCGAATCCGCCCGAACATATCCAGCTCGTAGGCACTGATGCCCACCGTGGCCGAGTAGGAACTGGTGATGCCCGCTTCGCCAGTCTGCGAAGCGTCAGCCGGAACGCGCTGACGCGTGCCGGTGCCATTGGCCGAAACCGCCGGGAACAGATCGGCGCGCGAGATGCGGTATTGAGCCGCAAAGGCGTCGATGTTCAAGGCTGCGACACGCAGGTCACGGTTGTTTTCCAGGGAGACCTGAATCAGCTGCTGCAGTGCCGGGTCATGGAAAAACTGCTTCCAGCCCTGCTCGGCAGCGGCCTGCGCCGGTGCCTGGGCCGGCGAATACGCCGGGCCCTGCGGGTATTGGCCTGCCACCGGAGCGTCCGGCCGCTGATAGTCAGGTATCAGCGAGCAGCCACTTAGCACGAAGGCGGCGACTGCCAGGGAGAGTAGCGACTTGCTCATTAGCCAGCCTCTTTAGGAGTTTCAGTGGCGTCTTCCTGGTCGACGTTTTTACGCTGACCCATGGCCGACACGGTGACGAAGAACAGTGGGACCCAGAAGATCGCCAGGACGGTTGCCGTGATCATACCGCCAATCACCCCGGTGCCGATGGCATGCTGGCTACCTGAACCTGCTCCGGTGGAGATCGCCAGTGGTACCACACCGAGCACGAAGGCGAGGGAGGTCATGATGATCGGTCGCAGACGCATGCGGCAGGCTTCGATGGCTGCCTCGCGCAGGCTGCGCCCTTGTTCGTGCAGTTCCTTGGCGAATTCGACGATCAGGATGGCGTTTTTCGCCGCCAGGCCGATGGTTGTCAACAAGCCCACCTGGAAGTACACGTCGTTGGACAGGCCGCGCAGGCTGGTGGCCATCAGCGCACCGATGATCCCCAGCGGAACTACCAGCATCACCGCGATCGGAATCGACCAGCTCTCATACAGTGCCGCCAGGCACAGGAACACCATCAGCAGCGACAGGGCGTACAGCGCTGGCGCTTGCGAGCCGGACAGCCGTTCCTCGTAGGACAGGCCGGTCCAGGAAATACCGACACCCTTCGGCAGTTTGGCGGCAAGGGCTTCAACTTCGGCCATCGCTTCACCGGTGGAGTAACCCGGAGCCGGGGCGCCGAGGATTTCCATCGCTTCCACGCCGTTGTAACGGGCCAGTTTCGGCGATCCGTAGATCCACTCGCCCTTGGCGAACGCCGAGAACGGAACCATGGTGCCGACGCTGTTGCGCACGTACCACTTGTTCAGGTCTTCGGGGCTCATGCGAGAACCCGGCTGGCCTTGCACGTAAACCTTCTTCACCCGACCACGGTCGATGAAGTCGTTGACGTAGCTACTGCCCAGGGCGATCGACAGGGTGTTGTTGATGTCGGCGATGGTAATGCCCAGGGCACTGGCCTTCTCGTCGTCGATTTCCAGCTGGAACTGCGGTTCGTCGTTCAGGCCGTTCGGACGCACCTGGGTAAGGATCTTGCTCTGCGCCGCCATGCCGAGGAACTGGTTACGCGCTTCCATCAGCTTGTCGTGACCGATACCGGCGCGGTCCTGCAGGAACACGTCGAAACCGGTGGCGTTACCCAATTCCAGTACCGCTGGCGGGGCGAAGGCAAACACCATGGCGTCACGGAAGGTGAAGAAGTGCTGTTGGGCACGGGCCGCGACCTTGAACACGCTGTTGTCGGCGTTTCGATCTTCCCATGGGCGCAGCATAATGAACGCCATACCCGAGCTCTGGCCACGGCCGGCGAAGTTGAAGCCGGTCACGGTGAACACCGAGTTCACCGCATCGCCTTCACCGCCATCCTTGCCCGGCCGCAGCAGGAATTCACGCATTTCGTCCACGACCACCTGGGTGCGCTGGGCGGTAGAGCCGGCTGGAGTCTGTACCTGGGCGAACAGTACGCCCTGGTCTTCTTCCGGCAGGAACGCCGTTGGAATGCGGGTGAACAGCCAGATCATGCCGACGACGATGATCAGGTAGGCCAGCAAGTACGGCGCCTTGTGCGTGAGCATGTTGCCCACGCCACGCTCGTAGCTACTGACACCACGGTCGAAGTTGCGGTTGAACCAGCCGAAGAAGCCGCGTTTGGGCGTGTGGTGCTCGCCTTTCGGGATCGCCTTGAGCATGGTGGCGCAGAGCGCCGGGGTGAAGATCAGGGCAACCAGTACCGACAGGGCCATGGCCGAGACGATGGTGATCGAGAACTGCTTGTAGATCACGCCGGTGGAACCGCTGAAGAACGCCATCGGCAGCAATACTGCCGACAGCACCAGGGCGATACCGACCAGTGCACCCTGGATCTGCCCCATGGATTTCTTGGTCGCTTCCTTGGGCGACAGGCCTTCTTCGCTCATCACCCGTTCGACGTTTTCCACCACGACGATGGCGTCGTCCACCAGCAAGCCGATGGCCAGCACCATGCCGAACATGGTCAGGGTGTTGATGCTAAAGCCGGCCGCCGCGAGGATCCCGAAGGTACCGAGCAATACCACCGGCACCGTCATCGTGGTGATGATGGTGGCGCGGAAGTTCTGCAAGAACAGGAACATCACCAGGAACACCAGCGCAACCGCTTCGACCAGGGTGTGTACCACGCCCTTGATCGATTCAGTCACCACCGGCGTGGTGTCGTACGGGAATACCACTTCCATCCCTTCAGGGAAGAACGGCTTGAGGCTGTCGATGGTCGTGCGCAGCGCCTTGGCGGTATCCAGGGCGTTGGCACCGGTGGCCAGCTTCACCGCCAGGCCAGACGCCGGGGCGCCGTTGAACTGGGCGTTGATGCTGTAGTTCTCGCCACCCAGGCCGACTTCGGCGACATCCTTGAGGCGAACCTGGGAACCGTCCTTGTTGACCTTGAGCAGGATCTTGTCGAATTGCTCGGCGGTCTGCAGGCGGGTCTTGCCGATGATCGTCGCGTTCAGCTGGGTGCCGGGCAGGGCCGGCAGGCCGCCGAGTTGGCCGGAGGACACCTGGACGTTCTGTGCGGCGATGGCAGTCTTGACGTCGATTGGGGTCAGGTTGAATTTGTTCAACTTGGCCGGGTCGAGCCAGATACGCATGGCGTACTGCGAACCGAACACCTGGAAGTCACCGACACCGGCGGTCCGCGAGATCGGGTCCTGCATGTTCGACACGATGTAGTTCGACAGGTCGTCCTTGGTCATGCTGCCGTCACGCGACACCACGCCGATCACCAACAGGAAGTTCTTCACCGCCTTGGTCACGCGGATACCTTGTTGCTGCACTTCCTGCGGCAACAGCGGGGTGGCCAGGTTCAGCTTGTTCTGGACCTGGACCTGCGCGGTGTCAGAGTTGGTGCCTTGCTCGAAGGTCGCGGTAATGGTCATGGTGCCGTCGGAGTTACTTTCCGAAGACACATAACGCAGATGGTCGATACCGTTGAGCTGCTGCTCGATCACCTGGACCACGGTGTCCTGCACGGTTTGCGCGGAAGCGCCCGGGTAGGTCACGGAGATGGCGATGGCCGGCGGTGCAATGCTCGGGTACTGGTTGATCGGCAGCTTGAGGATCGAAAGTGCCCCGACCAGCATGATCACCAGGGCAATTACCCAGGCGAAAATCGGACGGTCGATGAAAAATCTGGACATGAGTTACTCCCCTTTGCCGCTGGCAGCCTGCTCAGCTGGCTTGGCGGGGGCCGGGTTCTTGGCGCCTACGTTGGTCGCGTCAGTGGCCTTGACTTCGATGCCGGGCTTGACGAATTGCAGGCCTTCGGTGATCAGGCGATCGCCGGCTTTCAGGCCGTCTTCGATCAACCACTGGTTACCGACGGTGCGGCTGGCCTTGAGCTGACGCAATTCGACCTTGTTGTCCGGGCCGACGACCAGCGCGGTCGGGGTGCCCTTGAGGTCGCGGGTCACGCCTTGCTGCGGGGCCAGGATCGCCGCGCTGTTCACACCAGCCTGCAGCTGCGCGTGGACGAACATGCCCGGCAGCAGGGTGTGATCGGGGTTCGGGAACACGGCACGTAGAGTCACGGAACCGGTGGTCTGGTCAACCGACACTTCGGAGAACTCCAGTTTACCGTCCAGTTTGTACTCGCTGCCGTCTTCGAGGGTCAGCTTGACCTTGGCGGCGTTGTCGCCGGCCTTTTGCAAGCGACCGCTTTCCAGCTCGCGCCGCAGTTGCAGTAGTTCGACCGAGGATTGCGTCACGTCGACGTAGATCGGGTCAAGTTGCTGAATGACGGCCATCGCTTCGGTCTGCGCGTTGCTGACCAGCGCGCCCTCGGTCACCGTGGAACGCCCAATTCGGCCGGTCAGCGGTGCGTAGACCTTGGTGTAGCGCACATTGATCTGGGCCGATTGCAACGAGGCCTCCGATTGCAAGCGATTGGCCACGGCAGTGTCGTATTCCTGGCGGCTTACAGCCTGTTCGTTGACCAGTTGCTGGTAGCGATCGGAGATCGACTTGGTCGAACGCAGGTTGGCCTCGGCGCTTTTCAGGGTGGCCTCATAGACCGAAGGATCGATCTGATACAACTGCTGGCCGGCCTTGACGTCACTGCCTTCTTTGAAGAGACGCTTGAGAATGATGCCGTTGACCTGCGGGCGAACTTCAGCGATGCGGAACGCACTGGTACGACCCGGCAAATCCGAGGTAAGCGTAAACGTTTGCGTCTGCAGGGTAACGACGCCGACCTGAGGCGGTGGTGCGGGTGGAGCGGCTTCTTCCTTTTTACATCCGCTGAGCAGCGATGCCAGGGCGACGGCGGCGACCAGAGCGGTAACAGCTGGCTTGAATTGCATGAAAATCCTCGGGTCAGGCGCGAAAAAAAACGCACAAGAAAAGATGGAAGGTTAAAAAGTGGGGGCCGGGTGGATAAGTAGCATGCTAAGGAATATACTTACATTCACGGCTGTTTGTAAAGGCCCTGACCATGTACCCAGGTCGTTACAAACGCCTTGGAAAGGTCAAAATCGTAGTCCCGGGGACGATACCCAAGAGCTCTCGCCCCGCTTTTATTCAGCTGATATCCAGACATCGCTGAAGCATCCTGATTGAGGTTGTACTGCCATGGTCCGTCGTACCAAAGAGGAAGCTCAAGAAACCCGCAGCCAGATACTCGAAGCGGCCGAAAAAGCCTTTTTCGAGCGGGGCGTGGCGCGCACGACCCTGGCGGACATCGCGACCCTGGCCGGCGTCACCCGCGGGGCGATCTACTGGCATTTCAGCAACAAGGCGGACCTGGTGCAGGCCATGCTCGATACCCTGCATGAGCCTCTGGATGAAATGGCCAAGGCCAGCGAAAGTCCGGACGAGCCCGACCCCCTGGGCTGCATGCGCAAGCTGTTGATTCATTTGTTTCATCAAATTGCGCTGGACCCGAAAACCCGACGCATCAACGAGATTCTGTTTCATAAGTGCGAGTTCACCGATGAAATGTGCGACTTGCGCCAACAGCGCGTGGCGGCCAGCCTGGACTGCAATGTACGGATCGGCCTGGCTCTGAGTAACGCGGTGAATCGCGGGCAATTGCCGGAAAACCTCGACACGGCTCGCGCGGCCATCAGCCTGCATGCCTACATCGATGGCATCCTCTACCAATGGCTGCTGGCCCCCGATAGTTTTCAATTGCACAGCGAGGCTGAGCGCTGGGTCGATACCGGGCTGGACCTGTTGCGCTTCAGCCCCAGCTTGCGCAAATGAAGCAAAATGCGTAATTGGCCTGGTATGTGTCAACCGTTCAGGGTGCAGATGAACAGTTCTTCATGGGTTCTGGGGCATTGGGCTGCTTTTATATACTTACAGTGGGCAGGTTGACAGGTAGCAGGCTCAGTATTTTGTAGGAATTTTGTGTCGCCCTTGCGTCAATCCAAAATCCGCACGGCCCCTGTAGGGCCAGACCGCGTACACGACAAAAAAGCCCCGGCTCTTTCGAGTCGGGGCTTTTGCGTTGCAACGGCTGATGCTTACAGCGTCGGGTAGTCGATGTAGCCGACCGGCCCCTTGGCGTAGAACAGCTCTGGACGCGCTTCGTTCAACGGAGCGTCGGCTTTCAAGCGTGCCGGCAAGTCCGGGTTGGCAATGAACGGTACGCCGAAGGCCACGGCATCGGCCTTGCCAGCGGCCAGCCAAGTGTTGGCGCTGTCCTTGGTGAAACGTTCGTTGACGATGTACGGGCCGCCGAAGGCTTCCTTGATCTGCGGGCCGAGGCTGTCGTCGCCTTCTTTCTCGCGGGAGCAGATGAACGCGATGCCACGCTTGCCCAGTTCGCGCGCAACGTAGGTGAAGGTTTCCGCCAGGTTGTCATCGCCCATGTCATGGGAGTCGGCGCGCGGTGCCAGGTGTACGCCGACACGGCCGGCGCCCCAGACTTCGATCGCGGCGTCGGTCACTTCCAGCAACAGGCGGGCGCGGTTTTCCAGGGAGCCGCCATAGTTGTCGGTGCGCTGGTTGGTCCTGCTTTGCAGGAACTGATCGAGCAGGTAACCGTTGGCGCCGTGGATTTCCACGCCGTCGAAACCGGCGGCCTTGGCGTTTTCCGCACCGGTGCGGTAGGCGTCGACGATGTCGGCGATTTCCTCGGTTTCCAGGGCGCGCGGGGTCGGGTAGTCGGCCAGTGGACGAACCAGGCTGACGTGACCCTTGGGCTGGATGGCGCTCGGTGCCACCGGTGCTTCACCGCCCAGGTACGAAGGATGCGATACACGACCCACGTGCCACAGTTGCAGGAAGATCTTGCCGCCCGCGCCGTGGATCGCCTTGGTCACGTTGGCCCACCCGCGCACCTGGTCATTGGACCAGATGCCGGGGGTGTCCGGATAGCCGACGCCCATCGGCGTGACCGAAGTGGCCTCGCTGAGGATCAGGCCGGCGGAGGCACGTTGTACGTAATACTCGGCCATCAGTGCATTCGGTACGCGGCCTTCGTCGGCGCGGCAACGGGTCAGCGGGGCCATGATGATGCGGTTGGCCAACTCGAGGTCGCCCAGTTTGATCGGATCGAAAATAGTGGTCATTCAGTACAACCCTCGTGAGGTAATGGTTTATCAGTTGGTAGCAGGAGCCAGTTCGGGATTGCCGCTCTGACGGAAAGTGATCAGGGTTACCAGCAGGGCGAGTACCGCCAGTACGGCTGCCGCGAGGGGCACGCTGGTCAGGCCGAAACCGTGGGCGATGACGCTGCCGCCGACCCAGGCGCCCAGGGCATTGCCGACGTTGAAGGCGCCAATGTTCAGGGTCGAGACCAGGTTCGGCGCGGCCTTGCCGTAGGTCACCACGTTGACTTGCAGGGCGGGCACGGCGGCAAAACAGGCGGTGGCCCAGAGGAACAGGGTGATTTCGGTGGGGATCAGCGCGACGCTGGTCCAGGTCAGCACGGTGGAGACCACGGCCATGGCGATGAAGACGCCGATCAGCGTCGCGGCCAGGCCTTTGTCCGCCAGCTTGCCGCCGATGATGTTGCCGGCTGTCAGGCCCAGGCCGATCAGCATCAGGGTCCAGGTCACGCCACGGGGCGAGACGCCGGTGACTTCGCCAAGCAGCGGAGCGACGTAGGTAAACAGGGTGAACACTGACGCGGAGAACAGTGCGGTCATGCTCAGGGACAGCCAGATACCGGCGCCTTTGAGAGCGCGCAGTTCGGCGCGCATGTCGAGTTTCTCTTCATCGCGCTTGGCCGGCAGGAAGCGGATCAGGCCGATCAGTGCGATCACACCGATCACGGTCACTGCCCAGAAGGTCGAACGCCAGCCGGCTTGCTGACCCAGGGCAGTACCCAGCGGCACGCCCAGCACGTTGGCCAGGGTCAGGCCGGTGAACATCAGGGCCACGGCCGATGCGCGTTTGTTGGCCGGTACCAGTCCGGCCGCCACGACAGAGCCGATGCCGAAGAATGCACCGTGACACAGGGCAGTGACCACTCGGGCAAACATCAGCACGTTGTAGTCACTGGCCACTGCGCAGAGCAGGTTGCCGATAATGAAGATGCCCATCAACGCGACCAGTGCGGCCTTGCGCGGCAGTCGGGCGGTGGCCAGTGCCATGAACGGCGCACCGATGGCCACGCCCAGGGCGTATCCGGTCACCAGCCAGCCGGCACCGGGGATCGATACACCGAGGTCGGCGGCCACGTCGGGCAGCAAGCCCATGATGACGAACTCGGTGGTGCCGATGGCGAAGGCGCTCAGGGCCAATATGAGTAGCGAGAGGGGCATGGTTTATTCCTTATCGGCGTACTGACGTAAAGGGTCAGAGCTCTTTGCTGAAGACTTTGAGGAACTCCTGGATGGTTTCCTCATTGCGTTTAAAGAAATGCCACTGGCCGACTTTGCGGCTGCTGATCAGGCCGGCGCGTTGCAGGGTGGCCAGGTGTGCGGACACCGTGGACTGCGACAAACCGCAACGTTGATCGATCTGCCCGGCGCAAACGCCGTGCTCGTTGCTGTGGGACTGGTCTGGAAATTCGACGTACGGATTTTTGAGCCAGTGCAGGATTTCTCGCCGTACCGGGTGCGCCAGGGCTTTTATTATTTCGTCGAGTTCAAGGTTCATGGTCGGGGGCTCGTGATGTGTAAAACGCAATATCGCGATGAAGCGAACTTTAAATCGTTATTTCGCGATATACCAATATGATTTCGCTCTGACAGCCGAATAAATCGGTATATCGGGTTATAACGATACGATAGGTGTGGAGACACAGGCGCAATGCTAAGCTGCGCCCATGAACTATCTCGCACATCTTCACCTCGGTGGCCAGCGTCCCGGTCAATTGCTCGGCAGTCTGTATGGCGATTTCGTCAAGGGGCGGCTGCAAGGGCAGTTTGATCCGGAGATCGAAGCGGCCATCCAGCTGCATCGCAGCATCGACGTATTCACCGATCGCCATCCGCTGGTGGATACCGCGTTGTCGCGGTTTTCCCTGACGCGTCGGCGTTATGCCGGCATCGTGCTCGACGTGTTTTTCGACCACTGCCTGGCCCGGGACTGGAGGCTGTATGCCGACCGGCCGCTGGCGTTGTTCACGTCGGACGTGTACCGGGTGCTGTCCACTCAATCTCAACTGCCGGAACGCCTGGCGAAAATCGCGCCGCACATGGTGGCCAACGACTGGTTGGGCTCGTATCAGGAATTTGAAGTGCTGGAGCAGGTGTTGCGGGGGATTTCGCGGCGCTTGACCCGACCGGAAGAACTGGCCGCTGCGATGCAGGAACTGCGGGAGTTGTATGAGCCGCTTAGCGACGACTTCCGCTTGTTCTATCCGCAGCTTCAGGACTTTGCCCAAAACCCTCGACCAATATAAATCTCCTGTGTGCGAGCCTGCTCGCGATAGCGGTGTGTCATTCAACATCATTGTTGACTGTTAAACCGCAATCGCGAGCAGGCTCGCTCCCACAGGGGGGGTGTATTTTTCCAGGTGAATTGGGTCAGGCAGCGATGGCGGGGCGCATCGGGGCTAGCTGTTTCTCCGGTATGGCTCCAAACAACGCCTCCTGCACCGCCTGCTGCGCCTCGTACGCCAGTGCTGCACGCTCGCGACCTTCGCAGGCAATCGGCTTGAGCAGGTGAATCTCCACACCGCCCCGGTCGTTGGCAAACAGGCGCATCAGGTGCGACAACAGATCATCATCGCCAACGAACGGCGCCAGGGTGTCGGTCTCGCCGTTGCGCACGTAACGAATCGCCACCGGTTGCAGCGCCACTTCGGAGTCGATGGCGGCTGACAGCAGGCGACCATGGAACGTGCGCAGCGAGCGGCCGTCCGTGGTAGTGCCTTCGGGGAACATCAGCAGCGGGTGGGCCTGCGCCAGGTGGCGGGTCATTTGTTTGCGGATCAACTGGCTGTCACCCGAACCGCGACGGATGAACAGGCTGCCGGCCTTGGCTGCCAGCCAGCCCGCGACGGGCCAGGTGCGCACTTCGGCCTTGGACAGGAACGACAGCGGCGTGAGCATGCCCAGTAGCGGAATATCGGTCCATGACACGTGGTTGCTGACCCACAGCATCGGCGCTTGCGGCAGCTTGCCATGAACCGTCACATCAAAGGGCAGGGCGTTGCTCAGGCGCGCCATGAAAAACCGCGACCAGCGCTGACGGCGTTCCATCGAATGGGCCAGTCCCAGCCGCTCGAACACACCGAACACGCTGGCCATGCTCAGGCCGAGCCCGACCACCAGCAACACCCGGGCGATTCGCGTGTACACGCGCAAGCGACTCATTACACGGCCGCCTTGAAGTGTTTGGCGTAACGCGGGCAGAGTTCGTCGCGCTTGAGCAGGATGAACACATCGGCCACCTGGAAATCTTCGTCCCAGCATGGCTCGCCGCAGATCTTCGCGCCCAGGCGCATGTAGGCCTTGAGCAGCGGCGGCATTTCGGCGATCACGTTCGAGGGAATATCCAGGGTCGGTAACGGCTTTTTCGGTTCGGCGCGCAGGTGCTCGGTGCACAGGTAGCGTTCGCGCAGACGCTGCATGATCGCGTGTGCCTGGATCCCGCCGTCCTGCATCGGAATGCTCGCGCACCCCATCAGGTAGCTGTAGCCGCCCTGGTTCAAGACTTCGGCCAGCTCACCCCAGAGCACGGCGATGGTGCCGCCGTTGCGGTAGGCCGGGTCGACGCAGGTGCGGCCGATTTCCAGGATCGGGCCTTGCAGATGGACCAGGCCGTGCAGGCTGAATTCTTCTTCGCTGTAAAACTTGCCCAGGCTGCTGGCGGCGGTGTGGTCGAGCAGTCGGGTGGTGGCCACCAGGCGTCCGGTATTCAGGTCGCGCACACCGATGTGGGTGCAGTGGACATCATAGTCGTCCATGTCCAGACCCAGCTCGGCGCCTTTGAGCTTGGCGTTGAATTCGCCGCTGAACACGTTGAATCGCAGGGCCTGGGCTTGCTGCAACGCCTCGGCGCCCACCAGGCGTTCGGCTTGCAGGCGGCGTTCGTTGCCGGTGTCGCTGATACGGGCGATCTGGGTCATGGCGAATCTCCGTGCGGGCTGCTCACCCGTCTTTGGGTTACAGCGAATCGACTTTCTTTATCCAGCCTTGTTGTGCAAAGTCAGGCTATGTAGCCCCGGTGTCATCGCCATTAAGCTTTGGTGATGCTTGTATGACAGCCCACAAGGAGCCTCTTATGCCCTGGCAAACCCTGTTGAATCGCCACGCTCGCTTGCCCGCCAACCCGGATCTGGGCGAGGGGTTCGCCGCATTGTTGCAGCAGCTGGGCAACGTCACCCCGTTTGAACTGGCCGTGGTCGGCGCACGCATGATGGCGACGCCCGGGCTGGCGTTCCTGGTGGGTTATCAGGCGGCGTTGCGCATGCTCTGGCCAAGCGCGCCGCCGAGCCTTGGCGCGTTGTGCGCGACCGAGCAACGCAGCCTGCGGGTGGCCGAGATGCAGACCCGCCTGCACGATTTGCGCTTGAGTGGGCGCAAGGATTTCGTCACCGCGGGCGATGCCGCCGATTGGCTGCTGATTGCCGCCCGCAGCGAACAGCCCGGCGAAACGCCGCGCCTGAGCCTGGCGGTGGTCTACCCGGATGAGCCAGGCGTGCGCGTGGAAAAACTGCCGCCGATCCCGTTGATGCCGGACATCAGCCACGGCCGGCTGTTTCTCGATAACGCACTGTGCGAACTGCTGGCGGGGGATGGCTGGGATGCCTACGTCAAGCCGTTCCGAACCCTGGAAGACATCTACGTATTGAGTGCCATGACCGCCTGGCTGTACGGCGTCGGCCAGGACTGTGACTGGCCACAAGCCTTGCAATTGCGCTTGCTGGCGCTGCTGGCCGGGTGTGCGGAAGTGAGTCGACAGCCTCCCGTCAGTCCGGCGGGGCATGTGTTGCTGGGTGGGTTGTTTGCGCAGTTTGAGGGGTTGAAGGCTGAGGTTAATGAAGCGCTGGCCAAGGGGCCGCCGGAGTGGGCGGCCATGTGGCAGCGGGATCAGGGGGTGATGGATCTGGCGGCTGAAGCGCGGGGCAAGCGATTGGCTAAGGCACTCGTGAATTTTTAGTGAATTGACTGGCCCCTTCGCGAGCAAGTCGAATCGTCGCACCGCCGCTCCCACATTTTGAAAGGCGTTCTCCTGTGGGAGCGGGCTTGCTCGCGAAGGCGGCCGCATTAACAACACCAATCCCGGAACTGTCATCAACCTCTACTAGGCTCAGCAGTTCATCCCCACGAGCCCACGCCATGTTCAAAGGCTTGTCCCTGATCTTCATGCTGCTGCTCAGCCTCACGGCCCGCGCTGAAAACTGGCCTGCCGAACAATGGTCGCCCGGCCCGACCGTCACCGGGCCAGCGCTCCAGGCTCTGGAAAACTACGCCTTCCCACCCCGCAACGACACCACCCGCCAAGGCATCCGCACCGACGCCTTTCTGGTGATCCGCGACGGCCAGTTGATCTACGAGCGCTACGCCGGCCCGACCACCGCCGGGACACCCCACCTCATCTGGTCCATCAGCAAAAGCCTGATGGCCACGGTACTCGGCGTGGCGTATGGCGAAGGCCGGTTCAAGCTGCAGGACAAGGTGGCCAGGTTCTATGCGCCACTGCAAAAACACCCGGACCTGAGCATGGCCGACTTGCTGCATTGGGCCTCGGGTCTCGACTGGCAGGAGGATTACGAATACGCACCGCTTAATTCCTCGGTGGTGGCCATGCTCTACACCCGAGGTCACCGGGACATGGCTGCCTTCACCGCCGATCACGGCACCTACGCCGCGCCGGGGCAGGCGTTTCGTTATTCCAGTGGCGACACTAATCTGCTGTCCGCCGCGCTGAAAACCATCGTCGGTACGCAGCGCTACGCGGACTACCCGTGGACTGCGCTGTTCGAACCCCTGGGCATTCGCCGAGCGATCTGGGAAACCGACGCCACGGGCACCTTCGTCGCCTCGTCCTATGCCTACCTTACCGCTCGGGATCTGGCCCGCATCGGCCTGTTAATGGCGCGGGACGGTCGCTGGGGCGATCAACAACTGCTGCCCAAGGACTGGGTGGCCTTCAATCGCGAGCCCTTCGCGCACTATCGCGCCAACCAGGACGATGCGGTGCCTGGCGGCCACTGGTGGCTCAATCGGGCCGCAGACGGGGTAGCCCGACCCTGGCCCGATGCGCCCGCCGATACGTTCGCCGCCCTGGGCCATTGGGGCCAGGCGCTGTACGTGATTCCCGGGGAAAACCTGGTGATCGTGCGTTATGGCGATGATCGCGATGGCCAGTACCAGCACAACGAGCTGCTCAAGCTCGCGCTGAAGGCCTTTGCCGGGACGGTGAAACCATGAGCGGTTTCATGAGGCGCCGACCGATCAGTTCATTGTTGTCGATCCTGCTGCTCGCCCTGCTTGGGTGGATCTGGCAGGAGCGGGTGGCGCTCTGGGCATTCCCGGACATCATCAGCGCCTACACCGCCAAGGAATACTGTTCGTGCCGCTACGTGATGAACAACGACGCCGAATATTGCCTTGGCTACGTCAAGCAATGGCTGCCTTTCAGCGGCTTTACCGATGACGCTGCCAGCAAGCGTGTGTCGGTCAGTGGCCTGGGCCGTAGCAACAGCGCGGCATGGATCAATGATCATCAAGGCTGTCGCCTGAACCCCTGACCTGCAGGTTCCATCTGGTGGAACCACATTCGATTGTCCTCGCGCGCGAGTCGCGGTTATCTGGTGGCGAGCGCGACCTGCCTTTCAAGCGTCGCGAAATCATAGCGAACAAAAAGAACGGGAACACACCCGGCCCGAGGAAATCGTCATGACCCGACATCAGCACATTCTTGCCTGGCTCAACGACGTCGCCAGCGACCTGCACGCCACTCGCCAGGATATCCATGCCCACCCGGAACTCGGCTTCGAAGAAAACCGCACCTCGGCGCTGGTGGCCAAATCCCTCGCGGAGTGGGGCTACGAGGTGCACACGGGCATCGGCAAGACCGGCGTAGTCGGCGTCCTGCGCAACGGCAACAGCCCGCGCAAACTCGGCTTGCGCGCGGACATGGACGCGCTGCCGATCATCGAGAATACCGGTGCGGCCTACAGCAGCCGGCACCAGGGCTGCATGCACGCCTGCGGGCACGACGGCCACACCACGATGTTGTTGGGCGCGGCCCGTTACCTGGCGGCGACTCGCCAGTTCGACGGCACCCTGACCCTGATTTTCCAGCCGGCCGAAGAAGGTCAGGGCGGCGCGCAAGCGATGCTCGCCGATGGCTTGCTCGAACGCTTTCCCTGCGACGCATTGTTCGGCATGCACAACATGCCAGGCCTGCCAGCGGGGCACCTGGGCTTTCGCGAAGGGCCGATGATGGCGTCGCAGGATTTGCTCACTGTGGTCATCGAAGGCGTCGGCGGGCACGGTTCCATGCCACATCTGGCGGTAGACCCCTTGGTGGCGGCGGCCAGCGTGGTGATGGCCCTGCAAACCGTGGTCGCGCGCAACATCGATGCGCAACAGGCGGCGGTGGTGACGGTCGGTGCATTGCAGGCCGGGGAGGCGGCCAACGTCATTCCCCAGCAGGCGATCCTGCGCCTGAGCCTGCGTGCATTGAATGCCCAGGTGCGCGAGCAGACTCTCGAGCGAGTGCGCGCGATCATCGAAGCCCAGGCCCGCAGTTTTGGTTGCAGTTCGACCATCGAACACCGCCCGGCCTATCCGGTGCTGGTCAACCACGCCGCCGAAACCGAGTTCGCCCGCCAAGTCGGCGTCGAGCTGATCGGCGCCGACGCGGTAGACGGCAATACGCCCAAGTTGATGGGCAGCGAAGACTTTGCCTGGATGCTGCAACGCTGCCCCGGCGCCTACCTGTTCATCGGCAACGGCGTATCGCGGCCGATGGTGCACAACCCTGCCTACGACTTCAACGACGACATCCTCCTGACCGGCGCGGCGTATTGGGGCGCGCTGGCCGAGAGCTGGCTCAAGCCGGCCTGAGCCTTTCACTTTCTACTGCCGCTGGACCGGGCGCGTCACGTCGCGCCCGGCATCACCCAACAGGTTTCTGGAGAGTTCCCCATGCACACTTCGAGCACCGGTGTTTCGCGCACCCGGCAGGTGGTCGCTGCCGTTATCGGCAACGCGCTGGAATGGTATGACTTCATCGTCTATGGCTTCCTGGCGAGCATCATCGCCCGGCAGTTTTTCCCCTCCGAGGACGAATACGCGTCGCTGCTGATGGCTCTGGCGACCTTCGGCGTCGGCTTCTTCATGCGCCCGGTAGGCGGCATTCTGCTGGGCATGTATTCGGACCGCAAAGGCCGCAAGGCGGCGATGCAGATGATCATCCGCCTGATGACCGTGTCGATCGCGCTGATCGCCTTCGCGCCGAACTACGCCGCCATCGGCATGGGCGCACCGCTGTTGATCGTGGTCGCGCGGATGCTCCAGGGCTTCGCCACCGGGGGCGAATATGCCAGCGCCACGGCCTTCCTGGTGGAAAGCGCACCGGCGCACCGCAAGGGCCTGTACGGTTCGTGGCAATTGGTCGGGCAATGCCTGGCGGTGTTTTCCGGGGCGGGCATGGTGGCGCTGTTCACCCATCTGCTGACCCCCGAGGCCCTGGACAGCTGGGGCTGGCGGATTCCCTTCATGATCGGCCTGTTGATCGGCCCGGTTGGCCTGTGGATTCGCAAGCACATGGAGGAACCGGAAGAGTTTCTTGAGGCGCGCAAACAGGCCAAGGGCGAAAGCCCGGGTTTGCTGCAAGTGATCCGCGAACATCGCCGCGCCATCCTGGTGTCGATGGGCCTGGCCTGTGGCGCGACGGTGTCGTTCTACGTGGTGCTGGTGAACATGCCGACCTTCGCCCACAAAAACCTCGGCCTGCCGCTGGACCAGGTGCTGCTGGTGCAGATGCTCGCGGTAGCGGTGATGACCGTGGTGATTCCGCTGTCCGGCGCTTTGTCGGACCGCCTCGGCCGCCGTCCGGTGTTGATGGCTTTCACCCTGGCGTTTTTCCTGATGGTGTATCCGCTGTACGTGTGGGTCGCGGCGGCGCCCTCGGTGGAGCGCTTGCTGGTGATGCAACTGCTGCTGTGCACGGCGATCGGCGGATTTTTCGGCCCGGCACCGACGGCGCTGGCCGAGCAGTTTCCGATCGAAGTGCGCTCCACCGGGGTGTCGGTGGCCTATAACGTCGCGGTCATGGTGTTCGGCGGTTTTGCCCCGCTGATCGTGACCTGGCTGAGCAAGGCCCTGGGTACGCCGGTGGCGCCATCGTTCTACGTGTTGTTCGCTTGCGTGCTGACGCTATTGGGCACTTACTGCATGCAGGAAGCACCACGGGCGAAGAAATCCGTTGCACTTGACCTTGGGGTGAAACCTTGAGCATGAATCCGATTGTAGAAATGGACGCCGATGCATTGTCCCGGGCGATCCACGGGCGGCAGGTGTCCTGCCGGGAAGTGATGCAGGCCTATCTGGCGCAGATCGAGCGCTTCAATCCGCTGGTCAATGCGCTGGTGTCGCTGCGCCCGGCCGAGGAGCTGCTGGCAGAGGCCGACGCCTGCGACCGACAACTGGAGCAGGGCCAGTCCCGGGGCTGGATGCACGGCATGCCGCAAGCGATCAAGGACCTGGCGGCCACCGCCGGTTTGCGCACGACCATGGGCTCGCCGTTGTTCGCCGAGCAGGTGCCGCAGCACGATGCCATCAGCGTGGCGCGGGTGCGTGATTGCGGCGCGATCATCATCGGCAAGAGCAACGTGCCGGAATTCGGCCTCGGCTCGCAGACCTACAATAGCGTGTTTGGCACCACTACCAATGCCTACGATCCGTCGCGGGTGGCCGGCGGCAGCAGTGGCGGGGCGGCGGTGGCGCTGGCGTTGCGCATGCTGCCGGTGGCCGACGGCAGTGACATGATGGGTTCGCTGCGCAACCCGGCGGCGTTCAACAATGTATTCGGTTTTCGCCCGTCCCAGGGCCGTGTGCCCCACGGCCCGCAGCCCGAGGTGTTTGTCCAGCAACTGGCCACGGAAGGGCCGATGGGTCGCACGGTCACCGATGTTGCGCGGTTACTTGGCACACAGGCCGGGTACGACCGGCGCGTGCCGTTGTCGCTGACTCAGGATCCGGAGATTTTCCATCAGTCGCTGGCGCAGGATTTCAGCGAGGTTCGCGTGGGTTGGCTGGGTGACTACAACGGCTACCTGCCGATGGACCCTGGCGTCATGAGTCTGTGCGAGTCCGCGTTGCAGGATTTCACGGCCTTGGGCTGCAAGGTCGAAGCCTGCCAGCCGGATTTTTCCATGGAGCGCCTGTGGCAGACCTGGCTGGTGCACCGCCACTGGCTGGTGCAGGGCGGCCTCGGTAGCCTGTATGCCGATCCGCACAAACGCGAACAGCTCAAACCCGAAGCCCAATGGGAAATCGAGGGTGGCCTGCGCCTGACGGCGGCGGATGTGTATCAGGCCTCGGTCAGTCGCAGCGAGTGGTATCGCGCCCTGAACGATTTGTTCAAACGTTACGATTTCTTGCTGCTACCCACTGCCCAAGTGTTCCCTTTTGATGCACAAACCCCTTGGCCGCGCGTCGTCGGCGGGCAGGGCATGGACACGTATCACCGCTGGATGGAGGTGGTGATCGGACCTACCCTGGCCGGTTTGCCAAGCATGAACGTTCCGGTGGGCTTCAACCCGGCCGGACTGCCGATGGGCCTGCAAATTATTGGCCCGGCCCAGGCCGATCGCGCGGTGTTGCAACTGGCTTATGCCCACGAGCAACTGACCCAGTGGGTCAATCGCCGGCCGCCCGGCTGTCTGCAAAGTGCGTGAAACCTGTAGGCAGGCCCACATCTTGCTGCAAAAATCGATCATCCATTAGCGCCCAAGGAGATCGAACACATGGACAGCAAGGCTGAAACCGGCAGCGTACGTTCGGTCGAGCGCGCCCTGGCGATCATCGAGTTGCTGGGCGAGCATCAGGCGCTGGGCCTGGAGGAGTTGCACTACCTCACCCAACTACCCAAGGCGACGGTGTCGCGCATGTTGCTGACCTTGCAGGAGCAAGGCTGGATCTATCGCGGATTGAGCGACCGGCGTTACCGCCTATGTGCCAAGCGCCTGTTCGGTGACAGCCGGCAGCGCTTCAAGCGGCGCCTGGTGGAAAACGCCGCGCCGCTGTTGCTGGAGTTGAGCGAGCGCACCGGGCTGGTGGCGGACCTGTCGTGCTTCGATGGCGAGCGGGTGGAGGTGATGGAAAGTGCAATCCCGCAGGTTTTGCGCAAGCGCTATCCGAACAACTGCCAGATTGTCGGCCAGCACGCCAGCCTGTTCCATTCGGCCATGGGCCGGGCCTGCCTGGGTGAGCTGCAAAGCCATGAAGTGCAGCGCCTGGCCGAGCGTGAACGACTGAACGACGAATCGCTGTTCAGTGCCACCGAGCAGGCGTTGCATCAAGGCTTCGGCCAGCGCACCGAGGGCTACTGGGAATACCCGGTGCGGTTACCCTTCCTGATCCGCGCGGTGGCCTTGCCGATTCACACCGATGGCCGGCTGGTCGGCAGCATGGCGTTGCACTGGCCGATGGATCAGGCGCCAGTTGAACGGGTGCTGAGCCTGCACCTGAGCAGCCTCGCCGCGACCATTGGCAATGTGCAGCAGGCGATGGCCTGACATTTAAAGGATTTGCAATAGCGCTGCGGGCAGTTAAGGTTCAGCACAGGTTTATCTGCCCCCCGAGTGTCTATGTTCCAGCGGTCTGTCTGCAAAACCCTCGCCTGCCTTTTGTTGGCCGGCGCTTCCTTGTCGGCCCAGGCCAACTGGTACCTGGACGGCGAATCCTCGCGGCTGTCGTTCGTCAGCACCAAAAACGCCAATGTGTCCGAAGTGCAGCGCTTCCTGGTGTTGCACGGCAAAGTCGACCCCGGCGGAAAAGCCGAAGTGGAGGTCGAGCTGGACTCGATCAACAGCGGCATTCCCTTGCGCGATGAACGCATGCGCAAGGAGCTGTTCGAGATCGAGAAATTTCCCGAAGCCCTGATCACCACGCAAATCGACCTGCGCCCGATCAACGACCTGGCGCCTGGTGCGCAACTGGAATTGCGCCTGCCGCTGACCGTCGACCTGCACGGCAAGCAACACACCTACAACGCCGAACTGCTGGCCACCCGTCTCGATGACCGGCGTTTCCAGGTGGTGACGTTGGAGCCGGTGGTGGTCAGTGCCGAAGACTTCGACCTGGCGCCGGGCCTGGAAGCGTTGCGCAAGGTCGCCGGCCTGTCGGCCATCAGTCTGTCAGTGCCGGTGGGTGCGGTGCTGATCTTCACGGCGCGTTGACATGGCCGGCCCGATCTTTCCCTGGCGTGAAGGCAATAGTTTCCAATTGCTGGTCGACGGCCCGCAATTCTTCCCGCGCATGCTGGTGGCGATTGCCCGCGCCGAAGAACAGGTCGAGCTGGAGCTGTACCTGGTGGAGGCGGGCGCCTGTGCCGAAGCCATGGTCCAGGCACTGGTCCAGGCCGCCGAGCGCGGTGTGCGGGTGCGCTGCCTGTTCGATGATTACGGCAGCCTTGCCTTTACCCTGACCCTGCGCCAACGACTCACGGCCGCCGGCGTCGAACTGCGCTTCTACAATCGCCTGAGCTGGCGGCGCTGGTTCGGCAATTTCTACCGCGATCACCGCAAGCTGCTGCTGGTGGACCAGAGCCTGGCGGTGGTCGGAGGCACCGGTGTGACCGATGAATTCTGGACGCCCAACGAAGACGTCAGCGAGTGGCACGAAGTGATGGTGGAAATCACCGGCCCGCTGGTGCTCGACTGGCAATTGCTGTTCGACCGCCAATGGATCGCCAACCGCCATCGTCGCGCCTGGCGCCCGGCTTCGCATTTCGGCCTGCCGCGCCTGCCCCGCGTGCCGTCCACGGGCGAGGGCATGGGCCGCGTCGCCTATGCCGACGCCCGCCAGCACAGGGACATCCTGCAATCGTTGATTCGTGCGTTGAACAGCGGGCAGAAACGGATCTGGCTGGCCACACCGTATTTCCTGCCGACCTGGAAAGTCCGTCGCTCACTGCGCCGGGCGGCGGCCCGCGGCGTCGATGTGCGGCTGCTGTTGACCGGCCCGCGCACCGATCACCCGTCGGTGCGTTACGCCGGGCATCGCTATTACCCGCGACTGCTCAAGTCCGGGGTGAAGATTTTCGAATACCAGCCGTGCTTCCTGCACCTGAAAATGGTCCTGATCGATGATTGGGTGAGTATCGGTTCGTGCAACTTCGACCACTGGAACCTGCGCTTCAACCTGGAGGCCAACCTTGAAGCGCTGGACCCCGGACTGACCCGTGACGTGGTGGCGAGCTTCAACAAGGACTTCTCGCTGAGCCAGGAAGTCAGCCTGGAGGCATGGCAACGCCGCCCGCTGTGGAAGCGGGTGAAGCAGCGGGTGTGGGGCTGGGTGGACCGGTTGGTGGTCAATCTGCTGGATCGACGCGGGTAGTCGCTACACCAAATACCCCTGTAGGAGCTGGCTTGCCAGCGAAAGCGGCATAAGATCCAACGAAGATGTTGAATGTTATGGCCTCTTCGCTGGCAAGCCAGCTCCTACAGGGGATCGCGGCGTTTTGGGGGTTACAGCAGTTCGAAGCTCTGCTGCGTCACATCCTGGGAATCCAGGCCGATCTGCACGTTGAACTTGCCTGGCTCCGCCGCGTACTTGAGCTGGGTGTTGTAGAACTTCAGGTCGTCTTCGGTGATGGTGAAGTGCACGACTTTCTGTTCGCCAGCCTTGAGCATGATCTTCTGGAAGTTTTTCAGCTCCTTGATCGGGCGGATCATCGAGCCGGTCTCGTCCTGGATGTACAGCTGCACCACGGTTTCGCCGTCGCGCTTGCCGGTGTTTTTTACCGTGATGCTGGCGTCGAGCTGGCCGGTCTTGTTCAGCGTGGTCGACGACAGCGCCATGTCGCTCAGGCTGAAATCGGTATAGCTCAGGCCATAGCCGAATGGAAACAGGGGGCCGGTGGTGTCATCGAAGTATTGCGAGGTGTAGTTGCCCGGTTTACCCGGCGTGAACGGCCGGCCGATGGTCAGGTGGTTGTAGTAGGTCGGAATCTGACCCACCGAGCGCGGGATGGTGATCGGCAGTTTGCCCGACGGGTTGTAGTCGCCGAACAGCACGTCGGCGATGGCGTTGCCGCCTTCGGTGCCGCTGAACCAGGTTTCCAGGATGGCATCGGCTTGTTCGTTCTCTTCGAGAATCGACAGCGGGCGGCCGTTCATCAGCACCAGCACCAACGGTTTGCCGGTGGCCTTCAGGGCGCGGATCAGCGCGCGCTGGTTTTCCGGGATGTTCAGGTCTGTACGGCTGGAAGATTCGTGGGACATGCCGCGGGACTCGCCCACGGCGGCAACCACCACGTCGGCATCCTTGGCCGCTTTCACCGCTTCGTCGATCAACACGTTCGCCGCACGCGGGTCATCCACTACTTCCAGGGCGTCGAAGTTGAGGAAGTTCAGATAACCGAGGATCTTCGGGTCGCTGGTGATGTTGGCGCCACGGGCGTAGATCAGCGTCGATTGTGCGCCCAGGGCGTTGGTCATGCCGTCGAACAGAGTCACCGATTGCGCCGGTTTACCGGCAGCCGCCCAGCTGCCCATCATGTCGATCGGTGCCTTGGCCAGCGGGCCGACCAGGGCAATTTTCGCGGTCTTCTTCAGCGGCAGGGTTTCGTTGCTGTTCTTCAGCAACACCTGGCTGCGACGCGCCACATCACGGGCCTGCGCACGGTGCAGACGGCTGTCGGCGTAGGTGTCGACCGGGTCATCCTCGGCCTTGCCGATGCGCAGGTACGGGTCCTTGAACAGGCCCATGTCGTACTTGGCGTCCAGCACTGCACGCACGGCATTGTCGATGTCACTCTGCTGGATCTCGCCGGCCTTGAGCAGCCCCGGCAGCTCCTTGCCGTACAGGGTGTCGTTCATGCTCATGTGGATGCCGGCCTTGATCGCCAGCTTCGCGGCGTCACGGCCGTCGCGAGCGACGCCGTGCTTGATCAGCTCGAAAATCGCTCCGTGGTCGCTGACCGCCAGGCCCTTGAAGCCCCATTCCTTGCGCAGCAGGTCATTCATCAGCCAGGTGTTGGCGGTGGCCGGCACGCCGTTGATCGAGTTCAACGCGACCATCACCCCTCCAGCGCCGGCGTCAATCGCAGCGCGGTAGGGCGGCAGGTAGTCCTGGTACATCTTGACCGGACTCATGTCGACCACGTTGTAGTCGCGACCACCCTCGACCGCGCCATACAGGGCGAAGTGCTTGACGCTGGCCATGATGCTGTCGGCGGCGTTGGCGCCACTACCCTGGAACGCCTTGACCATCACGCCGGCAATGCGCGACACCAGGTAGGTGTCTTCGCCAAAGCCTTCGGAGGTTCGGCCCCAGCGTGGGTCGCGGGAGATGTCGACCATGGGCGCGAAGGTGAGGTCGAGGCTGTCAGCCGCGGCTTCCTTGGCGGCGATGCGCCCGGACAGGCCAATGGCATCCATGTCCCAGCTCGACGCGAGGGCCAGTGGGATCGGGAAAATGGTGCGGTGGCCGTGGATCACGTCGTAGGCGAAGAACATCGGGATCTTCAGGCGGCTGCGCATGGCCGCGTCCTGCATCGGACGGTTTTCCGGGCGGGTGATCGAGTTGAACGTACCGCCGATGTTGCCGGCTGCGATTTCCTTGCGGATCAGCTCCCGGGGCATTTCCGGGCCGATGCTGATCAGGCGCAACTGGCCGATTTTTTCATCGAGGGTCATTTGCTTCATCAGGTTGCTGACGAAGGCGTCCTTGTTCTCCAGGGGTGCGGGCGTCGTGGCGGCCAGTACGTTATGACTGGCCAGGCTGACGAACAGGCCCAGCAAACACAGCTTCTTCATGAATAGTTTTCTCAAGGGCCCAAGCGGCGATGTACACGCCGGCCAGCCAAAATTTAGGGAGCGACTATTGTTGTTCGGGTGCTGACTCAAAAAGCGACGGCCGAAAACGGCAGTCGAACAGCGGATGCGGTGTTTCTGCTGGGCATCTTTTAGCCCATTTGTCCCGACGCAATCCAGTGCCGCGCCGATTATGCCCGAAGAGCCGGCCGAGAGGGTCGCCGGTTGTTTTTTCCATGAAATGTGAAGGGAGCATCACTCTGATGAATGTACGACAGTCTTATCGGTCGAGCCTGCAAGTCGCCACATTGCTCATGCTGGCCACGTTGCTGACCGCCTGCGGCATCAACAACATCCCGACCCTCGATGAGCAGGCCAAGGCTGCCTGGGGCCAGGTGCAGAACCAGTATCAGCGTCGTGCCGACCTGATTCCCAACCTGGTGGAAACCGTCAAGGGCTATGCCGCGCACGAAAAGGACACCCTGACGGCCGTGATCGAAGCCAGGGCCAAGGCCACCTCGATCCAGGTCGACGCCTCTACCCTCGACAACCCGGAAAAGCTCAAGCAGTACCAACAGGCCCAGGATCAGCTCAGTGGTGCCTTGAGCCGCCTGATGGTGGTGTCCGAGCGCTATCCGGACCTCAAGGCCAATCAGAACTTCCTGGCCCTGCAATCGCAGCTTGAAGGCACCGAGAACCGGATCAGCGTGGCCCGCCGCGACTTCATCCTGGCGGTGCAGAAATACAACACCGAGATCCGCACGTTCCCCGGTCGCCTGTGGCACAGCGTGATGTACAGCAACCTGCCGGAACGCGCGACCTTCGAGGCCACGCCGGGGTCGGAGAAGCCACCCGAGGTCAAATTCTGAATCCTGATGACGGGTAGATACCCTGTAGGCGCTACCGCAGGCTGCTCCTGCAAAGGCGTGCGAGGTAACCAATGCGAGTGTTGAAGATCGGCCTGGTGTTGTTGCTGTGGCTGTTTGCCCTGGCGGTCCAGGCCCAATTGAAATTTCCGGAATTGACCGGGCGGGTGGTGGATAACGCCCAGATGATCGAGCCAGCGGTGCGCGAGCAACTGGTTCAGCAGTTGCAGGCCCATGAAAAGGCCTCCGGCGAGCAGTTGGTGGTGGTCACGCTTACGGACTTGCAGGGCACCGATATCGCCGATTTCGGCTATCAACTGGGCCGCTACTGGGGCATCGGCCAGAAAGACAAGAACAACGGCGCACTGCTGATTGTTGCCCGTGATGAGCGCAAACTGCGCATCGAAGTCGGCTACGGCCTGGAAGATCGCCTGACCGACGCCCAGAGCTCGGTGATCATCAATCAGGTCATCACCCCGGCGTTCAAGGCGGGCAACTACAGCAAGGGCATCAGCGACGGGGTGGCGGCGATGCTGGTGGTGCTGGGCGGCAATCCCCTGGACGAGCCCTCGACGGTCTATGAGTCCAATGGCGATCCGGGTGATGATTTCGTCTCGCGGCATCCGGGGTTGTTCGTGTTTCTGGTGTTGTTGTTCATCCTGACAGTATTTGTTTGCCAAATGCTCGGTATCCTTCCCGCCGGTCGTGGCGGCTCTGGTGGTTCCGGTGGCGGTTTTGGTGGCGGTGGTTTCGGCGGCGGTGGCGGCGGAGGGTTCAGCGGCGGAGGGGGCAGTTTCGGTGGCGGCGGTTCGTCGGGCGGCTGGTGATGACGCACAAAAAAATACATTGGCGAGCAGGCATTCAACGACATGGCATTACTGACTGAACACGAACAACGCAAGGTCGCCGAGGCGATTGCCCGGGTCGAGCGCGACACCGACGCGGAGCTGGTCACCGTGCTCGCGGCGCGCGCCGATGACTATGTGTACATTCCGCTGCTCTGGGCCAGTTTGCTGGCGCTGGTGCTACCGGGGATCGCGCATTACCTGACGGGCTGGCTGACCTTGCACAGCCTGCTGCTGGTGCAATGGATCACCTTCATCGTGCTGTGCCTGGTATTGCGGATACCGAAAATCACCACGCACCTGATTCCGCGGTCGGTGCGTCACTGGCGCGCTTCGAACCTGGCGCGCCGGCAATTCCTCGAACAGAACCTGCACCATACGATCGGCGGCACCGGAATGCTGATTTTCGTCTCTGAAGCCGAGCGCTATGTGGAAATCCTGGTGGACGAGGGTATCTCCAGTCGGCTGGACAACAGCCATTGGGACGCGATTGTCGCGCAGTTCACTCGGCAGGTGCGACAGGGCCAGACATTGCAGGGCTTTGTCACCTGCGTCGAGGCGTGCGGCGAGTTGCTCAAGGTGCACGTTCCGGTGACGCATGTGCGCAACGAGCTGCCAAACCGCCTGGTCGTGCTCGGCTGAGGCTGGCCGTCGAACGCTTTTGTAACGCTTGCCGGTACAACTGCGGCCGGTTGTCTGGCTCCTGCCGGGTCTTCAACATCTCCCTCCAATAGCGAACGCCCTGTGACGGGCGTTCTGACGTAGAGGGAGTCATTATGTCAACGCATCTACCGCTCGACTATTTTGCCGGTGCCGCCCCCCACGGCGGGAAAAACGAACCGCCGGTTCATCTGACAGTGAAAGAAACACAGGCCTTGATCTGGTGCTACAAAGGCAAGACTTCCTGGGAAATCGCCAGGATCCAGGATTGCTCGCCCACCACGATCAATTTCCACTTCTCCAATATTCGCCGCAAGTTTGCTGTCAGGTCCCGGCATGCGGCTTTGCTCAAAGCGATTGAGTCGGGCGTCATTTACATTGACGGCGTCGAGGAGCGAGATGCCCATGGACCTGACTGATTCGGCCTACAACAGTATCAGTGGTCTGCTGCTGGGATTGGGGATCGCGACACTGCCTGCGATTGATGGCGAAGCGCTGTTCGGTGCATCGTTGGGGGCGTGGCTGGTAATCACTACACGCGTTGATTTCAAGGCCTGGCAGCGGATCGGCTCCTGGTTGCTGTCGGCGGGTGTTGGCTATCTGTTTACCCCCGTCGCGCTGCCCTTGGCGCCTTTTCTGACCGCAGGGGTAACGGCATTTCTTTGCGCGCTGATCATTATTCCCATTAGCGTCAAGGTCATGCAGTGGGTCGACGGCGCTGGCCTGGGTGAAATCATTGAGCGCCTCAAAGGACGACGCTGATGGGTATCAACTTGTCAGGGTCAAGTAAACCGACTGCAAGCTACATATGAAGTCATTCGTTCGGCGGTTGAAGTGTCGACAGGATAGACGCCATCTCTGAAAGTTTGAGTTCCATTTCACGCAGGCGGCGTTTTTCCTCCAGGGCATTTTGTATCGCGCAGCGATCTTCTTCGCCGAGCAATCGCCACATCGCGAGAATTGTATTTTCCCGAGTGGCTGTTTCTTCATTGTCTTCAAGGGTATTGGCCGCAGCACTGTGGCGCAGGATCGGGCCTTCACCCAGCAACAACCAATCGAGTGAAATGCCGCGCGACTGGGCGATTTCTACGCATAATGAGTAAGGCGTGCTGTCACGACCCTTCCAGCTACTGAGGGTCTGTGGGCTGACTTGTAGTGCCGACGACAAAGATGCATCGCTCTTCGTGCCGGTAATTTGCTTGAGACGCGCTAAAACAGCTTGAGATTTTTTGCTACGCAATTTGAGCCTCTTCCTTTTGACACATGCTGTTTGAGTGCTTAATGTATGCGCAATGAGTATTTATTATATTATGAGTAATCAATCTTCAACTATGAGTCAGATGAATTTGATGTCGAAACTTCCTAATGGTAGCAGGGTGATTTCCTACATGTTTGGTTCTTACCCATTGCGCCTTAGTTCTTTGCACTTTCTTATTTTTGCTGGGCGTTACTTGCTGTGCCGGGTCGCAACGATCATCGCGCCAAGCAGTATTGCGTTTGATTATGTTGATTACCACCCGATGAACAGCGGGATCCAGGTATGAGTACTTACAAAATGGTTTGTCCGCACTGCTTGAGCCGGATGCGAATTCGCACCAGCGAAGGCCGTCATATTTTTCTGCGGGTGGCTTACTTGCAATGCACATCGGAGGCTTGCGGTTGGTCGGTTCGGGCGGAGTTCGAAATGACTCACGAACTCTCACCCAGTGGAATGCCCAACCCCGCCGTGCGCTTGCCTTGCGCCGGACCCGATTTGCGCCACGCCGCCCGGCCGGTTGAGCCGACTGCACCGACGCCGCCGGCAGCGCTGGAGTCATGAACATGACCGCAACTGTTGAAAACGAGGATTTAAACGAGCAATTGCTGGCCATTGCCCAGGCATTTCTGGCCCGTCATGAAAGCGATGCAGTTGTCGATGACCAGGTGCTGTTCTGTCGTGCCGTGAAGCACTTGCAAGGGATAGATGTGCCGATGCACCTGGCGGAGCGACTGGTCAGCCGCGCCTACGGGGAGCTCAAGTCCTGCAATGATCGACGGCGCCTGGACATGGGCGCAAGCTCCGAAACTGTCGCTGTCATCACTGACCCCGCCAATGGCCTGACGTGGGCCGTACCGGTGGGGTTGATCGTCAGGTATGTGATCAATTCCCCGATCAATCGCAAACTTCGGCTGGTGGAGCCCTGACGTATCGGCGAATACAAGCAGCTCTGGGGGGATTACCGGGCTTGTGAAAATAACCCCGTGCCCAAAACCCGCATCCCCCCTAAAATATCGGGCATTCTCCGATTCGCACTGCCCGAGGCCGTTTTTCCATGTCCGTCACCGCCACTCCCACCAGCCTCGCGCCGGACCATCACGCCCAATTCATCGACCTGCTGCAATCGAGCCTCGACCAGAACGCCTTCATCAAGCTGGTGTTGGCCAAGTACGCTGGCGATGAAGCGGACCTGCAGCGGATCATCGTCAAGCCGGTGACGGTCAAGGCGCAGGCTTGCCTGTCCTTCGTCTATCGCTACAAGACCCGTGACATCACCAAGAACCTGCCAGTGGCCGAAGGTGTGGCGGTCATCGCCAGCTTGTTGCCGGCGTCGTTCAAGAATGCGCATTTGTTGGCATTGACCGATGAAGCCCAGCTCGAATACAGCAAAAAGGGCAAGCCCTCGCTGTTCAAGAGCAAACCTCAGCAATTGCGAGAAGTGCCGTCCGCCGGGCACAACCGCGAGAAAAACCGTTTTCTTGATCTGGAGCGGCCGTTCCTCGCCGACCTGGGCGTCACTAACAAGCAGCATGAATTGATCCCGGCGATGTCGCGCAAGTGGAAGCAGATCAACAAGTTCATCGAGGTCTTCAGCCATGCGCTGATCTCGTCGCCCTTGGCGCTGGACAGCCCGGTGCGGGTGGCGGACTTCGGATCGGGCAAGGGTTACCTGACTTTCGCGATCCATGACTACCTGCGCAATACCTTGAAGGCCGAAGCACAAGTGACCGGCGTCGAGTTGCGTGAAGACATGGTCACCCTGTGCAATACCGCCGCGGCCAAGCTTGAGCATTCCGGGCTGGTCTTCAAGTGCGGTGATGTGCGCAGCGTGGCGCCGAGCGAGCTGGATGTGATGATCGCGCTGCATGCCTGCGACATCGCCACGGACTATGCGATCCATACCGGCATTCGTTCCGGTGCCTCGATCATCATGTGCTCGCCGTGCTGTCACAAACAGATTCGCCTGCAAATCCAGAGCCCGGCATTGCTCAAGCCGATGCTGCAATACGGCCTGCACCTTGGGCAGCAGGCGGAAATGGTCACCGACAGCTTGCGTGCGCTGTTCCTTGAAGCTTGCGGCTACGAGACCAAGGTGTTCGAGTTCATCTCGCTGGACCACACCAACAAGAACAAGATGATCCTGGCGGTCAAGCGTGCCGAACCGGGTGATCCGGCCCAGTTGCTGGCGAAGATCGAGGAACTCAAGGCGTTCTACCACATCACCGAGCATTGCCTGGAAACCCTGTTGCGGGCTGACGGTTACCTCTGACAGGTATTACGCCGTGGCAATGCGTGCGGGTTTTACCGCCGTCTTGCGGCCCAACACGACGGTCACGATCACCCCGCCGGCAAACAGCCAGGTAATCGGCTCGACCTGTTCGCCAAAGAACAGCGCGGAAAAGCCGATGGTGAAGAAAATCTGCAGCAACTGGATCTGGCTGACCCGGGCAATGCCCCCAATGGCCAGCCCGGCATACCAGGCAAAGAAGCCGATGAATTGCGAAAACAGCGAGACGTAGCCGAAGGCCCACCAGGTTTTGGCCGAAATCTCGCCCTGATGTTGCAACGCAAGGTACAGCACCGGCCCGATCAACAGCGGCGTCGACAGCACCAGAGCCCAGCAGATGACTTGCCAGCCGCCCATCTCCTTGGCCAACCGGCCACCCTCGGCGTAGCCCAGGCCGCCGACTGCAATCGCTCCAAGCATCAACAAGTCACCGGCCTGAATGCTGCCGGCCCCGCTGATCAGCGCATAACCGAGCACCAGGGCACTGCCCAGCGCGGCGCAGGCCCAGAAGGCTTTCGACGGGCGTTCGTGGGACAGCCAGGCGGCGTACAGCGCCACGCACAGTGGCTGCAAGCCATTGACCAGGGCACCATGGGACGCCGGCAAGGTTTGCATGGCCCAGGCGGACAAGACCGGGAACCCGAGGATCACTCCGGCAATGACCAGCGTCAGGCCTTTGACCTGCTTGCAGGTTGGCCATTTCTCACGCCGCCACAGCAACAGCAAAGCCGCGGGAATCGCCGCGAACAGTGCCCGGCCCAGGCCATTGAGCAGCGGATGCAGTTCCTGCACGACGATACGTGTGAAGGGCAGGGTGAGACTGAAGATCACAACGCCGAGCAGGCCCAGGGCCATGCCGGTGTTTTCGCGCGAGGTCATGATGGCAACCAGAATCGTGGAGGGTGAGAGGTGCTGTTATCTAGCCATAAACCCAAGGTAACGCGCTGTTACAGCTAGGTGGAGAGTTATCAGTACAGTTGCGAGTAATGCTCGCAACTACAGGTGATCGGCGTAGTAGCCGGTTGTTACCCGACCCGCCGGATAAGGACTACCTTGAATACTCCTACGCATTTCCCAGAGGAGTCCTCCCCATGGCAGCGAAAAAAATTCTGATGCTGGTCGGCGATTACGTCGAAGACTATGAAGTGATGGTGCCGTTCCAGGCCCTGCTGATGGTCGGTCACACGGTGCATGCCGTTTGCCCGGACAAGACCGCCGGCCAGACCGTGCGCACGGCCATCCATGACTTCGAAGGCGACCAGACCTACAGCGAAAAACCCGGTCACCTGTTTGCCCTGAATTTTGATTTTGCCAAGGTCAAGGCGGCGGATTACGACGCGGTGCTGATACCGGGTGGTCGTGCGCCGGAGTACTTGCGGCTCAACGAAAAAGTCCTGGAACTGGTGCGCGACTTCGACAAGGCCGGCAAGCCAATCGCCGCCGTGTGCCACGGCGCACAACTGCTCGCCGCCGCGGGAATTCTCGAGGGGCGTGAATGCAGCGCCTACCCGGCCTGCGCGCCCGAAGTGCGCCTGGCGGGCGGTACGTTCATCGATATCCCGGTGACGGATGGCCATGTTCAAGGCAATCTGGCGACGGCGCCGGCCTGGCCTGCCCACCCGAGCTGGCTGGCCGGATTCCTCGGTTTGCTGGGCACCAGGATCACGTTGTAACGGGGGAACCGTCCATGTGCGAGTTGTACGTCAAAGCCGATCCGATCCTCTACGAATCGCGCTCCCGCTCGCTGCGCATCTGCGGGGTGGTCACCACCCTGCGGCTGGAGAATCAGTTCTGGGACATCCTCAGTGAAATCGCCGAGACCGATGGCATGACCACCAATCAGCTGATTGCCAAGCTGTATGAAGAGGTCATGGACTACCGCGGCGAGGTGGTGAATTTTGCTTCGTTTTTGCGGGTGAGTTGTACGCGGTATTTGAGTCAGCGGCGGGTAGCTGCTCCAGAGTTGTCTGTGGTGAAGCGTTCAGTCAATTAGGTTTGCAGCTCAGTTACGGGCCCCATCGCCAGCAGGCTGGCTCCCACAGTGGATTTGTGTGCATCAGTCCAATGTGGGAGCTAGCCTGCTAGCGATAGGGCCCACACAGGCGACAGAAACAGCAGGCTGGTCTTTACTCTGAAGCGCGCAAACTTCCAATCGCCAAGGAGAAAGAGCATGTCCGGATGGTATGAAGTGAGCAAGAGCAGCAGCGGTCAGTTCAGGTTTGTGCTGAAGGCGGCGAATGCCGAAACCATTCTGACCAGCGAGTTGTACACCACCCGCGCCGCGGCCGACAAAGGCATCGCGTCGATCCAGGCCAACAGCCCGCTCGACGAGCGCTATGAGAAGAAAACCACCAAGGACGGCCATCCTTATTTCAACCTCAGGGCCGGTAACCACGAGATTATCGGCAGCAGTGAGTCCTATTCCTCCGATGCCGCCATGGAGAAAGGCATCGCCAGTGTGAAGGCCAACGGGCCGACCAAGGTAATCAAGGACAAAACCCTGCCGGTGCTTTAAAGGTAAAAAGATCGCAGCCTGCGGCAGCTCCTGCAAGTGATCGGTGTAGGAGCTGCCGCAGGCTGCGCTCTTATGATTTTAAAGCTCGACCGGAACGGTCAGCTCAGGACTGCCCAGCGCATGGGTCTTCGAATCAAAAAACCGCAATTGAACCCCCGTCCCCTCGAACATCTTCGCGTAATGCCGTTTCTGATGCTGGATGAAAGCCTTGCTGCGCGGGTAGATCGAGATCGCCACCACCTTCGGTTTCGCCAGGCGCAAGGCGTTCACGATGTGGCTGTCTTGCTCGCCCAGCGCATGCCCGAAGATGCACAAGCCGTCGCCATGGCCGAGCAACTGGTCGTAGCAGAACGACAGGTAGTCGCTACTGCGGATGGTCTTGAGCTTGTCCGCGCTCGGTCCTTCGTTGATGAACAACGGAACGTCGTCGAGGGTCTTGATCGTGTTGTTGATGGCGAAATTGCCCAGCAACGTGCCCTCGGTCGACATCAGTTTGCGCGCCGTGCCGTCCTGATTGCGCACCAGGTGCAGGCCGCCGTGCAGGTACAACAGGCGGGTCTTGTCGGTGGCGGTAACGTTCAGGTCGAAGGCCGGTTCAGCACCCTGGAACAGGTCGGTGATCGCCTCGGGTTGCTGCTGGATCGCCCAGTAATTGAGCAAGTCGTAGTTGGTGGTGAACACCGTGCGATAGCGGCCCAGTTCCTCACTGATGGTCGCCAGGCTCGACGCCTCGACCAACCGCCACGGAATGTGCACCGCGTGCACGGTGTTGATCAGCGCTTCCTTGATCGCGTAGTAGCGATTGCGCGGTGCGGCGGAGCTGACGGCCAGGGCCTTGTTGACCCGGCTGGTGGTTTTCAAAGCGCTGAGCACCTGCTCGAAACTGCGGGTCTGCAGTGCCTCGAACACGCTCAGTTCGGACGGGCTGAGGGGTTTTTCTTCGACGGTGCGGGCGTTTTCGAACAGCGAGTCGTAGCCGAAGTCGTCCCACACCGCACGGCTGGCCCCATTCCCCACCAGCAGACCGTCGAACGCAGCGCTGTTGCGCAAGGCGTTCCAGTCTTCAAGTTGGGCATCGACATCCTGGAAATCGGTCATTGCGGTGGTCTTCTCGAAGCAAAAAGGTCTGATGGGCGGCGACTTTATCATGCTCGGGCGCTTCAACCACGGCACGTCGGGGGCGAAGGGCGCTATGCTGCGACTTTCACCCGAGCCGCCATCGCCGAGTGTCCAATGCTGCAAAAAAGCCTGATCCGCCGTCTCGACCTGATCACCCTGCAACTGTTTGTCGCGGTCCACGAGGAGGGCACGCTCACCCGTGCCGCCGCGCGCGAGGCGATTGCGGTGTCGGCGGCGAGCAAGCGTTTGATGGAGCTGGAGCAAGTGCTGGGTATCAGCCTGTTCGTGCGCCAGGCCAAGGGCATGACGCTGACGCCAGCGGGTGAAACCTTGCTGCACCACGCACGGCAGATGTTGTTCAACGTCGAGAAAATGGGCCTGGAACTGGGAGAGCACAGCCACGGTGTGCGGGGCTATGTGCGCATGCTTGCCAATCTGTCGGCGATCATTCAGTTCCTGCCGGAAGACTTGCGCGATTTCTCCGAGCGTCATCCGCAGGTCAAGACAGACCTTGAGGAGCGGCCCAGTGCCGGGGTGATCCAGGGCGTTCTGGATGGCGTGGCGGATCTCGGAATCTGCTCCATCGACAGCGACATCAAGGGCCTGCACAGCGTGCTGTATCGCCAGGACAAGCTGGTGGTGCTGATGCCGCCGCATCATCCGTTGGCAAGCCGGTCGAGCCTGGCGTTCGCCGATACGCTGGACAGCGATTACGTCGGGTTGCACGCCGCCAGTTCAATCAACATGCGCACCCATGCGGCGGCGCGTGAGGCCGGCAGGGTGCTGCGGGTGCGGATTCATGTGCCAGGATTCGACGCCATGTGCCGCATGGTCCAGGCCAACATGGGGATTGGCGTCCTCCCGCAGCGGGCCTATGAATTGTTTGGTCGGGCCCTGGGGCTGACGGCCGTTCCCTTGACCGATGAGTGGTCGGATCGTGCCTTGATCGTGGTGGTGCGTGATCAGGCATTGCTGTCGCCGGTGAGCCGGATGTTGTTTGAGCATTTGCGGGGGCAACTCTGAGTTTTTCATTGGCCGGGCCGGCGTCTTCGCGAGCAAGCCCGCTCCCACAGGGAAATGCATTCCAAATGTGTGCGGGCTTGTTCGCGAAGGCGGCCCTGAGGTCACGACAATCTCCCAAAGCATTCGCGTTTCGCGAACGCCCGTTGCCAACTGAAGGTTGGATTCCCAGGCCCCCTGTCCTCTAGCCTTGGCTCATATTCCAAGAACAAGAGGTACCCCGCGATGACTGCCCCCTTAAGTGCAATCAAGGTGATCGAGATCGGCACGCTGATCGCCGCGCCGTTCGCCGCGCGCATGCTCGCCGAGTTCGGCGCCGAGGTGATCAAGATCGAAGCCATGGGCCAGGGCGATCCCCTGCGCAAATGGCGCAAGCTGCACGAGGGCACCTCGCTGTGGTGGTACCTGCAATCGCGCAACAAGAAGTCCCTGGCGCTGAACCTCAAGTCCGCCGAAGGCATCGAGCTGGTCAAGCAACTGGCGACCAGTGCCGACGTGCTGATCGAAAACCTGCGTCCCGGCGCGCTGGAAAAACTCGGCCTGGGTTGGGACGTGCTGCATGCCCTCAACCCCAACCTGACCCTGGTGCGGATTTCCGGTTACGGCCAGACTGGCCCGTACCGTGACCGTCCGGGTTTCGGTGCCATAGGCGAAGCCATGGGCGGCATCCGCTACACCACCGGCACCCCCGGTTCGCCACCGGCGCGGGTGGGTGTCAGCCTCGGAGATTCCCTCGCCTCGCTGCACGCCGTGATCGGCGCACTGATGTCGCTGCTGCGGGTCAAGACCGGGCAGGGCGGTGGGCAAATCGTCGATGTTTCGCTGGCCGAAAGCGTGTTCAACGTCATGGAAAGCCTGGTGCCGGAATACGACATGCTCGGCCATGTACGTGAGCGCAGCGGCGGTGCCTTGCCGGGCATCGCGCCCTCCAACACTTACCTCACGGCCGATGGTGCCTACGTGGTGATCGCCGGCAACAGCGACCCGATCTACAAGCGACTGATGCACACCATCGGCCGCCAGGATCTGGCCGACGCCCCCGAATTCGCCCATAACGACGGGCGTGCGGCCAAGAGCAACCTGCTCGATGCGGCGATCACCCACTGGACCAGCAGCCTGCCGATCAACGACGTACTGGCGGCGCTGGAAGCCGCCGAGGTGCCGGCCGGACGCATCTATTCGGTGGCCGACATCGTTGCCGATCCGCATTATCAGGCGCGGGACATGCTGCTCAGTGCCGAGCTACCGGGTGGCGCCACGGTGAAGATGCCGGGCATCGTGCCGAAACTGTCGGAGACCCCAGGCGGCGTCAACTGGTCCGGTCCGGGACTGGGCCAGCACACCGACGGCATCCTTGCGCAATTGGGCCTCACCGTGGCGGACATCGAACGCCTGAAAGTCGAAGGAGTGGTGCAATGATCACTGATTATTCCGAGCGCCTGATCGTCCAGGAAGTCTCCCCGCGCGACGGTTTGCAGATCGAGCCGACCTGGGTGGAAACCGTCGACAAGATCGCACTGATCGATCAGCTGTCGCTGGCCGGTTTCAGCCGTATCGAGGCCGGTTCGTTCGTGTCGCCCAAGGCCATTCCGGCATTGCGTGACGCAGAACTGGTGTTCAAGGGCATCACCCGCCAAGCGGGGGTGATCTATGTCGCGTTGATCCCCAATCTCAAGGGCGCGCAACGGGCACTGGCCTGTAGTGCCGATGAATTGAACCTGGTGATGTCCGCCAGCCAGACCCACAACCTGGCGAACATGCGCATGCGCTGCGAAGACTCGTTGGCGGCGTTTGGCGAGATCGTCCAGTTTGCGCAGGGCACGCCTGTGCGCCTCAACGCGAGTATCGCCACGACCTTTGGTTGCCCGTTCGAAGGCAAGATCGATGAGGACCGGGTGTTGCAGATCGTCGAGGCCTATCAGGAGCTCGGCATCCAGGGCATCACCCTGGCCGATACCACCGGCATGGCCAATCCGCGGCAGGTCGACCGCCTGGTGCGACGGGTGTTGCAGCGGGTATCGCCAGCGGACCTGACCCTGCATTTCCACAACACCCGCGGCCTGGGCCTGTGCAACGTGCTGGCCGCTTACGAGGCCGGTGCCCGACGTTTCGACGCGGCACTCGGCGGCCTCGGCGGCTGCCCATTTGCACCGGGCGCCTCGGGCAACATTTGCACTGAAGACCTGGTGAACCTGTGCGATGAAATCGGCATTGCCACCGGCATCGACTTACCGCTGTTGCTCAAGCTGTCCCGAGGACTACCGGCGCTGCTCGGCCACGAAGTGCCGGGCCAACTGGCCAAGGCCGGACGCAATTGCGATTTGCATCCCGTGCCCTCCTGACCACCGCGAACCTGTAGGAGCTGGCTTGCCAGCGATGAGGCCCATCCAGTCAAAATCAATGTCGACTGACCCACCGCATCGCCAGCAAGCCGGCTCCTACAGAAGAACATGGTCACCAACCAGACAACAAAAACAATCGGACACCCCAAGGGCAGTCCGCCTGGAGAACCGCAATGAGCCTCAATGCATTGGAGGCCGGCGCGAGCCCGGCCGTTAGCCACGATGAAGAAAAAGCCCTGGTCAGCAAAGTCGCCTGGCGCTTGATGCCGCTGATCATGGTCTGCTACCTGTTCGCGTTTTTCGACCGCATCAACATCAGCTTCGCCAAGTTTCAGCTGCAGACCGACCTGAGCCTGAGCGACACCGCCTACGGCCTCGGCGCCGGGTTGTTCGTGGTCGGTTATGTGATTTTCGAAGTGCCGAGCAACATGATGCTGTACAAGGTCGGCGCCCGGCGATGGATCGCCCGGATCATGATGTCCTGGGGCCTGGCCACCGCGCTCATGGTCTTCGTCAACAGCGAATGGCAGTTCTACACCCTGCGTTTCGTGATCGGCGCGATGGAGGCGGGTTTTGCCCCGGGCGTGTTGTATTACCTGACGCTGTGGTTCCCGCAGCACTATCGCGGGCGCATCACCTCGATGCTGTTCCTGTCGTCGGCCTTCGCCGGCCTGGTCGGCGCACCGTTCTCCGGCCTGGTGCTGCAACACCTGGACGGCTTCATGGACATGCGTGGCTGGCACTGGTTGTTCCTGCTCGGCGGCGTGCCGTGCATCGGCCTCGGCCTGCTGGTACTGACCTTGCTCAAGGACCGCATCGAAGACGCCCACTGGCTGACCCCGTCGGAGAAAACCCTGCTGGCCAGTCGCATCGCCCACCATGAACCGCACAAGAGTGGCGGCTCGTTGCTCGCCGCGCTGCGGATTCCGGGCTTCCTGACCCTGGGCCTGATCTACTTCCTGATTCAGGTGGCGTCCTACGGCCTGAACTTCTGGGCGCCGCAACTGATCCGCAGCGCGGGTACCGAGAGTCCGGTGATGATCGGTCTGCTGACGGCCATCCCGTACATCTGCGGCGCCATCAGCATGGTGGTGATCGGGCGCTTGTCCGATGCCTCTGGCGAGCGACGCAAGTTTGTCGCCGGCCTGGTCGCCGTCGGTGCGATCGGCTTCTTCTGTGCCGGGATCTTCGCCAACCACACGACCTTCCTGATCGTCGCCCTGGGCTTGCTCGGCGCCGGCATCATTGCCTCCATCCCGAGCTTCTGGACCCTGCCGCCGAAACTGCTGGCCGGTGCCGGCGCGGGTGCAGCGGGCGGGATCGCGGTGATCAACACCCTGGGGCAGTTTGGTGGCATCGTCAGCCCGGTCATGGTCGGACGGATCAAGGACCTGACCGGTAGCACCACTCCGGCGCTGTATGTCATTGGAGTCTGCGCGCTGATCGCCGTGGCGTTGCTGATGTGGGGACTGCCGCAAAAGCTGCGCACCCTCGACAAGTTTTAACGATTCGCAGGCGACGGCAGTTCCCGCAAGGACCACGCATCCTTGCAGGAGCTGCCGTAGGCTGCGATCTCTTGATCTTCAAGATGTCGCTGTAATCGCTTTTCCAGCTGAATCACCAAACTGAATCAACACCACCCCGCCAATCAACAACACCGCCCCCAACACCTTGGGCAATGTCACCTGCCGCTCCACCAACCCAAACCACCCAAAGTGATCCAGCAACAGCGATGCCACCACTTGCCCCGCCAACGCCAACGCCATGAACCCCGAAGCGCCAAGCCTGGGCAACAAAACCAGCGCCAACGATATAAAGCACACCCCAAACGCCCCGCCAGCCCACATCCACATCGGCGCCTTGCCGATGAACGCCAGTGATGGCAACGGCAAGCGCATCGCCAGCATGATCGGCAACAACACCAAAATGCTCACTACCAAAGAAGCGAGGGTCGCCCACAACGGATGTCCCAGGCCTCGCCCGAGATTGACGTTGATCGCACTCTGAAACGGCACCACCGCACCGGCGAACGCGGCAAGCAGCAACAGACCCGCCCAATGCAACGTACTCATATTCATGCTCCAACAGGTTTTGCTGGACTCTAGGGTATTCGTCGCGCAGATTTAAATTCCGTTTTGTTATCCGGAACATGCATCAAATGAATGATCTGCGCCGCATCGACCTCAACCTGCTGGTGATTCTCGACGCCTTGCTCAATGAGCAACACGTGACGCGTGCGGCCGAACGTCTGCACCTGAGCCAGCCTGCCGTCAGCCATGCCCTGGCGCGGTTGCGTGATTTGCTCGGCGATCCGCTGCTGGTACGCGCTGGCGCCAGTCTTGTGCCCACTCCGCGAGCGCTGGAACTGATGGCGCCGCTGGCCGAAGCCCTGGCCCAGGTGCAATTGCTGCTGGCACCGAATGCCTTCGACCCGTCCACGGCCAAACGCACTTTTCGCCTGGCGATGTCCGATTACGGTGCTGCCATGGTCCTGCCTAGTCTGATCCGCACCTTGCGTCGCGAAGCGCCGGGCATCGACCTGCAAATCAGCCACGCCAGTCGTGAAGGCATGCTCGAAGGGGTGCTCAACGGTGAGATTGATGTCGCCGCCGGGGTGTTTCCGGAAATGCTCAACGAGCTGCGCAGCACGGCGCTGTTCGAGGAGCACTACGCCTGCCTGGTGGACCGCCACAGCCTGCCCGACAACGGAGTCCTCGACCTGCCGAGCTACCTGGCGCGCCCGCACGTGCTGCTGGAAATGCGTGGCAGCGGTACCCCGGAAATCGAACGAGCCCTGACCGCCTTGCGCGAACGCCGTCGAGTCGCGATCAGCCTGCCGCACTGGAGCGTCGCCCCGCAGTTCATCAGCGGAACGGATCTGATCCTCACCGTCGCTTCTCGGGGGTTGCGCGACATCGATGAGTCGTCATTGATCGTCGTTGCGCCACCGTTTCACATTCCCTCGTTCACCTTTGTCCTGGTGTGGCACAAGCGGCGGGGTGGGGATCAGGCCTTGAACTGGTTGAATGGGCAAATCGAGCGTACCTCAGGTGATATAGACTGGCGCCCATTCAACAAGACAACTCATAAGGACTCCCCATGACTCCCTCGCTGCTAATGGCCGTTCTAGCCTCGGGCTTCATCTATGGCATCACGCCAGGGCCCGGTGTATTGGCGGTGTTCGGCATTGGCGCGGCGCATGGGCGGCGGGCGGGGGCGGGGTTCCTCTGCGGGCATTTGCTGGGCGACGTGGTCTGGTGCAGCACGGCGCTGGTGGCGATCGTCGGTGCGCGGGAAATCGGCAGCACCGCGTTCGATGTGCTGGGCGTGCTCAGCGGGCTCTACCTGTTCTGGCTCGGCTGGCGGGCGGTGCGAGCGCGTCAAAGGGGTGTCGAGGCGCCGCAGGGCCCGGCGCGGCAGCCGTTCTGGCACGGCATCCTGTTCGGCCTGACCAATCCGAAAGCTTACCCGGTGGCCGTGGCCACCTTCACTGCGCTATTGTCCAGCCGGGCGGAGTTGCTGACCTGGTCGATGTTGCCGTGGCTGATCATGTTGAGCTTCGTCGGTGGCCTGATGGCCTACGCTATCCTCATCGGCATCGTCGGGGCGCGTCAGGTACGCACCTTGTATCAACGCCATGAGTTGGCTATCACCCGGTTGTGCGGGGTAATGTTTATCGGTTTCGCCATCAACGCCCTGGTGCATGCGCTGCCGGGGCTGGTGACGAACAAGGCTTGAGGCTGCCAGCAGAAACATGACCTCCAAAAATTCCGCTCCGTTGGCGAGCTACATCGATCTGTTGCTCGACGCCGTTTGCGCGGTCGACAAACAAGGCCGCTTCGTATTTGTCAGCGCGGCGTGCGAGCGCATTTTCGGCTTCAGCCCCGAAGAGCTGATCGGCCAGCCGATGATTGACCTGGTGCACCCGGCCGATCGCCAGCGCACCCTCGACGCCGCGCGGGAAATCATGGGCGGCGAGCCCAAGCTGAATTTCGAGAACCGCTACCTGCGCAAGGATGGCCGGGTGGTCAATATCCTGTGGTCGGCGCGTTGGTCCGAGGTCGATCAACTGCGCATCGCCGTGGCCCGCGACATCACCGAGCGCAAGCAGGCCGAATCCCGGCAAGCGGCGCTGTATGCCATTTCCGAAGCGGCCCATGCGGCGGAAGACTTGCTGGCGCTGTTCAAGCGTGTCCACCTGATCATCGGCGAATGGCTGCCGGCGCTGAATTTTTCCGTGGCGCTGTATGACGAGCAGTGTGCGCAGCTGCAATTTCCCTATCACGTCGGCGACCACGAGCCGCAACCCGAACAGCCCGGCACCATCACCGCACGCCTGTGCGCGGAGGTCATCCGCAGTGGCCTGCCGATTTTGCTCACGCCGGACCGGAACGACACGCCCCCGGCGTTCGAGGGGCTGGTGGCCGGGCAGCTTTCGTCCTGCTGGCTGGGCGTGCCGCTGAACTCGCAAAACGGCACCATTGGTGCCTTGATCGTCAAGAGCGTGCCGGGCGGCGAGCGCTACACCGAGCAGGACAAGGAGTTGCTGCAATACGTTTGCGCGCAAGTCGCCACCGCGATCGAGCGCAAGCAATTGCACACACGCCTGCAGCGTATGGCCCAGTACGACCAACTGACCCAGCTACCCAACCGCGAACTGCTGCGTGATCGTCTAAAGGCGGCCCTGGAATCGGCGCGAGAGGAATGCGGACGCATGGCCCTGTTGTACGTCGATCTCGACCGCTTCAAGCAAGTCAATGACACCCACGGCCACGCGGTCGGCGACATGTTGCTGCAAACCGTGGCCAATCGGCTCAAGGGCTGCGTGCGGGAAACCGACACGGTGGCGCGCATAGGCGGTGACGAATTCGTGGTGTTGCTGCACAGCATCAACGCTTCGGGCGATGCCGACTGTGTGGCCGGGAAAATCCGCCAGGTGCTGGCGGCACCGCTGCGCCTGGACGGGCACAGCCTGCACATCCACCCCAGCATCGGCGTCGCCCAATACCCCGAGCATGGCACCGAAGAAGCACAGCTGTTCAGGCACGCCGACGAAGCGATGTACACCGCCAAGCGCGCGCATCACCTGCGGCTCGTCTGAAAATATCGCCACCGTTCGTCGTGACGATTCCAGGTTTTCTAAACCTTTTGAAGCGTGGAAATTCAGATTCTATGCGGGCTACAGCTCGCCGAGATCATCATCAAGAGGTAGAGAATCATGCCTAACTCAAGAAACTCGAACTCTGGAAACTTCGCCAATGATCGAACGAAGGCGTCTGAAGCCGGTCGCAAAGGTGGGAAAACCACCACCACGACTGTCGATAAAGAGCCTACGAAACCCATGGGCCGCAAGCCTGGGCAGAAGTCCAAGTAATCGATGCAGGTGGTTTTGATCGAGAAGCGGGAGCGAAAGCTCCCGTTTGAATTTTTACCGAGGAGGGCGCGACCATGAACCGCATGGCCACCCGATTACGCAATGGCGGCCTGGCCGCATTACTGGGCCTGTGTGCCACCAGTGCCTTCGCCCAGTCCCCCACCGAATTCATCAACGATGCATCGGCCCAGGGCATTGCCGACATCGAAGCCAGTCGCCTGGCACACCAGAAGTCCGAATCCAAAGAGGTCAAGGACTACACCATCGTGGTGATCAATGATCGCACCACCGCCAACCAGCACCTGGCGAAAATCGCCAAGCAACTGGATCTGCCGGTGGCGCCTCGCGAAGAGGTGGTGGAAAAAGCCAAGACCCTGATGCCGCAAGTCTCGGAAGGCGCGTCTTTCGATGAGGCTTACGCGGCCAGTCAGGTCGAGACCACCGAGCAAGCCATCGAGCAACTCGAGCAAACGGCGCAGACCACCGACGTGCCGCAAATCAAGGCGTTCGCTGAAGAAACCCTGCCAAAACTGCAAAATCACCTGCAAATGGCCAGGGCCCTGCAAGCCAGTCGCTGACCCTTCGCGTACGCGGGTAACGCTGGGTTACCCGCGTAACTTCGGTCAGCATTTATTCAGGTCCTGTTTGCCTTTTTCCTGGACCACGGTGCCATCAATGGAAATGGTCTGGCCTTCGCCAAGGCTGCGGTAGTGCTTTCTCAAGGCTTCCAGCTCCTTGAGGTCCAGCGCCTCAAGGCCCAGCATCGCGTTCTGTGCCTCCTTTGTCACCCGCAGCAACTCATCGACCTTCAGGTGCAGGATGTCCGTGTCGCGGTTCTGGGTGTTCTGGATCAGGAACACCATGAGGAAGGTGATGATGGTGGTCGAGGTGTTGATGACCAGCTGCCAGGTATCGTTGAAACCAAAAATTGGCCCACTCACCCCCCACACTAAAATCAGGATGATCGCCCCCAGGAACGTCGTGGGGCTGCCGGTCCAGAGGGCAAGTTTCTGGGCGATTTTTGCGAATTTCATGGCCGTTTTCCTTATTGGGGATGCACCTGGAATTCAGACATCGGTGACGAGATGAAAATTCGGCTTTTTACCCACTACCCGATGGAAAATCCTGTAGGGGCTGGCTTGTCGGACCGCCGCATCGCACCGATGACGGCCTCGTAGCCGACCAATCCCTGCCGGCCGCACCCGATCCACTGTAGGAGCTGGCTTGCCAGCGATGACGGCCTGACAGCCGACCAATTTCTAGCGGCCGCACCCGATCCATTGTAGGAGCTGGCTTGCCAGCGATGACGGCCGCAAGATCATCGCAATCTTCAAGGCCGCCTTCGCCAGCAAGTCGAATCCCCGCACCGACAATTCCCACCAAAGGTGCAATAGAGCACTACCCACCAGTCGATGTATCGTAGCGAACCGGTTGTCAGCCAAGCCCCAGACAACGCACCAACAGGAGAACGCAATGAGGTGGTCCGCCATACAATACGTCGCTTTTGAAGATGAGCGCACCCGTCCAGCCCGCGACCTGCTGGCCGCCATCCCCACCGGGACGGTGCGCTCGGCCATCGACATCGGTTGCGGTCCGGGTAACTCGACCGAATTGCTGGTGGAGCGCTTCACCGACGCCACCGTACGTGGCCTGGACAGTTCAACCGACATGATCGAGGCCGCGCGCAAGCGCCTGCCCCAGGTGCAGTTCGACATCGCGAACATCGACACCTGGAATGACACTGGCCCGTTCGACGTGATTTTCGCTAACGCGGTGCTGCAATGGGTACCCGATCACGCCACATTACTGCCTGCGCTGGTGAGCAAGCTCGCGCCCGGTGGCAGCCTGGCGATCCAGATGCCGGACAACCTCAATCAACCCTCGCACCGCTTGATGCGCGAAGTCGCGGCACAAGGCCCGTGGGCCGAAAAACTGGCAGGCGCCGCCAAGCAACGGACTGAAATGGCCGATGCCAACGTTTATTACTCGATGCTCAAAGCCTGTTGCACCCGCGTCGATGTATGGCGCACCACTTACCATCATCCGCTAACGGGCGGCGCGTCGGGTGTGGTGGAGTGGTTCAAGGGCAGCGGCTTGCGGCCGTTCCTCGAACCGTTGGATGAGACGCAACGCGTGCAATTTCTGAAGCAGTATCAGGCTGCAATCGAACAGGCCTATCCGGCATTGGACGACGGTTCGGTATTGCTGCCGTTCCCGCGGTTGTTTCTGGTGGCGACGCGCTGAGGTGACAAAGGCAGAGATGAGTCATAAGTCGGACGCTCCAGTGAGTCCATTTGGTGCGCACATCGATGTCCACCAACGCCCACGTACAACCTACGTACTTTGGATTGTCCTCATGCAGTGTAACGTCGCTGGCTAAGGGGATAGAGACCCCATCCTCTGCGAGGATTTCCAAGTGACCCTCAATGGCTTCGCGGGCCATGGCCATCACATTATCCAGATCTTCACCGGCAGAAAAACAACCTGGTATGTCGGGGACTTCTGCGCTCCACGCGTGGTCATCATTGCCCTTTGAAATCGCAATCGGGTAAAGCATGTTCATTGTCCTCCCTGTACATCGGAAACAAAAAGGGCGCCTGGAAAGGCGCCCGATCGATCGTCACGACGGTTGCGCATCCATGCGCCGAGCGATGACATCCAGCACATCGCAGCCATCGCGCAAAGGAATGCTGCACAACAATGCGAAGTCGCTGAGGATGACTGAGTCTGTGCTGATCTCACCGCGCATCGCGAGGTTTTCGAGAACTTGCGTCACGGCGCCGATTCGGTAACGAGCACTGCTGAGCAGCGAATGCAACGGTTGAGTGGTGTTGATGTAAAACGAGGGGAGATCGTCGGCGTTACTGGTTAAAGCCATATATTCGTTCATGAGTGATTACCTTGAAGTTAGGTGAACTACCACTCATCGTCGCCAAACAAAGGGTGGTAGCTGTACGCGGGTTGGCGAACCGGACAAGGCACAAACCGGCAGACCCGAAGATCTCCCACGCACAGCCACCAAAAAACAGGTAGCCAAGTACGTTCAGAAACGCTCCGAGCTGGCTCGGAGATTTCTGTGCCTTGCCATCGAGTCGCCAAACCCGATACGCCATTTGGGGCGCGCTCGGACTATAGGTCTCATGACTAAGGCACAGCAACGCGCGAGTGTACGGACATTTCCCATACTATTGTAGGACCTTACTTTTTTTAGCAATGGTGTCGCCTGAGATCCAGCATTCATTAAACTCCGGCCACAAAAAACCGGCCACTCGGGCCGGTTGATAGATCGGTGCAATAAGCTTATCAGCTCTGCTGCAATACCTTGAGTGCTGCCGAAGCCAGAAAGCCTGAACGGCTTTTTTCTTCCGGGTGGTGCAGCACATACTCATCGATACGGTTGAGCAGGTACCCAGGCAGTGTGATGTTCAGCTTCTGGGCCTTGCCCAGATATTTGGTAACGTCGATGTCCACCAGTGCCCATGCGCACCCGGCGTACTTTGGGTTGGCTGCGTGCAGTGTCACTTTATTCGCGGGAGGAATCGCTGAACCCCCTTCGGCCAGAATCTCGAAATGGCCTTCAATGGCTTCTCGGGCCATCGCCATCGCATCATCCAGATCTTCTCCGGCGGAAAAGCAGCCCGGAATGTCAGGGACTTCAACGCCCCAGGCGTGCTCCTCATCTCCCATTGAAATCGCAATCGGGTAAAGCATTGTCATTGTCCTCCGAGGACTCAGCGCAGCGTTTGTCAGAGCAGCGCCTGTTGCAAAATACTGATGGCCGTTTTCTTGAGAAGATCTTTCTTCGGGTGAGGGACTGTCACCAGCCCCGGTTTCGTCGGATGCTTGAAGTGGTGATGGCTGCCTCTGATTCGTACCAGATACCAGCCGTCCGCAACGAGTTGGCTAATCAAAAATCGGCTATTCACATCACCTCCCTGTGGCGTGCTTGTGGTTACTATACCCACTGATTTTTTTTAATCAACACTATAACCACCAAGTCGTCCGGGATCGGTGGGACAGCGATAGGAATCGAGTCTATAAGGCCGCTGCGGACATGGCTTTGGGCAAGCCTGAAAGGAGAGAGTTGATGTATTGCGAGGTTTTGCGTGCAGGAGAAGCCGGCATCTATAGATCCAGTGCTCGTGGAAAGGCTAATGCCTGATGAGATTCGAGAGTAAATCCACGTCTAGTTTGGGCGTCTGATTGTCCTGGCTGCGGAGGTGGTTTCATCTATGAATTGCAGTTGAGGAAGCTCGCTCATCCGGGCTGTGTGAAGCTCGAGGTGATTCAAGAGGTTCTCCTGGTCTCTCGCAAGCCGTGTGCTTTGCGATAGACGTCCAGCTTGAGGCGATGCACCGCGTGCGGTTGAATGCATGGGGGCAATGGGAGTCAGGGCTATCGGTGGACTGTATGGTGGCGGTGGACCAAGGTTCAAGGTGGAGAACGATGGCGGCGAATCCAGAAATGACAAAGTTGAATATCGAGGCGGACGGTCTAGGACCCTATCCACCGATTGAAACCATTGAGTGCTTCTTGCCGTTGCTTCTCTTGCCGCTCTGTAAGCCAGCGTTAGGGTGGCAGCCCCTGCGGTAACACTCGCACCCGCCAGAACGGGTGCTATTACCGAGGCAGGGTTTGCAATCGCCGCGGCACCGAGCAGCACGCCTGTCACTCCCGTACCCAGAGCCAAAATTCCCTGCCTACGAAAACGACCACTTGTTGACAGGGCAAGACCCATTCCTCCGATCGATGATGTCGCGCCTCCAACGCCTGATAGAAGATTCACAATAGCCGGTATCGCGAATCGCCCTGTGGGATCACGATTATTTACGGGATCTGCGACGCAATAGGTGTACGGGTTTAATCCACCCGCAGCAAATGGGCTGAATTTGTCAGGTGAATGAAACCGCATCAGCACCGGGTTGTAGGTTCGATGACCGTTGCCCAATAAGTACCAATGAGTCTGTGATTCCTGAAACTCACCATTGAAACCAAGACGGGTTGAACAACGGCGATCGGCTGAACGGAACCCATAGGCGGTGTATGCCATTGGACTCACATCACCTTGACTCACTTGCGACAGAATGGATTGGTTCTGATTGGTCGCAAGTAGAATCGTTTTTCGTTCGTTTATCTCGACTTGAGTGGGCGTGACCATGGAAGGCTTCTGGATACTTATAAGGACGGTACTGTTGTTTTACAGTATCTGATTGCGCGCCCGTACTAGCAGAACTGATAGTGCCTTGATCCGAGACACAAAAAATCGGCCACTTCGGACCGGTTGTCTGTATCGCTAGTCCCAGTCAAAAATCCAGACCGGGACAAAGCAGGAGTACTCGTCAGGCAATGCGCGCGAGCAAACTTTCGTAAGGAATTCGCAACCCACCGTGCGAAATTAGATTGCCTCAATCGGATCTGAGGGTGGCATCGGGTAATGCTCGTCTTCGTACTTCTCGATGAGCAACGCCAGAATTTCCAGCTCATCGCCTTCAGGCGAACCCATTTTTGCACCCCACAGTTGCTCCACGCGCGCAAATGCAGCGGTCAGGCCCTCTTGGCTGCGGATAGGTTTAATGTCCATTACACGGTCTCCGCATTGATCTGATCATAGTGGGCAACTGATGTGACAGGCTGGAAAAGGTGACGAGTTTATTCCTCTTCACTGCCTCCCATCTCCCGATCTTCAAACGCCGAACGCACAGCCTCCACAACCCGTTCCGCCAAGCGCTCATCTTCAAGCTGCGCATACCCTTTCTTCAGCTTGCCCGACACCACCCAACCATTCTCCTTGATCGAACGGATGATTCGGTTCGCATCCTGGTCGGGCATCTCCAGCACCTCTTTCAGTTGCTCCTGCGCTCGCTGAAAGATCACCAGCACGCGCGCTTCATCCGCCATTTCCGTGCGAATCGTGTGCTCGACGACGCGTGCGGTGTACAGGACGTGTTCGGTCAGGTCCGGATACCGCCAGGCAAAACAGGCATCCTCGTATTCATCGAAGATGAAGTTGCTGAGCGTTCCGTCCTCGTAGGTCACCAGTTCGCCGAAGCGATAGGCCGTCGCGTAACGTCGCATGAAAGGTCGCGAGAACACTTTGAGCGTACGATCGTAGCCGGCACGGAAGTCGATCGAGCTGGTGATGGTGGCTGACACCGGCAGGATGACGCCGTCGGGCACTGCCTTGTCTCGAATCAGGGTGTCGTTGATCAGGAAGCGGTGGATCCGGCCATTGCCATCGCGCATGGGGTGGATATAGACGAAGCCAAATGCCAACACAGCGGCACGTGCCAACGATTCCGCACCGCGCGTTGCGACCTCAAATTCGTTGAGACCCGCCAGTAGCTGGTCAAGGTCGCTGGAGTGAGGGGCGATGTAGTGCACGATGTCCTCGCGCATCGTGGCTTGCCCCACAAATACGGGAGAGTGCCGCAAGCCCAGGCCGATGGCGTCATGTCCCAGAATGCCGGCTTGCAGGGACTGCAGGCTGTCGTTGCTCAACGGGTTTTCGATATGACCGCAATATTGGGCAATGACATGGGCAAACCGCTGGATGCGATCAGCCTGGTCGGCTTCCTTTTCGATGAGAAAGCTTGCACGCGATTCCTTGAACGTCAGCCAACTGGCCGTACGCATCAGGATGTTGGCGCCAAAGGCCTGATCCAGCTCAGCCAATGCTTCTCGCGGTTCGAATTGCAGTGCTGCCTGCACGGGCGCCGTACGGCGAATCACGGGACAGAACTGAGCCGTTCCCGGCAGATTGTTATTGATGCGCCAACGCCGAATTCGTAACGACTCGCGACGAGTCAGGTAATTTTTTGGCGAAAGTGCATCAACGTAGGCGCCATTGCTCACATCAGGCACATCCAAATGTTCCCCTGTCAGCCATTCATAAAGGAATCCTGTGCGACGGGCGTACTGGCCGAAAGGCTCCCGTCGACACCAGTCTTCGACAGGCTGCGACCCGATGGCCGCAAACAGGCGGGCAAAGAACTCAAGATGAATGTCTTCGTACTTGAGACCGAATTCGAAATGTCCTGCAAAGTCGTCTGCGGGCCGGTAGCTTGGCGGATACCGGTTCTCCACATGCCCATCGCTTTCGCGGCTGACCCGTGTGCTGCCGATCATGGACTCGACGCGCAGGGGCTGCGCCAAGGCGATGTCGTAGCGGTTAGCGAGGGTCTTGAAACCGACTTGCATTGACGAAATCCTTTACTGAGGCGAGAAAAACGCTAACGGAACGTCGATCCTATGCGAAAACGCTAATTTCCGCAGGTGTGAAAATGCTAATGCGTGATGAAAATTGATACTGAAACCGGATTTTTAGAAAAAAACGCTAACGAACTTAGAGTAGTCACGACAGCAGTGGGCGTACTTGCTGGTCGACCAGCGGAATGACAAGCCGGATATCCAAACCCCAGGCACAAAAAAACCGGCCATAAAGGCCGGTTTTTATTTACCTGTATCCCCCGTCAAAAAACAACGTGAGACAAAAATTCGGTTGGAGCGGGTGAAGGGAATCGAACCCTCGTTATCAGCTTGGGAAGCTGGAGTAATGCCATTATACGACACCCGCTCAGAGCGGTGACTTTGTACCAGATGTGCGCGTGGAAATGAAGTTTTTCTTTGCGTTTGATGGCTTTAGCGCGGGTGAAGCACATGCACGGACCCTCTGACGGTCGTTCGCGGGCAAGCCTCGCGCCTACAGATTACGTAAGGGCAGCGGGGCTTGCTCGCGATGACGCTGTTTCAGAGGGACAATGCATGGTGGTCCTGAACGTGGTGGTAACGCGGTCGGCTATCGTGCTGTGCCGGCTTCAGGAACCCCAGTAGTGCATTGCGGCTGTCTCGGCAGGCGGCTTTGTGTTCCATGTCGAGAAAGTGGCCGGTAGCGCCCAGGGTCATGAAGGTGGCGTCTTGCACGTGGTCGGCGAACAACCGGGCGCCATCGGCGGCGGTGTATTCGTCCCATTCGCCGTTCATGAACAGCACCGGTACGTTGATTTTCTGCGCCGCCTTGAAGAAGCACTGGCGGTCGCTGTGCAGCAGGTCGCTGATGTGGAAGTGCATTTGCCCGTATTCGTGATCGGCCAGGCTGCTGACGTGGCGGTAGTTGAAGCGCTTGAACAGCGTCGGCAAGTGTTTGCCGATGGTGCTGTTGACCAGGTTGCCGACCCGATCACCGTCACGGCTGCCCAGGTAATCGACACCGCGCTCGAGGTAATCGAGCATGTGCGCATTGATCTCCGGGGAGAACGAGCTGATCACGGCTTTTTCGATGCGCCGAGGCTGTTGGGCCAAGGCGACCAGGGTCGCGGCGCCACCCCAGGAAAACGACAGCACGTGTTCGGCGGCGAAGTGGTCGATCAGCTCCAGGAGGATCTGCCCTTCGACTTCCTTGGTCAGCAATTTCTCATGCAGGTTGTGGGCTTTGGACCGGCCCGCGTAGGGCTGGTCGTAGCAGACCACATTGAACTGCGGGTGGAGGTTCTTCACGGTTTGAGCAAACGACGCAGTCGTGGCCATCGAGCCGTTGACCAGAATAATGGTCTTCTCTGCGGCGTCTGCGCGATAGAACTCCGTGTAAACCCGATACTGACCCTGTATATCCAACACAGCGATTTCTGGCCTCATGTCATAAGACTCCTGGCAAGCGGGTATGCGCGCAAAAGAGATTGCACGAGCTTTGTGACAGGTAGGCATACGCCTTGGAAATTGTTAGCCCATGTCGATCCATTGCAGTCCGGTCGACGGGTATTGTTATTGGCGGGCAGTCTGCCGGGTGAGGCCGGAACCCAAGGGTCCCTACCGGCAAAAAGTTTCTTAGATACGTCTTGTGACTCATCGGTCACATTTCGGCCGACGTCCTGATTCAAGCAGGGGTCACGTCATCGCGCAAGTGCCTTTGGCAAATTGTTCGACAACTTCTGCTCAGCGGTAGGCTGCTTAGATCAATTCGATCTCATCAAAGCTCAGCGGGCGGTATTCACCCGGTTTCAACGCGTTGTCGAGCTTCAGTGGACCCATGGATTCGCGATGCAGGCGCGTCACCTTGTTGTTGAAGTGGCCGAACATGCGCTTGACCTGGTGGTAGCGCCCTTCGACGATGCTCAGGCGTGCGCATTTTGGGCCCAGCAGCTCTAGCCCGGCGGGTTGGGTGGTGAGGTCTTCGAAGGCGAAGTACAGCCCCTCGCGAAAGGTGATCGCGTATTCGGGGCCGATGTCCTGCTCGGTTTCAACGTAGTAGACCTTCGCCAGTTTGGTCTGCGGCTGGGTCAGGCGTCGCGACCAACTGCCATCGTTGGTGATGAGCATCAGCCCGGTGGTATTGAAATCCAGGCGTCCGGCGATGTGCAGGTCATCCTTGTCCGGCTCCGTGATCAGGTCGAGGACGGTGGGGTGCTGTGGGTCGCGGGTGGCGCTGACGCAGCCGGCGGGTTTGTTGAGCATGAAGTGGCGCAGCGGTTTGCCGGCTTGCAGCACCTCCTCGTCGACTTCGACGCGACTGAATTCGCGGACGTCGGCGTGGGGATCGCTGACGGTTTTGCCGTCGATCCTGACGCGTTTTTTCACCAGCAACAGGCGCACCTGCTTGCGGTTGAAGCAGGGCAGGTTGCTGAGAAAGCGGTCGACGCGCATGACGTGAGGATCAGTGAAGAAAGGGGGCGCGCATCTTACTTGATCGACGGCGGCGTTGCTTGCAACTGCGCTTCGACCTCGGCGCAACGCGGACACAGGCAGGCAGCGTTACGCAGTTCGGCGGGCAGCGCCTGGAGCACCGCCGGGTCGATGCTGACGCCGTAGCACCAGCACGCGCGGTCAGCGGTTCGCGGGTCGGCCAGGGTGCAGTCGTTGGCTGCGCCGCAGGCCGGGCAGAGGTCAGGCTTTGTCATAGGCAGGATGCGGTAGCTCTACGCAGATTCGGTTGCGGCCCGATTGTTTGGCCCGATACATCGCATGATCGGCCCGAGACAGCAGGGTATGCAAGGTGTCATCGGGCTGCAGGGTGGTCAGGCCGATGCTGACGGTCAGTTGCAAGCGGCTGCCATTGTACGCATAGGGCTGTCGTTGCACATGCTGGCGTATTTTCTCGGCGATCACCTGACCGCTGTCAGCGTCGGTGTCCTTGAGCAGCACGATGAATTCTTCACCGCCCCAGCGACAGACGATGTCGGAGTGGCGCAGGCAGCTTTCCAGGTCCCGGGCGAAGCCGATCAGCACCTGATCGCCCGCCAGGTGGCCGTAGGTGTCGTTCAAGGCCTTGAAGTGGTCCAGGTCCAGCAGCAGCGCCGTCAGCGGCCTGGGTTCACGCTGGGCCTCGTGCAGCGCTTGCGCGGCCAGCAGGTCGAAGCCGCGGCGGTTGGGCAGTTCCGTCAGGCTGTCGAGCGTGGCCTGGGTCTGGATCTGACTCTGGTAGCGGTTGATCACGCGGTTGAGCAGGGCCAGCACGGTCAGCGTGACCACCAGGCAAATCAGCAGGTTGAGGTAAAGCGAGCGGCGGATGTCGCTGAGGTCGCCGTCTTCGCGCTTATCGACGAACAGATACCAGTTCAGCTCCGGGATGAACCGCACGTTGAGGAAGTGTCCCTGGCCCTGGCCGGAATATTCGTAGCTGCCGCTGTGGGGCTTGGGCAGTTGGCTGAGCAGGTTTTTCATGCTGTCGAGTTCGGCCAGGGTCTGCCCGGCGAGGGCACCTTGCGGCCCGCCCTCGGCGCCGGTGAGCACCAGGCGGCCGAAGGTGTCGACGAAGTACACGCTGCGCTGGTAGCGCTGCTGGTATTTGTCGATCAGCTTGATCACGGCATCGACCGTCAGGCCGACACCCGCGGCGCCGATGAAGCGGTTGTTGTAGTCGTAGACCTTGTAGTTGATGAAGACGGTCAGGTTGTCCTTGTTGGCGAGGTCTGGATCGACGTTGATCTCGTAGGGATCCTTCATGTCACGGACACGGAAGTACCAGGCATCGCGGGGTTCGGTGATCTTGACCTGCTTGAGCACTCCCTTGGCGTGGTAGTAGGTCAGGCTGGCCTCGGAGACGAAAAACGCCGTGTAGGCACCGTAGTGGGTCATGACCTCGTCGAGGTAGCGGGTCATCTGCCCGGTGTCGCGTTCGCCGTTGACCACCCAGTCGCGCATGAAGGTGTCGCGGGACATCATCGAGGAAATCAGGATCGGCCGGACCAGGTCTTTCTGGATTTCCGAGTAGACGGTGTCCGATGTCAGCGGCAGCTCGGTGTTGACGATGTTGTCGCGGATCGACGCTCGCGAGGCGTAGTAACTGAGAAAGGAGGTGGCCAGGAAGCCCGCGCCCAGCAACGCAATCAGTGTGAGGACCAACGAGCGTTGGGAATACAGCGGCGAGCGAAGTGGCATGGCAGTTCCATTGTCAGCAATCCGATGGCAGGCATTCTAAGGGCTGTCGCGGGAAATAACTGCTCCATGTGCGTCGCGAATGGTCGTTCCTGTGTTCTGGCGCAGATCGTTCCCACGCGGGGCGTGGGAACGATCCCCTGGGAGGTCAAGCGAGGGTTTTGAGGTAGGCGCGCCATCCGCCCAGATGGCTGATATCCACCGCGCCCTCCAACCCATAGGCCTCACAGATGAACCCGCTTTCCCAGCGACCATCCGCCAGCTGCACCTTGCCCAGCCCCAGTGGTGCCGGGATGCCGGTGAGGAACGAACCCAGTTCGCTGCTCGGCAATTCCCAGACTTCCACGGCAATCGCCACGCCGCCGTGCTGCACCCGAACCATGCCCGGACGCAACGGCGGGCCACCGGCCAAGGCATACAGCTGATAATCGGCCGAGCTGAACGTCGATTCCACCAGGCGTGCGCCGCGTTGTTTGAGCTGCCAGTTCAACGCCAGGCCATCGAGGTGCGCGCCACAGACCACCAGCCGCGCCTGGTCATTGCGCGCAACCGCGGTCGGTGCCGGGGCCGCCAGTCCTTGCTGGCGCTGCAGGCCATCGGCCAGGCTCAACAGATACTGATCGGTGAACGCCCGCCCGAACAGGGTCACGCCCCAGGGCAAGCCGTTGTCCATGAACGCGCTGGGCACCGCGACGGCAGCGTAGTCGAGCAGGTTCATGAAGTTGGTGTAGTAGCCCAGTTCGCTGTTGCGCCGTACCGGTTCGGCTTCGAGTTCTGCGAGTGTGACCGGGCGACCAATGGAGGGTGTGACCACGCAATGGAGACCTTGCAGGGCTTTGTCGCACAAGGCTTTCAGCGCTTGCAGTCGGTATTGTGCGCGGAAAGTCTGTACGCCCGTGACGGCCGGGGCCTTGGCCAATACGGCGCGAATGACTGGCAGTACGGCCTCGGGATTTTGCTCCATCAATTCGCCGGCCACGCTGTAGCGTTCAGACACCCACGGGCCTTCGTAAAGCAAACGCGCGGCTTCGAGAAAGGGCGACAGGTCCAGTTCCACCACTTCACCACCGAGGGCCTTGAGTCGCTCGATCGCATCGGCAAATAAATGCGGCCCTTCAGCGCAGCCGAAAAATTCCAGGTCTTGCGCCCGCGGCACACCGAAACGGAACGCCCGCACGGCGCCGAATGCCGAGCCGTCATTCCACAGTGGATTAGCGCGGCTGTACTCGTCCCGTGGATCAAGTCTCGCGGTCAATGCGAGCAACTGACTCGCCTCCCGGGCGGTCGCGGTAAAGGTCGTCACGCAATCGAGTGTGCGACAGGCCGGCACCACGCCCGCGGTGGAAATCAGGCCCTTGGTGGCTTTCATCCCCACCAGATTGTTCAACGCCGCCGGCACGCGTCCGGAGCCCGCGGTGTCGGTGCCCAGGGAAAAACTCGCGACACCGAGCGCCACCGCCAGGGATGAGCCGGCGCTGGAGCCACCCGACGGATACTCCGGCAACACGCTGTTGGGGCACGCGCCGTAGGGCGAGCGCGTGCCGTTGAGGCCGGTGGCAAACTGATCGAGGTTGGTCTTGCCCAGAGGCACGGCGCCCAGCGCCAGCAGTTGCTCGACGATGGTCGCCGAACGTCGCGGCACGTAGGCAAACGCCGGACAGGCCGCCGTGGTTGCAATGCCCGCCAGGTCGATGTTGTCCTTGATCGCGAATGGCACGCCGTACAGGGGCAAGCTGTCGATGTCGCGGCCGTCGAGGGCGGCGAGGTAGGGCTCCAGCTCTTCGGCGCTGAGCAAATGGATGAACAGGTGATAGTCCGGGTTCAGTGCCGCTGCTTTGTCGCGCAGGCTCAACAGCAATTGACGAGGCGTGGTGCTGCCGTCGCGATAAGCGTTGCGCAGGGCGTCGAGTTGCAGATTGATGTTCATGGTATTCGTCCTTTCGAAAGGGGTTCAGTCGAGTTCCAGCACCACGACGCGCTGTCCGGCGCGCACTGCCGAACCCGGCTGCACGCGAATCTCCCGCACCACGCCGGCCATTGGCGCGAGCAGCGGGATTTCCATCTTCATCGACTCCAGGATCACCAGCACATCACCGGCTTCGACCCGGCTGCCGGCCTGCACCTGGACTTGCCAGAGGTTGCCGGCGATGTGGCTGTCGACGCTCTGTTGACCGCTGGCCAGGGGCGCGTCTTCGCTCGCCTCTGCAACCAGTTCTTCGCTGTCGAAATGCGCCTGGCCGCTGGCGATCCAGCGTTCTCGTTCGGCGTTGAATGCGCCTTTTTGCTGATCGCGAAACGCGTTGATGCTTTGGGCTTCCTGCGCCAGGAATGCCTGGTAATCCGCCAGGTTCAGCTGACTGTGCTCGATGTCCAGATCGAAACGGCCGAGGGGGAAATCCCGGCGAATGCGCAGCAGTTCATCGGCGCTGACCGGGTAGAAACGGATCTGGTCGAAGAAGCGCAGCAGCCAGGGTTTGCCATCGAACGCGGCGACTTCGCGGTAGCGATTCCACATCTGCAGCGTACGCCCGACGAACTGATAACCGCCGGGGCCTTCCATGCCGTACACGCACATGTAGGCGCCACCGATACCCACCGAATTTTCCGCCGTCCAGGTGCGCGCCGGGTTGTACTTGGTGGTCACCAGGCGATGGCGCGGATCGAGCGGGGTGGCAACCGGCGCGCCGAGGTAAACGTCACCCAGGCCCATCACCAGGTAGCTGGCATCGAACACCGTGCGTTGCACTTCATCGAGGTTCGGCAGGTCGTTGATGCGACGGATGAACTCCAGGTTGCTCGGGCACCAGGGGGCGTCCTTGCGCACGGTGGTCATGTATTTTTCGATCGCCAACTGGCAGGCCGGATCGTCCCAGGACAACGGCAGGTGGACGATGCGCGAGGGCACCTGCAGGTCCTTGGCGGCGCACACGGCGTCCCATTCCCCGGCCACGATGCCGAGCAGATCAGCGAGCGGCAATTGCTCGGGTTGGTAGTGCACTTGCAGTGAGCGGATGCCCGGGGTCAGGTCGATCACACCGTGCAGGTGTTTGCTTTCCAGGGCTTGCATGAGGGCGTGGGCGCGAAAGCGCAGGACGAGGTCGAGTTCGGGGGCACCGATTTCGAGAAGAAGGTGAGTATCCCCCGACAGCCTCGCCACCAGTTGCGTATCCCCCTGACCCAAATCCAGCACCACAGGCGACACAACCCCCTGTAGGAGCTGGCTTGCCAGCGATGAGGCCCGACCAGACACCGCATCAACTTCATCGCTGGCAAGCCAGCTCCTACAGGTGTCCCATTTGCAGGCGAGATCGCGGGCGGTCTTGATGTCGACGGGGGTGAATTGCACTTTGTCCCCGGCCTTGAGCTGGCCCAGCTGCCAAAGATCCGCCTCGATCACGGTCACCGGGCACACGAAACCGCCCAGGCTTGGGCCGTCCGGGCCGAGGATCACCGGCATGTCACCGGTGAAATCCACTGCGCCGATCGCATACGGATTGTCGTGGATGTTCGATGGGTGCAAGCCGGCTTCACCACCATCGGCACGCACCCATTCCGGCTTTGGTCCGATCAGGCGTACGCCGGTGCGGCTGGAGTTGAAATGCACTTCCCACTGTGTGGCGAAGAAAGTGCCGATGTAGTTTTCGGTGAAGTATTCCGGTGCGCCGTGGGGGCCGTAGATGACGCGGATTTGCCGTACGGCAGGCAACTCAGCGATTTCAGGCAGTTGCGCACCGACGCTACGGTCGTTCAACGCCGGCAGATGCAACACATCACCTGCCCGCAAGGCACGTCCGCCATGCCCGCCAAACTGGCCGAGGGTGAAGGTGCTTTTGCTCCCCAGATAATCCGGAACCTGCAAGCCGCCGCGCAGGCACAGATAGCTGCGCGCGCCAGCGCCTACGATCGTGCCGAGGCTCAAAGACGCACCGGACGGAACCAGCAGCGCGGTGTTCATCGGCACCGATTCGCCGTTTAGCGTGAGCGCAATGTCCGCACCGGTCACCACCACCACCGCATCGCAATTGAACCGCAGCAACGGCCCGCTCATGGTGATTTCCAGCGCGGCAGCGCCTTCGTCGTTGCCCAGCAGGAGATTGCCCAGGCGCAACGCACGGCTGTCCATCGGCCCCGATGGCGGCACGCCGACCGCCCAATAGCCGAGGCGGCCGGGGTAGTCCTGGACACTGGTCTGGGTGCCGGCGCTGAGCACTTCAAAGGTGTTGGCTTGATACACCAGGCCTTCCAGACAGCGGGTCCACGGTTGACCACTGGCGAAAGGCACATCGAGCAGAATCTGCCTCAGGTAGTCACGGTTGGTTTCCACCCCATAGAGCAGGCTTTCACCCAATGCCTGATGCAGCTCGGCGCGGGCTTCTTCGCGGGTCGGCGCCCAGCTGATGACCTTGGCGATCATCGGATCGAAGTAGGGCGGGATCTCGCAACCGGCCTCGACCCAGGTGTCGATGCGCAGCTGTTTACCGTCGGCGACGGGGAAATCAACGGCAGTCAGCAAGCCCGGACTCGGTTGAAAATCCCGCCCCGGATCTTCGGCATACAGTCGTGCCTGAATCGCATGGCCGTCAGCTTTCAGACTTCGGCTCAACACGCTCAACGGCAGCAGATCACCCGCTGCCAGTAGCACCATCCAGCGCACCAGGTCGACGCCCCAGACTTGCTCGGTGACGCCGTGCTCCACCTGCAACCGGGTGTTCACTTCCAGGAAGTAGAACCGCTGGGCCTCGCTGTCGAAGACGAACTCGACGGTGCCGGCACTGCGGTAATTCACTGCCTTGGCCAGTTTAATTGCTGCCGCGCACAGTTCATCGGCCATGCCCTCGGGCAGGTTCGGCGCCGGGGTTTCTTCGAGGACTTTCTGATTGCGCCGCTGCACCGAACAGTCGCGCACGCCAAGGGCAATCACCTCGCCACGGCCGTCGCCAAACACCTGCACTTCCAGATGCCGGGCGCGCTGGATGTACTTCTCGATGAACACGCCGGCGTCGCTGAAATTGTTCTGGCCCAGGCGCTTGACCGCTTCGAAGGACTCGCTCAACTCGGTCGCGCTGCGGCACACGCGCATGCCGATACCGCCACCGCCGGCGGTGCTTTTGAGCATGACCGGATAACCCACTTGCTCGCCGGCGATCAGTGCCGCGTCGAGGCTGTCGAGCAGTTCGGTGCCTTCGAGCATCGGCACGCCGTGTTGTTTGGCCAGGGCGCGGGCGGTGTGCTTGAGGCCAAACACCCGCAGCTGTTCGGGCGTCGGGCCGATGAAGGCGATGTCGGCGGCTTCGCAGGCTTCGGCAAAGGCTGCGTTTTCCGAGAGAAAACCGTAGCCGGGATGGATCGCCGTGGCGCCAGTGGCTTTGGCGATGGCGAGGATTTTTTCCACCGCCAGGTAGGTGCCCGCCGCCGCGCCTTCACCGAGGCAGTGGGCCTCGTCGGCTTGCAGGATGTGCAGGCTGGCGGCATCGGCTTCGGAGTACACGGCAACGCCTGCAACCTGCAGTTCGCGCAAGGTGCGCAGGATGCGGCAGGCGATGGCGCCACGGTTGGCAATCAGGACTTTTTCGAACATGGCATAACCCCTGGAGGGGATGCGGGCCGTCCCGCAGTTTTTTGATGAGCGCCGGGGTCGTCCCCGACGGGAAAATCAACTTTCTTCAAACACCACCGCCCCCTGTAGGAGCTGGCTTGCCAGCGAAAGCGGTGTGTCAGTCACACCATTGTTGAATGTGCTGGCCCATTCGCTGGCAAGCCAGCTCCTACAAGGCATTGGCTCGAGCGGGCCTGGCACAGGGCAAACAACCAGCGGCGCAAGCGATCGAGTTTCAGTTCCATACCAGCAGCTCCGCAGGGGTCGGGTTGTAGGCGTTGCACGGGTTGTTCAGTTGCGGGCAGTTGGAGATCAGCACGATCACGTCCATCTCGGCCCGCAGGTCGACGTACTTGCCCGGTGCGGAAATCCCGTCTTCGAACGTCAGCCCGCCATCCGCCGTGACCGGCACGTTCATGAAGAAATTGATGTTCGGCCCGATGTCGCCTTTACCCAGTCGCCCGTCATGCACGCAGGCGCGCAGGTAGTTGTCGCGGCAGCTGTGCATATGGCGTTTTTCCAGGGCATAGCGCACGGTGTTGCTCTCCTGCGCGCAGGCGCCGCCGAGGGTGTCGTGGCGCCCGCAAGTGTCGGCGACGATGGTCAGCATCGGCTTGCCGAGGTTGGAATACAGCACGCTGCCGGTGGTGAGGTACACGCTGTTCTGGCGGCGCAGGGTGCGCTGCACGTCGTAGCGTTCCTTGGGATTGGCGACGCTGTAGAACAGGGTATCGACCGCCTGGTTGCCTTCCAGATCGAGGATGCGCAAGGTCTGGCCGGCCTTGATCTCCATCAGCCAGGGTTCGCCGGCGGGGATGGTGGCGCGGTAGACGGCCGTTTCAGGCGACTGTGGAGCGGTGGCGATTGCGAGTGACATGGCAGCGATCCTCAGGCGAACAGACGGTTGGTGTTGATGAAGCCGCGCTCGTTTTCCGGGCGTGAGGTGCGGCAGTGTTCGGCGACGCTGGGGTCGGCGTTCATCCAGCTCAACTTCAATGGTTTCGGTGCGTATTGCGGCGACGGGTCCATCGGGTGTTGCAGGGCGGTGAGCACCACCAGGGTGTCCATTGGTGCGTACAACTCGATGTAATCACCGGCCTTGGAGTTGCCCTCGACGAAGTGGAAGCGCCCGGCGTCATCGACGTTGACGCGGCTGAACAGGTTGAGGGTCATCAGCAGATCCGACAGGCCCAGCCCCCACTTGCCCAGTTCCACCAACAGGTTGTCGGTGCCGTTGCGGAAGAAGCCGTTGCGCAACTCCTGATAGCGGCCCTGGCCGTATTTTTCTGCCACTTCGTCGGCGCAGAGCACGCCGCCGAGGCTGTCGCTCCAACCGCAGGTGTCGGCAGTGATGGCGGCCAGCACGCGGCCCATGTCCGAGTACAGGCAATGGCCGGCGGTGAGCTTGGCGGTGTGTTGGCATTTGAGGCTGTCGGGCAGGTTCAGGCGTTCGGTTTTTTCATGGGCGTTGAGCAACGTCAGGCTGACGTTGGCGCCGCCGCGCAGGTCGGTCAGGCGCAGCAATTGGCCGCGTTTCAATACAAAGGAACGATGGCCGCCGCCGGGCAGCAGTTCTTCGGCGAAGGGCGGGAACAGTTGGGTCGAATCAGTCATGTCGAAAGTCCTCTCAAGCGGTTCGAAGGGCGCCTGCCAGTTGCACGGGCAAGGCGTCGACGGCGGCACGGCAGGTGCGGCGGTCGCTGTTCAAAGGGATGTCGTAGGTGATGCGCGCGCCATAGGCCCCGGGGGCGTGCGGGTCGAGGCGGACCTTGTCGAACACCAGCAGGCGGGTACCGAGGCTGAAACCTTCGGACAGGTCATGGGTGACCATGAACACCGTCAGTCGGGTCTCGCGCCACAGCTCCAGCAGCAGGGCGTGCATGTCTTTGCGGATGCCCGGATCGAGGGCGCCGAAGGGTTCGTCGAGCAGCAACACCCGAGGCTTCATGATCAGCGCCTGGGCGATGGCGAGGCGTTGTTGCATGCCGCCGGACAGTTGCGCCGGGTACTTGTCCAGCGAATGACCGAGACCGACTTTGTGCAGCAGCACCGCAGCCTGTTCCCGGGCTTCTTTTTTAGCGCTGCCGAACAAGCGTCCGAGCAAGGGCGATCGCGGCAGTTCGAGGCCGAGGGCGACGTTGTCCAGTACGCTCAGGTGCGGGAACACCGAATAGCGCTGAAACACCACGCCACGGCTGGCGTCCGGCTCCGCGGCCAAGGGCTGACCGTCGAGCAGGATTTCACCGCGACTGGCGCGTTCCTGGCCGAGCAGCAGGCGCAGGAAGGTCGATTTGCCGCAACCGGAAGCGCCGACCAGGGTGCAGAACTCGCCCTCGTTGACAGTCAGGTTCAAGCCTTCGAGCACCACCTGATCGGCGTATTGCTGCCAGACGTTTTTCACCGTGATGAAACTCATGCCCGCGCTCCTTCATACCAGGGGAATGCACGCAGGGTCAGGCGTTTGAGGCCCCAATCCATCAGCCAGGCGAGCAGGGTGATCCACACCACGTACGGCAGGATCACGTCCATCGCCAGGTAGCGGCGCACCAGGAAAATCCGGTAGCCGAGGCCGTCGGTAGAGGCGATGGCTTCGGCGGCAATCAGGAACAGCCACGCCGAACCCAGCATCAGGCGCAGCGAGATCAGCAGGCGTGGCAGCAATTGCGGCAGCACCACCCGCAGCATCAGGGTCCAGGTCGATGCACCGAGGGTCTGGGCCTTGATCAACAGTTCCACGGGGATTTCCCGGGCGCGCTGTTCCAGGTCGCGGGCCAGGGCCGGGGTGATGCCGATCACGATCAGCATCACTTTCGACAATTCCCCGAGGCCAAAGACGATGAACAGGATCGGCAGGATGGCCAGCGGTGGCACCATCGACAACACGGTCAGCAAGGGTGACAACGGCGCGCCGAACAACGGCAGGGTGCCGGCGGCGATGCCCAGGCACAGTCCGGCCAGCGCGCTGATGCCCAGGCCGATGGCCAGGCGTCGCAGGCTCGATGCACTGTCCTGCCAGAGCAGGTATTCGCCGGTGCGGCTGTCGGCCACGAAGGCCAGGCGCTGCACCGCGTCGCTCATCTGCACGGCGCTGGGCAGCAGTTTGTCGTTGGGGTTGTCCGCCAGGCGCTCGGTCGAGCCCATGAAGTAGACGCACAACAGCAGGGCGAACGGCAGGATTACCAGCAGCAGGCGACTCGGGCGATCCGGGTGGCGATTGATCAGGCGCATGGCCAAGTCCTCTGGTTACAACTTGGCGTCGGCAGCCATCTGCACGTAACTGGGGTCGAAGCGCAGCTTGAGGTTGCCCTTGTCACCGCTGGTCACGCCGTTGGCGAAGGCCATGCCGACCGCGCTGGTGTCTTTGGCGCCTTCACCGAGCAAGCCGTGCTGGAAGGAAAATTCGGCCACCTTGCGCATGGTTTCCGGCAGTTGCTTGCTGGTGGAAAACGCCAAGGCTTCCTGAGGGGTGGCGAACAGTTTGGTGGTGTCCAGTTGCGCCTGGAAACCGGCCAGGTCGGTGCCCGAGGCTTTGGCCATGTGTTCCAGTGCGGCTTTGCCCGCGGCGTTTTTCGCGTTCATCAACTCGACCACTTCGAACCAGGCGCCGGTCAGCGCCTTGCCCAGGGCCGGGTTGTCCTTGAGGGTCTGGGAGTTGACCACCATCATGTCCATGATCTCGCCGGGGATCTGGCTGGAATTGAACACCTCGGTCACCCCGGGCTTGGCCTTGATGTCCGAAAGCATCGGGTTCCAGGTGGTGACGGCGCTGACCTGATCGGTGTTGAAGGCGGCGGAGATATCGGCGTCGGAGGTGTTGACCACTTTCAGGTCTTTCTCGGTGAGGTCCACCGAATCCAGGGCCCTGGCCAGCAAGTAGTGCGACACCGAAAGCTCGACCAGATTGACGTCCGTGCCCTTGAGGTCGGCGACTTTCTTGCCTTCGCCCTTCAGCACGATGCCGTCGTTGCCGTTGGAGAAATCGCTGACGATCAGCGCAGTGCTGTCGACGCCGCCAGCAGCCGGAATGGTCAGCGCATCCATGTTGGTCATGGTGCAACCGTCGAACTGGCCGGCGGTGTACTGGTTGATCGATTCGACGTAGTCATTGAGTTGCACCACATCGATCTTGATGCCGTACTTCTTTGCCCACTTGTCGACGATGCCTTGGCTGCCGGCATATTCCCAGGGCATCCAGCCGGCGTAGATCGTCCAGCAGACGCTGAATTGGTCTTTCTGGGCGGCGTGGGATGAGAGGCTCACGAGGGCTGCGAAGGCAGCGGCGAGCAGGGCGGGTAAACGATGCTGGGACATGGTGGTTCTCCAGTTGATCAAGGGCGGACAGGAAGGCAGCGGCACCGCGAACGGTGGCTTGTCTCCCGGGCTTTTGTCCCGCCGTGTAACCTCAACTGGAGGTCGCCAACTCTCGGACCAGCCACTCGCGCTTGCGAGCCGGAACCCTAGTCAGCCATTGCAAATTGTGGTGCCGCGAACCTGTGATGACTTCCTGCACGGACTTGCTAAAGCGAGAGCCGTGCCAAGTCGGTTGAAGCGCTCTGGCATGCGGGATTGGTCGACTGATTCAGTAGGAAGGCTGCATTCGCATGCCTTGTGATGGTGCGCGGGCGCACCGCAATGGAACGTGTTGGCTAACGTGATAGATGAAAAACCTTTCATCGGCGAGATGTTTCAGCGTATTGCAAGAACGCACCAGATCTCGAATTCAAGGTCTGATCTTTCGACAGTTGGAACATTTGACTGTCGCCTGCCAGCGTCGCTGGTTTGGCTCATTCGCGGTCCAGGAGGCCGCTATGCATCGACAAATTCTTCTGATTGCCGTGTTGGGTTTGTTCCTGAGTGGTTGCGTGCCTTATTACGATGGAGGAGCCAGTTACTACAGTTCCGAGGTCTACACCTCGCCAGCACCTTATTACGCCGGTGGAGGCTCCTACTACTCCAACGGTGGCGGTTACTACACGCCACCGCGCAGGTACTACGCGCCGCCTGCACGGTATTACCAGCCAACGCCGCGCTATTACCACCAGCCGCGGGTTTATCAACCGGCGCCGCGTTATTACCAACCGGCACCGCGTTATTACCAGGCTCGCCCAGATTACCGGGCGCATGGTTGGGACGGCCGTAACCGTGGCGGCTGGGACAACAATGACCGGGGTGGACGCAACAACAACCGTGGCGGTCGAGCTGACCATAACGGCCGCGGCGACCACAACGGCCGGGGCAACCACCGCTAGTCTCATGCATTAACGCAATACCTGTGGGAGCGGGCTTGCTCGCGAAGAGGGAGTGTCAGACAACGGTAATGTCGACTGATATTCCCTCTTCGCGAGCAAGCCCGCTCCCACATTTTGTTTCAGTAATTCGACAGATCCGCCAGCGGATGACGGCCTTCCCAGACTTTGTGGAAATGCGCCTCCACCACGGCATCCGGCACGTTGCTGACGTCCGGCCAGTGCCAGTGGGGTTTCTGGTCCTTGTCGATCAACCGCGCGCGCACGCCTTCGCTGAATTCGGGATGGCGACAGCAATTGAGGCTCAGGGTGTATTCCATCTCGAAGACTTGCGCCAGCGACAGGTGCCGGGCCCGTTTGATCTGCTCCCAGACCAGATGCGCGGTCAGCGGCGAGCCTTCGATCAGGTTGCGCGCGGCGCGGTTGAGCAGCGGGTCGGTGTGATCGCGCAGTGTGCTGATGGCCTTCCAGGCGCAGCGCACATCACTGACATCCAGCAATGCATCGATCTGCTGGCGACGTGGCAGCCACTGGGCTTCGGGCATCTGCGCAACGGCCTCCTGCTGCAAGGCCTTGAGCAGGCTGTTGAGCTGCATCGGCGTCTGTTCCTGCCAGTTCAACTGCAGCAGGCCTTCGATCAGGTCTGGTTGCTGCTCATCGAGCAGGAAACGATCAGCCAGGTCCAGGTCGATTGCATCGCGACCGTTCATGTGGGCACCGGTCAAGCCGAGAAACAATCCGAGCTTGCCAGGCAAGCGTGACAGGAACCAACTGGCGCCGACGTCCGGGTACAGGCCGATGGTGATCTCCGGCATGGCCAGCCGGCTGCTCGGTGTGACAATCCGGATGCTCGCGCCCTGCAACAGCCCCATGCCGCCGCCGAGCACATAGCCGTGACCCCAGCAGATCAGCGGTTTGGGATAGGTATGCAGGCTGAAGTCCAGCCGATACTCCGCGGCGAAGAAACTTGCGGCCAGGGGCGGCACTTCACCCGGATGGGCACGACAGGCCTCGACCAGGCTGCGCACTTCACCCCCGGCGCAGAAGGCCTTGATGCCTTTGCCGCGCAGCATGACGCAAACGATTTGCGGTTCCTTGGCCCAGGCGTCCAACCGGTCGCGCAGGGCGTTGATCATCGGCAGGGACAGGGCGTTCAACGATTGCTCGGCATCCAGGGTGGCAATGCCGATACGGGCGCCGTCAGTGCCGGTGAGTTCTTCGAAATGCAGATTCATCGGTGACCTCGCTGGGGAATTTGAGGGTTAAGTATGATCGCTGTGGGGGAAAGTGCCGGATCTGCGTCAGATCAATTGACAAGCGTGATGGGCTTTCCTAGGGTTCGCCCCATTGTTTTTGCCGGATGTAACCATGACTGCTGACGACCGTATCAAACTCGAACCGAGCTGGAAGGAGGCACTGCGTGCCGAATTCGACCAGCCCTACATGGCAGAGTTGCGCAAATTCCTCCAGGACGAGCGGGCGGCGGGCAAGGAGATCTATCCGCCGGGCCCGATGATTTTCAACGCGCTCAATTCCACGCCGCTGGACAAGGTCAAGGTGGTCATTCTCGGCCAAGACCCCTATCACGGCCCGGGCCAGGCCCACGGCCTGTGCTTTTCGGTGCAACCGGGCGTGCCGGCGCCGCCGTCGCTGGTCAATATCTATAAAGAGTTGAAGCGCGACCTGAACATCGATATCCCCAGCCACGGCTACCTGCAAAGCTGGGCCGAGCAGGGCGTGTTGATGCTCAATACCACCATGACCGTGGAGCGTGCCAACGCCAACGCGCACAAGGACAAGGGGTGGCAGTTTTTCACCGACCGGATCATTGAAGTGGTCAGCCAGCAGCAGCCGCACCTGGTGTTCATGCTGTGGGGCGCCCATGCCCAGAGCAAACAGAAGCTGATCGATGCGACCAAGCACCTGGTACTGACTTCGGTACACCCGTCACCGCTGTCGGCCTATCGTGGCTTCCTCGGATGCGGGCACTTCAGCCGCACCAACAAGTTCCTGGAGCAGAATGGCGAGACGCCGATCGAGTGGCGGTTGCCGTCGATTTGAAAAGCATCGCCAGCAGGCTGGCTCCCACACTGGATCTTCAGTGTTCACACAATCAAGGTGGGAGCCAGCCTGCTGGCGATGAATTCAACGCGGTCTTTAATCCGGATTGCGGTTCCAGTACTTGAACAACGGCTCCGCCAGAAACAACACAAACAACAACCGCATCACCTGCATCGCCGTCACCAGCGGCACCGACAACTGCAGGGTTTCCGCCGTCAGGCTCATCTCGGCAATCCCGCCCGGCATCATGCCCAGCGTCAGCGAGCGCAAATCCAGGTGGGTCAGCGCACTCAAGCCCAGGGCCGCCGCAGTGGCAATCAACATGGTCAGCACCGTACCGATCAACGTCCGCCCCATGAACGACGGCGCACGACGGAAAAACTGCCGATTGAAGTGACAGCCCAGGCCGCTGCCGATCAGCCATTGGCCGATCTGGCTGCCACCGTTGGGCAAGCCGATGTGCAGGTCCCAACCAATGCTCACCGCCGAGCTCACCAGCAAGGGCCCGAACAGCCAGGGGTTGGGTTGACGCAGGCGTTCCCAGATCCAGGCCGCCAACGCCCCAGCCGGAAACAACAACGCCAGCCAGTACCAATCGATGCTGCCCCCGTGGGAGATTGGCGCGCCGTCGCCCAACAGATACTTGAACGCCGCCGGAACGCACAGCACCACCACCAGCACCCGCAGGCTTTGACCGGCAGCGACGCGACTGAGCACCGCGCCATTTCGCGCGCCGAGGTTGACCATCTCCCCGGAGCCGCCGGGCATGCTGGAAAAAAATGCAGTGGCGCGATCTTCGCCGGTGCGACGCATCAACCACACCCCGACCACCGCCGACAGGCTGGTGACCAGGGCGCCGAAGAAGATCAAGCCGAAATGACTCAGCACCTGCTCCATCACCACCGGGGTGAAGTGCAGGCCGATGCCGATGCCGACGATCCACTGGCCGCACTTGCGCCCGCCAGGGATTTCCGCCAGTTGCCAGGGTGTCAGGCAGCGCACCAGGATGATCGCCAGCAACGAGCCGACCATCCACGGCAAAGGCCAGCCGACCTGGCTGGCGAGGAAACCGCCCAGCAGGCCGACCAGCGGGGTTCCCCACCACGCTTTGAAGGGTGTTCGATCAGACATCGGCGATAACGCGCCGTGCAACCGAACGTTTGCGCCAGATCCGCAGCAGCGGCACCAGCAGCATGAACACGGTCAGCACCCAGACACCGAAGGTGATCGGGCTCGACCAGAGGATCTCCAGCGCACCGTTGGAAATCGACAGTGCGCGACGCAGGTTTTGTTCCATCAGCCCCCCGAGGATGAACCCCAGCAGCACCGGCGACAGCGGGAAGTCCAGTTTACGCAGGATGTAGCCGAAGATGCCGATGCCGACCATCAGGAACAAGTCGAAGGTGGTCGCGTGCACCGCATAGACGCCGATCCCGGTGATGATCGCGATCACCGGCACCAGCGCCCAGTTCGGCACGGCGAGGATGCGGGTGAAGATGCGGATCATCGGAATGTTGAGGATCACCAGCATGATGTTGGCGATGAACAACGAGGCGATCAGGCCCCAGACGATATCCGGTTGCTGCTGGAACAGCAGCGGACCCGGTGTGATGTTGTACAGCGACAGGGCGCCGATCATCACCGCCGTGGTGCCCGAGCCCGGAACGCCGAGGGTCAGCATCGGCACCAGCGCGCCGCAGGCGGAAGCACCGATGGCGGTTTCCGGCGCTGCCAGACCGCGCATGTCACCCTGGCCGAACGTGCCCTTGGCACCGGCGATACGCTTTTCGGTCATGTAGGCCACGGCGCTGGCCAGGGTCGCGCCGGCACCCGGCAATACCCCCATGATGAAACCGAACACACCGCAACGAATGTTCACCACGAACACCGCCGACGCTTCCTTGAAGTTGAACATCATGCGCCCGGTGGCTTTCACGGCTTCCTGGCCGCGATGGGTTTTTTCCAGCAGCAGGAGAATCTCGCTGATGGAAAACAGGCCGAGCACCAGCACGACGAACTGAATGCCGTCCGTCAGGTGGATGTTGTCCCCGGTGAAGCGGTACACGCCGCTGTTGGCGTCGATGCCGACCGTTGACAGGAACAGGCCAATCAGCGCGGCAATGAAGGTCTTGAGCGGACGATCACCGGCCATGCCGCCGAGACAGACAATGGCGAACACCATCAGCACAAAATATTCCGCCGGCCCGAAGGCAATCGCCCATTTCGCCAGCAGCGGGGCGAACAGCACCATGCCGCAGGTAGCGATGAAGGCGCCGATGAACGAACTCCACGCCGACAACGACAAGGCCACACCAGCAAGGCCTTTGCGGGCCATCGGGTAGCCGTCGAGGGTGGTCATCACCGTGGAGGCTTCGCCCGGAATGTTCAGCAGGATCGAGCTGATCCGCCCGCCATATTCGCAACCCAGGTACACCGCCGCCAGCAGGATCAGCGCCGATTCCGGTGGCAGGCCGAGGGCGAAAGCGATGGGGATTAGCAGTGCCACGCCGTTGATTGGCCCCAGGCCCGGCAGCAGGCCGACCACTGTACCGATCAGGGTGCCGCACAGCGCGGTCACCAGGTTGTACGGGCTCAGCGCGACGCCGAAGCCCTGACCCAAATAGCCAAGCGTATCCATATCAGTTCTCCAGAACGTCGAGCAGGCCCAGGGGCAGCGGCACGTCCATCAACTTGTCGAACAGCAGGTAGAGACCAACGGCCATCAGCGTGGTGACGACAACGCTGGGCAGCCAGCGACCGCCATACAGGCGTGCCATCGGAATGCCGATGAGCATGCTGCTGAGGATGAAACCCAAAGGTTCGAACAGCCCGGCGAAGATCAGCAGCAACACGACGCAGATGCCGATCTTGTTCAGGGTTTCACGGTCCAGTTTCGGGTCGTCTTCACTGTGCTCGATCGGTGTTGGGCGAAACGCCATGTACAGCAGCGCGCATCCCATCAGGCCGAGCATCAGCAGTGGAAAGGCCCGGGGGCCGACCGGTTCGTAGGAATATTCGGCCTGGTAGGGCCAGGCCATCAGCGCCAGGCCGAGGCAGGCCAGCAACAGCACCGAAGCAAAAATGCGTTGTAAGAGCATGGGGAACTCCTGTGCCGCGGCTCCGCCAAACGAAGCCGCCGCCGCTAGACAGAGACGATCACTTGATCAGGCCGAACTCTTTGGCCAGCACTTTGTAGTCCGCTACCTGTTTCTTCACGTAGGTGTCCAGCTCCTGGCCGGTCATGGCGAACGGGAACAGTTCACGCTGATCGCGCAGCTTGGCGAACTCAGGCGAGGCCAGCAGTTTGTCGAAGGAGTCTTTCCACCAGGCGTAGTCTTCGTCGCTGACTTTTGGCCCCAGGTAGAAACCGCGTACCACTGGCCAGACGATGTCGTAGCCTTGCTCGCGGGCGGTTGGGATGTCTTTCATTTCCGGCTCGTCCAGGCGCTTGTCGGAGAACACCGCCAGCAGGCGCATGTCGCCACTCTGGATATGCGGCATGGAGTCGGAGATGTCGGTGCTGCCGACCTGGATGTGGCCGCCGAGCAGGGCGGTGGCGATTTCACCGCCGCCTTCGAGGGCGACGTAACGCAGGTCGCGCGGGTTGATCCCGGCGGCCTTGGCGATCAGCGCGGTTTGCATCCAGTCCTGGCTGCCGACGGTGCCGCCGGAACCGATCACCACTTTGCTCGGATCTTTCTTCAGCGCCTGCACCAGATCGTCCAGGTTCTTGTAGGGCGAATCGCTTTTCACCGCGATGGCGCCGTAGCTGGTGCCGACGGCGGCCAGCCAGCGCACGTTGGTTTCATCGAAACGACCGAACTTGCCCTGGGCCAGGTTCAGCAGCGAACCACTGGACCAGGCCACCAGCGTGCCGGCATCGGCCGGGCGCTGGGCGACCACTGCGTTGTAGGCCACCGCGCCGACACCGCCGGGCATGTAGGTCACCCGCATCGGCTTGGTCAGCAGTTTTTCGTTGACCAGCGCGCTCTGCGCCAGTTTGCAGGTCAGGTCGAAACCGCCGCCGGGCGAGGCCGGGGCGATGCATTCCGGGCGTTTGGGCTCGGCCATCAGTTGGCCGGCAAATAGCATGACGCTGGCGGCGAGGGCGAAACGGCGCAGTGATCGATTCATTTTTGTCTCCACGGGAGTTGTTGTTTTTGGGGATGTTTCAGATGCGGCGGTTTCGCTTCGCGCAGCCGATAACGGCGCCGGCAAGCGTAATCGATGGGGAGCGGGAAAAGGGGGAGGGCGGGTAAATCTGGAGCGGGGTGGACAGCATGGCGAAGTACCTCGTTATTGTTCTTATTGGCGAAAACGCATCGAGGCGTTTTTCGGGAGCTACATTTCAAAGCAGGATCGATGGCTGCGATCGAAACCATCCGTGGCTCGACTCTAACGGTCGAACCTTTCGCTAACCTTTCATCGGGCTTTCACGGTTTTTCGGGCTTCACAGTGGCGGATGCCGCTGTAAACTCCGCGCCAAAGAATGGCGTCGACCATCCCTGAACGAGGTAATGATCCATGCGTGTCCTGCTCGTCGAAGACCATCTGCAGCTCGCCGAAAGCGTCGCCCAGGCGCTAAAAAGCACCGGGTTGACCGTGGATGTGCTGCACGACGGTGTCGCGGCCGACCTGGCGCTGGGCAGCGAGGAATACGCCATGGCGATTCTCGACGTCGGCCTGCCGCGCATGGATGGTTTCGAGGTGCTGGCGCGCCTGCGTGCCCGGGGCAAGAACCTTCCGGTGTTGATGCTGACCGCCCGCAGCGACGTCAAGGATCGGGTCCATGGCCTGAACCTGGGCGCCGACGATTACCTGGCCAAGCCTTTCGAACTCACCGAGCTCGAAGCCCGGGTCAAGGCCTTGCTGCGCCGCAGCGTGCTGGGTGGTGAGCGCCTGCAGCGCTGCGGTGTGCTGGCCTACGACCTGGAAACCCGGCGCTTCACTCTCGGGGAAGAACTGCTGACCCTGACCTCCCGCGAGCAGGCGGTGCTCGAAGCCCTGATCGCCCGTCCCGGCCGGGTCATGAGCAAGGAGCAACTGGCCTCGCAGGTCTTCGGCCTGGACGAGGAGGCCAGCCCCGACGCCATCGAAATCTACGTGCACCGCTTGCGCAAGAAACTCGACGGCCACCCGGTGGCCATCGTCACGTTCCGCGGCCTCGGTTACTTGCTGGAAAGCCGTGATGCATAAGGCCAGCAGCCTGCGTTGGCGGTTGCTGTGGAACCTGGCGCTGTTGCTCGTGGTATTGATGCTGGCCAGTGGCTTGAGCGCTTACTGGAACGGTCGCGAAGCGGCTGACACGGCCTATGACCGGACCTTGCTGGCCTCGGCGCGGACCATCGCCGCCGGCCTGTCCGAGCGTGATGGCAGCCTCAGCCTGGACGTGCCGTACGTGGCCCTCGATACGTTCGCCTACGACAGTGCGGGGCGAATCTTCTACCTGGTCAACGACATCAATCAGAAGCTGATCTCCGGCTACGAAAACCTGCCGGCGCCGCCACCCGGTACGCCGCGCACCGACGACTACCCGGCGCTGGCGCGTTTTTACAACGCAACTTATAAAGGACAGAACGTGCGCGTGGTCAGTCTGCTCAAGGCTGTCAGCGAACCGAACATGAACGGCATGGCGGAAATTCGCGTGGCGGAGACCGATGAGGCCCGCGTCAGCATGGCTCGCAGCCTGGCCGGCGATACCTTGCTGCGTCTGGGCATGCTGGCGATCGGCGCATTGATGATCGTGTGGTTTGCGGTCAGTGCGGCGCTGCGTCCGCTGGAGCGTTTGCGGACCGCGGTGGAGGAGCGCCAACCCGATGACCTGCGGCCGTTGCCCCTGGTGGAAGTGCAGCGCGAGTTGTGGCCACTGGTGCGTGCACTCAATCATTTCACCGAGCGTCTGCGCGGGCAGTTCGAGAAGCAGGCGCAATTCATCGCCGATGCCGCCCACGAACTGCGCACACCGTTGGCGGCACTCAAGGCCCGGCTGGAATTGGGCTTGCGTTCGAGCGAGGCGCAAACCTGGCGCAGCACCCTGGAAACCGCCGCCCAGGGCACTGATCGCCTGACCCACCTGGCCAACCAATTGCTCTCGCTGGCCCGGGTGGAAAACGGCGCCAGGGCGATTGCCGAAGGCGGAGCGCAATTGCTCGACCTCAGTCAGTTGGCCCGTGAGCTGGGCATGGCCATGGCGCCGCTAGCCCACAAGCGCGGCGTGGCCCTGGCGCTGGAAGCGGATGAACCGGTCTGGTTGCGCGGCGAACCGACGCTGCTCAATGAACTGTTGAGCAACCTGGTGGATAACGCGCTGGCCCATACACCTGCGGGTGGCAATGTGATTTTGCGGGTTTCGGCTCCGGCGGTGCTGGAGGTCGAGGACGATGGGCCGGGGATTCCCCTGGATGAGCGGGATCGGGTGTTCGAGCGTTTTTACCGGCGCAATCAACAGGTGGCGGGTTCAGGCCTGGGGTTGGCGATTGTCGGCGAGATCTGCCGGGCGCACCTGGCGCAGATCAGCCTGCATGATGGGGAGAAGGCGGGGTTGAAGGTACGGGTGAGTTTTAATGCAGGGGAGTGATGTGCCTGTTCTGGCCCTATCGCCAGCAGGCTGGCTCCCACAAGGATCTGTGGCGTTACATAAATCCCTGTGGGAGCCAGCCTGCTGGCGATGGGCGCGACGCGGTCTTCAATCAATCAATAAAACATCAACCGCGTTTCCTCCAGGTCAGCACACATCGCCTTGTTGTCCGGATCAATCCCCAGCTTGACGAAGGCCGGTACGCCGAAGGGGTCAATGCGCGAAATCGGATGGTCGGTGTCTTTGTGGCAGTACAGGCTGGCCACCTGGACCAGGTCGACATAATCGATTTTCGCGGACTGTCGCTTGAAGTCCAGGTAGAGCCGCGGCACCTGCACCAGTTTTTCCGGAAACTCCCAGACCCGCAGCAACTTGTCGCCGAGCATCGGATGAATGCGGTCGATCACATGATTGAGGCTGACCGGATCGGACAACAGTTCATAGTGATCTTCGGCGTACGTCAGGATCGGCAAGACCCCGATCTGGTGCACCAGCCCGCCAAGGGCCGCCTGGTCGGGTTTGAGCTGGGTGTAGTTGCGGCACAGTGCGTAGCTGACCCCGGCGATCTCCAGGCTTTTGCGCCAGACCTCGCGCATTTTCTGTTCCACCACCGCGGAGCGGGCATGGAAAATCTGCTCCATGACCAGGCCGATGGCCAGGTTGCTGCTGTAGTTGATGCCCAGGCGCGTGATCGCCGTGTGCAGATCGGTGACTTCCTGCGCCGCGCGCAGCAGTGGGCTGTTGACCACCTTGATCAGGCGCGCCGACAGCGCGGCATCGCGGCCAATCACTTTGCTCAGGCTACCGATACTGATTTCCGGGTCTTCAGCGGCCTTGCGAATCTGCAAAGCTACTTCCGGTAACGTTGGCAGAACCAGGTCATCGTTATCGATGGCCTCAACCAAATCCTGTTGGACCTTTTCCGCCAGCTCACTCATTACGCATCTCTAGGTGTTGCAAAAAAAACACTGCGGTTAACGCTGGATTTCGCGATCGCGGTCCAGTTCGTACGGCAGGTCGAGCAACTTCAGGGCCGGGCCGTCGAGTGCGCCCAGATGAATGTCGCCGCCTTCTGCAGCTTCGGCTTGTAACACCGCCAGCAATTCAATGTGATTGGCGGCATTGGCGGCCAGCACCACTTCGCCGATCGAGCTGCCGTGACTCGGGGCAAACAGCTGGGTGCCGGGTTCCGGCAGTTCGCCGCCAGCCAGTTGCAGGCGATACAGGCGGCGCTTGAGTTTGCCCAGGTACTGCATGCGCGCGACGATTTCCTGGCCGGTGTAGCAGCCTTTCTTGAAGCTCACGCCGCCGACGGCTTGCAGGTTGAGCATCTGCGGGATGAACAGCTCGCGGGTACTTGGCATCACCTGGCCGATCCCGGCACGGATCTGGCCCAGCAGCCATTGATTGAGCTCACCTTCGCCCATCAGGGCGGACAGTTTGCCCTTGATGCCATCGGCTTGCTCGGCGCCAACCCACAGCTCGGCGCGTTCCGGCGAGACGCGAATGGCGATCAGGCCGTCATGGCGCACCACGCTGTCGGTCTCTGCCGGCAGTTCGAGGCCGAGGCTTTTCAACGCCCCGTCGCCATGCTCGACGCCAAACCGAACCCAGGCAGCGCTTTCATCGGTCAGTTTGGACTTGGAAAACACCGCGTATTTTTTCAGGTCCGCCAATTGCGGTTCGAGCAACTCGCTGGCCATGGCCAGGAGTACGCCATCACCTTCGAGCAGGATGCGGAAGCTTGATTGCATCCGGCCTTTCTGTGTGCAACGCGCGCCGAGGCTGGCCCGGGTGTCGCTCAGGTAATTGAGGTTGCAGGTCAGTTGGCCTTGCAGGAACTTGCCGGCGTCCGCGCCGCGGACCGCCAGGACACCTTCATGGGACAGCGTGCAGAAAAAAGCGGAATCGGCCATGGGTCATCGCAGGGTAAAGAGTCTGGCGGACATGATAAGGGGCTGTCCCTGAAATGGGTAGTTCACAAAAGGTCGGACGTGCCCGACCAAAGCCGACTGTTCGATGGGGCGCGGGGCTGTATACTTGCGGCCTATTTGAGGAGCGCTCCATGGTCGAAGATGTTGAACTGAATCGCCTCTACTGGCACAGCCGCCGCGGCATGCTTGAGCTTGACGTGTTGCTGGTGCCGTTTGTGAAAGAGGTTTATCCGCACCTCAACGAAGTGGATCGCGCCTGCTACGTCAGGCTGCTCGAATGCGAAGATCAGGACATGTTCGGCTGGTTCATGGAGCGCGCCGAATCGGAAGATCCGGAACTTCAGCGCATGGTTCGCATGATCCTGGATCGTGTCCAGCCCAAATAACGGGTTCGAATGCCGCTGGCATGCCTCACGGCAGTTGCTGGCGGCGTATCTTGTAGCCCAGCTGTTCGCGCTGGGTTCGTTATTCCTGCTCACCCTACCACTCTGGGCCAGCCTGCCCGGTGCCTTGTGCTGTCTGTTGCACGGCGCATGGTCGTTGCCTCGACAGATTCTACTGACGCACCCACAGGCCTTTCGCGGCTTGCGTCGTGACGCCGATGCCTGGCAGCTATGGAATCAGGCGAAGGGATGGCAGCCGGTACAGCTGCGTCCGGACAGCCTGGCGTTACCGTTGATCGTGGTGCTGCGCTTTCGTCTGCGCGGCGAGCGGCGAGTCAGGACAATTTGCCTGCCCCGGGACTCGCAAGCGGCGGATCTGCACCGACGCCTGCGAGTTCGGCTCAAGTTCACTCGGCGTAGGTGGGCGGCACCAGAATAGTGTCCCGGGCGACCGGCAGCATGTTCGGGTAGTCGAGGGTGTAGTGCAGGCCGCGACTTTCCTTGCGCTCCATGGCCGACAGGATCATCAGCTCGGCCACCTGGGCCAGGTTGCGCAGTTCGATCAAATCCCGGCTGACCTTGTAGTTGCTGTAGAACTCGTCGATTTCGTCGAGCAACAGGCGCACCCGGTGCTGGGCACGCTGCAGGCGCTTGTTGGTGCGCACGATGCCCACGTAGTCCCACATGAAGCGGCGCAACTCATCCCAGTTGTGCGCAATGATCACGTCTTCGTCGGAATCGGTGACCTGGCTGGCATCCCAGGCAGGCAGGGCGACAGGCGGCGATACCCGTGGCAATTGCTCCAGGATGTCCGCCGCCGCCGAGCGCGCGTAGACAAAGCACTCCAGCAACGAGTTGCTGGCCATGCGGTTGGCACCGTGCAGGCCGGTGAAGCTGGTTTCGCCAATCGCGTACAGCCCTGGCACGTCGGTGCGACCTTGCTGGTCGACCATCACACCGCCACAGGTGTAGTGCGCCGCCGGTACCACCGGGATCGGCTGTTTGGTGATATCGATGGAGAACTCCAGGCAGCGTTCGTACACCGTCGGGAAGTGCGTCTTGATGAAATCTTCGGACTTGTGGCTGATGTCCAGATAGACACAGTCGATGCCGAGCCGCTTCATCTCGTGGTCGATGGCCCGGGCGACGATGTCCCGTGGCGCCAGTTCGGCCCGGGGATCGAAGCGCTGCATGAAGCGTTCGCCGTTGGGCAGCTTCAGGTGCGCACCTTCGCCGCGCAGGGCTTCGGTGACCAGGAAGCTCTTGGCTTGCGGGTGATACAGGCAGGTGGGGTGGAACTGGTTGAATTCCAGGTTCGCCACCCGGCAGCCCGAGCGCCAGGCCATGGCGATGCCATCACCGCAGGCGCCATCAGGGTTGCTGGTATAGAGGTAGACCTTGGCGGCGCCGCCGGAGGCGAGGATCACGAAACGGGCGCCGTAGGTGTCGACTTCACCGGTGCCGCGGTTGAGCACGTAGGCACCCAGGCAGCGATCGCCTTCGAGACCCAGGCGCTTTTCGGTAATCAGGTCGACCGCGACCCGCTGTTCCAGCAACTCGATGTTTGGTCGTTGCTGGGCCTGGGTGAGCAGTGTCCGGAAAATCGCCGCGCCGGTGGCATCGGCGGCATGGATGATGCGCCGATGGCTGTGACCGCCTTCACGGGTGAGGTGGAACTCGAATCCGCCATCTTCGGTGCCGGACTGTTCATCGCGGGTAAAGGGCACGCCCTGGTCGATCAGCCACTGGATGGCTTCTCGGCTGTGCTCGACGGTAAAGCGCACGGCGTCTTCGTGACACAACCCGCCACCGGCGTTGAGGGTGTCATCGACGTGGGACTCGACGGTGTCGGTGTCATCCAGAACGGCGGCGACACCGCCCTGGGCCCAGAACGTCGAGCCATTGGCGAGGTCGCCTTTGCTCAATACGGCGATGCGCAAATGACCGGGCAAGGTCAGCGCAAGGCTCAAGCCGGCAGCACCGCTGCCAATTACCAGGACATCGTGTTGAAACTGTTGGCTCATTTCAGGATTCCGCTCAAAGCGACCCGGGTCGGGGTAGGCGCCAGACATCTGGACAGGCATGCCCGGCAGCCGCACAGCCCACTAGTATATAGAGGGGGGGAGCGGCACAATAGCCGAGCCGATATGGCATTGTGAAACTACTGTGACGGAAATCTGCCGACGCTTCGTCGGATGTTTTTTCCACCGGTTCGGCGACAAGCGAACTGTATCGTGGATTTAACACTCTTTTTCGCTTCAGGGTTGCACAATGTCGATTCTGTGCAGCTATAAATATTTGGAACTTTTGCCAAAGGCCCAAGATCAATAGACGGTTGCCTGAATCAAGGGACAGTGTCGGTTTCATCGCAGGATCGAGGTTGGATCCCTGGCGGTCAAACCGATGACAAGATTATTCGCGCAGCCGAGGAATCTCGCGCTGCGTTTTTCGTGCGTGCCGAATCAGAGCCCGCAGGAAACTTGCCTGGAGGGGGAGAACTTTTGCGAAAAGCCCGAGTCTATGTTTGCAAGCCCGGTCGTTTAGTGATGCAAGCCTCCTCCGAGCTTATCGAGGAGTGTTCATGCTAACCCAGGAAGAGGATCAGCAGCTGGTCGAACGCGTTCAGCGCGGCGACAAGCGTGCATTCGATCTGCTAGTGCTGAAATATCAGCACAAAATTCTCGGGTTGATCGTGCGTTTCGTGCACGACACCCATGAAGCCCAGGATGTAGCGCAGGAAGCCTTCATAAAGGCCTACCGCGCACTTGGTAATTTTCGCGGGGACAGCGCGTTTTATACGTGGCTTTACCGCATCGCCATCAACACGGCGAAGAACTATCTGGTTTCACGCGGCCGTCGGCCGCCGGATAGCGATGTCAGTTCCGAGGATGCAGAGTTCTACGATGGCGATCATGGCCTCAAGGATCTCGAGTCGCCAGAACGGGCTTTGCTGCGGGATGAGATCGAAGGCACCGTCCATCGAACCATTCAGCAACTGCCAGAAGATTTGCGTACGGCGTTAACTTTACGTGAATTCGATGGTCTGAGTTACGAGGACATTGCGAGCGTCATGCAATGTCCGGTGGGTACCGTGCGCTCCCGGATCTTCCGCGCCCGGGAGGCCATCGATAAAGCCCTGCAGCCGTTGTTGCAGGAAAACTAAAGACAGCGGCGACAGCCAAGAGAGGAACGCCATGAGTCGTGAAGCCCTGCAGGAATCGCTGTCCGCAGTGATGGATAACGAAGCGGACGAATTGGAATTGCGTCGGGTACTGAGTGCCTGTGACGATGTTGAAACCCGTGAAACCTGGGCTCGTTATCAGATCGCTCGGGCAGTGATGCACAAAGACCTGCTGCTTCCACGCCTGGATATCGCCGCGGCTGTTTCTGCTGCGTTGGCTGACGAAGCCGTGCCGGCAAAAGCCACCCGTGGTCCATGGCGCAGCCTGGGTCGTCTGGCCGTTGCCGCTTCGGTAACCCTGGCGGTACTGGCAGGTGTTCGTCTGTACAACCAGGACGAGATCGCTGGTGTAGAACTGGCGCAGCAATCCACGCAACCAGGCCTGGCGGTTCCACAAGTCAAGGGCCCGGCTGTTCTGGCAGGCTACAATGAGAGTTCGGAAGCCACGGGCCCAATGGCCAATGGTGTATTGCAAGGTCAACCTGGCTGGAACGATCAACGCCTGCCAGGCTACTTGCGCCAACATGCTCAACAGGCTGCACTGAAAGGTACCGAGAGCGCTCTGCCTTACGCGCGTGCAGCAAGCCTGGAAAACCGTTAAGGAGGATCATGCGCGCCATACCTCTACTTACGCTTTTGCTCAGTGGCTGGTTCGTTGTTCCAGCCCACGCCGATCAGGCTCAAGACTGGTTGACCCGTCTGGGCCAGGCCGAGCAGCAGCAAAGCTTTCAAGGTACTTTTGTCTACGAGCGTAACGGTAGTTTTTCTACCCACAACATCTGGCACCGCGTCCAGGATGGCAAGGTCCGCGAGCGCTTGATCCAACTCGACGGGTCCGCTCAGGAGGTCGTGCGCATTGATGGACATACTCAATGCGTTAGCGGCAACCTGATGGCAGGGCTGGGGGATACCTCCAATTCTGCAGCTCGTTCACTCGATCCACAAAAGCTCAAGAATTGGTATGACCTTGCTGTCATCGGCAAGTCGCGCGTGGCCGGGCGACCGGCAGTGATTGTCTCATTGACACCCCGTGACCAGCACCGTTACGGTTTTGAACTGCATCTGGATCAGGAAACCGGCCTGCCGCTGAAATCATTGCTGTTGGATGACAAGGGGCGCCTGCTCGAGCGTTTCCAGTTCACTCGACTCGATCCCGCTACCGTTCCGACCGATAGTGACCTGCAGCCGGGCGCTGACTGCAAAGTGGTCAAACTCGACAGCGACAAGGCATCGCAGGTCAAGGAAGCGCGGGTCTGGCATTCGGACTGGTTGCCACCGGGTTTCGAACTGACCAGCAGCACGGCACGCAAGGATCCCGAGACCAAGGCCCAGGTCAACAGCCTGATGTATGACGATGGCCTCGCGCGTTTTTCAGTGTTCCTCGAGCCTTTGAGCGGTTCAGGCGTCACCGATACCCGTACGCAATTAGGCCCAACCGTCGCAGTCTCCCGGCGCTTGAGCACGCCGCAAGGCGAGATGATGGTGACTGTGGTGGGTGAGATCCCGATCGGCACTGCCGAACGCATAGCCTTATCCATGCGCACCGACGCCTCTGCGACCCAGCAGTGACGTGAAATCGAAATGTTTCGTGAGCATTTCAATTTGCAAATCCCCCCAATATTTTTTATAGGTCAGAGCCCCTCGGCTCTGGCCTTGTTTGTTGTTCCCGGAACAAAAATACCGGCGTATCTTTCCCGGTGTTCCTTGCTCCATATCGCTTAACCATGCTCGTCGTAACGGGAGCCGTATGTCGATACCACGCTTGAAGTCTTACCTCTCCATTTTTGCCACCGTGCTGGTGCTCGGTCAGGCGGTCGCTGTTCAGGCGGTCGAATTGCCTGATTTCACGCAACTGGTCGAACAGGCGTCGCCTGCGGTGGTGAACATCAGTACCACGCAAAAACTGCCTGACCGCAAAGTGAACCAGCAGATGCCTGACCTCGAGGGCTTGCCGCCGATGCTGCGCGAGTTTTTCGAGCGTGGCATGCCGCCACAGCAGCCTCGATCCCCCCGTGGCGATCGTCAGCGCGAAGCGCAATCCCTGGGTTCGGGTTTCATCATTTCGCCTGACGGCTACATCCTGACCAACAACCATGTGATCGCCGATGCCGATGAAATTCTCGTGCGTCTGTCCGATCGCAGTGAAATGAAGGCCAAGCTGATCGGCACCGATCCGCGCTCCGACGTGGCGCTGCTGAAAATCGAAGCCAAGGATCTTCCGGTGCTGAAACTGGGCAAATCCCAGGATCTGAAAGCCGGGCAATGGGTCGTGGCCATCGGCTCGCCGTTCGGTTTTGACCATACCGTGACCCAGGGCATCGTCAGTGCCGTCGGTCGCAGCCTGCCGAACGAAAACTATGTGCCGTTCATCCAGACCGACGTGCCTATCAACCCGGGGAACTCGGGTGGGCCGCTGTTCAACCTCAATGGTGAGGTTGTCGGGATCAACTCGCAGATCTACACCCGTTCCGGCGGCTTCATGGGCGTATCGTTCGCGATCCCTATCGACGTGGCCATGGACGTTTCCAATCAGCTCAAAAGCGGTGGCAAGGTCAGCCGTGGCTGGTTGGGTGTAGTGATCCAGGAAGTGAACAAGGACCTGGCTGAATCGTTCGGGCTGGAAAAACCGGCCGGTGCGCTGGTCGCGCAGATTCAGGATGACGGCCCGGCTGCCAAGGGCGGGCTGCAGGTAGGCGATGTGATCCTGACCATGAATGGTCAACCGATCGTCATGTCCGCCGATCTGCCACATCTGGTGGGCGCTTTGAAGGCCGGCTCCAAGGCCAATCTGGAAGTGATCCGCGAAGGCAAGCGCAAGAATGTCGAGCTGACCGTTGGCGCGATTCCGGAAGAAGGCAAGGAGCTGGACGACCTTCCACTGTCGAGCATCGAGCGCAGCAGCAACCGCTTGGGAGTCTCCGTGGCCGAGCTGACCGACGAACAGAAGAAAACCTACGACCTCAAGGGCGGCGTGGTGATCAAGGAAGTTCAGGACGGTCCTGCGTCGATGATTGGCCTGCAGCCAGGCGATATCATCACACACCTGAACAATCAGGCGATTGGTTCGGCCAAGGAGTTCACGGACATTGCCAAAGCCTTGCCGAAGAATCGCTCGGTGTCGATGCGCGTACTGCGCCAGAACCGCGCGAGCTTCATCACCTTCAAGTTGGCTGAATAATCCGCCTGTTGGTTGAATAAAAAAACCGCCTCGAATGAGGCGGTTTTTTTTTGACGCTGAAACCAGTCAGCCCATCATGTCCTTGATCATGCGTTCCTGCTCCATCAGCTCGCGCTGGCGGGCATCGATTCGCGATGCCAGCGGGAAATTGCTGCCGGCCTTGCGCTTGGCAAAGTCCAGTTGCTGGATGGCCTGACGATAGTCGCCCACCAGTGCGAAATACTCGGCGCGCGCCTGGTGCAAGCCGATGATGTTGCCTGACAGGCCACGGGTTTCGGCAACCTGATACCACACGTCCGGATCGTCCGGACGCGATTTGAGCAGGCCCTCGAGGGCCTTTTCGGCATCGGCAGCGCGGTTCTGTTTCAGCAACAGGTCGACACGTACCTGGTTCAGCGGGTAATTGCCGGGATATTGCGTCAGCATCCGGTCAACCCGGGACTGTGCATCCGGAAGGCGATTGTTGGTGATGTCCAGGTCGACCTGGGCGAGGTTGTAGATGATCTCGTTCGGCGCCTTGGCCAGCAACTGCTTGAGGTTTTCCCGTGCTTCGTTGAGCTGGCCGCCCTTGATCTGGGCAATCGCAAGACCGTAGCGCGCCACATCGCTTTTCGGGTTTTCATCCAGCAGGGCGCGGAAGCGCTTGGCGCCCAGGCCCGGGGTTTCTTCATAGATCAACTGGACCCGCGCACGAATCAACTGATAACGCAGGGTGTCTTCGATGCCGCCCTGTGGGGCCTGCTCGGCACGGTTGCGGGTATCGGCGATACGCGATTCGGTCACCGGGTGAGTCAGCAGGAACTCCGGCGGCTTGGCGTCGAAGCGGTACTGACGCCCCAGGCGTTCGAACATGGTGGGCATGGAACGTGGGTCGTAGCCGGCCTTTTCCAGATTGAGGATGCCGATGCGATCGGCTTCCTGTTCGTTCTGGCGAGAGAATCGCCGCTGCTCCTGGATGGCCGCCGCCTGCGTCCCGGCAATCGCCGCAATACCGGCATCGCCACCGCCAGCCGCCGCAATCACGATGCCGGCCAGCAGCGCGGCCATCATCGGTACTTGCATGCGCTGCTGGGCTTCGACGCCACGGGCAAAGTGGCGCTGCGACAAGTGAGCCAATTCGTGAGCCAGTACCGAGGCATATTCGCCTTCGGTCTGCGCATTGAGGAACAGGCCGCCGTTGACCCCGACAATCCCGCCGGGTGCCGCGAATGCGTTGAGCTGCGGACTGTTGATCAGGATGAACTCCAGGCGCCGGTCATTGACCTGGCTGGTCTCCACCAGGCGGTAGACGCTGGATTCGACGTAGTCCTTGAGCTGCGGGTCATTGAGCTGCGCTACCTGGCTGCGCAACAGGGCAAGCCAGGCGCGGCCCAACTGGTACTCCTGTTGCGGCGAGACGATGGCAGAACTGGCGTCGCCGAGTGACGGCAGGTCGTCGGCAAAGCCCGGTGAGGCGAGCAGGCAAGCGAGCGTCAGCAGGGTAGGGCGCAAAAAAGTCATGCACAAAGCCTTAGTCGACAAAGAGCTTACTGTAGCCGGACACCAGCGTTGCGACCAGATATTCTAGGCAACTCAACCACCTGACCCGGAGTGATGCAATGATCGACGCTGTAGCCCATGACGTTGAACTCGACGCCAGTGGCCTCAATTGCCCCTTGCCGTTGCTCAAGGCCAAGATGGAACTCAATAAGATGTCCAGTGGTACGGTGCTCAAGGTAATCGCCACAGATGCGGGTTCGCAGCGCGATTTCCGCACCTTTGCCCGATTGGCCGGTCATACGCTGCTTCGTGAAGAAGATGAATCGGGCATTTACCGTTACTGGTTGAAAAAAGCCTGAAACCTGCTGCGTTCGTTCCTAAGGATTATTGATGTTCAAAGTGTTGCGCGACTGGATTCAGCGCTACTTCTCCGACGAAGAAGCCGTGGTTCTTGCAGTCCTGTTGTTCCTGGCGTTCACTGCCGTACTGACCCTGGGAGGCATGCTTGCGCCGGTGCTTGCCGGGATGGTGCTGGCCTACCTGATGCAGGGCCTGGTAGTAAGCCTGGAGCGCCTGCGGGTGCCGGGTGGCGTCGCGGTGGGGCTGGTCTTCGCGCTGTTCATGGGGCTGCTGCTGGTGTTCATGGTGGTCGTGGTGCCGTTGCTCTGGCATCAACTGATCACCCTGTTCAACGAATTGCCCGGCATGCTCGCCAAATGGCAGACGCTGTTGCTGCTGCTACCGGAGCGCTATCCACACCTGGTGTCCGACGAGCAGGTGCTGCAGGCCATCGAAGTGGCGCGGGGCGAGATCGGCAAGTTTGGCCAATGGGCGCTGACGTTCTCGCTGTCGAGCCTGCCGCTGCTGGTCAACATCATGATCTACCTGGTGCTGGTGCCGATCCTGGTGTTCTTCTTTCTCAAGGACCGGCAAATGATCGGCCAATGGGTGCGCGGCTACCTGCCCCGTGAGCGGGCGCTGATCACCCGGGTTGCCCATGAGATGAACCGGCAGATCGCCAACTATATTCGTGGCAAGGTCATCGAGATTTTCATTTGCGGCGGGGTGACCTACGTCGCCTTTGTCGTCCTGGAACTCAACTATGCGGCGCTGCTGGCCTTGTTGGTGGGTATCTCGGTGGTCGTGCCCTACGTCGGGGCGGTGGTGGTGACCGTGCCAGTGTTCCTGATTGCACTGTTCCAGTGGGGCTGGAGCGATCAGTTCATCTATTTGATGGCGGTCTACGGGATCATCCAGACGCTGGATGGCAACGTGCTGGTGCCACTGTTGTTCTCGGAAGCGGTGAACCTGCATCCGGTGGCGATCATCTGCGCGGTGTTGTTGTTTGGCGGGTTGTGGGGCTTCTGGGGGGTGTTCTTTGCGATTCCCCTGGCGACACTGTTCAAGGCTGTGCTGGATGCGTGGCCGCGTAGAGAGCCGGTTGTGGCGCCGCTGCTTTAACCGCCGGCCTTGAGGGCCTCTTCGCTGGCAAGCCAGCTCCTACAATGGTTGCGCGTACCTTGTAGGAGCTGGCTTGTCGGGGTCGCCACATCGCAGCGAAGGCGTCAGAACAGGCACCCAATGAATCAGGCTTTGTTGAGGGCCTGTGCCGCAGCCAGAACTGCATCCACATGCCCCGGCACCTTCACGCCGCGCCATTCCTGACGCAGCACGCCATCCTTGTCGATGAGGAACGTGCTGCGATCCACGCCCATGTATTCCTTGCCATAGAGCTTTTTCAGCTTGATCACATCAAACAGCTGGCAGAGCGCTTCTTCCTTGTCGCTGATCAGCTCGAAGGTGAAGGCCTGCTTGGCCTTGAAGTTCTCATGGGACTTGAGGCTGTCGCGGGATACGCCGAACACTTCGGTGTTGGCCGCCTTGAAGGCCTCCAGCTGATCGCGAAAGCCCTGGCCCTGGGTGGTGCAGCCCGGCGTGCTGTCCTTGGGATAGAAGTAGATCACTACCTGCTTGCCCTTGAGGTCGGCGAGGCGGACGGTTTGCCCGCTGGTGGCGGGTGCTTCGAAGTCGGCAACCGGTTGGTCGAGTGCAACGGCCATGAATGCTTCCTTACATTGGGTTCTGTGGACGCCACGGTTCGATCAGGGCATCGAGGTTCAGCGCGTCGGCGAAGTCCAGGAACTGGTCGCGCAACCAGCTGATCTGCACACCGGCCGGCAAGGTCACGGTAAACGTGGCATTGAGCATGGTGCCGCCGGTCTGTGGCGCCTGATAGGTGTCACAGGTCAGGTTTTCCAGTTCGACGTTGTGGTCCATGAAGAACTGGCACAGCTCGTTGATGATGTCCGAGCGGTAGGCCGAGCTGACATAAGCCACGTAGGGCAGCGCCTGGGGACGGTTCTCCAGGGCGGCGCTGCGCACCACGTTGACGGTGAAGGCATGTCGTTTTGCCAGGGTCGGCAGGCTGCCTTCCAGGCGAGCCAGGGCGTCCCAGCTGCCGGAGATTTCGAGGACCAGCGCACTGCACTCGCCATGACGGGTCAGGCGGGAGGTGACCACGGCGCAGCGGTTTTCATGGCTGGCGCGGCACAGGACGTTAGTCAGCTCCATGGGGTTGGCGCCGAGGGCACTGATGACAAGGAATTGTTCGCGAACTGTGGGGGTGGACATGCAGCATTCCTAAAGCGATGAGCGGTCGGTACTTCTATCGGCTGGTTTTGCCGGGAGCGAACCTGCGGATACGAATTCTCAAAACCCCGGGCACAAGGTCGCAACGTGGCTCCAGAGTGGCAGGAGCGGGGGTGGCAACCCTGTATCGGGGGCTTGTGAGGTCGAAAATGGAGGCGCAAACCCGAAATACGAGCTTAGCAGTATCGATCAAAGTCTGAAGGGTAGCGAAAAGCGGCGCCAAGGGGAATGGCGGCAGCGCAGTACTTCGCTTGTACAAGCATCTTGGCGCCAGTACCATTACGGCTCTCTTTTTCCGGCAGGAGCGGTTGCATGATTGCGGGCAGTATGGTGGCACTGGTCACACCCATGGATGCACAAGGTCGTCTCGACTGGGACAGCCTGAGCAAACTGGTGGACTTTCACCTGCAAAACGGCACCCACGCCATCGTGGCGGTCGGCACTACAGGTGAATCGGCCACCCTTGATGTGAGCGAACACATCGAAGTGATCCGTCGCGTAGTCAAGCAGGTCAACGGTCGCATTCCGGTCATCGCCGGCACAGGCGCCAACTCGACTCGCGAGGCGATCGAGCTGACCACCAACGCAAAGACTGCCGGCGCCGATGCTTGCCTGCTGGTCACGCCGTACTACAACAAGCCGACCCAGGAAGGCCTGTACCAGCACTTCAAGGCGATCGCCGAAGCCGTCGACATCCCGCAGATCCTCTACAACGTGCCAGGCCGCACCGCCTGCGACATGCTGGCCGAGACCGTGATCCGCCTGTCGAGCGTCAAGAACATCATCGGTATCAAGGAAGCCACCGGCGACCTTCAGCGCGCCAAGACCATCATCGACGGCGTCGACAGCAACTTCCTGGTGATCTCCGGTGACGACGCTACCGCGGTCGAGCTGATCCTGCTGGGCGGCAAGGGCAACATTTCGGTGACCGCCAACGTTGCCCCGCGTGACATGGCCGACCTGTGCATTGCCGCGCTGAACGGCGAAGCCGAGAAGGCGCGCGCCATTCACCAAAAACTGATGCCACTCAATAAAACCCTGTTTATCGAGTCCAATCCAATTCCCGTGAAATGGGCGCTGCATGAAATGGGCTTGATGCCGGACGGAATCCGTCTGCCGCTCACCTGGCTCAGCGCCGAATGTCACGAACCGCTGCGGCAGGCCATGCGCCAGTCCGGCGTCCTGGTTTAATTGAGGAAGTACAACGCATGAAGCGAATGGCCGGACTTTCCGCGCTTGCCTTGATCATCTCCAGCACCAGTGGCTGTGGATGGGTCTGGGGCCCGGATGGTTATTTCCGTGACCGTGGTAGCGACTACCTGGAAGCGCAACAGACTGCACCGATGCAATTGCCGCCGGACATCACCACTGCCAAGCGCCTGGATCCGCTATTGCCGATTCCGCGCAACGTCGCCGACGACACCGCCAAGGGCGAATACGTCGTGCCTCGGCCGCAGCCATTGACGGCCGCAGCCGATGCCAGTGCCTACTCGCTGCAAAAGAGCGGCGATACGCGTTCGATCCTGGCGCAGAACCCGCCAGCGGAAGCGTGGCCCGTGGCCGTTCAGTTCTTCCAGGACAACGGGTTCCGCCTGGACGAACAGCGTCCGCAAACCGGTGAATTCACCACCACCTGGCAGCATTCCGACGAACTGTCCGCCGCCATGGCCAAGCGCCTGAGCGCAGCGGGCATCGCTTCTGACAGCGAAATCCGTGCCCGGGTACGTATCGAGCCGGGTGTGCAACGCAATACCAGTGAAATCTATGTGGTTACCGCCGAGCGTCCTGCCGGCAGCACTGCCGACGTCGCCTTCACTAACCGTTCGGTTAACACTGGCCTGGACGCGGCGCTGGTCGACGACATGCTGGCGAGCATGAGCCGCATCTCCGAGAAGGGCGGTTCGGTGTCCATGCTGGCTTCCCGCGATTTCGACGCGCCAAGCCGCATCAGCCTGAGCGAAGACGGCAGCGGCAACCCGGTGCTGAACGTCGGTACCGACCTGGATCGTGCCTGGTCGAGCGTCGGCCGTGCGCTGGAGCAGGGCGAATGGCGTGTTGAAGACATCAACCGCAGCCTGGGCCTGTACTACATCAACCTCGCTGAAAAAGCCGAGAAGAAAGACGACAAGCCCGGGTTCTTCAGCAGCCTGTTCGGCAGTGCGCCGAGCAAGGAAGAAGTCGAGTCCCGTGCCGAGCGTTATCAGGTTCGCCTGAGCAAGGTCGGCGACAGCGTCCAGGTCACCGTCGAGAAAAACATCAACACCGTGGCGCCGGCTGACGTGGCGCGCAAAGTGTTGAGCGTGATTCAGGACAATCTGGGCTGATCACATGCGTTTTGCCGTTCTCGGCAGCGGTAGCCAAGGGAATGGCACGCTGATAGCCAGCGCTGATACGTATGTGCTGGTGGATTGTGGTTTCTCCCTGCGGGAAACCGAAAAACGCTTGCTGCGCCTGGGTGTAGACCCTGCTCAGCTGAGCGCGATACTCGTGACCCACGAACATGCCGACCACGTGCATGGCGTGGGTTTGCTGTCTCGGCGCTACAATCTGCCTGTCTACCTCAGTCGCGGCACCCTGCGCGGGATGCGCAAACCGGTCGAACCCGCGGGCTTCCTGGCCGGTGGCGACCAACTGCAGATCGGCAACTTGAGCATTGGTGTCATTGCCGTGGCCCACGATGCGCAGGAGCCGACGCAATACGTTTTCGGTGACGGTGAGCGGCGCTTCGGCCTGTTGACCGACCTGGGCTCGTATTGCGACAAGGTGCTGGACGGCTATCGCGACCTCGATGCATTGATGATCGAGGCCAACCATTGCCGGGACATGCTGGCTCGCGGTCATTACCCGTACTTTCTCAAGCAGCGGGTGGGCGGTGAGCTGGGACATTTGAACAACCATCAGGCGGCATTCCTGGTGTCCGAGTTGGGCTGGAAAGACCTGCAACACCTGGTCCTGGCCCATCTGAGCAGCAAGAACAACCTGCCGCGGCTGGCCCGGCAATGTTTTGTCGACACCCTCGGGTGCGACCCGGACTGGCTGCAACTGGCCGATCAAGATTCAGGGCTCGACTGGCGACACATCGCCTAGCCCACCTACTTAGCAAGCGGAGCCCATCATGGAAAAACGTGAAGAACTCTACCGCGGCAAAGCCAAATCGGTTTACAAGACCGACGACGCCAACCGCTTGATCCTGCTGTTTCGCAACGACACTTCGGCGTTCGACGGCAAGCGCATCGAACAACTCGACCGCAAAGGCATGGTGAACAACAAGTTCAACGCCTTCATCATGCAGAAACTCGAAGCTGCCGGCGTGCCGACCCAGTTCGACAAACTGCTGGGCGACAACGAGTGCCTGGTGAAGAAGCTCGACATGATCCCGGTCGAGTGCGTCGTGCGTAACTACGCCGCCGGCAGCCTGGTCAAGCGCCTGGGCGTTGAAGAAGGCATGAAGCTCAACCCTTACACCTTCGAACTGTTCCTCAAGGACGACGCCAAGGGCGACCCGTTCATCAACGAATCCCACGTCGTGGCATTCGGCTGGGGCACTGCCGAGCAACTGGCGCGCATGAAGGAACTGTCGCTCAAGGTCAACGAAGTCCTGAGCAAGCTGTTCGACGACGCCGGCCTGCTGCTGGTCGACTTCAAACTGGAATTCGGCGTGTTCCACGATGGCTCCATCGTCCTGGGCGACGAGTTCAGCCCGGACGGCTGCCGCCTGTGGGACAAGGCCACCAAGAAGAAAATGGACAAGGACCGCTTCCGCCAGGGCCTCGGTGACGTCATCGAAGCCTACGAAGAAGTCGCCAATCGTCTGGGCGTACCGCTTTAATCGACGCAAGCATCTGATAGCACAGAAAAAATTTGCGAAAGAGGGTTTGCTTTCGGCAAAAGTGTTGATATGATGCGCGCCGTTGGAGAGATGCCAGAGTGGCCGAATGGGACGGATTCGAAATCCGTTGTACCTTCACCGGTACCTAGGGTTCGAATCCCTATCTCTCCGCCATTACATGGAAAAAGCCCCGCAGCTGAAAAGCTGCGGGGCTTTTTCGTTTTTGGTGTCTGCGGGTTACGCAGGGCGAGTCAATGGCCCCTGTTGGCCCGTCCCCCCCGTTGTACTGCCGACCGATTTACCAATTGGCAGTGTCCTGCATTGTTTCAAATCGATAATCGATGTTTCATTCCGCTGTCCGCCGAATAGCGCAGTCGATGTTTATTGTTTTCACGAAAGACCTTGTTTCAAAAGTCTAAAATAAACTTGGATAATAAAGTTAATAATTGATGGTTAGTGCGCGACAAATAAGCGGTTGAGCACTAAGTTGCAGAATATTCCTACGCAATAATTAATGATTTCCTACAAATACAAAGAGGTCAACTATGCTCAGGAGCATTGCCGCTGCCATCGTATTCGTTTCCGCTCCCGCGTGGGCTGCCCAGGCCCCGGCGGTCTTTACCGGTACCGATTACAGTGGGCGCTATGAATGTACGGGCAAGGATAGCCATATTGGTGGCTTTAAAGGGGTTGTCGACATGACACTCAATGCCGAACAGAGTGCCGGGAAGTATGGCGCTTATAACTTTGTGCTGACGCTGGAGGACAAGTCCAGGTATGACGGGTTCGCTGCGGGCACCTCCGACTCTCTGGCCGTGTATTTCGCGCATACCGATCCGTCGTTGAAAGATTATGGGGTCGGTGTTGCACAGGTTGTTTCAACGCTAGAGGGGAAAGTGTCGTTCACCAAATATTATTATGGTCCTGAATACAGTGGTGGCGGTCACGGTATGGAGCACTGCGTTAAAAGCTGAGTTGATCAAGCAAGTCGGTGATCTGTTACCCGGTGAAGCTGCTCGTCAAGAGCAGCTTCCTGTTGCCCGGGCAGTCTTACGGCTGTGAGTGGCCCAGTTTTCTCTTGATCAGGTCGTAGACGTCCTTGTGGGTTGAGTTGTGCAGGGATTTGTCCTTGCAGGCCGTTGCCAGGAAGTTTTTCACTTCGTCCTTGGCGTGAGGATAAAGACCGGCGACGTAGTCGGCTTCATGCACCTGGGTGCAGTTGAAGTGCTTGTCGTCTTTCGCTTTGTCTCTAGCCATTGAAAATCTCCTTTTGTGTTCGAAAGTTGTGGCGCGTCCGCGCCGGTTTTGCCCGAGGCTTCCTGAGCTTAGGGGCGCGGGGTTGTACCGCCAGGGCTGCGACGAAATCAGGAAGGGGCTGTAGGACCCGGCGCGTGAGCCTTTTGGCATTAAACAAAAATCGCCCAAGGCATTTGTTCAGCCGCGTAGACGCAGATTGTTACAACTCCCTAAACTGTCGATAGTTTTAGAGCGCGGGGTCAATGGATGAATCGCAACGAACTACGCAAGGCCGACATCAACCTGATGGTGGTATTCGAGACACTGATGCTCGAACGCAACGTCACCAAGGTGGCGAAGAAGCTGTTTCTCGGTCAGCCGACCATCAGTTCGGCGCTCAACCGCTTGCGGACCATGTTCAACGATCCGTTGTTCATCCGCGTCGGCCATCGCATGGAGCCGACGGCGCGGGCTGAAGAGATCTTTCGGCATCTGTCGCCGGCGCTGGATTCGTTGTCGGTGGCGTTGAGCCTGACCCATGATTTCGACCCGAGCAGCAGCACCATGACCTTTCGCATCGGGATGTCGGACGATGTCGAGTTCGGCCTGTTGCCGCCGTTGCTGCGGGCTTTACGCCGGGAAGCGCCGAAGGTGGTGTTCGTGGTGCAGAACGTTGATTACTGGCGCATTCCCGACTTGCTGGCGTCTGGCGACATCACGGTCGGTGTCAGCCAGACCCGCGGTCTGCCCGCCAACGCCAAGCGCAAGTTGTTGCGGCACATCCGTCCCAGCGTTTTACGCGCCGATGCCAGCGATACGCCGCTGACGGTCGATGAGTACTGCTCGCGACCTCATGTACTGGTGTCGCATATTGCCAACGTCAGTGGTTTCGCTGATGAGTGGCTGTCAGCAATCGGCCGCACGCGCCAGGTGGTGCTCTCGGTGCCGCAATACAGCTCGTTGCCGGCCTTGCTCGCCGGTACCGACCTGATTGCCAGCCTGCCGGATTACACGGCAGAGGCCATGGCGGCGTCCGGTCAGGTGTTCATGGAGCCATTTCCGTTCAGCACGCCGACCCTCGAATTGTCCATGGTCTGGCTCAGCCACGTCGACAGCGACCCTGCCGAGCGCTGGTTGCGCTCACGACTCGAAGCCTTCATGGGCGAGCGCAATCTGTTGTCGCTGCCCCAGTGAGCAAGACAGCGCCGTGTTATACCTATGAACTTTTCCACCGACCTACAGGAGTTACGCCATGCCTCACCTGCACCTGGAATACACCGCCAACCTGCCTGACCTGAACGCCGATGTGGCATTGATGCGTCTGAACAACACGCTGGTGGGATCCGGTCAGTTCGGTGCCGAATTCGACATCAAGAGTCGCGCGGTGAAGGTCCAAACGTTCAAGGTCGGCACGGCTTTGGCCGAGCGGGCGTTCGTGCATGTGAAACTGGCCGTGCTGAGCGGTCGCTCCGCGGAGATCAAGAAGCAGCTGTCCGACAGCCTGCTGGCCGTGGTCAAGGATCTGTGCGAATGGCCGACGGGGGTGGAGGTGCAGTTGTGCGTGGAGATTCTCGACATCGATCGAGAATCCTATGCCAAGACCACCGTCGGTGCCTGAATTTCAGGCCATATCCAGTTCGGCGCAAGCCTCGATTACTTCCTCACGTAACCAGATGTTGGCGCTGTCCTGATCGGCGCCCTGGCTCCACTGCATGTCCAGGGTGAATCCCGGCAAGCCATTGGGCGCTTCGCAACGCTCGAAGACGGTGTCATCGGCCAGCAATCGCTGGATACGCCGGGGCAGGGTGAGGATGAAGTCGGTGCCGCTGATCATCTTCAGGGCTGCGCCGTAGCTATTGGCCCGTGCGACGATCTGGCGTTGTCGGGTTTGCTGCGCCAACCAGCCGTCGACCATGTTGCTGGTGGATGTCCAGGGGGTTGGGAACACGTGCCGGCGCTCGATGAAGGTTTGCAGGCTCAGGCGTGGTTGCGACGGGGCGTTGCGTTTGTCGAGTACGCAGACGAAATCGTCTTCCAGCAGCGTGCGCACATTGAAGTCGGCGTGGCTTCGATGAAAGTCCGGACCGAAACCTATCGCCAGATCCAGGCTGCCCTCACGCAGTGCCTGGGCCGGGATGTCGGTTTCAAGCTTATGGACATTGACCACCACCGCAAGCTCGGCGAGCGCGAAGCGCTTCAACAGGCGCGGCAAAACCAGCTGCTCGAAGTATTCCGGGGCGCAGAGGTTGAAAACCGTCGGTTGTAGGGTCGGATCGAACGCCGACGCACTGGCGTGGCACAGGTTGATGCTGTCGAGGATCTTCAGCATGAGGGGGTACATGCTGCCGGCCTTGTAGGTGGGGCGCATCCCGGTGCGGGTATTGATGAACAATTCGTCTTCAAACCCGGCGCGCAGTTTTTTCAGGCAGTAGCTCACGGTGGACTGGCTGACGCACAGCGTCTCGGAAACGCCGGAGACGCTGTTTTGCTCATACACGGCGACGAACACCATCAAGTCCTGCATGTCGAGCTTTCGTAGCACGTTGCTGTTCAGCATCCTTTCTGGCTCATGTGCAAACTTGAGCGAATGATCCTATAGCAATGCAAGCAACAGGAAAATGTTGCACAGGCATTCGAAGGGGGCTGCGGGTTAGTGCATGTGCCTGGCGTAATGCCGTGGATCGAAGCGCAAGGCCATCAGGATCATCAGGGCCATGACTCCGATAAGTGACCACCAGGCCCATTCGAAACTGCCGAGCTGATCACGGATCATCCCGGCCACCAGCGGCGAGAGGCCGGCGATCAGGTAGCCAATGCCTTGCACGAATGCCGTGAGCCCACCCGCTTGCCGAGGCTCGTCCAGATGATCCAGTGACACGATCAGGCTCATCGGGAACAACCCGCCGATTCCCAGCCCCAACAGGCACGGCCACAGGAGGCTGAGGTTGACAGGGCTGAGAATCAGCCCGCAAAAACCGACCATGATCAGCGCCAGCAACACCACCAGCACCAGGCGCCGATCGCGGCTGCGGTTGGCGATGGCCGGAACCAGCAGGCCGGACAACACCTCCATGGCGGTCAGGAAGCCCAGCAGCAACCCGGCGTCCTGTTCACTCCAGCCCTTTTCCACGTAGTACGGCGCCAGCCAGGCCAGCACGCAGGTGTAGGACGCCGTGCCCAGGCCGAAAAACGCCGCGAGCAGCCAGGCGCGGGGATGGCGGAAGAACGAGCGGTGGCTGGTTGAACCCGGCGTCGGTGCCCCCACGCGTTGACTGCACCAGAACAACAGCGCGAGCACGGCCAGCACCGCCCAGATGGCCAGGCCCATGCGCCAACTGCCTGTACGGATCATCACCAGTGGGGCGAAAGAGGCGGCAATGGCGGCACCACCCATGATCGACGTGACGTAGAGGCCCATGCACAACGCCACGTTGTCGCTGAAGCGGGATTTGATCAGCGTCGGCATCAGCGCCTGGATCAGCGCGATACCGATGCCGGCCAATACGGCACTGAAGATCAGTTCCAGCGCCGAATCGAGGAACAATCGCGATGCAGTGGCCAGGCCGATGACCAGCAGCGACAGCACCACCGTGCGGCGCTCGCCGAGGCGTTGGCTGATCGCCAGTCCAAAGAACATCGCCAGCCCCATGGTCATGACCGGCAGCAGGGTCAGCAGCGAGGCGAGACTGAAACTCAGCGGGATGTCGCCGCGAATCGCCGACAGCAAAGGACCGACCGCGGCCATGGAGGGCCGCAGGTTCAGGGCGACCAGCAGGATGCTGGCCATCAACCACAGGGCAGGGCGGGAGGTAACGCGAATGTTTTCCATGATCGGACCTTGATAAATCAGCGGCCGATTAGGCGCCTGTGGTTCTCGGGCGGCAAATCAGAAAGTCCGGGGCAGTATCGGGAAATTAAATACGGCTGCGATGAGCCCCCTTGAGATGTTCGGACTTTTAATCTTGCTGAACCAGAGCTGAACCATTCTCAAATAAGCAGAAAGTTTTATCGAGTGTGAGGAAGGCAACTAATCGTTGGCTTCTTTTTCACGAAAAATTGATGCTCGGCTGCCTAGAGTTAGTGTTGCCGCGATAAATGAAATTTTCACATTTGTCGACGGCACTTCTTTTCAGGAATAGCCAACCACCATGTTGAAGATTAAAGCCGTGCGCCCGGAGTGGGTGACACTGATCGCCAGCGCCTTTTTATTGACTGCCTTCAATTTTGTCTTGTGGCAGCACCTCTTCGATATCACCACAGCTGACGGTAAAGGCATCGTCATGCGCGTGGCCTTCGGGGCGATGATCCTCGCGGCCTTTAATATTATCCTGACCTTGCTGGCGTTCCGGCCGGTGCTGAAACCCGTGCTGACCCTGCTGTTCATGATCAGTGCAGGCGTCGCTTATTTCATGGCGCAATATGGTGCCTTGATCGACGTTGGCATGTTGCGCAACTTCGCTCAAACCAATGCCACGGAAGTGCGCGACTTACTGTCTTTGAAGTTGCTGGCTTACATTGTTTTCCTTGGAGTGCTGCCGTCCTGGTTATTGTGGAAAACGCCGGTTAGTTATCGCCGCTGGCACCGTGAGTTGTTAAGCAAGGCACTTGTGACGTTTGCCTCGGTGGCGGTCATTGGTGGTGTTGCGCTGGTTAACTATCAGGGCCTGTCTTCGCTGTTTCGCAATCACCACGAACTGCGCTTGATGGTGGTTCCGAGCAACTACATTGGTGCCTCCGCCGGTTACTTGCGCGAGCAGGTCGCATCAGCACGCCAGCCCTTTGTCAAAGTCGGTGAAGATGCGCAGCGCAACCCTGCCTGGGAAACCCATGGTCGCAAGTCGCTGACGGTCCTGGTGGTGGGTGAGAGCGCCCGGGCGGAGAACTTCGGTGTTCTGGGCTACAACCGCGACACCACACCGATGCTGGAAAAGGAAGCCGGGCTGATCGCGTTTACCGACGTGAAGTCATGCGGCACGGAAACCGCGGTGTCGGTGCCCTGCATGTTCTCCAACATGGGGCGCAAGGATTACAACGCGAGCAAGGCCAAGAACGAAGAAGGCCTGCTGGATGTGCTCAAGCGTGCCGGCCTCGACGTGATCTGGCGTGACAACCAGTCGGGCTGCAAGGGGACCTGCGATCGCGTCACCCTCGACGACCTCAGCAACCTGAAAGACCCGGTGCTGTGCGCCAACAGTGAATGTCGCGACGAAATCCTCCTGCAAGGCCTGCAACATTTCATCGATAACCTGGATAAGGACACTGTTTTGGTGTTGCACCAGATGGGCAGTCACGGTCCGGAGTACTACAAACGTTATCCGAAGGAATTCGAACGCTTTACGCCGGTCTGCAAGAGTAATGCACTGAACAACTGCAGCCGCGAAAGCATCATCAATGGCTACGACAACACGCTGGTGTACACCGACCATGTGCTGTCGACCCTGATCGATCTGTTGCGCAGCAACCAGGATAAAGTCGATACCGCGATGCTTTATCTGTCGGACCACGGTGAATCCCTGGGCGAATACAACCTGTTCCTCCATGGCACGCCCTACATGCTGGCCCCGGATCAACAGAAGCACGTGGCGATGCTGGCCTGGTTCTCCGACAGCTATCAGAAGTCGTTCTCGGTGGACACCCATTGCCTGCAACTGAGTCGTGAAAAGCCCTTGAGCCAGGACAACCTGTTCCATTCGATGCTGGGGCTGCTGGAGGTCAACAGCAAGGTTTATAACCAGGACCTGGATATGTTTGCCGGGTGCCGCAGAGCGGCAATCGATGGCGTACTGGCTAAGGATTGAGTGTTGTGCCAGCTATTCATGCAACGGCCTGCGGCCGGCAAATCCACGCTCAAGAGCCCTAGACCATGTCTGCCCAGTCCCCCTCCGCCATCGAGCTCGAGTTCACCCGGCAATATGACCAGGAGCATGCCCGCGTCTGCCTGCAGCCGCGCGCTCAAGGCCTGGGCCAGCGCCTCGCGTTCTGGCGCGACGAGCAAATGGTGCGCCGGGCGCTCAAGGTCGCTGGCGAACCGGGCTTGATTCTCGATGTGGCTTGCGGTGTCGGGCGCTTCTGGTCGGTGCTGGGCGAGCGGGCGAACCGGGTGATTCTCGCGACGGACCCCTCCCAGGGAATTCTCGAACATGCCCGGACCCACCACTCGCAGAGCCTGATGCAGCGAGTCAGGACCTTTCAAAGCTCGGCCTTCAACATTGGCTTGTCGGAAAATGCGGTTGACTGCATTTTTTGCATGCAGCTGTTTCAGTACATTGCCAGTCCCGAGCTTCGTCTGGCGATGTTGGGCGAGTTTTGCCGGGTCAGTCGCGATACGGTGATCGTGGCAGTGCGGGTGGGTGGCCGTCTCAAGGGCGGGCGCACCGACGTACGGGGGCCTGCACCCCGACCGCTGGTCAGCAAGGCCCAGGTAGAAGCTGAATTCAAGGAAGCAGGATTGCGCGTCCTCAGCCATCAGGATTTTCTGCCCGGTTGCGCACCAAGGCGGGTTTACGTGCTGGGTAAGGTCGGTTAGGTCGTGTTTGTCGGACTATTCTTGCCATCAGGCAGGCATTTTCGCTAAAGCTCTTGTTCAGTGAATGCGCGGAAATCGTCGGGGGCGATATATACTGCGCGCCATTCTTCAAGGGAGAGCCGTGTGGCCATCGATATTCACTGGATTCGCGACAACGATAGCCTCGGTCGGTTTTGCACCGAGTGGCAGCAGCTGCCGTTCGTTGCCCTCGATACCGAATTCATGCGGGTCGACACCTTCTACCCTATCGCAGGCCTGCTGCAGGTCGGCGATGGCGAACGTGCCTACCTGATCGATCCGTTGACCATCGACAACTGGAAGCCCCTGGCCCAATTGCTGGAAAACCCGGCCGTGGTCAAGGTTGTCCATGCATGCAGCGAAGACCTCGAAGTCCTGCTGCGCCTGACCGGTAGCCTGCCGGCACCGCTGTTCGATACGCAACTGGCCGCCGCTTACTTGAACCTCGGTTTCTCCATGGGTTATTCGCGGCTGGTGCAGGAAGTGCTGGGTATCGACCTGCCCAAGGGCGAAACCCGTTCCGACTGGCTGCAACGTCCACTTTCCGAAACGCAGATCAGCTACGCCGCTGAAGACGCCGTGCACCTGGCGGAAGTCTTCGTCAAGTTGCGTCCGCAACTGTCGGACGACAAATACGCCTGGGTCCTGGAAGACGGTGGGGAGCTGGTGGCCAACCTGCGCCGCGAAATCGACCCGTACGAGGTCTATCGCGACGCCAAGCTGGCCTGGAAGCTGTCCCGCGCGCAACTCGCCGTGCTGCGAGAACTCTGCGCCTGGCGCGAGCAGGAAGCGCGAGCCCGTGACCTGCCGCGCAACCGCATCATTCGTGAGCATTCGCTGTGGCCGCTGGCGCGCACGCAGCCGGACAACCTCGGCGCATTGGCGAAAATCGAAGACATGCACCCGCGTACCGTGCGTCAGGACGGCGAGTTTCTGCTTGATCTGATCAAGCGCTCTGGCAGTGTGTCGCCGGAGCAATGGCCGGCCGCCGTGCCTGAGCCGTTGCCGGTGGAGGCCGCCGCGCTGCTCAAGCGGCTCAAGGCCATCGGCCAGGCCGAGGGCGAGCGCTTGAACATCGCGCCTGAGGTGATGCTGCGCAAGAAAACCCTGGAAGCGTTGCTCAAGAGCGGCTTCCCCAATGGTCCCTACCAATTGCCTGATTCATTGCGTGGCTGGCGCCGCGAATTGATGGGCCAGGCGCTGCTCGACAGCCTGGCTACCGCCGGAGAACAGCCTTGAAACGTATTTGCTCCATCTACCGCAGTTCGAAGAAAAACGAGATGTACCTCTATGTGCTCAAGAGCGATGCCCTGGAGCGCGTACCGGAACCCTTGATGGCCGCCTTCGGCAAAGCGATCCACGCGTTCGACCTGGTGTTGAGCCCCGAGCGCAAACTGTCGCGCGAGGACATCACCGTGGTGCTGGATAACCTCGAAAAGCAGGGCTATCACCTGCAAATGCCGCCCGCGGAAGAGGAATACATCGAACACTTGCCGGAAGAATTACTGCGACGCAACGATCCCATGTGATCGACAGGCGGGCTTCTGTTCGAAGCCTTGATCAACACTGGAATGATTTTGGCGATAGCCGCTGGGACGGAGCAGGACTCTGTCGGCGGCCGTCTGCACTGTTTTTCGAAAGGTTTGAAGCATGCGCGTTCTGATTGCTGAACACGACCACCCGGTGTACGCCCGACTGTTGCAAGAGGCGGCGCCTGATGTGGAAGTACTGACCAGCGGCGATTCCGCCGAACTTGCACGCCTGGCTGCCGATTGCCCGGTCTGGCTCGGCCAGCCCGACTTGCTGGCGACCCTGCTGCGTCAGGGCCATCAGCCGCAATGGCTGCAGTCGACCTGGGCGGGTATCACGCCGCTGCTGGCCGACGGCTTGCCTCGACACTATCGCCTGACCCGCGCAGTGGGGATTTTCGGTCAGGTCATGGCCGAATACGTGCTCACCTACATGCTCGGCCACGAACGTGAAGTGCTGGCGCGGCTGGTCAGCCAGGTCGAGCGCAAATGGGACAGTCGTCACGGCCAGAGCCTGGCGGGGCGCAAGGTGCTGATCGTCGGTACCGGTGATATCGGGCAGACGGTGGCGCAGTTCCTCGTACCTTTTGGTGTCCAGTTGTATGGCATCGCCAGTGAGGCCCGTGAGCAGGCACCCTTCATCGAAGTCGGTTCTCTGGCGGATCTGCCACGCTTGGTCGCTGAAGTGGATTATGTGGTCAACCTGCTGCCAAATACTCCGAACACCCACGATATCTACGATGCGGCGCTGTTCAGGCAGTTCAAGCCGAGCGGGTTGTTCATCAACGTCGGGCGCGGTGTGGCGGTGGTGGATGCGGATCTGGTGGAGGCCTTGAAGGAAGGGCATCTGGTAGGCGCCGTGATCGACGTCTGTCGCCAGGAGCCGCTGCCGCAACGCCATCCGTTCTGGACAGCCTTTGGCCTGCTGCTGACGGGACACAGTTCGGCACCGACTTCGCCGTCGTTGATGGTGGATCTGTTTGTCGCGAACCTGCGGGCGTATCAGGCGGGTGAAGCGTTGCGCGGGGAAGTGGATTTCAATCGCGGCTACTGAGTTAACGCTAAACCTGTAGGAACCGAGCTTGCTCGCGAAGAAGGCATCACATTCAACATCATCGTTGATTGTGACACCGTTATCGCGAGCAAGCTCGGCTCCTGCAGTGGATATGCGTTGTGGCTTAGAGGGTGAAGTCGCCTTCGGCCGCCAATTCGCTCAACGGACGCCGCGGGCTCGGCTCTTCACGCGCTTGCAGGTAATCCGCCAGCGTCGCTTTATCCCCCAGCTTGCCCACCGCCACGGCGGCATGCAGGGCGTAGCCTTCTGGAATGTTCAGCTCCTTGCGGGTCAGTTCCTGATCGAAACCGGCCATGCCGTGGGTGTGCCAGCCGCTGATGCTGGCCTGCAACGCCAGGTGGCCCCAGGCGGAACCAGTGTCGAAGGTGTGCCACAGCGCCGGGGTTTCTTCACTTGCGCCAGGCGCGGTGAAGGTGGTTTTCGAGATCACGATCACCAGTGCCGAGGCGTGTTGCGCCCAGCTGCGGTTGAATTCGTTCAGCAGGCCCAGGTAACGTTCCCAATTCGGCGTATCGCGACGCGCATAGAGGAAGCGCCAAGGCTGCGAATTGTACGCCGACGGTGCCCAACGCGCGGCTTCGAAGAAGCTCAGCAGGGTTTCTTCAGGAATGCTTTCGCCGGTGAAGGCGCGGGGTGACCAGCGATCGGTGAACTGAGGGTGAATGACATAATCGGCAACGCGTGGATTTGCACTCATCAAGAGATTCCTGGCTACGTTTGAAAGTGGGAGCGACGCAAAACCCTACTTGGCGGCGCATAAACTGACAAGCGTGTTCTACCGGCAGTCGCCAATGCTTGGCCCGCGGGGCTGCGGGCACTAGACTGGCGGCCTTTTCACCACCCGATGTCGATGCTCGAACCATGGCCGCCAAAGTAGAACCGTTCTGGATACGCAAAACCCTCGATCAGCTCGATCAGCAGGAGTGGGAATCGCTGTGCGACGGCTGCGGCCTGTGCTGTCTGCAAAAGCTCGAAGACGAAGACGACAACAGCGTTTATTACACACGCATCGCTTGCAAACTGCTGGATCTGAAAACCTGCCAGTGCAGCGATTACCCCAACCGTCGCGCCTCGGTGCCGGACTGCATCCAGCTCACACCGGGCAAGGCCGACGAGTTCAAATGGCTGCCACCGACCTGCGGCTATCGCCTGGTCAGCGAGGGCAAGGACCTGCCGCTGTGGCATCACCTGGTGTGCGGTGATCGCGATGCGGTGCACCACGAACGTATTTCCCAGTCCGGGCGCATGCTCGCCGAAGGCAGCGTGGCGGAAGAGGATTGGGAAGACCATCTGATTTTCCGCGCGGGTTAAGCGCAGCGCAGGTCAAGTTTTCACGAAGGAGTGTGTATGGCTGTGGGATGGCGGCGGGCGCTGGTCGTTGGGTTGTGCGCCCTGAGCGCGCCTGTGTGGGCGGCGAAGAAAGTCGATCTGGATTATCACGTGCGCCTGCTGCCGCAAAGCGACCAGGCTGAAGTACGCTTGACCCTGGCCCAGGGCGCGGCGGTCCGCAGCCTGGATTTCGACCTCGGCGACGGCAGCCACTACAGCGATTTCAAGGCCGACGGCCAATGGCAGCTGACAGAGGGCAAACAGGCCCGCGGCGTGTGGCGGCCGGCGGCCGAGAAGGCCAGCCTGACCTATCGCGTAAAGATCAGTCACGGGCGCAAGAGCGGCAGCTTCGACACCCGCATGACACCGACCTGGGCGCTGATGCGTGGTGACGATCTGGTGCCGCCGGCCAGACTCGATCAGCAGGACGGCACCGAGCTGGTTTCACGCCTTGAATTCGAGTTGCCCAATGGCTGGCAAAGCATCGAAACCGCCTGGCCGCGCATCGGCAAGAACAAGTTTCGTATCGATAACGTTTCCCGATTGTTTGATCGACCCACGGGCTGGATGCTTGCCGGGCATCTCGGCAGCCGTCGCACCCGCTTGGGTGAAACCGAAGTCACCGTCGCTTCACCGCGCGGCCAGGGCATGCGGCGCATGGATGTGCTGACGCTGCTGACGTTCGTCTGGCCCCAAGTGCAGGCCGTGTTCCCGCGACACCCGACCAAGTTGCTGATTGTCGGCGCCAACGATCCGATGTGGCGCGGCAGCCTGTCGGCGCACGAATCGATTTACCTCAATAGCCGCCTGCCGCTGGTCAGTGAAAGCGGTACCAGCCCGTTGGTTCGCGAGTTGGCCCAAGTGTTCGGGCGAATCAACGATCAACAGCGCAGCGACTGGATCAGTGAAGGTTTCGCCGAGTACTACGCCATCGAACTGGTGCGCCGGGCCGGTGGCATGAGTGATGAGCGGTATGAGGGCTTGCACAGGAAACTGGTCAAGGACAGCCAGAAAGTCACCAGTTTGCGCGGCGAGCAGGTCAATGCTGCGCAGGTGGCCAAGGCGGTGTTGTTACTACAGGAGCTGGATCGCGAGATTCGCCTGAAGACGCGCAACAAGCGTTCGCTGGACGATGTACTGCGCGGGGCGATGCATCTGGGGAGCATTGATACCAAGGAATTCGTGCAGCTCAGTGAGAGCGTGATTGGCGAAGCTTCCAAGGTGTTGGATACGGGATTGCTTGAATAATACCGCCATCGCCAGCAGGCTGGCTCCCACAGTGATCTTCGGTGTTTACACAACCTGTGCAACAAAGAAGAGCCCCTGTGAGAGCCAGCCTGCTGGCGATGAGGCCACAAACCCTGGCGCAAATTCGGGATCAAACCCCGGTTTTAGGCGATTTCAACGAATCATTGCCGGTAACGGTCGCCGTTTTGGTCGCCGCCTCGGCATTGGCTTTCAACCGGTTCAACTCGTCACCCGCGCGCTGGATCTTCGCCCGCACGTTATTCATGTCCTGGCGGCTTTTTTCCAACAGGCTTTTCGCCGAGCTGTGGCCGGTGATGCCACGGGCCAGGGCCACGCCGCCGATCGCCACCTGAATCAGGCCGAACAGGCCGCCGCGACGCAAGCCCTTGCCAACCATGACCACGCCGCCGGCCATTGAGCCGATACGTTCCCAGCCATGGACATTCTGCTCGGAAGGGGTCTGGAACGGGGTGGATTCGATGCGCTCTACACGTTTGAGTTCGCTCATGATCTGACTCCAGGCTTGAGTAATGGATAGATAAGCTGACTGCCGCAGCAGGCCAGTTGTTCCATCGGATGTGCGGCGATTCAGCGGAATTTCGGCCCCGAGCGGGTATTGAGGCCCTTGGCCATGCGGTCGTAAAGCACGACGTTGACCGTGGCGGCCAGGTTCATGCAGCCGGTGGTCGGGATGTAGACCACGTCTTCACACCAGTCACGGATCTCTTTATCCAGCGAGCCGTCTTCCGGGCCGAAGATGTAGAGCGCGCGGTCGGGGTGGGTGTATTCCGGTAACGGGCGAGCGCCGTCGACCAGTTCCACGGCAACCGGTACACAATTGAGGGGCAGGATTTTCTTCAGGTCGTCGATGCCGATCAGCGGGATGTCGTAGTGGACGCGCTTGGTATCGGTGACGAAGTCGGCGGCGCGTTCATAGCGCTTGCCGGTGTAGAACACCGACGCCACGCCATAACAGCCAGCGGCGCGCATCACCGAACCGACGTTCTCCGGTGATTTGGGGTTATACAAACCGATGCAGCTGTACCGTTTGTCTGCCACGAGCGAAGCGCCTTCCAGGAAAAAAGCGCGATTATACGGGGATTGGGCGACAGCGGTCAGTTCACAGATTGGTGGTGCCTGGGCAATCGCTTTCGCTGGCAAGCCAGCTCCTACAGGTTGTAGCGATCATTGTAGGAGCTGGCTTGCCAGCGAAGAGGCCAGCCCAGCCACTGAAGATATCAGTCTTCTTTCTTCATCAGGCCAGCCAACGCCGCAAACGGGTTGTGCGTCGCCTTGGCGATTTTTGGCGTGCTCAGCGAGCCTTCGCCGAAATACTGCTGGTCGGTATAACGCGAGTGTTCGTTGTCGTGGCAGTACAGGCACAACAATTCCCAGTTCGAGCCATCCTGGGGGTTGTTGTCGTGGTTGTGGTCGCGGTGGTGCACGGTCAGTTCGCTCAGGCGCTTGCCGGAGAATTCACGGGCGCAGCGGCCGCACACGTGCGGGTACATCTTCAGGGCCTTGTCGCGGTAGCCCATTTCCTTGTCGCGCTGGTTGTCGGCGAGGATGCGGTCCAGCTTCGAGGTGTTGGTCGGGGTGGACGAACTCATGGGTTCACCTTTGTTGAATGACTAATGACGGTATAACACGCAGTTTAGCTCAGCCCTTGAGCTTCTCGGCAATCCAGATGGTGTGGCGGGTGCCTTTGTTGCCGTGGGCGAAGACCTGCACTTCCTCGGCCTTGAAGCCGGCTTTTTTCAGTTTGTCGGAAAACTGCCGGTCTGCGCTCGCCGACCAGACCGCCAGCACGCCTTTGGGTCGCAGGGCCTTGGCGCAGGCACCCAGGCCGCCGGCGGAGTAGAGCCAGCTGTTGGCTCTCTGGGTCAGGCCTTCGGGGCCGTTGTCGACGTCGAGCATGATCGCGTCGAATCCTTGTGGCTCTGCCTGCAGGACCTTGGCCACGTCTTCCAGGCGGATCACCGTCCGCGGGTCTTGCAGCGGGTTGCCGGCTTTCTCGCCCAGGGGCCCGCGGTTCCATTCAACAACGCCGGGCACCAGTTCGGCGACCACCACTTCAGCGCTCTTGCCCAAGTGCTTGAGTGCCGAGGCGAGGGTGAAGCCCATGCCCAGGCCGCCGATCAATACCCGCGAGTTCGGCCTTCCCGCGACCTTGCGGCAGGGGATCTCGGCCAGTGCATCCTCGGAGCCGTGCATGCGCGTATTCATCAATTGTCCGCCGTCACCGCCCTGGATCTTGATGACGAAATCCTCGCCGTACTCGAACAGGCACAGGGCACCGCCGTTCTCGGGAATAGGGGCGGTATCGAGCAGAACAAAACGTTTCATGGGGCTCACTTGAGGAAAAAGGGCAGCACAGGGGAAGGCAAACCGGCGCAGTTGGGAGTAGCCTGCAATCGACCACAAGGCCAACGGAGCCATTGATGAAGCGCACCATTCTAACGGCCATTGCCCTGACCGCGCTCTCGATAACTGCAGCGCAGGCCCAGCAGTTGCAGACCACGCCGATCAGTCCCGCGCCCATGCCCGGTTCGCCTGGCACCGCAACGCCTACGCCGTACCCGCAAATCAGCCCGGCACCCCTGCCTAGAGTGGGCCCGGGCAGTAGCGGCCCACCCTTGGTGCCGATCGAGATGCCGAGCCCGCCAACCAAGGACCAGCCCGTGCCGGGAATCGAGCAGAACCCGCCGAAGGTCAAGTCGCCCGGCGGTTAAACCTGTTGCGACAGCAGTTGCCCATCGACCATGCGCAAGCGGTTGGAGAGAGAGACGGCGAGGGCGCGGATGATCTTGGCCGCGATTTTCGGTGCCTCGTTGAGCATCTTTTCCAGCGAATCCTTGCCCAGGTTGAGCAACTGGCAGTTGCTCGCGGCCACGCAACTGGCCGAGCGCCGTTCGCCGTCGAGCACGGCCATTTCGCCAAACGAGCGACCGCTGCGCAGTGTCGCGATGGTCACCTGCTGGCCGTCGCTGGTGGTCTTCTGCACCGCCACCTGGCCGGTATGGATGATGCACATGAAGCTGCCGGCATCGCCCTCGTGGAAGATTTCTTCGCCCTGGACAATGGTGCTGAGGCTGAAGTAGCCCGAGGCCGCGCAGAATTCCGCCGGCAGCAGTTGGTTGAACAGGCCGCAGTCCATCAGCCAGTTGCGAATTTCGTTGTTCAGTAAGGTGGGTTCTGACATGTCGTGCGGTCTTTTTTGTTGTGTCTGTTACGGGCTCGATTTTGAAATCACCGCAATCCCATTGTTGTAATGCCAGGTTCCTCAGGCCACCCCCAGCACCTTGAACAAAAAGGCGTATTCGAGCGCTACGTCACGCAATCCCTGGTATCGACCGCTCATCCCGCCATGCCCGGCGCCCAGTTCGGTCTTGAGCAGCAGCAGGTTGTTGTCGGTCTTGGTGGCGCGCAATTTCGCCACCCATTTGGCCGCTTCCCAGTACTGCACGCGGCTGTCGTTGTAGCCGGCGATCACCAGGGTCGGCGGATAAGACTGGGCGCTGACGTTTTCGTACGGCGCGTAGGCCTTGATCCGATCATGCACGTCCGGCTCTTCTGGATTGCCCCACTCGTCGTATTCGGTGACGGTCAATGGCAGGTCCGGGTCGAGCATGGTGTTGAGCACATCGACGAACGGCACTTCGGCAATCGCCGCGCCGAACAGCTCCGGCCGTTGGTTAAGCACCGCGCCGATCAACAGGCCACCGGCGCTGCCGCCGCTGATGGCCAGTTGTGGCGCGGTGGTCAGGCCATTGGCGATCAGGTGTTCGGCGCAGGCGATGAAGTCGCTGAAGGTGTTCTGCTTGTGCTCCTGCTTGCCGGCGCGATACCAGGCTTCGCCCAGTTCACCGCCGCCGCGCACGTGAGCGATGGCGAAGGCCATGCCGCGATCGAGCAGGCTCAGGCGCGCGTGGGAGAACCACGGGTCGAGGCTTTCGCCATAGGCACCGTAGCCGTACAGGTAAAGCGGAACCGGCTTGCCCAGTGCTTCGCGCTTGACCACCAGGCTGATCGGCACTTGCGTGCCATCGGGCGCCGTGGCCCACAGGCGCTGGCTGACGTAGGCGTCGGCGTCGAACGGGCCCAGTACCGGGGTTTGCTTGAGCACTTTTTGCTCACCGCTGACCAGGTTCAGCTGGCGGATTTGCGCTGGACGGTTCAACGCTTCGTAGCGCAGGCGAATCCGTTCGCTGACGAATTCCAGGCTGTTCTGCACGTGCAGGCTGTAGGCCGCGTCCGGCAGTTGCACCCGATAGCTTGGCAGGTCCTGCGGGTGAACTTCGATCACCGGCAAGCCGCCGACCCGCAGGCTCAGGGTCATGGCGCCGGCGTTCAGGCTCATGCCATCGATCATCACCGAGTCGCTGTGGGGGATCAGGTTCTGCCAGTCGGCCTCGGTCGGCGCCACGCCACTGTCAGCGGCGGTGTACAGGGCAAAATTGATGCCGTCGCGATTGGTCCGGATGAACCAGGTCCATTGGCCGTCCAGCGCGCCGTGGTCGAGGTCGTACTCATGGTCTTCCTGGCGCGACGCTACGCAGGTAAAGGGGCGTTGCGGGTGGTTGGCGTCGAGCACCCAGACTTCGCTGGTGGTCTTGCTGCCCACCGATAGCAGCAACTGCTGTTCAGAACTCGAACGATAGCAGTGCATGAAGAAGCGGCCGTCGGTTTCATGGAACACTTCTTCGGCCGCCGTGCCGTCCAGGCGATAGCGCAACAGCTTGTGCGGGCGATGGGTGTCGTCCAGTTCGCCGAAAAACAGGGTCAGGCTGTCGTTGGCCCAGGTCATGCTGCCGTCACAGTCCTGGAACTCCAGTTCACTGACGCGACCGTCGGACAATTCCTTGACGAACAGCGTGTAGATCTCATCGCCCGTGGAATCGATGCTGTACGCCAGGCGCTGGTGATCGGGGCTGATGCTGAACGCGCCGAGGGAAAAGAAGCCGCCTTGGGCCAATTCGTTAGGGTCCAGCAGCAGTTGCTCCTGGCTTTCGTCAAGGACCAGGCTGTCGTCGGCCGGGCGCGGGCAGCGGTAATGACGGGCATATTCGTCACCGGCCGTGGTGCGTGTGTAATACAGGTACGGTCCCCACGGCGAGGGCAGGGACAGGTCGGTTTCGAGAATCCGGCCCTTGATCTCCTCGAACAGGGTTTCACGCAACCCGGCCTGATCGGCGGTTTGCTCCTCCTGATAACGGTTTTCAGCCTTGAGGTAGTCGAGCACCGCAGCGCTATCGCGCTCCTGCAGCCAGGCATACGGGTCGGATCCTTCGGCCTTGTGGGCAATCGGGGCGTCGCTAACATTGGCGGATAGGGGCATGAAGGTCTCTCGAACAATTTACTGAATGGGGTTCGCAACCTGTGGGAGCGGGCTTGCTCCGGGCGGCGCTCCGACGAAGGGGCCAGAAAATTCAACATCCCTGTTGAATGACACACCGCTTTCGCGAGCTAGCCCGCTCCCACAGGGGTTGCGCGTTGCTGGCTGGATTTGCGCAGCCTGATGGACGAAAAGCCGTTATCATAAGCGCCTCTTTGCCTGCCTTGCCATGGACACCATGACCGAGAACGACTATCTGATCGCTTGGGGCCTCTACGCCTTTGCCGCTTTGGGCTGCCTGCTGGTGTGGATGCGCATCACCCGCTGGATGTGGCGCTGGCTGCGCGAACCCCTGCGTTTACTGGTGGCGGTGCTGCTGTTCAGCCCGACCATCATCGACCCGGTGAAGGAAAAAGTGGCTCCGGCCCTTGCCATCACGGCCCTGGACCTGTTGTTCAAGGTCGGCAACAACGCATGGCGGGCGATTTCCGACCTGTTCATGTACGGCATGATCGCTTTCGGCATCTACCTGGTGTTCGTGGCCATTCGTTTTGTCCTCGAGCGTGGCGCCAGGGCCCGCAAGGAACAGGCGGCCGCGGCCCAGGCCGCTGTCCGTGCCGACGAGCAGGAAGAGGACCACCCCTTCGGCGGTGCCGGTGATGATCGTTTCGGTCGTCCGCCTGTGCCGGGCAATCCCCAGCGGATGCGCGTCGAACCCCGTCTGTAACCGTGCCCCTGCCATGAAGCGAGAGTCCGAGCATGTGTGAGTTACTGGGCATGAGCGCCAATGTCCCGACCGATATCGTGTTCAGCTTCACCGGGCTGATGCAGCGCGGTGGGCGTACGGGGCCGCACCGAGACGGTTGGGGCATCGCTTTCTACGAAGGTCGGGGTTTGCGCCTGTTCCAGGACCCGGCGGCGAGCTGCGAGTCGGAAGTGGCAAACCTGGTGCAACGCTACCCGATCAAGAGCGAAGTGGTGATCGGGCATATCCGCCAGGCCAACGTCGGCAAGGTCTGCCTTTCCAATACCCATCCCTTCGTACGCGAGTTGTGGGGCCGTAACTGGTGCTTTGCCCATAATGGCCAGTTGGCGGATTTCCAGCCCACTGCCAGCTTCTATCGCCCCGTTGGCGATACCGACAGTGAAGCGGCGTTCTGTGACTTGCTCAACCGCGTGCGGGCCGCCTTTCCCGAGCCTGTGGAGGTCGAGGAACTGCTGCCGGACCTGGTCGCCGCCTGCGCCGAATACCGCAGCAAGGGCGTGTTCAACTGCCTGCTGAGCGATGGCGACTGGCTGTTCTGCTATTGCTCGACCAAGCTGGCGCAGATCACCCGTCGCGCCCCGTTCGGCCCGGCGCGCCTGAAGGACGTCGACGTGATCGTCGACTTCCAGGCCGAAACCACGCCCAATGATGTGGTCACGGTGATCGCCACCGAACCCCTGACCGAAAATGAAACCTGGACCCGCTACGAGCCAGGCCAATGGAGCCTGTGGCGACGCGGCGAATGCGTCAGCCAGGGCAGGACCGAATAAGGATCATCCCCGATGTTGCTCAGTTATCTACGGCTGGTGTTGTTTGCGGCGGGCCTGTTGATTGGTGTCCAGGTGCCGGGGTTCATCAATGATTACGCCAAGCGGGTCGAAGCTCACCTGATTGAAGCGCAGGCCGGATTGAGCGGATTCCAGAACACGGCCAATCAATTTTTCAAGGGCGACATGCAGGCGCTGGTCGCCCACTATCGCGCCAGTGAAGATCCGATCTTTCGCAGCGATGCCGATAGCCTGGGCAACCTGCTGACCCGCCAGGTGGCGTTGGACAAGCAGTTCCAGGCGATGCAAGGGCCGTGGTACATCCGCTTCCTGCAAGTGGTGCTGGCCGCCGATCCGGACATTCGCAAGGAAACCTGGAATGGCTACAGTTACCAGATCCTGTTGACCCCGGAGGCGATGATCTGGGGCATGAGCGGGGCGTTGCTGCTGTCGTTCGGGATCGAGTGCCTGTTCCGCCTGATCGATTGGGTGGTGCTGGGCGGCAAGCGTCTGCGCCAGAGCCGGCCGATCGAAGAGCGGGATTTGCGCGGTTTGTAGGAGCTGGCTTGCCAGCGAATCAAGCGATGCGGTGTGTCAGGCATTGCCCCTTCGCTGGCAGCCAGCTCCTACAGGTCAACGATGCAAAACGATGTAATTTTCACCCACCCGACGCGCGTACCCCTCCAGCACCTGCTGACACAACGCCACAATCTCCTCGACCCATTCCACGCCGACCCGCCACGACACCACCACTTGCAGGTCCGGTGGGCGTTGGTCGATGTCCAGCAAAGTCAATTCACCCCGCGCCAGTTCCTCGGCCACCAGCACCGGTGGCAATGCACCGATGCCAAAGCCGTCGCGCAGCAACCGGGTGATCGCCGAGACCGAATTCACGCAGTTCAGCCGCGGCGCGATGACGCCGTTGGCCTGCATCAGCGCGAGCACTTCCTGATGGGGATGGGAGTTTTTCGAGTAGGTAATGATCCGCTCGTTCGCCAGGTCGGCGATGCCTGAGTAGTCGCGGTTGTAGAGCGAATTGCTGGCGACGATCCAGCCCATGGGGTGGCTGGCCAGTTCCAGGCTGCGCACACTTTCCTGGCGCAGCAGGTCGGTTTGCAGGATCACATCGAGAAAGCCTTTTTGCAGCTGATCGCAGAGGTTGAGCGAGGTATCGGCCACCAATTCGATTTCCACCAGCGGGTAGTGATCGGTCATCTGCGCTACCAACGGGCTCAGCCAGGTGTGGATCACCGTGTCCATCACGCCAATTCGCACGCGTCCGGCCTTGCAGGAACGGGTCTCGATCGACTGCTTGAGCGCCTGCATGGTGTCCATCATCTGCTCGGCGTATTCGAGCACTTTCAAGCCTTCCGGCGTCAGGCTCACACCCCGTGAGTCGCGCAGGAACAGCTTCACCCCAAGCTCGCCTTCGAGCACGGCGATGCGGCTGGAAATCGACGCCTGAGTGGTGAAGAGTTTGTCGGCGGTGAGGCGGAAACTCTTGAGCCGGGCGACCCAGACGAAGGTCTCGAGAAACTTCAGGTTCATGTGATCAAGTTTTTCTTATGGCTAGGGCAGGTTTTTATTAGTTGGACGCAGAGCGCTGGCGCGCCCAAAAATCGACACATCCGGTTCCCACGATAGGCGTCGTCGGGGCTCAGAACAATACCAATAAAATCAGCGCGGAGATTTGCCATGAGTGCGCCCGACACCACCGCCATTCCGAAAGCCACGGCTCGCCCGGGACCTTTCGACTGGTATCGCAACATCAATCAGCAGGAACGCCGCACCTTCTGGAGCTGCAAGATCGGCTATGGCCTCGATGGCATGGACACCCAGATGCTCAGCTTCGTGGTGCCGACCCTGATTGCCATGTGGGGCATCACCACCGGCCAGGCAGGGCTGATTCACACCAGCACGCTGATCGCTTCGGCCATCGGTGGCTGGGTGGCGGGGATTCTCTCCGACCGCATCGGTCGCGTGCGCACCTTGCAACTGACGGTGCTGTGGTTTGCCTTCTTCACCTTCCTTTGCGGTTTCGCCCAAAGCTACGAACAACTGCTGATTGCGCGGACCCTGATGGGCTTCGGTTTCGGCGGCGAGTGGACCGCCGGCGCCGTGCTGATCGGCGAAGTCATTCGCGCCCAGGACCGCGGCAAGGCCGTCGGCATGGTGCAATCGGGCTGGGCGCTGGGCTGGGGCCTGACCGCGATCCTGTACGCGCTGCTGTTCTCGATCATGCCGCCGGAAGACGCCTGGCGCGCGCTGTTCATCCTCGGCATCGTGCCGGCGATTTTCGTGATCTTCGTTCGCCGCCTGGTCAAGGACCCGGAAATCTACCGCGAAGCCAAAGCCAGGCAGGAACCGAGCAACCCTTCGAAGTTCTACGAGATCTTCGCTCCGGGCATGCTCTTCACCACGATTCGCGCTTCGTTGCTGACCACTGGCGCCCTGGGAGGCTACTACGCCATCACGTCCTGGCTGCCGACCTTCCTGAAAAACGAACGCGGGTTGAGCGTACTCGGCACCGGCGGATATCTGGCGATGGTGATCGTCGGTTCCTACGTCGGCTATGTCATCAGCGCCTATCTGACCGACATCCTCGGCCGCAAAAAGAACTTCATCCTGTTCGCCGTCGGCTCCTTCACCATTGTGCTGCTGTACACGCAAATGCCGGTCAGCAATGGTGTGATGCTGTGGTTGGGCTTCCCGCTGGGCTTCTTTGCCTCGGGCATCTTCAGTGGCATGGGCGCCTTCCTGACCGAGTTGTTCCCGACGCGCATTCGTGGTTCCGGCCAAGGCTTTTGCTACAACATCGGCCGCGCGCTGGCGGCGTTGTTCCCGCTGCTGATCGGCCTGCTCAGCCAGACGGTGCCGCTGAGCGTTGGCATCGGTGCCTTTGCGGCGGTGTCCTACGGCGTGGTGATCCTCGCGGCCCTGAGCTTGCCGGAAACCCGTGGCAAGCAACTCGACGCCCAGTAACTGGTAATCTGCGGGCGTGTCATACGGATATGCCCACAGCTAACAAGAATAAAGCCTACAGGAGTGTTCAGCGTGAGCCGCCTGCTATTGAACTGCGACATTGGCGAAAGCTTTGGTAACTGGTCCATGGGTCTGGACGCCGAAGTCATGCCCTTCATCGATTGCGCCAACATTGCCTGCGGGTTCCATGCCGGTGACCCGAGCATCATGCGCAAGACCGTCAGCCTGGCCCTCAGCCACGGTGTGCAGATCGGCGCCCACCCGGCGTATCAGGATCTGGTCGGTTTTGGCCGCCGTTCCATGGCCTATGCCACCCAGGAACTGCAGGACATCCTGCATTACCAGATTGGCGCCCTCGACGGTATCTGTAGGGCCCAGGGCGGGCGGGTCAGTTACGTCAAACCCCACGGCGCCATGTACAACGACATGATGGCCAACCCGGCCCAACTGCGCGCCGTGCTGCAAGCGGTGGCGTCCTATGACCGCAGCCTGCCGTTGATGCTGATGGCCACCCGCGACAACAGCGCCGCGCAGCAGTTGGGCGAGGAGTATGGTGTGACCCTGTGGTTTGAAGCCTTCGCCGACCGCGCTTACGACAGCGCCGGCAGGCTGGTTTCGCGGCAACTGCCGGGAGCGGTGCATCACGATCCGGAGAAAATCATCGAGCAGGCGTTGATCATTGCCCGTGGCGATCACCTTACCGCCAGCGACGGCAGCGCCTTGCACCTGCAGGCCAACACCCTGTGCGTGCACGGCGACAACGCCAGTTCGGTGGCTGCCGTGCGGCGCATTCGTGAAGCCTTGAATCAGCAGGTCGCGTCATGAAACTGCGGGTAGAAGTGGTCGCGCTCGATTGCCTGATGGTGCGTCTGTTCGATGAGATCGCCGAAGCCAACATGCCGTGGATGCTCTCCGCCAGCGAAAGCCTGCGGGCAGCGTTCGGTGAGCAACTGATCGACCTGGTGCCGTCCTACACAACCTTGATGGTGCATTACGATCTGACCCGCTTGAGCCCGAGCCAGGCCCGGGAACTGATTGCCGAGGCGTTGATCGACTTGTCGCCCAACGCGTGTACCCGCGGCCAATGTCATGTGCTGCCGGTGTGGTACGACTTGAGTGTCGGTCCGGAATTGAGCGTGTTGGCGCAACGCAGCGGGCTGGCCGTGGAAGAGGTGATCCGCCGTCATAGCGAGCGTGAGTACCAGGTGTTCGCCCTGGGCTTCGCCCCGGGGTTCGCGTTCATGGGCCTGGTGGAAGAAGTGCTTGCCGCACCGCGCCTGAGTACGCCGCGCAAGAAAGTCGCCGCCGGCAGTGTTGGCATCGCCGAACGGCAGACGGCCGCCTATCCGGTGGTATCGCCGGGCGGCTGGAACCTGATCGGTCGCACGCCGGCCAAACTGTTCGACCGCAATCGCGACGGCTACAGCCTGATGCAACCGGGCGACACCGTGCGTTTCGAAGCGGTCGGGCATGCCGAATTCATCAACCTGGGCGGTGACGACACGCCACTGGAGGCCCAGGCATGAGCCGTCTGACGATTGAAGCAAGTACGCCGTTGTGCCTGTTGCAGGACGCCGGTCGTTTTGGCGTGCGGCACCTGGGCGTGACCCAGGGTGGCGCGGCGGATTGGCGTTCGATGTCCTGGGCCAATTGGTTGCTGGGCAACGGGCTCGATGCGCCAGTGATCGAAATCACCCTCGGCGGGTTCACCGTCGTGGCCGAGGACGATTGCGTGCTGGCGCTGGCCGGAGCGGACCTTGGCGCGCAGGTAGACGGCGAACCATTGGCACCGTGGCGCAGTTTCAGGCTGCATAAGGGCCAGCGTCTGCAGTTCACCCAGCCATTGCTCGGCGCCCGGGCCTATCTGGCCGCGCCAGGTGGCTTCGATGCGCCGAAGGTGCTGGGCAGCAGCGCGACGGTGGTTCGCGAGGAGCTGGGCGGACTGGATGGCATGGGGCGTGCGCTGGGCAAGGGCGCCGGTTTGAGCTATTCGGGAAATTCACTGATGTTGCTGCGGGAATTGACTGCAGACCAACGACCGGACCTGAATCTCGAGGCTCCCCTGGACCTGGTACTCGGTGCGCAGATCGGTGAATTCAGCGGGCAAAGCCTGTTCGATGCGTTCAACAGCGCATGGAGCCTGGACAGCCGCGCCGACCGCATGGGTATTCGCTTGCTGGGTACGGCCTTGCAGTATCAGGGCAAACCGATGATTTCCGAGGGGATTCCATTGGGGGCGGTGCAGATACCGCCGGACGGGCAGCCGATTGTGCTGCTCAATGATCGGCAGACCATTGGCGGTTATCCACGGCTGGGGGCGTTGACGCCGTTGGCGTTGGCGCGGCTGGCGCAGTGTTTGCCGGGGGCGCGGGTGCGGTTGCGGCCGGTGGTGCAGGAGGTCGCCCATCGCGAACAAGTCGAGTATCTGCAGCGGTTCAGGTGACCCCCTGTAGGAGCCGGCTTGCCGGCGAATGCGGTCTTGAGTCTTGTAGCGATCGGACGCCTTCGCTGCGATGCGGCGACCCGACAAGCCAGCTCCTACAGGGCGATGGGGTTATTTGGACAGGAACCGCATCCCTTCCTCCAACCCCCGCAAGGTCAACGGATACATCTGGTCCTCAATCAAATCCCGCACGATATTGGTCGACGAGGTATAGCCCCAGGTGTCCTTCGGATACGGGTTGATCCAGATAAGCTTTTTGTACTTCTCCTTGAACCGCTGCATCCACACATAACCGGCTTCTTCGTTCCAGTGCTCGACGCTGCCACCCGGCTGGGTGATTTCGTAGGGGGCCATGGCGGCGTCACCGATGAAGATCACTTTGTAGTCGGCGCCGTATTTGTGCAGCAGGTCCATGGTCGAAGTACGCTCGGAGGTGCGACGCATGTTGTTCTTCCACACCGATTCATAAATGAAGTTGTGGAAGTAGAAGTACTCCAGATGCTTGAACTCGGTCTTGCAGGCCGAGAACAGCTCTTCGCAGATCTTCACGTGGGCGTCCATCGAGCCGCCGATGTCGAACAACAGCAGCAACTTCACCGTGTTGCGCCGCTCCGGTCGCATCTGGATGTTCAGCAGCCCGGCATCCTTGGCGGTGTGATCGATGGTGCCATCGATGTCCAGCTCTTCCGCCGCGCCCTGGCGGGCAAATTTGCGCAAGCGGCGCAGGGCGACCTTGATGTTGCGCGTGCCCAGCTCGACTGAATCGTCGAGGTTCTTGTACTCGCGCTGGTCCCAGACTTTCACAGCCTTGCCCTGGCGCTTGCCGGCATCGCCGACCCGAATGCCTTCCGGGTTGAAACCGCCGGAACCGAACGGGCTGGTACCACCGGTGCCGATCCACTTGTTGCCGCCGGCATGGCGTTCCTTCTGTTCTTCCAGGCGTTTCTTGAACTCTTCGATCAGCTTGTCCAGGCCGCCAAGGGACTGGATCGCCGCCCGCTCTTCATCGGTCAGCGAGCGCTCGAACTCCTTGCGCAGCCAGTCTTCCGGAATCAGTGCCTGGAGGTGATCGTCGAGCTTTTCCAGGCCATTGAAGTAAGCCCCGAAGGCCCGGTCGAACTTGTCGAAATGCTTTTCGTCCTTCACCAGGATCGCCCGGGACAGGTAATAGAACTCGTCCATGTCGGCGAAGGTCACGCGCTGTTTCAGTGCGTTGATCAGGTCCAGCAGTTCGCGCACCGAGACCGGCACCTTGGCGGCGCGCATTTCATTGAACAGGTTGAGCAGCATGGCATCAGCCTCTTATCGACTGCCGCGACGGCTCATGAACGCCAGACGCTCAAGCAGTTGCACGTCCTGTTCGTTTTTCACCAAAGCGCCGGCCAGCGGCGGGATGGCTTTCGTCGGATCGCGCTCGCGCAACACCGCTTCGCCGATGTTGTCGGCCATTAGAAGCTTCAGCCAGTCCACCAGCTCGGAGGTCGAAGGCTTCTTCTTCAGGCCCGGCACCTTGCGCACGTCGAAGAACACATCCAGCGCTTCGCTGACCAGGTCTTTCTTGATGTCCGGGTAATGCACGTCGACGATCCGCTGCATGGTCGTGCGATCCGGGAACGCGATGTAGTGGAAGAAGCAGCGGCGCAGGAAGGCGTCCGGCAGCTCTTTCTCGTTGTTGGAGGTAATGATGATGATCGGGCGCTTCTTGGCCTTGATGGTTTCGTCGATCTCGTAGACGTAGAACTCCATCTTGTCGAGTTCTTGCAGCAGGTCGTTGGGGAACTCGATGTCGGCCTTGTCGATTTCATCGATGAGCAGGATGACCCGCTCTTCGGATTCGAAGGCTTCCCAGAGCTTGCCCTTTTTCAGGTAGTTGCGAACGTCGTGGACCTTTTCCGTCCCGAGCTGCGAATCGCGCAGGCGGCTGACCGCGTCGTACTCATACAGGCCCTGGTGAGCCTTGGTGGTGGACTTGATGTGCCAGGTGATCAGCTTGGCGCCAAAGGAGTCGGCCAGTTGCTCGGCGAGCATGGTCTTGCCGGTGCCTGGTTCGCCCTTGACCAGCAGCGGCCGCTCCAGGGTGATGGCGGCGTTGACCGCCAGCTTCAGGTCATCGGTGGCGACGTAGGCCTGGGTGCCTTCGAACTTCATCTGCTAATCCTCGAACGGTAACGCCGGCCTGAGCGAGGCAGGGCGCGGGGTGCAATAAATAAAAGGTGCAATAAAATGGTCAGCCCCGACTATAGCGCGCAGTCCGGTCGACTGTGAACGCAGACGGCTTATTCAGTCTCTGAATGGAGCGTCACATCTTGACTTAGTCGGAGCCGCTGGCCAGTATTGAGATATCGCCATTTTGGCGATAGCTTGTCGGGCATGTCTACTAAATATCGATTTCGAGATACCTATCGCATTCAGCTGCGAGAGAAGGACCATCCGCCGCCTCACGTTCATCTGACCGGTGGCGGGCTGGATGTCATGCTGAGCCTGGAAACCGTCGAAGTGATGGCAGGCAAGGCTCCGCCGTTGATTATCAAGGAAGCGCTTGGGTGGATCAGAGCCCATCAGGCGCAATTGCTGGAGGATTGGAAACGATGTTACCCATGAAGCGACCACGACTATCAGCAGTGGAGGTATTGCCGGATTATCGGCTGGCGCTGACGTTCATCGATGGTCAACAACTGACCCTGGACCTGAGTCGCGACCTGCAGGCCTTTGTGGGCTTGTATCCTCTGCAAGGAAGCGCTTTCGAGGGGGCGATGCTGGGTGATGACGGCTGGTGTGTAGAGTGGCCTGAGCTGGACATCCAGATCGGTGCCGACACCTTGTACCTGGATGCGCTTGCGCAAAACGCGTCGGACGAAAATACCCGGATCTTCATCGATTGGCGTGCTCGAACCGGATTGCCGCTGAATCAGGCCGCCGAGGCTTTGGGAGTCAGCGCCCGCAGCATCAGCCGCTACAGCAGTGGTCGAGAGGCGGTGCCGCGATCACTGGCCCTGGCCTGCCTGGGATGGGATTTCCTGCAACAGCAAGCCAACCCGCTTCGGGCAGCCGAAGACACCGGGCGTTACACCGTCACGCGCAAAGGTTAACCGGCTTCCGGCTTGGGTCGTTCATACCGGGCATTGAATGCCTGAATAAAACCATTGCGTAAAATCTGCAAAAACGCCTGGAACGCGCTGATATCTTTTTGATGGACGTTGCCGCTCAGCTCGACACGGGTTGCAAACTGGTTCTTGCCCTGGTTTTTCAGCACGGTTTCGGAGCCGCCGACGATAGCCTCCCAAATGGAACGGAAGATCCCCTTGTCCTTGTTTTCCACATCCTGTTGCCAGTTGAACACGTCGACATCCCTGAGCAGCGGTTTGATGTAGCCGGTCAACTTGGCTTTTTTGGCCGCGGCTTCGATGACCACATCGCCATGGCCGGCGTTGAAATCGAACTTGCCGTAGGCCGAAGCGAAGTCGTTCATGCGTTTGAGCTCGATGTCCCGGGCCCGCATGCGAAATTCGAAATCCTCGAAGTTGCTCAGGGGGTCGAAGGTGGCCGTGGTTTCCAGGGGGGCGTGCCCCAGCAGCAGTGCCTTGCCGTCGAAGCGGGCGTCGCGCTTGCCCTTGGCATCGACCACGTTGGTCAGGTTGTAGATGTTCAGGTCGACCTTGGTGGCATTCATGTTCACCGGTGGTTTGGAATTGAAGTTGCGAAAGCTGATCTTGCCATCGTCGATCCGCACTTCATCCAGGGTGATCGGCAGCAATTTGCCCAGTTGGGCACGCCAGTCGGTGCCTTCACCGGTTTGCGAGTTTTGCTTGTTGGCCCCGCCGTCCACGAAGTTGACCTCGGGCTTGAAGAACGTCACTTCGGCGACCACCGCGTGGTCGTGCCATAGGGAATGCCAGCTGACCGAGAGGTCGATCAGGGGCGCATCGACGAAGGGAACAGGCACCTTGCCCTCGACCTTGACGATTTTCAGGCCGTTGATCTTGTAGGCACCGCGCCACAGGGCCAGGTCCACGTCGGTGATCTGGCCGCGGTAATCGCCCATGTTCGCCAACTTGTCGTTGAGGTAGTCACGCACCAGGTAGGGCAGGGCGAAGTGCAGGGCAATCAACAGCACTATGAGGCCGGCGAAGCTCCACAGCGGCCAGCGGTATCGACGTTTCATGGTGGTAATTCTCTGGCGTTCTAAAGCCATTGACTACGGTTACACCCGGACGTTCGACCTGACTGGACGCCTACGGGCAAGAGGCTTACCTTGATGCCCTATTTCAATGCTGTCGTTAAGGACCCAGCCATGAGCCGTATCTACGCTGACAATGCCCATTCCATCGGCAACACGCCCCTGGTGCAGATCAACCGTATCGCGCCGCGCGGCGTCACCATCCTGGCCAAGATAGAGGGGCGCAACCCCGGTTACTCGGTCAAGTGCCGGATTGGCGCCAACATGATCTGGGACGCCGAAAGCACAGGCAGACTCAAACCGGGCATGACCATCGTCGAGCCGACGTCCGGCAACACCGGCATCGGCCTGGCTTTCGTTGCCGCCGCCCGTGGCTACAAATTGATGCTGACCATGCCGGCATCCATGAGCATCGAGCGCCGCAAGGTACTCAAGGCACTGGGGGCGGAGCTGGTGCTGACCGAGCCGGCCAAGGGCATGAAAGGCGCGATCGAGAAGGCCGGGGAAATAGTTGCCAGTGATCCGGCCCGTTATTTCATGCCGGCGCAGTTCGACAACCCGGCCAACCCCGCCATCCACGAAAAAACCACCGGCCCCGAGATCTGGAATGACACCGACGGTGCAGTGGATGTCCTGGTGGCCGGTGTTGGAACAGGCGGAACTATTACCGGAGTATCGCGGTATATCAAGAATACCCAGGGCAAACCCATCGTTTCGGTGGCGGTGGAACCAGCGGTATCACCGGTGATTTCCCAGGCGTTGGCCGGTGAAGAAATCAAGCCGAGCCCGCACAAGATCCAGGGCATCGGCGCCGGTTTCGTGCCGAAAAACCTCGACCTGTCGATCGTCGACCGGGTGGAGCTGGTAACTGACGAGGAGTCCAAGGCCATGGCCCTGCGCTTGATGCAGGAAGAAGGCATCCTGTGCGGCATTTCTTGCGGCGCCGCGATGGCCGTGGCGGTACGCCTGGCGGAGACCCCGGAAATGCAGGGCAAGACCATTGTGGTGATCCTTCCGGATTCCGGTGAACGTTACTTGTCGAGCATGCTGTTCAGCGATCTGTTTACCGAGCAGGAGAACCAGCAGTAACGGATAGGGAAGGCTGAATGATGGAGAAGGGAAGTCCCTTCTTCATCGGGTGAGACCTGACGCGGATCAGCAAGCGTTCAGGCTCCTTGTGTTAAGAAATACTTTGTTACTCATTCCTAAACACTGTATGTCGGGTTTCACGGGTTTTTCCCGTGCTTGGTAGTGTTTATCATGCCAACGGCCGCGTCGAGGAATGGCGTTGCATAGATTATCGATCAAGGAGTTGTTGATGAGCATTTCGGTTGCCGCGAAAGCGTCGTTGTTGCTGCTGTTTATGGGCAGTACCCTCTATGTGCATTTGCGGGGCAAGGCGCGCTTGCCGGTGCTGCGCCAGTTCGTCAACCATTCGGCCCTGTTTGCTCCCTATAACGCCTTGATGTACCTGTTTTCCGGCGTGCCTTCAAAACCCTACCTGGACCGCAGAAAGTTTCCCGAACTGGATGTGCTCAAGGACAATTGGCAAGTTATCCGTGACGAAGCGATGCACCTGTTCGATGAGGGTTTCATCCGCGCCGCGGAAAAAAACAACGATGCCGGCTTCGGTTCGTTTTTCAAGAAGGGCTGGAAGCGCTTCTACCTCAAGTGGTACGACCAACCTTTGCCCTCGGCCGAGCAGCTGTGCCCGCAGACCGTAGCGCTGGTCAGCGCCATTCCCAACGTCAAGGGGGCGATGTTTGCCCTGCTGCCGGGTGGCAGTCATCTCAATCCGCACCGCGATCCATTCGCCGGCTCGTTGCGCTACCACCTGGGGCTGTCGACGCCCAACAGCGACGCATGCCGCATTTTCGTCGACGGTCAGGCGTACGCCTGGCGTGATGGTGAAGACGTGATGTTCGACGAAACCTATGTGCACTGGGTCAAGAACGAAACCGACAAGACTCGGGTCATTCTGTTCTGCGACATCGAGCGGCCGCTCAGTAACCGCGGGATCACCCGCATCAACCGCTGGATCAGCCGCCTGCTGGGGCGCGCCACCGCGCCGCAGAACCTGGCAGATGAACGGGTGGGGGGGATCAACCAGGCCTATGCCTGGAGCAAGCAATTCAGCGACAGGTTCAGCGGGACGATCAAGCAGTGGAAACGCCGTCATCCCAAGGCGTATCGGGCCATGCGACCGGTACTGGCGGTTGTCGTGCTGGGGTTGCTGGCTCATTGGCTCTTGGGCTGAACACCTGTTGGCCAAAGGCCGGGGCCGGGAAAAACGATCGCCACCAGGCGATCTTTTTTTTTATTTTTGGGAGCTTTGCTATATTACGAATGTCGCCCCTGAATGCCGTCTGGGCGTGAGGGAGCATATATAGAGCCGGCCACAGAGCTGGCGTACGCTGAATGGTCAAAACCTTTTCCAACCCTAGCGACAGCAGAATTCCCTTGGCAGTGATGCCATCGGGTTTTAACCGGGCTGCGCGGGTTTCAAGCATGCCGGTTTGAATGGGCAATCCGTCTTTGAGAACCTGGGGTCCGATCCTCGCAACCTTACTGAAAAAAGGTCTGAATCAATGACCATCCTGGTAACTGGCGGTGCAGGCTTCATTGGGGCAAATTTCGTATTGGATTGGCTGGCGCACTCCGATGAAACCGTAGTCAATCTGGACAAACTGACCTATGCCGGCAACCTGGACAACCTCCGCACCCTGACGGGCAATACGCGGCATGTTTTCGTGCAGGGCGATATCGGTGACAGTGACCTGGTCGAGCGCTTGCTCGAAGAGCATCAGCCCCGTGCCATTCTCAATTTTGCCGCCGAGTCCCATGTCGATCGCTCCATCCACGGGCCGCAAGCCTTCATCGACACTAACATCGTCGGCACTTTCCGTTTGCTCGAAGCCGTGCGCGCCTACGTCAAGGGGCTGGCGCCCGACTCGCTGCAGGCCTTTCGCTTCCTGCATGTTTCCACCGACGAAGTCTATGGTTCGCTGGCCAAGGAAGAGGCGGCGTTCAACGAAAGCCACGCGTACGAACCCAATAGCCCTTACTCGGCCAGCAAAGCCGCGAGCGACCACCTGGTGCGTGCCTACCATCACACCTACGGCCTGCCAGTTCTGATCACCAACTGCTCGAACAACTACGGGCCGTATCACTTCCCGGAAAAGCTCATTCCGCTGATGATCGTCAACGCGCTGGCCGGCCATGCATTGCCGGTCTATGGCGATGGCCAGCAGATTCGCGACTGGTTGTATGTCAAGGACCACTGCAGCGCCATACGCCGTGTGCTGGAGGCCGGCCGTGTGGGTGAGGTCTACAACGTCGGTGGCTGGAACGAAAAAACCAATCTCGAGATCGTGCACACCGTCTGCGCGTTGCTCGATGAGCTGCGTCCGCGTGCCGACGGCCAGCCCTATCATGCCCAGATCAGCTACGTGACCGACCGGCCCGGACACGATCGACGTTATGCCATTGATGCCCGAAAACTCGAACGTGAACTGGGCTGGAAACCGGCGGAAACCTTCGAGACCGGCATTCGCAAAACCGTGCAGTGGTACCTGGAAAACCAGGATTGGGTGCGCAATATCCAGTCCGGCGCCTATCGCGAGTGGGTCGAGAAAAATTATGCGGGGCGCAGCGCATGAAACTGCTATTGCTCGGCATGAATGGCCAGGTGGGCTGGGAGCTGCAACGCAGTCTTGCTCCCCTTGGCGAGTTGTTGGCGCTGAGCTCGGCAAGCCAGGACCACTGCGGCGATCTGACGGATTTGCCAGGCCTGGCCGCCACCGTGCAGCGCTTCGCGCCTGACGTTATCGTTAACGCAGCGGCCTACACCGCGGTCGACAAGGCCGAAAGCGAATCGCAGCTCGCGCATCGGGTGAACGCCGATGCACCAGCGGTACTGGCTCGCGAGGCGTTACGGCTCAAGGCCCTGCTGGTGCATTACTCCACCGATTATGTGTTCGCAGGGCTTGGCGATACACCCTGGCAGGAAGACGATCCGGTCGCGCCATTGAGTGTCTATGGGGCCAGTAAGCTGGCCGGCGAGCAGGCGATTACCGACAGCGGCTGTGCGCATCTGATCTTGCGGACCAGCTGGGTGTATTCCGCCCGGGGTAACAACTTTGCCAAGACCATGCTGCGCCTGGCCCGGGAACGTGAAAGCCTGTCCGTGATCGACGATCAGTTCGGTGCACCAACCGGTGCCGAGTTGCTGGCGGATGTGACCGCCCATGCCATTCGTAGCCTGATGGTCGACCCGCAATTGGGTGGGATCTACCATCTGGCGGCCGCTGGCGAAACCACCTGGTGTCGCTATGCTCGTTTTGTACTCGAACACGCCGAGCGGGCGGGCATGAGCCTCAAGGTTAGCCCGGCAAGGGTGAGCGCAATCGGCACCGAGGCCTACCCGACGCCGGCACGACGCCCATGCAATTCCCGACTCGATACTCAAAAACTGCAAAAAGCCTTTGCGCTGAGCTTGCCTGACTGGAAAGTCGGCGTGACACGGATGCTCGCAGAAATACTGGAGAAATGACCATGCTCAATCGTAAAGGCATCATCCTTGCCGGCGGCTCCGGTACTCGACTGCATCCGGCGACATTGTCCATTTCCAAGCAGCTGCTGCCGGTTTACGACAAGCCGATGATCTACTACCCACTGAGCACCCTGATGCTGGCGGGTATCCGCGACATCCTGATCATCTCCACGCCACAGGACACTCCGCGTTTCGAACAGCTCCTGGGGGATGGCGCCCGTTGGGGCCTGAACATTTCCTATGCGGTGCAGCCTTCGCCCGATGGCCTGGCGCAGGCGTTCATCATCGGCGAAGACTTTATCGGCAACGACCCCAGCGCCCTGGTCCTGGGTGACAACATCTATCATGGCCACGACTTCATCAATATTCTGCAAAGTGCCATGGCGCGTCAGGCGGGGGCAAGTGTCTTTGCCTATCACGTCAATGACCCGGAGCGTTACGGCGTGGTCGAGTTCGACGGCCAGGGCAAGGCGATCAGTCTCGAAGAAAAGCCACTCAAACCCAAGTCGAACTTTGCGGTCACCGGTCTGTATTTCTATGACCAGGACGTGGTCGAGATGGCCAAGAGCATCAAGCCATCGGCGCGGGGTGAGCTGGAGATTACCGATCTCAACAGTCTCTACCTGGAACAGGGCAACCTGTCGGTGGAAATCATGGGCCGCGGTTACGCCTGGCTGGATACCGGGACCCACGACTCATTGCTCGATGCCAGTCAGTTCATTGCCACGCTCGAGCGTCGCCAGGGCCTTAAAGTCGCCTGTCCTGAAGAAATTGCCTTCCGGCAGAAATGGATCGATGCCGATCAGCTGCAGAAACTGGCGGCGCCATTGGCAAAAAATGGTTATGGCCAATACCTCAACCGTCTTTTGCAAGAGGGTTGATGCCTGTCCAGGCCTGGAGCATGGCGCCAGGCCTGCTTCATTTGCTCAGCGCATGCTCGGCTCGCACCGAGTTCATGAATGCCTGCATCGCCGAGGATTGGATGCGATGGCGGCGGGTGATCAGCCCGTAGGGTGGCAGTCGTGCTTCGAACTTGATTGGCAACACCGCCAGCAGGTCACGGCCGGGATAATCCTCGACCACCGACACCGGTGTGACACCGAGCATGTCGGTCTGCTGGATCAACGAGAGCAGGGTCATGATCGAGGTGGTTTCGACGATGCTGCTGGGAATGTCGACCCGCGCATTGTGAAACACCTGATTGATGATCGCGCGCATCGGGCTTGGCTGCTGTTGCAGCACCCAGGTCATGTTCTGCAACTCTGCCCAACCCAGTTGCTTTTCCTGCGCCAGCGGATTTTGCGCTCCGGCGATCACGCACAGCGCTTCTTCGCCAAGGCTGTCGAACAGCAGTTCTTCGGCCCGTGCTCCAGGCGGAATTCGACCCAGGACGATGTCCAGTTGATCCTGCAAAAGGGCCTGCACCAGCACGTCGCTGGTGTCGACCTGGATGCTCATGGACAAGCGTGGATGGCTTTGTTTCAAGGTCGCGATGGTGCGGGTCAACAGCCCCGAAGCCAGCGCCGGAATCGCGCCAACGGCGACCCGCCCCAGGTTGCCCGACTGCAGCGCCACCAGTTCTTCGCGCATGCCGCTGAGTTCGGCGAAGACCATACGCGCGTAGTAGATGACGGTTTCCCCGAACGGGGTCGAGCGCATGCCGCGAGGCAGACGTTCGAACAGCTCGACGCCGAGCAGGTCCTCGGCCTCGTGCAGCATCTTGGTCGCTGCCGGTTGAGTCATGCCGATGTGGTCGGCGGCGCGGCGCAACGAGCCGAATTCCTCCAGTGCCAGCATCAACCGCAGTTGGCGAAGACGCAGTCGACTGTGGATTACATTGGCATCAGGAATTCGGGACATGGGCCGTACTCGCAATAAAGACTGCGGCAAGCCTGACAACAAATGTCAGGCGTTGCCAGCATTGCCGTGTCACAGCACCGATTTTGGCTTCGCGACCTGAGGTTTGCGCAGGCCCATCAGGGTTGCCAAGGCCTTGGAAATCAACGGCCAGAACAGCATCAGCAGCGCCGCCGTGGTCAGGCTTCCCACCAGTGGGTTGGACCAGAAGATCCCCAGGTGCCCGTCAGAGAACAGCATCGACTGACGGAACGCATCCTCGGCCTTGTCGCCCAGCACCGCCGCCAGTACCAGTGGCGCGATCGGGTAGCCGAGTTTCTTGAACAGATAACCCAACGCGCCGAAACCGAGCATCAGCACCACGTCGAAGAACGAGTTGTGCACCGAGTAGGCACCGATTGCACAGACCATGATGATGATCGGCGCGATGATCGAGAACGGAATGCGCAGGATCGAGGCGAACAGCGGCACGGTGGCCAACACAACGATCAAGCTCACCACGTTGCCCAGGTACATGCTGGCGATCAGGCCCCAGACGAAGTCATGCTGCTCGACGAACAGCGTTGGCCCCGGGTGCAGGCCCCAGATCATCAATCCACCGAGCATCACTGCTGCGGTCGCCGAGCCGGGAATACCCAACGTCAGCATCGGCAGCAAGGCGCTGGTGCCGGCCGCGTGGTCGGCGGTTTCCGGGGCGATCACGCCTTCGAGTTCACCTTTGCCAAAGTTGTCGCGGTTCTTCGAAAAGCGCCGCGCCAGGCTGTAGCTCATGAACGATGCGGCGGTCGGTCCGCCCGGTGTAATACCCATCCAGCAGCCGACCAGAGTGCTGCGAACGATGGTCCACCAGTAGCGCGGTAACTTGGCCCAGGTGCGCAGGATCACCATCGGTGTAATGCGCGCGTGTTCGCCACGGAACACCAGGCCTTCCTCCACGGTGCAGAGGATTTCGCCAATGCCGAACAGGCCGATCACCGCCACTTCGAAACTGATGCCGGTCATCAGGATCGGCTGGTCGAAGGTCAGGCGCAGGTTGCCGGAAACGGTGTCCATGCCGACCGCCGCCATGGCGAAACCGATCATCATCGCCACCACGGTTTTCAGCGGCGGGTTCTTGCTCATGCCGATGAAGGTGCAGAACGCCAACAGGTACACCGCGAAGAACTCCGGCGAACTGAACGACATGGCGAAGGCGGCAATTTTTGTCGAGAGGAAGGTCAGCAACAACACCCCGGCCAGTGCTCCTAGCAACGCCGAACTGAACGCGGCGGTCAAGGCTTCGGCGGCACGACCTTCGCGGGCCATCGGGTAGCCGTCGAACGTCGTCGCCACCGATGAGGGCTCACCGGGGATGTTGAACAGGATCGAGGTGATCGAGCCGCCAAACAGCGCGCCCCAGTACATGCACGACAGCAGGATGATCGCCGACACCGGCGACATGGTGAAGGTCAGCGGCAGCAACAGTGCCACGCCATTGGGGGCGCCGAGGCCGGGCAACACGCCGACCAGGATGCCCAGCAGCACGCCGATCACCATCAGGCCGACGTGGCCCGGGGTCAGGATCAGGTTCATGCCTTGCAGCAGGGAATCGAATTCGCTCATTTGAAGTGTCTCCCGGCCAGGGCTATCCAGTCGCCCATCGGGCCGGCATCCAGCGGGACCTTGAACCACAGCGCGAAGATCAGGTAGCTGGCAAGTACCGCGCCGAGGGATACCGTGCCGATCATCAATTTGCCGTACGGTTTTGCACGGACCTTGTCACGCCACATGAACCAGGCGATGAAGCACGCCGAGGCGACGTAGATGCCGGTCAGTGGCATGGCCGCGACGAACAGCGCAATCGGGATGAACACCGACAGTACTTGCCGAAACGCACTGCGACTGACGAATGCAACGCTCAGCGCTTGCCAGCGCACCAGGGTCAATACGCCGTTGGCCACGCTCGCGGCGCTCAACATCAGGCCGATGTAGAAGGGGAAGTAACCCGGCTCGGGGCCGGCATCGCCCCAGCCGATACCCTGTTCGACACTGCCGAACATCACCACCACGCCGATCAGCGCGGTGAAGACGGTCAGGCCGAGTTCGACCCAACGGGTGCCGACCAGCGCGGGTGAATCCGAAGAATGGGACATGAAGACACCTCCAGCAGATGACGGCCGCCCGCAGGCGAGCGGCCGTGACAACTTCAGTTTTTCAACCAGCCGGCTTCCTTGAAGACCGGGGTGACGCGGGCGGTGTCTTTTTCGATGTAGGCGGTCAGCGGCTCGCCCTCGAGGAAGGTTGGCACCAGCGCGTTCTGCTTGACGTAGGCCTTGAACTCCGGCGTTTCAGTGACCTTGCGCATCAGCTCGACATAAAACGCGCGTTGCTCGGCGGAAATGTCGCCGGGCATGAACACGGTGCGCGGGAAGCGGTATTGATCGATGCCCAGGCCTTGTTCGTGGCAGGTCGGTACATCGGCCCAGGATTTGTCGCCGGCGACTTTTTCGGTGTAGGCCATGCGCTCTTTACTGAACACGCAGAGCGGTTCGACCTGATCGCCACGCCATTGGCTGATGCTTTCGCTGGGGTTGTTGACGTTGGCGGCGATGTGTTTGCCGGCCAGCTGGGTCGCGGCTTCGCTGCCGCTCTTGAACGGGATGTACACCAGTTTGCTGTTGGTGGTCTGGTTGAGCAGCAGGGTCAGGGTCTGGTCGACATCCTTGGACTGGCTGCCACCCATGCGCAGGTTCGACGGGTCGGCCTTGACCGCTTCGTAGAAGCTTTTCGCATCCTTCCACGGTGCGCCCTTGTAGCTCCAGAGAATGAAGTCATCCTCGGCCACGGCGGCAATCGGCGTCAGTTCCTGCCATTGGTAGCCGAGCTTGGACACCAGCGGCAACAGGTAGATGTTGTTGGTGCCGATCACCAGTTTCTCGGCATCGCCCTTGTTCATTTTCATGTCGAGAAAAGCTTCGGCGCCGTTGCCGCCGCCCTTGTTCAGGACGATGGTATTAACGTCGAGCAGTTTGTGCGTGGTGATGATCGACTGGATCAGGCGACCGAGTTGGTCAGTACCGCCACCGGGGCCACCGGCGACGACGATTTCGACGTTCTTGTCCGGTTGCCAGGCGGCCTGGGCGAGAGCGGGAAGGGCGCCGGCGGCGATCAGGGTGCAGCCAAGAAACAGACGGGAAGTGCGACGGACGAATGCATTTCGCATGGGAGGGCCTCGTTTCTGTGTTTTTGTAATTGTTATGAGCGACTTGTTTGAGCGGTAAAGCCGCAAGCCTGGAGTGAGTGTGGGAAGCGGCAGCCCCCGCGTCTAGTCAAAACAATACATACACCGATAGCCTGGGGTTATAGCTAGTCAAACGAAGCAGGACTTCTGTAGGAGCAAGCTTGCTCGCGATGGACTCACGAGCGCTGCGCTAATTCAGGAAACACGCGTTTTCGTTGACGATCATCGCGAGCAAGCTCGCTCCTACAGAAAAGAAAGGTCCAACATTGAAAGATCGTTGAAAGCACGGCGTGCCATAACCCGAAGCTATCACCTGATTTCAAGTTTTGATTAGACGGTTATCACCGGGCCTTCGATAGTGCTCATCAACACCGTGAAAAACGCGGCACAGGTTAATGTCTGCAACTGTACAACAATAAAAATTGAGGGACGCACAATGGCTCGTCACCAGTGCGGTGTGATTATGCAAATGAGCAGTGGTTTTGCCCCGGTGCCGGGATTCTTCGCGGTGTGCTCGGCGGTGTTTGTGCTGGCAACGTTGTTCATCAGTCTCGACGAGGTGCGCCATGGCTGAACGGTGGAACGGTCCGATCATCGATGCCCATCATCATTTCTGGGACCCAACGATCAACGACCATCCGTGGCTGGCGCCGGAGGCGAACATCCCGTTTCGTTATGGCGATTACTCCGCGATCAAGCGCCGTTACCTGCCCGACGATTATTTCGCCGATGCCGGCGACCATCGAGTCGTGCAAACGGTATATGTCGAGACCGAATGGAACCCGCAGGACCCGATTGGCGAAACCCGTTTCGTCGAGCAACTGGCCGCCCGCTACGGCGTGCCGAATGCGATCGTCGCGCAGGCCTGGCTCGACCACCCGGACGCCATTGCCGTGCTGCGCGAGCAGGCCAGCCACAAGTGCGTGCGCAGTGTGCGGCACAAGCCTGGCGGGCCGACGTCCCCCGCACAGTTCGGCCGGGTACGCAGCCTGATGAGCGACGAGCGCTGGCGGCGCGGTTATGCCGCGCTGGAGGGATTGGGCCTGCACTTCGATCTGCAAACCCCCTGGTGGAACCTGCCCGAGGCCGAGCGGCTGGCCCGGGACTTCCCCGGCATCACCCTGATTCTCAACCACGCCGGTTTGCCCAATGACCGCAGCGCCGAAGGCCTGGCCGGTTGGCGCGCGGCGATGGCGCGGCTGGCGCAGTGGCCCAACGTGCAGGTCAAGATTTCCGGCCTGGGCCAGGCGGGCCGGGCTTGGCGCGCCATCGACAACGCCTGGATCGTGCGCGAAATCATCGCCATGTTCGGCACCAAGCGGGCGATGTTCGCCAGCAACTTCCCGGTGGACAGCCTGTGTGGCTCGTTCGACGCCATCTACAGCGGTTTCAAATCCATCGTCGCCGATCTGCCACTGGCCGATCAGGAGCGACTGTTCTACAGCAACGCGCAGCGCATCTACCGCTGCGAACCTTGCGCCATTGACCGGGCGCGGCCTGAATCCTTGAGGAGTGAAGCATGAACAAGACAACCATCGCGATGGTCCTGGGCGACCCGGCGGGCATCGGTCCGGAACTGATCGCACGCTTGCTCGGCGAGCCCGACGTGCGCAGTCAGGCCAATGTAATCCTGATTGCCGACGAAGCGGAAATGCGGCGCGGCATGCGCATCGCCGGGGTGGAGTTTCCCTATCGCCGGGTGGAGTCGCTGGAGCAGCTGTCATTCGTGGACGACACGCCGCTGTTCTACGATTTTCGCGGCGACACTGTCGGCGAATTTCCCCGTAGCGAGTCCAGTGTCATTGGCGGTCGCTACAGCCTCGACACCCTGGAAGTCGCCCTGCGCCTGACCGAGGCCGGGACCACCGATGCGATATTGTTCGGGCCGTTGAACAAGACTTCGCTGCACATGGCCGGCATGGCCCACAACGATGAGTTGCACTGGTTCGCCGAGCTGCTGGATTTCCACGGGCCGTTCTGCGAGTTCAACGTGCTCGACAATCTCTGGACTTCACGCGTGACCTCCCACGTGGCATTGGCTGAAGTCCCGGGCATGCTCAGCCAGGCGCGGGTGGTGGAAGCGATTCAACTGATCGACACCGCGCTCAAACGCAACGGCCTGGAAAAACCGCGTATCGGCGTCTGCGGTCTGAACCCGCACAACGGCGACAACGGCTCGTTCGGCCGCGAAGAACTGGACATCATCGGCCCGGCCGTGCGCAAGGCTCAGGAACTGGGGATAGCGGCAGAAGGGCCGTATCCGGGGGACACGATTTTCCTCAAGGTCCAGGGCGACGCCAGCGCCTTCGACGCGGTGGTGACGATGTACCACGACCAGGGGCAGATCGCGATCAAGTTGATGGGCTTCTCCCGCGGCGTCACGGTGCAGGGTGGGCTGCCCATTCCGATCACCACGCCGGCCCACGGCACCGCGTTCGATATCGCGGGGCAGGGCAAGGCCAACGTCGGCGCGACTCGCCAGGCGTTCGAGATTGCTTGCCGGATGGGTGGCAACAGCTACTGATTTTCAAAAAAACGCAACTCCCCTGTAGGAGCTGGCTTGCCAGCGATGACGCCCTAACAGTCACTTCAAAGGTGCCTGTCAGGCCGTCATCGCTGGCAAGCCAGCTCCTACAGTTTTTTGTATTGCCCCGATAACTCGATCTACAGGATTACTGCGTTTTCCTATCACCCCAGGTTATCGCCGGATACGCATAAGTGATTATCCGCCGCCCCCGGGCGCTGGCTACAGTCGCTCCATCGAATGCGCGCAACCGCTACCCGAGCGGCTCCACGCAGCGACTCAACAACTACAAGAAGCCGGCAGCGCAAGGAAAACGTATTCATGAAAATCAAAGCGATCCGTACCCGCGTATTCGAGTGGAAAGGCAAAGTCGTCCCACCTCAAGCGCACTTCTGCACCAACGCCAGCGACATCCTCTTCGAGCGCGGCGACGCCATGGGCTCGTTCCGTTTCCACGGCTGGCTGGTGGTGGAAGTCGAGACCGACACCGGTCTTGTCGGTATCGGCAACTGCGCCCTGGCGCCGCGTGTGGCCAAGGAAATCATCGACACCTACCTGGCGCCCATCGCGATTGGCGAAGACCCGTTCGACAACGAATACATCTGGCAGAAAATGTACCGCCAGAGCCACGCCTGGGGCCGCAAAGGCATCGGCATGGCGGCCATCTCGGCGATCGACATCGCCATCTGGGACATCATGGGCAAGGCAGTGAACAAGCCGGTGTTCAAACTGCTCGGTGGCCGCACCAAGGAAAAGATCTGGACCTATGCCTCCAAGCTCTACGCCAACGACAACCTCGACCTGTTCCTCGAAGAAGCCCAGGGCTATCTGAACCAGGGCTTCACCGCGCTGAAAATGCGCTTCGGCTACGGCCCGAAAGACGGCCCGGCGGGCATGCGCAAGAACATCGAACAAGTGCGCGCCCTGCGTAACCTGGCCGGCCCCGACGTCGACATCATGCTCGAATGCTACATGGGCTGGACCCTGGAATATGCCCGCCGCATGCTGCCGAAACTGGCCGAGTTCGAGCCGCGCTGGCTGGAAGAACCGGTGATCGCCGACGACATCGAGGGCTACATCGAGCTGAAGAAAATGGGCATCATGCCGATCTCCGGTGGCGAGCACGAGTTCACTTCCTACGGCTTCAAGGACCTGCTGGAACGCCGCGCCATCGACGTGATCCAGTACGACACCAACCGCGTCGGCGGCATCACCGCCGCACGCAAGATCAACGCCATGGCCGAAGCCTGGTCGGTGCCGGTGATCCCCCACGCCGGGCAGATGCACAACTACCACCTGACCATGTCCACCACGGCGTCGCCAATGGCCGAGTTCTTCCCGGTGTTCGACGTCGAAGTCGGCAACGAACTCTTCTACTACGTGTTCAAGGGCGAACCGCAACCGGTCAACGGCTACATCCAGCTCGACGACAACAAGCCGGGCCTGGGCCTGGAAATCTCCGATGAGTACCTGAGCGACTTCAACATCATCGAGTGACCTTGAGGCGCCGTCATCCGGCGGCGTCGTCCATGACTTTGCGGAGGCGACATGCGCCTGATTCAATTTGAAAACACTGCCGGCGAACGCCAGGTCGGGCTGGTCGACGGGGCACAGGTCCAGGTGCTCAAGGGCACGCGCAGCACCCGTGAATTGGCACTCGCGGCGATCCGCGGCAATCGCAGCCTGCAGGAAGAAGTCGCCCTGCGCGGCACCGAGCCGGGCCCGGACTACGCCCAGCTGTTGCAGCAGCGCCAGGTCCTGCCACCGCTGGATCATGAAGACCCGGCCCATTGCCTGATCAGCGGTACCGGCCTGACCCACCTGGGCAGCGCCTCGGCGCGGGACAAAATGCACCAGCAGGAAGGCGCCGACGAAACCGCCATGACCGACACCATGCGCATTTTCAAATGGGGCCTGGAGGGCGGCAAGCCCGCGGCCGGGCAGGTCGGTGCGCAACCGGAATGGTTCTACAAGGGCGACGGCAGCATCGTCGTGCGGCCCGGTGCGGACTTCCCGGTGCCGCCCTTTGCCGAAGACGCTGGCGAAGAACCCGAGCTGACCGGGCTCTATGTGATCGGCGACGACGGCCAGCCGTATCGCGTCGGTTATGCCCTGGGCAACGAGTTCTCCGACCATGTGATGGAACGGCGCAACTACCTGTACCTCGCCCATTCGAAACTGCGTTGCTGCTCCTATGGACCGGAGCTGCGCGTCGGCGAATTGCCCAAACACCTGGTGGGCACCAGCCGCATCAAGCGCGATGGCAAGACGATCTGGGAAAAGGAGTTTCTCAGCGGCGAAGACAACATGTGCCACAGCCTGGCCAACCTCGAATTCCACCACTTCAAGTACGCGCAGTTCCTGCGTCCCGGTGATGTGCATGTGCACTACTTCGGCACCGCCACGTTGTCGTTTGCCGATGGCATCAAGACCCAGCCGGGGGACCGCTTCCAGATCAGTCTCGATGAGTTTGGTGCGCCGCTGGTGAACGGTATTGGTGAAAGTGCCCAGCCGTTGGCTATCGGTCAGGTGCGTGCGCTTTGACCCTTGTAGGAGCCGGCTTGCCGGCGAAGGCGATCGAACAATCAACATCAACGTCGCGCACGAAATCGCTTTCGCCGGCAAGCCGGCTCCTACAGGTCTGCAATCGATCAAGGAAACTTCAATGACCACGATACTCGGACACAACTACATCGGCGGCCGCCGCAGCGCCAACGGCAATTTGTGCCTGCAAAGCCTCGACGCGACCACCGGCGAGCCACTGCCCGGCACCTTCTTCCAGGCGTCCGAAGCCGAGGTGGATGCAGCCGCCAAAGCCGCCGCCGCGGCTTACCCGATCTACCGCAACCTCAGCGCGAAAAAACGCGCGATCTTCCTCGATGCCATCGCCGATGAAATCGATGCGCTGGGCGATGACTTCGTCGCCACCGTGTGCCGCGAAACCGCGTTGCCGGCCGGGCGTATCCAGGGAGAGCGCGGTCGCACCAGCGGCCAGTTGCGCTTGTTCGCCAAGGTCTTGCGTCGCGGTGATTTCTACGGCGCGCGCATCGATCGGGCGTTACCGGATCGCCAGCCATTGCCACGTCCGGATCTGCGTCAGTACCGCATCGCCCTGGGGCCGGTGGCGGTGTTCGGCGCCAGCAATTTTCCGTTGGCGTTTTCCACTGCCGGTGGCGATACCGCCTCGGCCCTGGCCGCCGGATGCCCGGTGGTGTTCAAGGCTCACAGCGGGCACATGGCAACCGCCGAGTGGGTGGCGGACGCGATCATCCGCGCCGCCGAGCGCACGGAAATGCCCGCCGGGGTGTTCAACATGATCTACGGCGGTGGCGTCGGTGAGTGGCTGGTCAAGCACCCGGCGATCCAGGCCGTGGGTTTCACCGGTTCGCTCAAGGGCGGCAATGCCCTGAGCCACATGGCCGCAACCCGGCCACAGCCGATCCCGGTGTTCGCCGAGATGTCGAGCATCAACCCGGTGTTCCTGCTGCCCGAGGCGCTGGCCGAGCGCGGTGAACAGATCGCGGCGCAGCTTGCCGGTTCAGTGACCTTGGGATGTGGGCAGTTCTGTACCAACCCTGGCCTGGTCATCGGCCTGCGTTCGCCGCAGTTCAGCACCTTTCTCGAAACCTTTTGCGCGAGCATGAACCAGCAACCGGCGCAGACCATGCTCAATGCCGGTGCACTGGCCAGCTACAGCCGAGGCCTGGGCGAGCTGCACGAACATCCAGGGCTGAGCCATCTGGCGGGCAAGCCGCAACAGGGCAATCAGGCGCAGCCGCAAGTGTTCAAGGCTGATGTCAGCCTGTTGCTCAAGGGTGATGAACTGCTGCAGGAAGAGGTGTTCGGGCCGACCACCATCGTCGTCGAAGTCGAAAGCCGTGCGCAGTTGGCGGAGGCGCTGCAGGGGTTGCGCGGGCAATTGACCGCGACCTTGATTGGCGAGGCGGATGAGCTGCTGGAATACCGCTGGCTTGCGGAGATGTTGCAGGAAAAGGTCGGGCGGATTCTGCTCAACGGTTATCCGACCGGCGTCGAGGTATGCGAGGCGATGGTGCATGGCGGGCCGTATCCGGCGACGTCGGATTCGCGCGGGACATCGGTGGGAACCTTGGCGATCGATCGATTCCTGCGGCCGGTGTGTTTCCAGAATTACCCGGATGCGTTGTTGCCCGAGGCGTTGCAGAACGCTAATCCGCTGGGGATTCGGCGGTTGGTGGATGGGGAGGTGAGTCAGTCGGCCCTGTAGGAGCTGGCTTGCCAGGGATGAGGCCCTCACCGGCACCACAAATCTATTTGCCGGTGACCTCAGCCACCCTCACTACCGCCGGCTTCAACACCAACCACAACGCCGCCCCGATCAATACCCCGCCATACACATGCGCCATGGACAACGGCTCACCCAGCAACAACGCCCCCCACAACACCCCGAACGGCGGGATCAAAAAGGTCGTGGTCATCGACCTTACCGGCCCGACCGAGCTGAGCAAACGGAAGTAAACGATGTACGCCAGCGCAGTACACACCAGCCCCAATCCCAGCAATGACAACCAGACATCCCAGCCGCCCCAGCTCGCTGGCGGTTGGCTGATCACGCTGTAGCCGAACAGCGGCAACAGGAACAGCGTCGCCCCAAGCATGCTGCCCAGCGCAGACAATCGGCTGTCGAGGCCGCCGGCCTGATCCAGCCAGCGGCGGGCAAGAAAACCGGCAAAGCCATAACAGGTGGTGGCGAGCAGGCAGGCGAGGGCGCCCATCAGCAATTGCATATCGAACGCCACAGGTCCCGCGCGCGTCAGCACGCCAACGCCGAACAGGCCGAGGAAAACTCCGCCGAGCTTGGCGGCGGTGAGCCGTTCATGGAAGAACAAGCCGCCGATCAATACGCCCATCAGCGGGGTGGTGGCGTTGAAAATGGCCGAGTACCCGGCTGGCAGCACCTGGGCGGCCACGGAATACAGGGTGGCCGGAATCCCCGAGTTGATCACCCCGAGCAGCATCACGGTCTTGAGTTTGCCTTTGAAATCCCAGCTGATGCGCATCAGCCCGAGGATCAGCAACAGGCCGGTCGCGGCAATCGACACGCGGAAAAACGCCGTGGGGATCGTGCCAATCACCGGGGCGATGATGCGCATGAACAGAAAGCTCGCACCCCAGATGGCCGCCAGTGACAGTAAACGGACAATATCGACGGGGTTCACGCTGCTCTCCTTCCTTTATGGGGACGAGAGTGTTGCCGAGCGGCCGATCGATGGCAACCGAAAAACCGGCAAATAACCCGGGCGCAAAATTACACTTCTCCTGCACCCGCTTCACTGGCTAAGCTCAGGGCTCACGAATTCCCGCAGAGGTCTCACCATGCCGCAGCAATGGCCAGCCGCCGATATCGCCCGAATGATCCTCGATGGCTTTGACGATTACCGCGAGCATTTCCGTCAGATCACCGACGGCGCGCGGGCCCGCTTCGAGCAGGCCCAGTGGCAGGAGACGCAGGTCGCGTCCGCTGCGCGGATCAATCTCTACGAAGAAAAAGTCAGCGAAACCGTGGAACGGCTGCGCATCGCGTTCGACAGTGACACGCTGGACGTCAGTTGCTGGCCGCTGGTCAAGAGTGCCTACATCACCCTGATCGACCTGCGTTTCGACGATGAATTGTCCGAGACCTGGTACAACTCGATTTTCTGCGGGCTGTTCAGCCATGACCTGATCAGCGACGGCTGCATGTTCATCCACACCACGCGGCCGAGCCTGCGCCGGGCCCGCGCCGCGCAAACCCGCACCTACAAACCCCAGGGCCAGCTGGCGGGCATGCTGGCGAGCATCTTTGCCGATTATCGGTTCAGCGAGGAATACGCCGACCTGCCCGGCGACCTGCGCCGCCTCGAAGCGCAACTGCGCGAGAATCTGCCGGACTGGGTGTGCAAGGACCCCGAGCTCGGCGTCGAACTGTTTTCCTCGGTGCTCTACCGCAACAAAGGCGCTTATCTCGTGGGGCGCATCTACACCGCCGATGAGCAATGGCCGCTGGCGATCCCGCTGCTGCACCTGGAGGGGCGCGGCATCCAGATCGACGCGCTGATCACCGACGAAGCGGACGTGTCGATCATCTTCTCGTTCACCCGTTCATATTTCATGGTCGATGTGCCGGTGCCAGCGGAGTTCATCGGCTTCCTCAAGCGCATCCTGCCGGGCAAGCACATCGCCGAGCTGTACACCTCGATCGGTTTCTACAAGCATGGCAAGTCAGAGTTCTACCGGGCGTTGATCAACCACCTGGCCAACACCGACGACCAGTTCATCATGGCCCCCGGCGTGCGCGGCATGGTCATGAGCGTGTTCACCCTGCCGGGTTTCAACACCGTGTTCAAAATCATCAAGGACCGCTTCTCGCCGTCGAAAAACGTCGACCGCGCCACAGTCATCGAGAAATACCGACTGGTGAAGAGCGTCGACCGCGTCGGGCGCATGGCCGACACCCAGGAGTTCGCCGACTTCCGCTTCCCGCTGAGCAAGTTCGACCCGGCGTGCCTGGAAGAACTGCTGGACGTCGCGCCGTCCACGGTGTCGGTGGAAGGTGACACGGTGCTGATCCGGCACTGCTGGACCGAACGGCGCATGACGCCGTTGAACCTGTACCTGGAAAACGCCAACGACGCGCAAGTACGCGAGGCCCTGGAGGATTACGGCCTGGCGATCAAGCAGCTGGCGGCGGCGAACATCTTTCCCGGTGACATGCTGCTGAAGAATTTCGGCGTTACCCGTCACGGTCGCGTGGTGTTCTACGACTACGACGAGATCTGCTTCCTGACCGAGGCTAATTTCCGCCACATCCCGCAACCGCGTACGCCGGAAGATGAGATGGCGTCCGAGCCTTGGTACTCGATCGGGCCGCTGGATGTGTTCCCCGAGGAGTTTCCGCCGTTCCTGTTTGCCGATTTCGGCCAGCGCAAATTGTTCGATCAACTGCATGGCGAGTTGTACAACGCCGATTACTGGAAGAGCCTGCAGGACGCCATTCGCGCCGGCAAAGTGATCGATGTGTTTCCGTATCGGCGCAAGGGCCTGGATAACGAATAGTCCTCCATCCGACACGAACCCCTGTAGGAGCCGGCTTGCCGGCGAAGGCAGTCTTGAGCCTTGCATCGTCAGTGCAGACGCCTTCGCCGGCAAGCCGGCTCCTACAAGGGATCTCGTTCGCCCTTCAAATCTGCGACAATCGCCCCCCTGCGCCACTAGACGACTGAATTGCGTACCCGATGACCGACGAATCGCCCTCCATCGACAAACTGCTGAAAAACCTCGAACACGCCATGCTCGCCGACCGCCACCGGCTGAGGCGGCAGTTGCTTGAGCTGCGCAAGAAACCCGACGAGGCCAAGCTGGCCCAGTGGGTAGCGCGGATGCAGGCGTCCTGTGACCAGGTGCTGGCGCGCCGCGCCAGCCTGCCGGTGATTCGTTACGACGACAGCCTGCCGATCGCCGCCAAGCGCGACGAAATCAAGCAAGCGCTGGAAAAGCACCAGGTGCTGATCATTGCCGGCGAAACCGGGTCGGGTAAAACCACCCAGTTGCCGAAAATCTGCCTGGAAATCGGCCGCGGCCAACATGGCCTGATCGGCCACACCCAGCCGCGGCGAATCGCTGCGCGAAGCGTGGCCGCCCGGGTGGCCGAGGAACTGGGCACGCCGTTGGGTGCGCTGGTCGGCTATCAGGTGCGGTTCGAAGACCAGAGCGATTCCAACACCCTGATCAAACTGATGACCGACGGCATCCTGCTGGCGGAAACCCAGAACGACCGTTACCTGGAACGCTACGACACGATCATCGTCGACGAGGCCCACGAACGCAGTCTCAACATCGACTTCCTGCTCGGTTACCTGAAAACCCTGCTGCCGCGCCGTCCGGATCTGAAAGTCATCATTACCTCGGCAACCATCGATCTGGAGCGTTTTTCCAAGCATTTCGACGATGCGCCGATTGTCGAAGTCTCCGGCCGTACCTTCCCGGTGGACACCTGGTATCGCCCGCTGACCCTGGAGCAGGACGAGGAGGGCAACCGGGTCGAGGACGACCTGACGGTGGATCAGGCGATCCTCGCCACCCTCGACGAAATCGCCGCCCATGAGCGCAGCGAACGCCGCAGCCCCGGTGACGTGCTGGTGTTCCTGCCCGGCGAGCGCGAGATTCGCGACGCCGCCGACATGCTGCGCAAGGCCCAGCTCAAGCACACCGAGATCCTGCCGTTGTACGCGCGCCTGTCGCCGGCCGAGCAGCAGCGGATTTTCCAGTCGCACCCGGGCCGTCGCGTGGTGCTGGCGACCAACGTCGCGGAAACCTCGCTGACCGTGCCGGGCATCCGCTACGTGATCGACAGCGGCACCGCGCGCATCAGTCGCTACAGCTACCGCGCCAAGGTCCAGCGCCTGCCCATCGAAGCCATTTCCCAGGCCAGCGCCAACCAGCGTAAAGGCCGCTGCGGACGGGTCGAGCCGGGCATCTGCGTGCGCCTCTACAGCGAAGAGGATTTCCTCGGGCGCCCGGAATTCACCGATCCGGAAATCCTGCGGACCAACCTCGCCGCCGTTATCTTGCAGATGCTGCATCTGCGCCTTGGCGAGGTCAGCGCATTCCCGTTCATCGAGCCGCCGGATGGCAAGGCGATCAGCGATGGCTACAACCTGCTGCAAGAACTCTCGGCGGTGGACCGCAACAGCCAACTGACACCGCTCGGTCGCCAGTTGGCGCGACTGCCGGTGGACCCGCGCATGGGCCGCATGCTGCTCGAGGCGGCCAAGCTCGGCAGCCTGCAGGAAGTGCTGATCGTCGCCAGCGCCATGTCGATCCAGGACCCGCGCGAGCGTCCGCCGGAGCGCCAGCAAGCGGCGGATCAGGCCCACGCGCAATGGAAAGATACCGACTCGGACTTCGCCGGGCTGGTCAACCTGTGGCGCGGTTTCGAAGAGCAGCGCCAGGCGCTGACCGCCAGCCCGTTGCGCAACTGGTGTCGCAAGAATTTCCTGAATTACCTGCGCCTGCGCGAATGGCGCGACTCCCATCGCCAGTTGAGCCTGATCTGCCGCGACATGCAGCTGAGCCTCAATAAAGAACCGGCGGATTACCCGAAACTGCACAAGGCGGTGCTGGTTGGCCTGCTCAGCCAGATCGGCCAGAAAACTGAAGACGGCGATTACCTCGGCGCGCGGCAGCGGCGCTTCTGGATTCACCCCTCGTCGGGCATCGGCAAGAAACGTCCGCAGTGGCTGATGACCGCTGAACTGGTGGAAACCACCAAGCTGTATGCGCGCATGGTGGCCAAGATCGATGCCGACTGGATCGAGCCCCTGGCCGGGCACCTGATCAAGAAAAACCACTTCGAACCCCATTGGGAAAAGAAGCGTGGCCAGGTCGTGGCCTTCGAGCAGATCACCCTGTTCGGGCTGATCGTGGTCGGTCGCCGGCCGGTGCACTACGGCCCGGTCGATCCGGTGGTGTCCCGCGAACTGTTCATCCGCGAAGCGCTGGTGCGTGGCGAGATTCAGTCGAAGGCCAAGTGCCTGACGGCCAACAAGCAGCTGCTGGAACAACTCGACGAGCTGGAAGCCAAGGCCCGCCGTCGCGACATTCTCGCCGACGAAGAAACCCTATACGCCTTCTACGATGCGCGGCTGCCGGCAGAGATTCACCAGACCGCAACGTTCGACAGTTGGTATCGGATCAACAGCCAGAAAGACCCGCAGTTGCTGATCATGCGCGAAGAGGACGTGCTGGCCCGCGAAGCCAGTGAAGTCACCGCCCAGCATTATCCGGACACGCTGCACATCGGCGACCTGGAGTTGGCCCTGAGCTACCACTTCGAACCGAATCACCCACGCGACGGCGTGACCTTGCGTGTACCGGCACCGCTGTTGCCGATGCTGCCGCCGGAACGCCTGGAATGGCTAGTGCCGGGAGTGATCGAAGCCAAGTGCATTGCCCTGGTGCGCAACCTGCCCAAGGCCTTGCGCAAGAACTTCGTGCCGGTGCCGGATTTCGTCAAGGCCGCGTTGCAGCGCATGACTTTCGCTGAAGGCTCGTTGCCCCAGGCATTAGGTCGCGAGTTGCTGCGCATGACCGGCGCCCGGGTTAGCGATGAAGCCTGGGCCGAGGCGGCGCAGCAGGTCGAAAGCCATTTGCGGATGAACCTGGAGATCGTCGACGCCCAGGGCAAGTTCCTCGGTGAAGGGCGCGACCTGGCCGAACTGACCGCGCGTTTCGCGCAAGCCAGTCAGGCCGCCCTGGCTGTGCCGCAATCCGCGAAAAGCCAGCAGCCGGTCGAGCCGAAAGTGTTTGCCGCCGTCGCCGAGAAAACCCAACAGAAGATCGCCGGGCTGTCGATGACGGTTTATCCAGCGCTGGTGGAAGAGGCGGGGACGGTCAAGGAAGGACGTTTTTCGACCCCGGCCGAGGCCGAGTTCCAGCATCGCCGCGCCTTGCAGCGTCTGCTGATGCAGCAACTGGCGGAACCGGCGAAGTTCCTTCGCGGCAAGCTGCCGGGCTTGACCGAACTGGGCCTGCTGTATCGCGACATGGGGCGTGTCGATGCATTGGTGGAAGACATTCTGTTGGCCAGCCTCGACAGCTGCATTCTCGACGGTGAAGACCCGCTGCCACGCGACGGTGCCGGGTTGGCCGCGTTGGCCGAACGCAAGCGCGGTGCATGGACCGAACATGCCGAACGCGTGGCCAGGTTGACCCTGGAAATCCTCAAGCACTGGCACGGCCTGCAAAAACGCTTCAAGGGCAAGATCGACCTGGCGCAAGCGGTGGCCCTGAACGACATCAAGCAGCAGCTCAGCCATCTGGTGTATCCGGGGTTTGTCCGGGAAACGCCGATGCAGTGGCTCAAGGAACTGCCGCGCTACCTGAAGGCCATTGAACAGCGTTTCGAAAAAATCGGCGCCCAGGTGCAACGGGACCGGGTCTGGAGCGGCGAGTTGTCCGGGCTCTGGACGCAATACCAGGCCCGCGCCAACAAACACGCCCAGGAAGGCAAGCGCGACCCGCAGCTGGAGTTGTATCGCTGGTGGCTGGAGGAATACCGGGTTTCCCTGTTCGCCCAGCAATTGGGAACCAAGGTGCCAATATCCGACAAACGCCTCAACAAGCAGTGGTCGCAAGTCGAAGCCTGACACGAACCCCTGTAGGAGCGAGCTTGCTCGCGAAAAACCCGAGAGCGCGGCGGGGTGTCAGGCTCGCAGCGTTATCGTTGACAATTTTCGCGAGCAAGCTCGCTCCTACAGGGGAAGTCGTTGCTCATGCAAAAAGGCGCCAAAATCCAAGGTTTATGGCAAACTTCGCGCCTATAAACACCGGCCCCGCGATTTTGAGCCTTCGCCGCCGCGGGCAGGTCGGAATAAAGCGATGCCAGGTTTGCGTCCACGGATGGGAATAGACCCTTTGTGCATTGGTACGCTTGTACCAATGCTTTCTGCCTGAACAGATTAGAGACACGACCATGCATAACGTCGTCATCAGCGGCACCGGCCTGTACACCCCGGCCAACAGCATCTCCAACGAAGAGCTGGTGCAGTCTTTCAATGCTTATGTCGCTCAATTCAACGCCGACAACGCCGAGGCCATTGCCCGCGGTGAAGTCGAGGCGTTGACCGAGTCCAGCGCAGCCTTCATCGAAAAAGCCTCTGGCATCAAAAGCCGCTTTGTCATGGACAAGGAAGGCATTCTCGACCCGCAACGCATGGCACCACGCTTGCCGGAGCGTTCCAACGACGAATGGTCGGTGCTTTGCCAGATGGCCATCGGCGCCGCTGAACAAGCCTTGCAACGTGCCGGCAAGACCGCCGCGGACATCGACGGCGTGATCGTCGCCTGCTCCAACCTGCAACGCGCCTATCCGGCCATTGCCATCGAAGTCCAGGAAGCGCTGGGCATCCAGGGTTTCGGTTTTGACATGAACGTGGCGTGCTCCTCGGCCACCTTCGGCATCCAGGCCGCCGCCAACAGCGTGCAGTTGGGCCAGGCCCGGGCGGTCCTGATGGTCAACCCGGAAGTCTGCACCGGTCACCTGAACTTCCGCGACCGCGACAGCCACTTCATCTTCGGCGATGCCGCGACCGCGGTGATCATCGAGCGCGCTGACCTGGCTACCTCCAGCCACCAGTTCGACATTGTCAGCACCAAACTGCTGACCCAGTTCTCCAACAACATCCGCAACAACTTCGGCTTCCTCAACCGCGCCGCGGAAGAGGGCATCGGTGCCAAGGACAAACTGTTCGTGCAGGAAGGCCGCAAGGTGTTCAAGGAAGTCTGCCCGATGGTCGCCGAGCTGATCGCTGCGCACCTGGAAGAGAATCAACTCAACGTCAATGACGTGAAACGCTTCTGGCTGCACCAGGCCAACCTCAGCATGAACCACCTGATCGTCAAGAAACTGCTGGGACGTGAAGCCACCGAGCAGGAAGCGCCGGTGATCCTCGATACCTATGCCAACACCAGTTCGGCAGGTTCGGTGATTGCGTTCCACAAAAACCAGGACGATCTGGCGGCCGGTTCGCTGGCGGTGCTCAGCTCGTTCGGTGCCGGTTATTCGATTGGTAGCGTTCTGTTGCGCAAGCGCTGATTTGCGGCTTTTTTTGCACCAATAGAAACAGCCCGGCGCTGAAATATCGGAGGATGATGGGGACCGATACATCAACGCCAGGCTGTAAAAGGGGCTCAGGCATCCGTGCCGGAGTCGTGTAGCGGGGAATCAGAACTTCGCTTCGGCATCCAGTTGCAGGGTGTTGATGTCGGAGTCTTTCAGGTTGACGCTGGCGTTGGTGTAGTCGGAAGTCGCCATGAAGTACGTCGCACCCAGAGTGAAGTTCTTGTCCAGCTCGTAGCTGACTTTCAGCTTGCTGCCGCGCGAACCGGTGAAGCCGTTGGCGAAGTCGGAGTCGGTGAAGGCACCCACCACCGCGTTTTGCTGTATGTCGCGGTAGTTGTAGTCCAGGCCAAAGCCGTAGATTTTGGTCTTGACCCCGGCCAGCCAGCCAGTGTCCTGGTTGTTGCTGGCTTCGGCGTTGTGGACGTACTGGCCGTACAGCGACAGCGGCATTGGCAGGCCGCCGATGTCGATCTGGCTGAAACCTTCCCACAGACGGAACTCTTCGCCGGGGCTGTTACCGTTGACGGCCAGCGCGCATGGCGTGGTGGTGGCGGTGCAGAGGCTGTCTTCGTCGTTGTCGTAGTTGTAGAGGCTGCCGCCGACGGTCAATTTCAGGTTGTCGGTAATGGCGAAACGCGCACCCAGCTGGCCAGCGTACAGACGCAAGTCGTGCTTGAACTGCACGCCGTCGCCATCGACGTTGTCCTTGAGGGTGTAGTGGCCGGCGCTGCCAAACAGTTCAGTGTTGCCCAGCGGGTACTTGTAGGTCAGGGCCAGGCCTTCGGGGTTGACGTCACTATCCCAGATGATGTCGCCCATGCTCACCCACGGCTGCAGCATCTTGCCGCCGATTACGTGCAGGTTCTTGATGGCGTCGGGGTGGTAGTCGACATAACCCAGGTCCAGCCAGATCTGCTTCTTGTCGAAGTAGTTGTTCAGGTCCTGGTTGGTGGAACGGGCGTCGTCGCTGCTGCCGGTGGCGATACGGATGCCGGTGTCCACCTGCGGGTTGATTTCACTGAACGCACCCAGGCGGGCACGAATGCGCTGGCGATCCTGGTCCTTGTTGTTGGAAACGCCATCGTTGTGGACGTTTTCCTGACGGAAACGCACGTCGCCCTTGAATTGGGTCTTGGCCGCCCACGCCAGTTTCTGGTCGAAGGTGCTCAGCTCATTGGTTTTCTTCGCGGTGGCCGCGATCTGCTCGTTGGTCTCTTGCTGGGCCTGACGAGCGATTTGCTGGTCTTTCTGATCCCTTGCCAGCTCGGCTTGCAGTTCGCCGTACTGGGCGTTGGTAATCGAACCGTTAGCCCTGAGCATGTCGAGCAGTTTGGCGTCGACTGCGGCGCTGGCCGGAACACTCATGGCCAGCAACAGGCCGCCACACAAGGCCGCCGCAGTTTTCGTGGAAGCAAGACGCATATCAATCTCCGAAGATGAGAGTGGATGGCTGGACCATCCTGGGCACAACCGACCATGGGGTGGACGGAAAACAGTGGCCGGATATAACCCGGCGCTCTAAAAACAGGCGCCAGTATCGCGATGGTTTATTACAGTGCAGTGGCAGAGTGATGGCATGTCTATGACGATGTACAGTCGTCGCGAACCCTTGATCCAGAGCGCTGTCGTCGAAATGACCGTGTGCAATGCACAGCGATAGGCGATACTCGCCAGGCTTCCACGCCATGAAGAGTGAGGATGGTGATGCCGTTGCAACGCCTGCAAAGTCTGTCTGAAATCGACCCGCAAACCTGGGACGCGCTGGTACCCGAGAATCAGCCATTCCTGCGTCACGGCTTTCTCGGCGCGCTGGAAGACAGCGGCAGTGTCGGGCCCCATTCCGGCTGGCAGCCCGAGCATTTGCTGCACATCGAAGGTGATCGGCTGGTCGCGGCGTTGCCCAGCTACCGTAAGTGGCATTCCTACGGCGAATACGTGTTCGACCACGCCTGGGCCGATGCCTGCGAACGCGCGGGCATCGATTACTACCCCAAACTGCTGACGGCCGTGCCATTCAGCCCGGTCAGCGGCCCGCGCTTATTGGCAGCCCGGGTGGAGGATGGTTTTGAATTGCTCAAGAGTCTGCCGGGCTATCTGGAGATCGAACAACTGTCCAGTGCCCACATCAACTTCACCGATCCGTTCACCGACGCCGCGCTGGCCGAACAACCTGGCTGGTTGCAGCGCATCGGTTGTCAGTATCACTGGCAGAACCGCGGTTATCGGGATTTCCAGGATTTTCTCGACGCCCTGAGTTCGCGCAAACGCAAGCAGATGCGCAAGGAGCGCGAGCAAGTGGCGGGGCAGGGGATCGATTTCGAATGGCTCGAAGGCCGGGAATTGACCGAGTCACTGTGGGATTTCGTCTACGCCTGCTACGCCAATACCTACGCCGTGCGTCGGCAAAGACCCTACCTGACGCGGGCGTTTTTCAGTCTGCTGGCTGAGCGCATGCCGCAATCCATTCGCGTGGTATTGGCCAGGCAAGGCTCGCGTCCCGTGGCGATGGCGTTCAGCCTGGTCGGCGGCGACAGTTTTTACGGGCGTTACTGGGGCTGCCTGGCGGAGTTCGATCGGCTGCACTTCGAGACGTGCTTCTATCAGGGCATGGACTACGCAATTGCAAATGGCTTTGCGCGTTTCGATGCTGGCGCCCAGGGTGAGCACAAGTTGATTCGCGGATTCGAGCCGGTCATCACGCACTCCTGGCATTACTTGCGCCATCCGGGCTTGAAGGCGGCCGTGGAGGACTTTTTGCAGCAGGAGCGGATCGGGGTATTGGCCTACGCGGATGAAGCGAAGACCGCCTTGCCTTACCGACAAGGCTGATCTTCGCGGTACTGCCTATCAGCTGGTTTCCTTGCCCAAAAAGCGATACAGCACGCCGCCGACGACCGCACCGAGCAGCGGCGCGACCCAGAACATCCACAGCTGTTGGATCGCCCAGCCACCAACGATCAGCGCCGGGCCGGTGCTGCGTGCCGGGTTGACCGAGGTGTTGGTCACCGGGATTGAAATCAGGTGGATCAGGGTCAGTGCCAGGCCAATGGCGATCGGCGCAAGCCCCGCTGGCGCACGGTTGTCGGTGGCGCCCAGGATGATCAGGATGAACATGGCGGTCATCACCAGTTCACAGACAAATCCCGCCGCCATCGAGTAGCCGCCAGGGGAATGTTCGCCGAATCCGTTGGACGCCAGGCCCGACGCCAGTTCGAAACCGGGCTTGCCGCTGGCAATGAAGTACAGCAGGGCGGCGGCAATCACCGCGCCAATCACCTGGGCGATGATGTAGGCCGGCAGTTCACTGGCCGGAAACCGTCCGCCGACCACCAGCCCCAGCGACACCGCCGGATTGAGGTGGCAACCGGAAATGTGGCCGATGGCGAATGCCATGGTCAGCACGGTCAAGCCAAACGCCAGGGAAACCCCGAGCAAACCGATCCCGACATCCGGGAAAGCGGCGGCCAGCACCGCGCTGCCGCAACCACCCAACACCAGCCAGAAAGTACCTACCAACTCTGTAGCGGAACGTTTGAACAGAGACATGAGAGAGTGTCCTTTCGAGATTTTGCTGCCTTGTGCATCCAGCAGATGGACTGCAGAACCACCTCCAGAACCTTGGCTGAGTACAGCACTGTTTTTGCAAAGTTCCAGTGGGCATAAAAAACCGCCAGCGCCCGGGGTGGGGGGCGTGGCGGTTTTTTATCGGGTACATGGCCTAATCGATCCCGACAAAACCCCCTGTCTGGTGTTGCCACAACCGCGCATACAAACCGCCATGGGCCAGCAACTCGGCGTGACTGCCGGTTTCGGCGATCTTGCCGTTCTCCAGCACCACCAGCCGGTCCATCCGGGCGATGGTCGAGAGACGGTGGGCGATGGCGATCACGGTCTTGCCCTGCATCAGGGTTTCGAGGCTTTCCTGGATGGCCGCTTCGACCTCTGAATCCAGGGCCGACGTGGCCTCGTCCATGATCAGGATCGGCGCGTCCTTGAGCAGCACACGGGCGATGGCGATGCGCTGGCGCTGGCCGCCGGAAAGCTTCACCCCGCGTTCCCCGACATGGGCATCGAAACCGCTGCGGCCTTCGGCGTCCGACAGGCTGGGGATGAAGCCGTCGGCCCGGGCCTTGTGCACCGCTTCCCAGAGTTCGGCATCAGTGGCGTCGGGTTTGCCGTAAAGCAGGTTGTCGCGGATCGAGCGATGCAGCAGGGACGTGTCCTGGGTGATCATGCCGATGCGTTCGCGCAGGCTTTCCTGGCTGACGTCGGCGATGTTCTGGCCGTCGATGAGGATGCGCCCGCCCTCGACGTCATAGAGGCGCAGCAGCAGATTGACCAGGGTCGATTTGCCGGCGCCGGACGGACCGATCAGGCCGATCTTCTCGCCGGGTTTGATCGTCAGGTTGAGCCCGCCGATGATCCCGCTCTGTTTGCCGTAGTGGAAATCCACATTGTCGAAACGCACTTCGCCACGGGCCACCGCCAGAGGTTTGGCCTGGTCACGGTCGGTAACGCTGACCGGCTGGGAAATGCTTTGCAGGCCGTCCTGGACCATGCCGATGTTTTCGAAGATGCCGGTGACCACCCACATGATCCAGCCGGACATGTTGACGATGCGGATCACCAGCCCGGTCGCGAGCGCAATGGCACCCACGCTGATCAGCGACTGCGTCCACAGCCACAGGGCCAGTCCGGTGGTGCCGACGATCAACAGGCCGTTCATGCTGGTGATGACCACGTCCATGCTGGTGACGACACGGCCGGCCAGTTGGGCTTTTTCGGTCTGCTCCTTGATCGCTTCGCGGGCGTATTGCTGCTCGAAGTTGGTGTGGGCAAACAGCTTCAGGGTGGTGATGTTGGTGTAGCCGTCGACGATCCGCCCCATGAGTTTGGAGCGCGCATCGGAGGCCACTACCGAGCGATCCTTGACCCGTGGCACGAAGAAATACAGGGCGCTGATGAACGCGAAGATCCAGGTCAGCAGCGGGATCATCAGGCGCCAGTCGGCTTCGGCGAACAGCACCAGCGAGCTGATGGCGTAGATCAGCACATGCCACAGCGCATCCACCGCTTGTACGGCTGAATCGCGCAGGGAGTTGCCGGTCTGCATGATGCGTTGGGCGATGCGCCCGGCGAAGTCGTTCTGGAAGAAGTTCAGGCTCTGCTTGAGCACGTAGCTGTGGTTCTGCCAGCGGATCAGGCTGGTCATGCTGGGGCTGAGGGTCTGGTGCACCAGCAGGTCGTGCAGGCCGACGAATACCGGGCGCAGCACCAGCGCCACCACCACCATCCAGGTCAGTTCGAGGCCGTGTTCCTTGAAGAAATCGGCGTTGGGCGTGCCCTGGGCCAGGTCGATGATACGGCTCAGGTAACTGAACAGCGCCACTTCGATCAGTGCGCCGACCAGGCCAACGATCAGCAGGGCGGCAAAACTGGGCCAGACCTGCTTGAGGTAATAGGTATAGAACGGCAATACGCGATCCGGCGGTGCCGCTGTCGGGGCGTCGCGGAACACGTCGATCAGTTTTTCAAAACGGCGATAAAGCATCGGTTATTCACCCGCGAACGGGCTCTCCTCCAACGGTTTGAGCGTTGCCGGCAGTACCGGCAACGGCTCGGACATCCTTGTCCAGCTTAGTCTCAGTCGATGCGCTTGGCTGACTTGATGAACACAGGGTCAGCTGGCACATCCTTCATGCCGCTGCGCACGGTGGTTGGCGAATTGACGATGATGTCCACCACGTCCATGCCCTTGACCACTTTGCCGAATACCGCGTAACCGTCACCCTGGTCGAGGAAATCGTTGTCCTTGACGTTGATGAAGAACTGGCTGGTGGCCGAGTCAGGCACCGAGGTACGCGCCATGGACAAGGTGCCACGCACATTGACCAGGCCGTTCTTGTGCTCGTTCTTGATCGGCGCCTTGGTGTCTTTTTGCTGCATTTGTTGAGTGAAGCCGCCACCCTGGACCATGAAGCCCGGGATCACGCGGTGGAAGATCGTGTTGTTGTAGAAACCGCTGTCGACGTACTCAAGGAAGTTCTTGGTACTGATCGGGGCCTTGACCGGGTCCAGTTCGATTTCGATCTGGCCGTTGGTGGTGTCCAGTAGAACGTGCGGCGCCTTGGCAGGCGTTGCTGCCATCAGGTTGGCGGCAAACAGAACGGAGCCAGCGGCGAGGGCGATTTTTTTCAGCATGGGTCAGTGATCCTGAGGGGTGGTGTCGACTGCGGCGAGAAACTCCAGCAGCGTCTGGTTGAAGCGTTCGGGTTGATCCAGCGGGGTGGCGTGACGCGAATCGGCGATCACTGCCAGCCGCGCATTGGGCAGCAGTCTTACGTAGTTTTCCTTCAGCGCGACCGGCGTGTAGTCACGGTCGGCGCTGACGATGAGGGTTGGACAGGTGAGCTTTGACAGTCGTTCCTGAACCCCCCAGCCAACAATGGCATCGAAGCTGGCGAGATAAGCACGTTTGTCGTTTTTTGCCCAGCGATCGGCCATCTTTTGTCGCAAATCGGCCTGCTCCGGCTTGGGGAACAGTTTGCCACCCAGGGCCTGGCCAATGGTGCGCAGACTGAGTGCACGCATCAGGCTCCAGCGCTTGAACCACTGCCAGTAATCGTCGCGGCTGCGCAACTTGACCTCCGGTGCGCTATTGACGATGCACAGGCTCTTGAGCAATTGCGGCTGGTCCACGCCCAGTTGAAAGCCGATCATGCCACCCATGGACAATCCTACGTAATGGAGCGGCCCCAGGTTCAGGTGCTCGATCAGCGCCACCAGGTCGGCGCTGAACCCGGCGATGCTGTAGCGCTCGCGGGGTTTGTCGGAGCGCCCGTGGCCGCGCACATCCGGGACGATCACCCGGTAGCGGGCGGCCAGCGCCGGGATCTGTTCTTCCCAGTCCAGGGTGCTGGAGCCCAGGCCGTGGACCAGCAGCAACGGCGCGCCGTGCCCATATTCCTCATAGTGCAGGTTGCAACCTTCGTGTTCGAAATAGGCCATGCGTTACCTCCATGTCAGGCTTGTTCTGGGGCGGCGAACGGTGCGTCCAGTGGTGCGGTGTCGAATGTGCGCAACAGCTCGATGAGAATCTGCGTCGCCGGGCCGAGCGGTTTGTCCTTGTTCGAGTACAGGTAAAAACTCGGGTTACGGCTGCCGCCCTGGTCCAACGGTAGCAGCTTGAGCGTACCTTCCTTGAGTTCCCGTTCGATCATGTGCCTTGGCAACCAGGCAAAGCCCAGCCCGCTGCCGACGAAAGTGGCGGCGGTGGCCAGGCTGCCGACGGTCCAGCGCTGTTCGGCACCGAGCCAGCCGACGTCCCGCGGCTGCTGGCGACCGGAGTCGCGGATGACCACTTGCAGCTGGCTTTCCAGGTCCTGGAAATTCAGTTCGCGATTGAGCCGGTGCAGGGGGTGTTCCGGATGGGCGACCGCGACGAATTCGACGTCGCTCAATTCCGCGCCCAGGTAACCGGGAATGCTGAAACCGCTGATGGCCAGGTCGGCCACGCCTTCGAGCAGCACCTCTTCCACGCCCGACAGCACCTCTTCACGCAGGCGCACGCGGCAGCCACGGCTTTGCGGCATGAACGCGGTCAGCGCACGGACCAGGCGGGCGCTCGGGTAGGCGGCGTCGACCACCAGGCGCACTTCGGCTTCCCAGCCCTGCTCCATGTGATGGGCCAGGTCTTCGAGCTGGCTGGCCTGTTTCACCAGTTGGCGGGAGCGACGCAACAACACGCCGCCCGCCTCGGTGAGGACTGCTTTGCGCCCATCGATGCGCAGCAACGGCACGCCGAGCTGGTCCTGCATGCGCGCTACGGTGTAGCTGACCGACGATTGCGAGCGATGCAGCGCTTCGGCGGCCTGGGCGAAGCCACCGTGGTCGACCACGGCCTGAAGCGTTCGCCATTGATCAAGGGTCACGCGGGGCGCTTTCATGATGGGCTCCTCTTGTCCTAAGCTGCGCAGTTCTTATTGGAGACTGCTGAATGAAAAAAATCGTTTTTTTGGTACTGGCAATGCTGCCGCTGACTGCGTTTGCTTATCCGATCGATGTACAGAAAGAGCTCAATGGACTGAAGATCGACTACACCACCTACGCTTCCGATTACGACATGGGTTCGATCACCGTGAACAACTACGGCGACACCGCTGCCGAATGCACGGTGGTGTTTCGCAACGGTCCTGAATCGCCCAAGACCCGCAGGATCAATCTCGACGCCGGCAAAAGCGCGGATCTTTCCGCCAAGTTCAACCGCAAGATCATCAAGCTGTACATCAGCATGACCTGCAAGCCGAAATGACCTCCAGCAGAGCACGCCAATCGCTGATGCTCCGCTTATAAACGAATTTCTTGATCGGTTATAGCAGTTATTTGCGCTTTTTAATCGATATGACGCTGTTTAACCTTCACTCCATCGACCTACAGCATTCTCAGATGGAGGCTACAGCCCATGTCCCGCGTTCTGATCATCGAAAGCAGTGCCCGTCAGCAAGACTCGGTTTCCCGTCAACTGACCCAGACCTTCATCGCCCAGTGGCAAGCCGCGCATCCGAAGGATCAGATCACCGTTCGTGACCTGGCCGTCAACCCGGTGCCACACCTGGATATCAACCTGTTGGGCGGCTGGATGAAACCCGCCGATCAGCGCAGCGACATCGAACAGCTGTCCCTGGAACGCTCCAACCAGCTGACCGACGAGCTGCTCGCCGCCGACGTGCTGGTGATGGCCGCACCGATGTACAACTTCGCCATCCCGAGCACCCTCAAGGCTTGGCTCGACCATGTGCTGCGTGCCGGCGTGACCTTCAAGTACACCGAAACCGGCCCACAAGGCCTGCTCAGCGGCAAGCGCGCTTATGTACTGACCGCTCGCGGCGGGATCTACGCCGGCAGCACCGCAGATCACCAGGAACCTTACCTGCGCCAGGTCATGGGTTTTATCGGCATCCACGACGTGACGTTCATCCATGCCGAAGGCATGAACCTGGGCGGCGACTTCCAGGAGAAAGGCCTGAACCAGGCGAACGCCAAGCTTTCCCAAGTGGCTTGAGCCGTTAATCGCCAGATAATCACCGGATGTTCTAGTGACCTGGCGCGTTACCCTTCAAGCCCATACGCGCATCGAACCTCCCTTTGCACTTGTTGCTCCTGAGTGCTCTAGCCCGATTGAACGCTTTAGCGAGATCGGGCTTTTTTTTGCCTGGGATTTGTCGTCGCCATAAGATCCTGTAGGAGCGAGCTTGCTCGCGAAGAACTCAAGGGCGCTGCGTTCATCCAGCTTGTGCGCGTTATCGTTGACGACCATCGTCGGAACGCCGCCCGGAGCAAGCTCGCTCCTACAGGTTTTTTGTATCGTTTGACTGTTCGCGATCCCCGTCAAAACCCGCTATCTTCGCCGCCATTCAAGACGAGGCGAGCATGGGCTATCTACTTTTTGTCACGCTGATCCAGGCGTTTTCCTTCAGTCTGATCGGCGAGTACCTGGCCGGTCATGTCGACAGTTACTTCGCGGTGCTGATACGCGTGCTGCTGGCGGGACTGGTTTTCATCCCGCTGACCCGCTGGCGTTCGGTGGAGCCGGCGTTCATGCGCGGCATGTTGCTGATCGGCGCGTTGCAGTTTGGTGTGACCTACGTCTGCCTCTACCTGAGCTTCCGCGTGCTGACGGTACCGGAAGTGCTGCTGTTCACTATCCTCACGCCGCTGCACGTGACCCTGATCGAAGACGCGTTGAACCGTCGTTTCAATCCCTGGGCCTTGGTCGCGGCACTGGTAGCTGTGGGTGGCGCAGCGGTGATTCGCTACGACCGGATCAACCCGGACTTCTTCATGGGATTCCTGCTGCTGCAACTGGCCAACTTCACCTACGCCGCCGGGCAGGTGCTCTACAAACACCTGGTGGCGCGCCATCCGAGTGATTTGCCGCATTACCGGCGATTCGGCTATTTCTACCTGGGCGCACTGGCGGTGGCGTTGCCGGCGTTCCTTATGTTCGGCAAATCCAACTTCCTGCCCGAAGCACCGCTGCAATGGGGCGTGCTGCTGTTCCTCGGCCTGGTCTCGACCGCGCTCGGGCTGTACTGGTGGAACAAGGGCGCCTGCCTGGTCAACGGCGGGACACTGGCGGTGATGAACAACCTGCATGTACCGGTGGGGTTGCTGATCAACCTGCTGATCTGGAATCAGCATGAGGAGCTGGGGCGGTTATTGCTGGGTGGTTCGGTGATCCTGATGGCGGTGTGGATTAGCCGATTAGGTATCAGGCAGCACACAAAACCCGCGTAGGAGCTGCCGCAGGCTGCGATCTTTTGATCTTGAAAGTCAAAAGATCGCCTGCGGCAGCTCCTACATCACGTGCTTTTCCGGCTCGGGGATGTGGCTCGCGCCTAGCACCGCCGGCAGCAAGCCGGCGCGTAAATCCGTGCCGCTGGGCTGCTGATAAAGGCTCAACCCAAACTCCGGCAACACCGCCAGCAAGTAATCGAAAATATCCCCCTGGATCCGTTCGTAATCGGCCCACGCGGTGGTGCGGGTAAAGCAGTAGATTTCCAGCGGAATACCCTGGGCCGTGGTCTGCATTTGCCGGACCATGCAGGTCATGTTGGGCTGGATCTCTGGATGACTCTTCAGATAGGCCAGTGCATAGGCGCGAAAGGTGCCAATGTTGGTCATGCGCCTTCGATTGGCCGACATCGCCGCGACATTGCCCTGGGCCTCGTTCCAGGCCTTGAGCTCGGCCTGCTTGCGGCTGATGTAGTCCGTGAGCAGATGCACCTGGGAGAGCTTGAGCTCCTCGTCATCGCGAACGAACCGCACGCCACTGGCGTCGATGAACAGGCTGCGCTTGATCCGCCGGCCACCGGACTGCTGCATGCCGCGCCAGTTCTTGAAGGACTCGGACATCAGGCGCCAGGTCGGGATCGAGACAATGGTCTTGTCGAAGTTCTGCACCTTGACCGTGTGTAGGGTGATGTCCACCACATCGCCGTCGGCACCGACCTGTGGCATCTCGATCCAGTCGCCGACCCGCAGCATGTCGTTGCTGGTCAGCTGCACGCTGGCGACGAACGACAGCAGGGTGTCCTTGTAGACCAACAGGATCACCGCCGACATCGCACCCAGGCCCGACAGCAGTAACAGCGGCGAACGATCGATCAAGGTGGCGACGATGATGATCGCGCCAAACACGTACAAGACCATTTTCGCCAGTTGCACATAGCCTTTGATCGAGCGGGTGCGCGCATGTTCGGTGCGGGCGTAGATGTCCAGCAGGGCATTGAGCAATGCAGAGACGGACAGCAGCAGGAACAGGATGGTGAACGCCAGCGCCACGTTGCCGAGGAACAGCATCGCGGTCTTGCTGAGCTCCGGCACCAGGTGCAGGCCGAACTGGATCACCAGCGACGGAATTATCTGCGCCAGCCGCTGGAACACCTTGTTGTGTCGCAAGTCGTTGATCCAGTGCAGCGCCGGCTGACGGCCAAGAATTTTGCTGGCGTGCAGGATCAGGTAGCGAGCCACTCGTCCGAGGGCCAGGGCAATGAACAACAACACCATCAGGGCCAGGCTGGCGTGCACGAGCGGATGCTGGTCGAGGGCACCCCAAAGGTCTTGGGCATTGAGCCAGAGCTGTTTGATATCCATGGGCAAAAACGATTCTTCTATTGGGACGCGAGGGGCGATTAGAGCATTTAAGACGCTTTGTATTACGTTCAGGGACAAATCGGGCAACAAAAAAACCACTGATTAGCGCCATTTGTACAAAGAAACTCGGCCTGAGCGCTCGAAACCGGTACCCTATGCAGCTGTTTTTTTGCATTTCTTCGAGGTAGCACCCGTGTTTTCCGAATTCGCCTTGCACGAACGCCTGCTCAAAGCCGTGGCCGAGCTGAAATTTGTCGAGCCAACGCCTGTGCAAGCAGCGGCTATTCCGCTGGCGCTCCAAGGTCGTGACCTGCGGGTGACAGCGCAAACCGGTAGCGGCAAGACCGCTGCATTCGTTTTGCCGATCCTCAACCGCTTGATCGGTCCGGCCAAGATCCGCGTCAGCATCAAGACCCTGATCCTGCTGCCAACCCGCGAGCTGGCCCAGCAAACCTTGAAAGAAGTTGAACGCTTCTCGCAATTCACCTTCATCAAGTCCGGCCTGATCACCGGCGGCGAAGACTTCAAGGTCCAGGCTGCCATGCTGCGCAAGGTGCCGGACATCCTGATCGGCACCCCAGGCCGGATGATCGAGCAACTGAACGCTGGCAACCTTGACCTCAAGGAAGTCGAAGTGCTGGTGCTCGACGAAGCCGACCGCATGCTCGACATGGGTTTCGCTGAAGACGTACAGCGCCTGGTGGACGAGTGCACCAACCGCCAGCAGACCATGTTGTTCTCCGCCACCACGGGCGGTTCCGGCCTGCGCGAGATGATCGCCAAGGTCCTGAACAATCCTGAGCACCTGCAGCTCAATGCGGTCAGCCAGCTGAACGAAACCACCCGCCAGCAAATCATCACCGCTGACCACAACCAGCACAAAGAACAGATCGTCAACTGGCTGCTGGCCAACGAGACCTACCAGAAGGCCATCGTCTTCACCAACACCCGGGCCATGGCCGACCGCATCTACGGCCGCCTGGTGGCCCAGGAATACAAGGCGTTCGTGCTGCACGGCGAGAAAGACCAGAAGGATCGCAAACTGGCGATCGATCGTCTGAAGCAGGGCGGGGTAAAAATCCTCGTGGCCACCGACGTCGCCGCGCGCGGCCTGGACGTGGACGGCCTGGACCTGGTGATCAACTTCGACATGCCGCGCAGTGGTGACGAATACGTGCACCGCATTGGTCGTACCGGTCGTGCCGGCAACGATGGCCTGGCCATCTCGCTGATCTGCCACGGCGACTGGAACCTGATGTCGAGCATCGAGCGCTACCTCAAGCAGAGCTTCGAGCGCCGCACCATCAAGGAAGTCAAAGGTACCTACGGCGGACCGAAAAAGGTCAAGGCCTCCGGCAAGGCCGTCGGCGTGAAGAAGAAAAAAACCGACGCCAAGGGCGACAAGAAAAAAGTCGCCGCCAAGACCCCGACCAAACGCAAGAGCGTCAACCGTCCGAAGAGCGACTCTCTGGTCAGCAAGGACGGCATGGCCCCGCTCAAGCGCCGCAAGCCGGAAGCGCCGGCCGCTGAATAAGCGCCTCGGTTAGCTCAATAAAAACCCGGACAGTGTCCGGGTTTTTTATCTTCAACTTTCGGCTTTCTTCTCGGCCGTACCCAATTCCTTGAGCCGCTGATCAATCAACTGGCACTTGTCCGGCAAATCCTTGGCGGCCGTTCCCAGGTCCATCTTCTGCAGCTCGTCGTTGATTTCCTTGGCCTTGGTCGGGTTCTGTTCGGTGAGCCTGGTAACTTCCTTGGCCAGCTGCTCGCGCTTGAGGGTGGCCTCCTCGGGTGTGCAGGCCCAGACGGGCAGGGCGCAGGCTAGGGTGGTGGCGAGGGTGAGTTTCAGCAGGATTTTCATCTGTGAGGCCTCAGTTCCGGTTAAGGCGGGTTAACCGGTTGAGGCCTGCAACAGGGAAAAAGTTCACCCTCATCCCCCATGGCAGCAGCTCTTGGGCGCCTTATCATCGTACCGATCATGATGGCGCACCCAATCCATTATTTCGTCTTCGTTGCGCCCCTTGGGCGTCAGGTCGAGGTAGTTGTATGTACCGACCAACAGATCCAGGCCGCGGGCATAAGTCGAGTAAGTGTGGAAAATCTCGCCGGCTTCATTGCGATAAAACACGCTGAGACCGGGGAGTTCCTCTTCAGAGCCGTCGGTTTTTTCGTAGTTGTAGGTGGCCTTGCCGGCGGCGACGTCTTCGGGGCGGGCCGTCACACCGAAGTCATAGTTGAAATCGCAGCCTTCGGACGACACCCAGTCGAATGTCCAGCCCATGCGCCGTTTGAACGCCTGGAACTCGGCGAACGGTGCATGGGACACCGCCACCACCGCGACATCGTGGTGCGCCAGGTGCTGGTTGGCGCCGTCGATGTGGTCCGACAGGAAGGAGCATCCGGGACAGCCCTCGTCCCAACCGTCGGCGAACATGAAATGGTAAATGACTAGCTGGCTGCGGCCACCGAACAGGTCGGCGAGTTTCAGTTCACCGTTGGCGCCCTGAAAGTGGTAGTCCTTGTCGATTTTTACCCAGGGCAGGGCGCGGCGCTCGGCACTGAGCCTGTCGCGTTCCTTGGTGAAGGCCTTTTCGTGGGCGAGATGTTGCATGCGGGCGGCGAGCCATTCTTCCCGGGACACGACCGGGTGATTCTGAATGTTCATGGGCTTTCTCCTGCGTGATGCGCGGAAGTGACTTACACAGCCTAGTCGTTTGACTTGCCGGTAATTCGACATACCGCCGGTCGGTAGCGGTAAAGACGTGGGCTGAACGGCTACCGTGCACATCTGTCACAACCTAAGAAGGCCCCTCTTTCTCACGGGTACCGGAGGTTGAAACGGGATGACGACTTATAACTGGGATTTGATTGAACGCTTGCTGCACGAAGTGCAGAACGGTGCGAGCAGCTTCACGCCGCGGCCCTACGCCGAGCAGTATGCCGCGGAGAAAGCATCGGAAGGTGAGCAGACTGAAAACCTGGATCATTTGAAAGCAGTGGCCGGCGAGTATGAAAAGCTGCTGCTGGAGCGCGGGTATATCGAACCTCGGCCGGAGGAGCAGGGTGGTTCCGGGTCGAATTACATTTTGACGCCCCGGGGCGCAAGCCTTCTGAGCCTGATCGACAGCAGCATTCCGGGCAATGACCATCCGCGGCAGGTGCTGGATGAGCAGGAGGATGCCCTGGACGAACTGACGTTCGATGAGGTGGCTTCGAAGGCACAGATCGCCTGAGCTAAAAGATCGCAGCCTGCGGCAGCTCCTACAGGGGATCGGCGGACATCCTGTAGGAGCTGCCGAAGGTTCGGTCCGCGTTCGGACGATCCTTTGATCTTTCAACCCTGCTTCGCCGCTTTCAGGCACTTCAAATCACTGAAATCCTTCCTCACGCTCTCGATCTTTTTCAGCAATCGATCACGCTGGTCCGGGGTACTTTCCGCCATTAAATCCACAAATAGTGCCCGTGCCTGGGCTTCGGTCTTGGCAAAAGCCTCGCGGTAAGCCGGTGTCCACAAGCTCTCACGATTGACCAGAAGCGTCTCGATTCGCTGTGGGAATTGTGGTGTGTGGCGCTGCGCCACTGCGGCACTGAACTGTTTCTGCCAGTGGATGCGGTTGGCGATCCATTGCGTGTTCTGATCGCCCAAGGCATTCGACCAGGCCAAGACTCGCTGGTGTTGAGAGGCGCTGAGCGGTCCTAGCCATTCATTCAAGCGTTTCTCCATGCGCTCGCCACGCTGCCTGATCTGCTGCTCCAGCGGCGGTTTCAGGTATTTCTCCTGACGCTTGCGCTGGTCCTTGGCGAAAGCCTCGTTCATTTCCGCGACCTGATTGTCATCCAGGCCCTGCAGCAATTCGATGGCTGAAGGCGTGATTTCCCGGGCCGTCTCGGCGATTGCCGCTTCGGCTTCCGCCGTGCGCGCCTGCAGCGCGGCATCGGTTACCTGGTTGGTCGCGATCATGGTCTGCAAACGGTCCAGCCAGTCGAGATACCCCGGCATTTGCGTGCTGCAATGCCAATCCAGGTGTTCTTTCAGGCGTTCGCTAAGCCAGTTCTTTTGCTCACCGTTCATGTCCAGGTAATCGCTGAGCGTCCAGGGAATGATCACGTCGAGGTTGCGATAGGCAACGCCCATGCGGCTGCACGCGCCGAGGGCAAGGGTGAACATGAGTACTAAGGCGATGTGTTTAATCCAGCTAGACATGGGCGAATCCTTGCGAAAGCCTGGCTTCTGGAGCTGTTTCTCATCTGAACGCAGAATCAACCCGGCAGTTCAGCCCGTCAGTAGAACGCGCGCTCGGCCTTGAGGGTGAGTAGTGCGTCGCACTGACTATTTTGCCCGGTATAGGCTGAACAATAGCTGCCGTTGAGGCTGGAGTCGCTGTAGATCAGATCGACATCTATGCCCATGAACGGTCGGGACAGTTTTACCGACCAGTCGGTGAAGCTGCCGACATAACCGCCGTCCACCGCGACTGGCGTGTTCAATTGATGGGTGGTGTATTTCATGCTGACCCCGATACCGAACGGCTGGTTGCCGCGCAGGTCGGCAAACAGCGTGCTGTTCTGTTTGTCCGGGTCGTTGCTCAAGGCTGCGCCGAAACGACTGCCCAACAGGGTGAGGCCACCGAACACTTCCTGACTGTCGAGGGTGTCGACTTCGGGGTAGCTGTAATGGATAACGCCCACTTCGTAGCCAAGGACCTGGTCGAAGGGTTGCTTGAAGCCCGCGTAGGAGTCTATTTCGAGGTTCTTCCCCGGACTGATGCCCATGCTCGGCGACCATTGGCCAAAGTAGAAACCGCTGTCATGAGTCAGGTCCAGGCCGCCATGAAACGAGCCAACGGCCGATGGCTTGACGAGGCCCTGGGCCATGCTGCGACTGGGGCTCGTCCCGAGCTTGAGGTCGAAGGCCCCCAGCTCGCGTTGAAAGATTTGCCCGTGCACCGTCGGACACGCCAGCAGGCCGGCGAGCAGTAGGGGTAAGCAAGAGGGTATGCGCATGCGTCACTCCATGGACAGCGAGCGCAAGCTTGAGCCTGCTGAAACGCTTGATCTAGACGCGTGCAAGAATACCGACGAATGACGGCGAGTGAGGGCCGTTCGTCGATTTCTACAAGATTGGAGGGTTTGCAGCGAGGGTGGGGCGGGGTTCCAGTCCAAGCGCTTCGAAGCTCAAAGCGCTTAGGGACCAGGTGCAGCGCAGGGTATTACTTCTTGCCGAGCGTGATCTGCTTGGACGGGCCGAACGTCTGGCCGCTGACACCTTTGGCAATTTGCTGGATTTCACCACCGGATTTGAGAAACGCAGCGATCTGGCTGTTGATCGACTCGCTGGTTTCGACGGCTGGAGCTGGCTTTGCTTTGCTGTTGGATGCTTTTACGCGCATGGCGGCCATTAACCTGTAGAAAATTAACTTGGCCAGGCATCGTACAGGATTGACTTCATATTTGCTTGGTAAATATCCGCTGGAGGACATTGGGTGGTGGTGCGACAAAATGCAAGTTGTTATTTGCGATATTGCCCTAAGCCGCTGTTTTAACTAAGAACTCGGCTCGGAAAAACAGCGCTCCATCCAGGGTGGGCGGCAGGATAACTGACAGATCAGTCAGACGAGCGGCCGGTCGAGCAGGGCAAAACCAAGAAAATTAAGGCTTTGCGCGGAATTTCTGGCTCCACCGGGCTGACCGCCGAACCTGACCGCTAAAACCGGGTAGAATGGCGCCACGCAATGAGGGTATTGGACATGGCTTTAGTCGGGCGTTACAACAGTTTACAAATAGTTAAACACACTAACTTCGGTTTATATCTGGACGGTGGCGCGGATGGCGAAATCCTGCTGCCTAATCGTTATATTCCAAAAGATATTCCCAGTGAAGATGAAGACTGGCTCAACGTTTTTGTTTATCTGGATAGCGATGACAAACTCATCGCAACTACTGAAAAGCCGAAAGTTCAAGTCGGTGAATTCGCCAGTTTGAAAGTTGTTGAAGTCAATAGTATTGGCGTGTTCCTCGATTGGGGCCTGCCCAAAGACCTGCTGTTGCCGTATTCGGAAGAAAAGCGCCAGATGACGGCCGGTGAATATGCCGTGGTGCATGTCTACCTCGACAAGCATACCCGCCGCATTACCGCGACGGCGCGTCTGGACCGGTATCTGGACAAGACGCCCGCCAACTACACCCCAGGTCAGGAAGTTGATTTGCTGGTGGCCGAAGCCACCGACATGGGCTTCAAGGCAATCATCAACAACAAGCACTGGGGCCTGATTCACAAGAACGAAATCTTCAAGTTCATGCGCGCCGGCAAAGAAGAGAAGGGCTTCATCAAGGAAGTTCGCAGCGACGGCAAGATCAGCCTGAGCCTGCAACCGGTGGGTGTCGAAGCGGCCAGCAGCCTGAACTCGAAGATCCTCGCCAAGTTACGCGAGAACAACGGCAGCCTGGCCGTCAGCGACAAGAGCGATCCAACCCTGATCAGCAGCATGTTCGGCGTCAGCAAGGGCAACTTCAAGAAGGCCATTGGTGCGTTGTACAAGAACGGCCAGATTGTCATTCATGCCGATCGTATTGAACTGAGCTGATCCTCCCATGTTCTGTGTTGTCGAGGTATCAGGGTGAGCGCCTCCCGGCGCAGCGCCGATGGATTTGCCCTGCAAGTGATGGTGGGGTTGTGCCTGGTCTGGGGCATTCAGCAGGTAATGATCAAGTGGGCGGCGCCCGATATTGCGCCGGTCATGCAGGCAGCCGGGCGTTCGGGCCTGTCCGCACTGCTGGTGGGGTTGTTGATCTGCTGGAAGGGCGGCTGGAACCAGGTGGGCGCCACCTGGCGCGGCGGGCTGTTGGCCGGGGCCTTGTTTGGCCTGGAGTTCCTGTTCATTTCCGAAGGCCTGCAGCTGACCACGGCGGCGCACATGTCGGTGTTCCTCTACACCGCGCCGATTTTTACGGCGCTGGGCGTGCATTGGTTATTGCCGAGCGAGCGTTTGCGGCCTTTGCAATGGCTGGGCATTTTCCTCGCCTTCGTCGGGATCGGCATTGCCTTTGCCGGTGGTTTGTCCTGGGACAACCTCGATCGCCGCATGTTGCTGGGCGATGCGCTGGGCGTCCTGGCGGGAGCCTGCTGGGGGGCGACCACCGTGGTGGTGCGCGCATCGCGTCTGTCGGAGGCGCCGGTGACCCTGACCTTGTTTTATCAGCTGATCGTCGGTTTCGTCGGCCTGTTGCTGATTGCGTTGCTCAGTGGCCAGATCACCCACGTCAGCGTGACCCGCGTGGCGGTGGCCAGCGTGTTGTTCCAGGGCATCGTGGTCTCGTTCTTCAGCTACCTGGTCTGGTTTTGGCTGCTGCGCCGTTACCTGGCGGCCAACCTGGCGGTATTTTCATTCATGACGCCCCTGTTTGGCGTCACGTTCGGGGTTGTCCTGCTGGGGGAGGCGCTGAGCCTCAATTTTGTCATCGGAGCCATTCTGGTGCTGCTGGGGATTACCTTTGTAAGCGCTGAACAGTGGGTGCGCCGACGTTTACGCAGGACGCTTGGACAGCCTTGAGTGAGGCCGCCCGCTGGTGGCAATGCGCCTGGCTGAACTCTTGTCGTCGGATTGTGATCCATTCAGTAACAGATCGTTGCTATGTTTGGCGAGCATTGCTCGACACTTCGGACTATTATCAGTGCGAAGCGACTACAGAATTCCGGTCGCCCGGCACTACCCTGAAGGGGGCATCATGAAAGAGAAAATCCAAAACTGGCTGCACGACCTGGGTGTTGCGCTCGGTTTGATTGAACCGCCTCTGCAACCTGTGCCTATTCGTACCGACGACGAACAGCGTCGACGCCAGCAGCGTCGCCGGTAAACGCGACGCCGTTTTGCAGCAGCAGCCAAAGGCTGCTGCTCCATGAGCAATGGGTGTTTCACAGGGAAATCGGCCAGGTCAATGCCGCCCGATCTCCATCAAGAACCGGCTCAAGTCGTTTGCCGTCCTGGCGGTCTTGAGCATCCGGTCTTCCTCGGCGGTGAACGCCGTCAAGCCGAGTTCGTCTTCCAGATGGAAGATCAGGTCTTCGATATCCGCTTTATCCAATCCCAACTGCGCCAGGCTGGCGTTGTCGTCGAAGTCATCCCGGCCTTCAAGCAGGCGGCTGATGTACTGATGCACGGTGGCACGCACGGCAGTTCTTTTCATGGGGGCTTCGACGACGTTGTGGTGATCGTCCCTGCATTTTGTTCCTGGGATTGAGTACAGCAGGCTTCAGGCGTGCGAGCGTTGCCACTGGTCAATCATATGGCGTAGATGGTCCCCGGAAAAGCTGCCGAAATGCCCGCCATGCACCGTACGGATCGGCAGGGCACGCAAACGCTGCAGACTGCGTACGTAGTCGTCGAGGTTGGAGTGGTAAGCGTCTTCGATCAACGGCCCGTCGTAAATGATGTCGCCGCTGAACAGGGTCTCGGTGGCCGCTTCGTACAGGCTGATGCCGCCCGGCGAGTGCCCCGGCGTGTGCAGCACTTGCATCACCCGGTTGCCCAGGTCCAATACATCGCCTTCCTCGATGGTCCCGGTGGCCGGTGCGGCCTTGACCCGATACTCGGCGTAGCACAACGGACAATCGGGGTGCGCTTCGAACATGTCGTCGCCGACAAAGGCCTTGCTCAAGTCGTTCTCACCGTCCGGTGCGGCAAGGATGTCCGCCTCCGCCGGGTGCACCAGGCGCTCGACGAATTCGTGGTGCCCGGCAATGTGGTCGAAATGGCAGTGACTGGCCACCGCCACCAGGGGCCGCTCGGTGATCCATGGCAGTTGTTCGCGCAGGCTGACCAGCCCCGATCCGCTGTCCAGCAACAGGTCTTTATCGCGGCCCTGGATATGCCAAAGGTTGCAGCGATAGAAGGGGCGAATGAAGGGCTCGTGAATCAGGCGGATGCCGTCACTGAGCTGTTTGACTTCGAACCACTGATCGCGGCTGACGATCTTCATGGGCAGTTTCCTTCAGGCGAAAAAAAACGAGTGTGGCAACCGACGCCACACTCGTCGAAGAAAGCATCAAGTCGTTATGTTTCAGCTTAGGCGGCGCTGGCCAGCGTCATCGGGCGACGAGACAGCAGGCTAACGACCACGAAGCTCACCAGGCCTACGCCGAGGCTGTAGTAGATCGGCGTGTTGGCATCCAGGCCGTCCTTGAACATGAACACCAGCGCTGTGGCGAAGCCCAGACCCATGCTGGCGATGGCGCCGGCGGTGGTGGCGCGTTTCCAGAAGATCGCGCCGATCAGCGGCACCAGCATGCCGCCCACCAACAGGTTGTAGGCCAGGGTCAGGGCGCTGATCACGTCGTTCACCACCAGGGCGATACCCAGCACCACGATACCGGTCAGCAGGGTTACCAGGCGGTTCAGGCCCAGGCTCGACTGTTTACCACCGCGCAGTTTTGGCAGCAGGTCTTCGGTCAGGGTGGTGGCGGCGGCGAGCAGGCCGGCGCTGGCGGTGGACATCATGGCGGCCAGTGCGGCAGCGATCACCAGGCCTCGGATACCGTCCGGCAGGGACAGCTTCACGATGGCGGCGAAAGCGTTGTTGACGTTGTCCAGGTCCGCGATCAGTACGTGAGCGGCCATGCCGATCAGGGCGCAGGCCAGACCGTAGATGATGCAGTAGATACCGGCAGCGGTACCGGCGACCTGGGCGACTTTGGCGGTCTTGACGGTGAACACCCGTTGCCAGATGTCCTGACCGATCAGGATGCCGAAGAAGTAGATCATGAAGTAGGTGATGATGGTGTCCCAGCCGATGGTGGTGAAGCTGAAGCTTGCCGCCGGGAGTTTCAACACCAGTTCATCCCAGCCGCCCACACGGTACATGCAGATTGGCAGCAGGATGAACATCAGGCCTACGGTCTTGATCACGAACTGGACGATGTCGGTCAGGGTCAGCGACCACATGCCGCCAATGGCCGAATAAACCACCACGACGCCACCGCCGAGCAGTACCGAGACCCAGAATGGCAGGCCGAACAGCACTTGCAGCACGGTGCCGATGGCCAGGATCGAGGTCACGCCGATCATCAGCGCGTACGCCAGCATGATCGCCGCACTCGCGGAGCGGGCCATCGGGTTGTAGCGTTTTTCCAGGACCTGGGTAACGGTGTAGATCTTCAGCTTGAGCAATGGCTTGGCGAGGAACAGGTTCAGCGCCACGATCCCGCAACCCAGTGCTGCGCACAGCCAGAAACCGGAGATGCCATGCACGTAGCCCAGGCGCACGGTGCCCACGGTGGACGCACCGCCCAGGACGGTGGCGGCCATGGTGCCCATGTACAGGCTCGGGCCGAGGTTACGACCGGCGACCAAAAAGTCTTCGTTGGTCTTGGCCTTGCGCATGCCGTAATAGCCGAGTATCAGCATCGCGGCGGCGTAGATGAGTACGACGAATAAATCCAAAGCCATGATGGCGTGTCTCCGATTGTCTTTTTTATGTGAGGCTGAAAATCAATCTTTTCTGTAGGAGCGTGGCTTGCCCGCGAACAAGGCACCGCGGTCCATCAGGCAAACCGCGTCATCGTTCTTCGCGGGCAAGCCTCGCTCCTACAGGTGGATCAAGCTGTTTGGCGGATAGCCGGTTTAACGAGCGGATCCGTGCTCTTGCTGCGTGGATCATTCGGGCCGAACACCGCGCGCGGTTCCGGGAACAGGCTCAGCAGTGCCAGGTACACCAGCGAGGCCAGGCCCAGGGTGACCGGCAGGCTGATGTCGATGCCGCCGGCCATTTCGCCCAGTGGTCCGACGAACTGCCCCGGCAGGTTCACGAAGCACAGGCCGACGGCCGCGCTCGGGATCCAGGCACCCAGGCCACGCCAGTTCCAGCCGTGGGTGAACCAGTAGCGGCCACCTTTCTCGCCGCGGGTGAACACTTGCAGGTCATCCGGGCAATAGAAGCCGCGACGCACCAGCAGGCCGATGATCATGATCACCATCCAGGGGGTGGTGCAGGTGATGATCAGCACGGCGAAAGTCGACACGCTCTGCACTAGGTTCGCCGCGAAGCGTCCGATGAAGATGAACGCAATCGACATCACACCGATCAGCAACGTCGCCTTGACCCGCGACAGCACCCGTGGAAACACGCTGGACATGTCCAGCCCGGTGCCATAGAGCGAGGTGGTGCCGGTGGACATGCCGCCGATCACCGCAATCAGGCACACCGGCAGGAAGAACCAGCTGGGTGAAACCGCCAGCAAGCCGCCGACATAGTTGTTGGCCGCGATGTAGTCCGGAGCCTTGATCGCTACGATGGTCGCAGTGGTCAGGCCAAACAGGAACGGGATGAAGGTCGCGATTTGCGAAATCACCACCGCCGCCATGATCCGGCGCTTGGAGGTGTCACGCGGAATGTAGCGCGACCAGTCGCCCAGGAACGCACCGAAGGAGATCGGGTTGCTCATGGCCACCAGCGCGGCGCCGATGAACGCTGCCCAGAAACCCGGCTGCCCCATGTTCACGGTGCCGGCGTAGTTCACATCGAAAGGCCCTGCGAAAGCGAAGACGCCCAACAGGAACAACAGGCTGGCGCTCCATACCGCGATCTTGTTGACCCACAGCAGGAAACGGAAGCCATAGATGCACACGGTCAGCACCAGGATCGCGAACAGACCGTAGGCCAGGCCCAGGGTCAGGTCGGTTTCCGGCAGGCCGATCAGGCGTTTGGCGCCACCGATCAGCGCATCACCCGAACTCCACACCGAGAGCGAGAAGAAGGCAATGGCGGTCAACAGCGACAGGAACGATCCGACGATCCGCCCGTGCACGCCGAAGTGTGCACCGGAAGACACGGCGTTGTTGGTGCCGTTGATCGGACCGAACAGGCCCATCGGCGCGAGGATCAGCGAACCCAGCAACACGCCCAGCACGATCGCCAGCACGCCCGCATGAAAAGACAGGCCGAACAGTACCGGGAAGCTGCCGAGCACGGCGGTGGCGAAGGTGTTGGAACCCCCGAAGATCATCCGGAACAAGTCCGTCGGGCCTGCGGTGCGTTCGTTGTCCGGGATCTGTTCGACCCCGTGGGTTTCAATCTGCGTAAGGCTTTGGTCGTTGTTGTTGTTATTCATGATCTGCTCCGATCATAAAGGCGCGCTCATCGTGTGTGAGCGTCACCTGTTTGGCTAAGGGGTTGGCAGCCCTTCCGGCATCGCGGACAAATGTTCGTGGCAGGCCAGCCATAGGCCTTGTTGTTCTTGGCCAGACGCTTGTTTTTTGAAAACAATCGTCTCGCGCTCCTGGCTGAAGTGTTGCTCCCCTTGCATGCGCAGCTCAGTGGCCACGTCATGGATGAAAATCGCCACGTCGCCCTGCAGGCTGACGAAGGCGTTGCTCGAGGTGCACGAAAGCACCTCGAAGCCGTCCTCGGCACGCCAGCGGTCCCACAATGCCTGGTAGGCAGCGCGCGACAGCAGCGGCTGTTCGAGGGTGTAGAAGACGAAGCTGGCATCAAGGCTGAAAGCGCCGAAGTAGGCTTCGCGATCGTTACGGGCGAAGGCGGACACCAGGTCGGCGGCCGCTTTCAATACCTGATCACGTTCGTTCATGACCGATCCTCAGCGATGGACCACGCCAGGCAGTACGCAGAGCATTTCGTACAGCAGGTTGGCGGCCAGCAGCGAGGTGTTGCCGGTGGTGTCGTAAGCGGGCGAGACTTCTACCAGATCGCAACCGACCAGGTCCAGGCCTTGGCAGCCGCGAACGATCTCGATGGCCTGAATGGTCGTCAGACCACCGATTTCCGGGGTGCCGGTACCCGGCGCCCAGGCCGGATCGATGCCGTCGATGTCGAAGCTCAGGTACACCGGGCCGCCGCCGACTTTTTCGCGAACTTCAGCCATCAGTGGCGCCAGGGATTTGTGCCAGCACTCTTCGGCCTGGACCACTCGGAAGCCCTGGTTGCGGCTCCAGTTGAAGTCATCAGCGGTGTAGCCCTGGGCGCGCAGGCCGATCTGGACCACACGGTCCGGATCGATCAGGCCTTCTTCGACGGCGCGGCGGAAGGTGGTGCCGTGGGCGATTTTCTCGCCAAACATGTGATCGTTCACATCGGCGTGGGCATCGATGTGCACCAGTCCGACCTTACCGTGCTTTTTATGGATGGCACGCAGGATCGGCAGGGTGATGGTGTGGTCGCCGCCCAGGGTCAGGGGGATCACATCGTGTTCGAGGATGTTGTCGTAGGATTCTTCGATGATCCGTACGGCATCCAGCAGGTTGAAGGTGTTGATCGCCACATCGCCGATGTCGGCAACCGACAGCGAGTCAAACGGTGCAGCGCCGGTGGCCATGTTGTACGGGCGGATCATCACCGATTCGGCGCGGATTTCGCGAGGTCCGAAACGAGTGCCAGGGCGCAGGGAGGTACCGATGTCCAGCGGCACGCCGACAAAAGCGGCGTCCAGACCTGCAGCGGTCGGTACATGGGGGAGTCGCATCATGGTGGCGATGCCGCCGAAGCGCGGCATTTCGTTGCCGCCCAGTGGTTGGTGAAGAATCTTGTCCACGGGTAGGGCCTCATCGTCGTTGTTTTATTTATTGGGTTTCGCCGTCCACGGAAGGCACGGGCGAACCTTGTGGCGCCGATTCTGCGAAATGTAGTGGCCGGGAAGAATCGCTACGGGCAAATACTTAGTTCAGATTTTTCTAAACTAATGGCGGGGGCGGCGATAGACTTCTCACCGATCGTTACCACGATCTCTCTGGACAGGTTACGGAGCCCCCATGGCCAACGCTTTACCCGACCTCAAACTATTGCGCATCTTCGTCAGCGTGGTGCGTCATCAGGGCTTCGCCAACGCCCAGCACGAGCTCAACCTCTCGACGTCGGCCATCAGTACCTACATGAGCCAGCTCGAATCCGCCCTGGGCCTGGTCTTGTGCCATCGCGGCCGCGGCGGGTTCAGCCTGACCAGCAAGGGTGAACTGTTCCATCAGGAAACCCTGCGTTTGTTGGGCGAGCTCGAAGGTTTCGAACAATATGCCGCCGCACTCAAGGGCGAATTGCGCGGTACGCTGAACCTGGGGGTGATCGACTCCACCGTCAGCGACAAGGCCCTGCCGTTCGCCGAAGCCATCGGCGCCTACAGCCAGGAGCACCCGGCGGTGCACTTGCACCTGTCGGTGATGAGCCCCTATGAACTGCAACTGGGTGTGCAGGACAATCGCCTGGACCTGGCCATCGGCGCGTTTTCCACGCGCATGAGCGGCCTGGTGTACATGCCGCTGTACCGCGAACAGCACTGGTTGTATTGCAGTACCCGGCATCCGCTGTTCAACGAGCGGCGCATCCCCGAGCAGGTCATCACCCAGCAACGCATGGTCGGTCGCGGCTACTGGAGCCAGGCCGAACTGGCCCGTCATGGTTTCAAGCACAGCGCCGCAACCGTGGAGAGTATGGAGGCGCAGCTGATTCTGGTGCTGTCCGGCGCCTACATCGGTTACCTGCCGGAACACTACGCCCAGGCGTGGGCCGACAAGGGCGACCTGCGGGTGCTGCTGCCGGCCACCTTCGGTTATCAGGCGCCGTTCTCGATGATCGTGCGCCGTGGCCGCAGCCGTGAGCCGCTGATCCAGACCTTTCGCGACCTGCTCAAAGCACAACTCAACCAGGCGTGAAGAAGATGCCGAGAATTCAATGTCCGCGCTGTCTGCGCCCGCAAAGCCATTGCCTGTGCCCGCTGATCCCCAGCCTCGACAGCCGCACCCGCGTGTTGCTGTTGCAACACCCGAGCGAAGTGAACCATGCCCTGAACACCGCGCGGTTGGCGGCGCTTGGGTTGAACAATGCCGAGTTGATCGTCGGTGAGGTGTTCGAGGATCTGCCGAGGTTGTTGAACCCGCCAGGCTATCGGGCGCGGTTGCTGTTTCCCGGGGAGGACGCGCAGCCGATGCAGGCCTGCCCCGTCACCGATGAGCCGCTGTTGCTGGTCGTACCGGACGGCACCTGGCGCAAGGCGCGCAAGATGCTGCACCTGAATCCGCTGCTGGCGGCGTTGCCGAGGGTGACGCTGGTATCAGGCGGGGTATCGCGTTATCGACTGCGAAAGGCACCGGGGCCCGGGGCGTTGTCGACGGTGGAGGCGATCGTGCAGGCGCTGGAAACCCTTGAAGCGCCGACCAGCTTTGCGCCGTTGCTCAGGCCGTTCGAGGCGTTGATCGAGGGGCAGATTGCGGCGATGGGGGAGGAGGTTTACCAGCGTAATCATGGCGACAGATGATCGTCCTATGTGCCGGCCTTTTCGGCGGTAGATCAATCACCACAACTTTCGAGTAACTACCGCTCGCGCATCGCCTCGGTCCGCGCTTTCAACACCGGTTTAAGCAGATAATCCAACACGGTTTTCTCCCCGGTAATGATATCCACCGTCGCCACCATCCCCGGAATGATCAGCAACGGTTTTACGTCCCCGCCCAAGTGATTTTTGTCAGTGCGCACCTGGATCAGGTAGAAGCTGTTGCCCTTGTCGTCGGTGATGGTGTCGGCGCCGATCAGCTCCAGCTTGGCGCTCAAGCCGCCGTAGATCGTGTAATCGTAGGCACTGAACTTGACCATGGCTTTCTGGCCAGGATGCAGGAACGCTACGTCCTGTGGGCGAACCTTGGCCTCGATCAGCAGGTTGTCTTCCAACGGCACGATTTCCACCATGTCACTGCCCGGCTGGACCACGCCGCCGATGGTATTGACCTTCAGCATCTTGATGATGCCCTTGACCGGCGAGAGCACCGTGGTACGGGTCACGCGGTCGTCGATGGCAATGCTGGAAGCTGTGATTTTCGACAGGTCGGTGCGTTTCTCGTTCAGCTCTTTGGCCGCATCCGAGCGGAACGACTGTTCGGATTCGTCGATCTTGCTCCTGATCTCGGCGATCGCCGATTCCGCCCGGGGAATGGCCAGGGTGGTGGCGTTCAACGAACCACGGATTTCCACCGCGCTGCGCTTGAGCCGCAGGATCTCCACCGGTGATACGGCGCCGGTCTTGACCAGCGGCTCGGACATGGCCATCTCCTGGTTGACCAGCGCCAGGCTGGAGCCGTATTGCCCGGCTTTCGAGCGAAATTCCGCCAGTTCCTGGGTTTTTTGCCGCAGTTGTTCGGTGAGCGTGCGTTGTTCGCTGGCCAGTCGACGTTGCCGCTGTTCGTACAGCGAGCGTTCGTCTTCGGCGACTTGCGGCGCCTTGGCGATCACTTCTTCCGACAGCTTGAATGGCCGGCCTTCGGCTTCGGCCGACAGGCGTTCGACCTGCGCGGTCAGCGCATAGCGATCGACCTCGCTTTCGCCCTTGTTCGACAGGTAGCGCGTGTCATCCAGGCGCAGCAAGGTGTCGCCCTTGTTCACCATCTGCCCTTCACGCACGAAGATCTCGGTGACGATACCGCCCTCGAGGTTCTGGATCACCTGGACCTTGCTCGACGGAATCGCCTTGCCTTCGCCCATGGTGACTTCCTGCAGCACCGCGAACTTGGCCCAGGCCAACGCGCTGATCAGCAACGCGGCAGCCAGCCATACGGTGATCCGCGACCAGCGTGGGGAGTCCTGCAACGCGGCGCCGGCCGTTTCCGGCATGAACTCGGCTTCGGCACTTTTGCTGAAACTGTCGAAGTAGCCACGTGCTTTCGAAGCATCCGATGAAGCGGACATAGGCAACTCCTAGACGGCCGCAGAGCCAACACGGCCCTTGCGCAATGCATCGATGACCGCTTCTTTCGGGCCGTCAGCGACGATCCGTCCGTTGTCCAGCACGACCAGGCGATCGACCAGGCTGAGCATCGAGGTGCGATGGGTCACCAGCAGCACGGTCTTGCCCTGGACCCAGGTGTGGAGTTTTTGCCGCAAGGCGTCTTCGCTGCTGTTGTCCATGGCACTAGTGGGCTCGTCGAGCAGCATGATCGGTGGGTCGAGCAGCAACGCCCGGGCGAGCAATACCGCCTGGCGTTGACCACCGGACAGCAGTTGCCCGCGCTCGCCGACAGGGCGGTCGAAGCCTTGCGGGTGTTGCCGGGCCAGTTCGGTGACGCCGGTCAGTTCGGCCACTTCGAGCATGCGCGCGTCACTGATGTAGCGCGCCCCCAAAGTCAGGTTGTCGCGCAAGCTACCGGCCAGCAGCGGCAGGTCATGAGCGACGTAGCCGATCTGATGGCGCAGGTCCGCGACGTCCAGTTGGCGCAGGTCCAGGCCATCGAGCAGCAATTGGCCTTGCGCCGGTTCGTAGAACCCCATCACCAGGCGCGCCAGGGTGCTTTTGCCCGAGCCGCTGCGACCGATGATGCCGATCCGTTCGCCGGGTTTCACGCTGAAGCTGACATTGGCCAGCGCCGGGGCGTTCTGGCCGTTGTAGTGGAAGGTCACGCCGACCACGTCCAGGGCGCCTTGCAGTTGCGTGCGTTCCAGCGGGCGTTGGTTGGCATCGCGTTCTTGCGGCAGGGACATCAGCGCGTCGGTGCTTTTCATGGTCAGCTGCGCTTGCTGGTAGCGCGTGATCAGGCCGGCGATTTGGCCTAGCGGTGCCAGTACCCGGCTGCCGAGCATGTAGGTCGCCACCAGCGCGCCGACGCTGAGGTTGCCGGCGATGATGCTGTAGACCCCGGCAACGATGGTCGCCATGCCGGAAAACTGCTGGATGAATAGCGTGCCGTTGGTGGCCAGTGCCGAGAGATTACGCGCATGGCTGTCGAGGCGGGTGAGGGCGCCGTGGGTGCTTTCCCATTTGTGCTGGCGCTCGCTTTCGGCGCTGCAGGCCTTGAGGGTTTCCAGGCCGCCGAGGGTTTCGATCAGCAGGGCCTGGCGTTCGGCGCCCAGGCTCAGGCTTTTCTGCACGGTGTCGCGCAAGCGCGCCTGAATGATCATGGCGAAAATGATCGTGATCGGGAACGCCAGGACCGGAATCACCACCAGCCAGCCGCCCAGCAGGCCGATCACCACCAGCATCAGCAGGGCAAAGGGCAGGTCGATCAGGCTGGTAAGGGTCACGGCGGTGAGGAACTCACGCAGGCCCTGGAAGTCGTGAATGCTCTGGGCAAAGCCACCGATGGTCGCAGGCCTGGCTTTCATCGCCATGCCGGTGATGCGTTCGAACAGGGTCGCCGAGAGAATCACGTCGGTCTTCTTGCCGGCGGTGTCCAGCAAGTGCGCGCGCACCACCCGCAGCACCAGTTCGAAACCGGTACCGATCAGCAGGCCGACGGACAGCACCCACAGGGTCGAGGTGGCCTGGTTCGGCACCACGCGGTCGTAGGTCTGCATCACGAACAGCGGCACCATCAGCCCCAGCAGGTTGATCAGGAAACTCGCCAGGATCGCATCACTGTATAACCATTTCGACAGCTTCAACGTGTCGCGAAACCAGGCCTCTACCCGCGGCACCAGGGGGGAACGAAGGTCTTCGAGTTCATGCCGGGGCCGGGCGAAGAGCGCCTGGCCACTGTAGTGTTCGGCAAGTTCTTGGGTGGTGGTCCATTGCTCGCCGCCATCGGCTTCGCTGGGCAGGACCAGGACACGGCCGTCCTCGCCATAGCGGCGCAACACGGTGGTGCGGCCGTTGTTGAGCAGCAGCAATACCGGCAGGTTGAGCGCGCTGATGTCTTTCAGTTCGCGACGCAGCAGGCGCGCCTGCAGTCCCGCCCGGGCCGCTGCGCGGGGCAGCAGGTCCAGGCTCAAGCGTTGGTGTGCCATTGGGAGCCCGGCACTGAGGCTGGCGCGACTGACCGTCGCGCCATGGAGTTTGCAGAGGATCAACAGACCGTCCAGAAGCGGGTCATCGAAGCTCAGGCGTGGATCGACACCGGTGTTGGCGGTTTCCATGCTGGTCACATTGATCGCTCCCGTTGCGCTACGGCATATGGCATGGGTATCTGCACGCCCTACACAGGGCTGTTCACCTGAGTTCAGGCAGGCGAGCTTCGCTTTTCACTTCGGCCTGGGCGACGGCGTCGGCCGGCAGCACCACGCGTTGCTTGCTCAGCAACTGGCCCATGTTCGCCAGCACACGGTACATCGAATACTCCTCGGTGTAGCGGACTTCGGTGTAGCGGCGGTTGGCGTTGTACAGCTCGTTTTCGCTGTCCAGCAGGTCGAGCAGGGTACGTTGGCCGAGGCCGAACTGATCCTGATACGCCACGCGCACGCGTCGGCTGGTCTCGGCGTACTCGCGGGCGGTTGGCGTTTGTTTCTTGGCGTTGACCATGGCGTTCCAGGCCAGGTGGATGTTTTCGTTGAGCTGGCGCAAGGCGTTGTTGCGGATGTCCATCGCCTGATTGATCTTGTGGGCATCGGATTGCAGGCGCGCCTTGTCGCTGCCGCCGCGGAACAGGTTGTAGTTCATCACCACACCGACCCGCCATTCGTTGTCATGGCCTTCTTCGCCGGCGATGTTGTTGTTCGCGCCTACCGCGGCTTCGGCGTCGAAGCGTGGGTAGAACGGCGACTTGGCAACTTCGTACTGGCTCTCGGCCGATTGCACGTCGGCCTGGGCGGATTTCAGGTACGGGTTGTTGTCCACCATGCTTTGCTGGGCATCCGTCAGCGAGGCCGGCACTTCGCCACGGATCGACGGCGGCGCTTCGAGTTCATCGGGCAGGCGGCCGACCACGGCGGCGAAGTTCGACTCGGCGTCGGCCAGATCGACTTCGGCGGTGTCGAGGTTGTTTTCCGCCAGGGCCCTACGGGCACTGGACTGGTCGGCATCGGCGTTGCTGCCGACCCCGCGCTCGGTGCGCAGGCCGATCTGATCGTTGACGCGCAAGTGCGCTTGCAGGTTGTTCTTGGCCAAGGTCACCAGTTCGCGGCGCTTGAGCACTTCGAGGTACACCTCGGTAGTACGCAGGGCCAGGTCCTGGGCGGTGCCCTGGGCGTAATACGCCCGGGAGTTGACGACGCCCTTGGTCCGCTCGACTTCGTTGGCGGTATTGAACCCGTCGAAGAGCATCTGCCGCAGACGCAGTTCCGACTGGGTGTAATTGAGGATTTCGGTGTGGTGATTGCCCAGCGCCCGGGTGTTGGTGTTGTCGCTGTACCCGCGCCCGTACGCGGCATTCAGGTCCACTGATGGATAAAAGCCCCCCTTGGCGACCTTCACGTCTTCATCAGCCGACAGACGGCTGTCCACCCGCGATGCCAGCTCCGGGTGGGTCGCGATAGTGCTCTGGATCGCTTCGGTCAGCGACATGGCATGCGCTTGGGAACTGCAGGCAATTGCCAGCAAAACCGCGCTGAAGAGGGGGTTTAAAAGGCGCATGGTTCATCTCCCTGAATCCTAATAGTGCTTTATGCGTCGCCAATTATTTGACGACATTTATAGGTAAAACCGTTTCATGCTTGTAACAAGAGAGCTAAGAACATTTTCAGGCGAACCTAAGAAGTTTTTCTCATAAGCTTTATGCCAAAAAAAACTTATGTACTCTGCAAAATCCAGCACATTGTTCACTGCGAAAGCCCTTGATTTATGTGCCTTATGGCGCTCATCAGGGCTTGAGGAAAGGTCAAGTCCACTTATCGACAAAGAGCGGAGAAGTGCTGGAGGGGAGGGATGCGGCGCAGACTGGGGTGACGGTTTTTTGTCGCCAAGGTGATTCAGGACTGTTACGCAACGCTGGCGGATGACGTTGTTTTCGACAGGTAGCCCAATGCCATTGATTGCAAAGGGTTTATCCAGGTCGCGACGGCGGCGGCGATTCGCCAGGTAACCTGCTTGAGCCCATGTGCATATTCTCCGCATTCAGACAGGGTGCCGACAAAGCGTTGGCAGCGGAGGGAATGCACATGGCTACGCTCATCGGTATCGTCAGCAAGGTTATCGGTCAGGTCTTCGCGGTGGCGGGTGATGGCGCCCGTCGAGTGCTGGTCGAGGGGGATCGGTTGTTTGCCGGCGATCAACTGGTGACCGGGGCCGAAGGCGCGGTGGCGGTGCATCTGCAGAACGGCCAGGAACTGACGCTAGGCCGCGACAGTAGCCTGCAAATGACTGACCAGTTGTTGGCGCAAACTTCGCCCCATGTCGATACGGCTGAAGCAACGACCCCGAGCCAGGCACAGTTGACCGATGTCGAGCAACTGCAAAAAGCCATTGCCGCCGGTGACGACCCGACCCAGACCGCTGAAGCCACGGCGGCCGGCCCGGGTTCGACCGGACCTGCCGGGGGCGCACTGGGCGGGGGCCACAGTTTTGTCATGCTTGAGGAAGTGGGGGGGCATGTCGATCCAACCCTTGGTTTCCCCACCGCCGGGTTCAACGGCATTCCGGAATTTCCTCGGGAGCGGCACGACGGCGATCACAACCCGGACGACGGCGCCTCTGCACCGCTGATTACGCCGCCTGTCGTTACGCCGCCAGTGGTGGTAATTCCGCCTCTGGTAACACCACCTGAAACCACTCCGCCCGAAGTCACGCCGCCGGAAGTCACTCCACCGCAAGTCATACCGCCTGTGGTCACCCCGCCCGAGAACAATCCGGTCACCCTCAACGGGCTGTCAGTGGAGGGCGGTGAACTGACCGTCAAGGAAGCCAACCTGGCCGAGGGTTCGGCGAGCAACCCCAACGCGCTGACCCAGAGCGGCACCTTCACCGTCTCGGCGCCCGACGGGCTGAGCAGCCTGAGCATCGGTGGGATCAATGTGATCAGCGGCGGCGTGGCCAGCGGTTTTCCGCAGTCGATCACCACGCCGCTGGGTAGCACCCTGACCATCACCGGCTACAACCCGACCACGGGCGTGGTGAGTTACAGCTACACCCTCAACGGCAGCGAGAACCATTCCACCGGTGACGGCACCCAACTCAGTGAACACTTCACCGTGGTGGCCGGTGACAGCAATGGCGACACCGCCACCGGTACCCTGGACGTCAACATCACCGACGACGTGCCCCAGGCGATCGATGACCACAATGCCAACACCGCCTCGGAAACCCTGCTCACCCTCGAAGGCAACGTTCTGGGCAACGACGTGCAAGGCGCCGACCGCATCGCGACCGGCCCCAACAGCGGCCCGATCACCCCCGGCACTTTCATCGGCACCTACGGCACCCTCGTACTTAACGCCAATGGCACCTACACCTACACCCTCAATCCCGGCGACGCCGACTTCAAGGACTTGCACGCCGGCGGCAACGGCACCGAGACCTTCACCTACACCCTCACCGATGCTGACGGCGACAGCAGCACCGCCAGGCTGGTGCTCATCGTACACAACAACGATGACGGGGTGACCCTCGGCGGCCTGGACGTCGCAGGCGGCGAACTGACCGTCTACGAGAAAAACCTCACCTACGGCAGCGACCCCGACAACGCGGCGTTGACCCAGCACGGCACCTTCACCGTCAATGCCCCGGACGGC
>NZ_BAAIAK010000010.1:0-217073 GCF_054600775.1 Pseudomonas sp. MHK4 | reverse complement strand
CTCAGAAGTGAAACGATGCATCGCCGATGGTAGTGTGGGGTTTCCCCATGTGAGAGTAGGTCATCGTCAAGATTAAATTCCAAAACCCCTATCTGCGCATGCAGGTAGGGGTTTTGTTTTTGTCCGCGAGAAAGACTCGTGCACAAATTGGCACAGTTATTTTTGATTCATGGCACTAGAATAGGCCCAACTTTTTCGGAGTCAGAGCTTCATATGCCAGATCCGGTTGACACCTCAAAGCTGTCAGAATTACCGCTGAGCAATTTGGTGGCATGCCATGAGTGCGACTTGCTGTTGCGCAAGCCAGAGCTCGACCATGGCGAGAAAGCCCTGTGCCCGCGATGTGGTTACGAGCTCTACGCCCATCGATACAACGTCGTGCAGCGTAGTCTCGCCCTGGTGATTGCGGCACTGCTGTTGTATATCCCGGCGAACTTTTTACCCATCATGCAACTCAATCTGCTCGGGCAATCGTCGCAAGACACCGTCTGGAGCGGGGTTGTTGCGCTGTTCGATACAGGCATGCAAAGCGTTTCAGTCATTGTGTTCCTGTGCAGCATGGCCATTCCGCTGCTCAAGCTGCTCTGCCAACTGGTGGTGTTGCTGAGTATCCGTTTTGACGTCGGACGTAGCTACGGCTTGCTGCTCTACCGGATTTACCACCATTTGCGGGACTGGGGGATGCTCGAGGTTTACCTCATGGGCGTACTGGTCGCGATCGTCAAGCTGGCAGATATGGCAGCAATGACCATCGGCCTTGGCCTCGCATGTTTCATTGGATTGTTGTTGGTTCAGGTCTTGCTGGAGGTCGTGATGTCTCCCCACCAGATCTGGCAGGCTTTATCAGGAGAGGATGCCCATGCGGGCGATTGATGCAGGCATTCTGATTTGCGCCGAATGCCATGAATTGAACAAGCAGGAAGCTGATACCGACGAACAGGTCTGCACTCGCTGTGGCGCGCTGGTGCATGCCCGCCGCCCGAACAGTGTGGCGCGGACCTGGGCGTTGCTGATCACCGCCGCCATTCTTTACATACCGGCCAATCTGCTGCCGATCATGACCGTGAGTTCCCTGGGCAAGGGTGATCCGAGCACCATCATGTCCGGCGTGATCGAACTGGTTCAGCACGGCATGATTCCCATCGCCGCGGTGGTGTTTATCGCCAGTATCATGGTGCCCACGTTCAAACTGGTGGGTATCGCCCTGCTGCTGTTCTCCGTGCAGCGCCACCAGCCACTCTCGGCCCGCCAGCGTATATGGATGTACCGCTTTATCGAGTTCATCGGCCGCTGGTCAATGCTCGATATCTTTGTGATCGCCATCCTGGTGGCGCTCGTGAATTTTGGACGGCTTGCCACCATCGAAGCCAATCTTGGCGCCATCGCGTTCGCCAGCGTGGTGATTCTGACGATGCTTGCCGCAGTAACTTTCGATCCCCGACTGATTTGGGATAACACGGAGTCGGACGACGACCATGACTGATTTGCCTGTAGCGAAAACCCGACCGGCCTCGAACTGGTCTGCCATCTGGATTCTGCCCCTGATCGCCTTGATCATCGGCGGTTGGCTTGGCTGGCGTGCCTACAACGAAACCGGTATCGAGATCCAGGTACGTTTCGAAAGCGGTGAAGGCATCCAGGCCAACAAGACCGAAGTCGTCTACAAAGGCATGTCGGTCGGCAAGGTGAAGACCCTCAAGCTTGATGATGAAGGCAGCTCCAAAGGTGTGATCGCGACCGTCGAGATGAACAAGGACGTGGAGCAATACCTGCGCACCAGCACGCGCTTCTGGCTGGTCAAGCCGAGCGTGACGCTGGCCGGTATCACCGGACTGGAGACGCTGGTTTCGGGTAACTATGTCGCAGTCAGCCCGGGCGAGGGCGAGCCTACCCGCAAGTTCAAGGCCCTGGCCGAGGAGCCGCCGCTGTCCGACGCGCAGCCAGGCCTGCACCTGACGATCAAGGCGGATCGCCTGGGTTCGCTGAACCGTGGCAGCCCGGTGTTCTACAAGCAGATCAAGGTCGGGCAGATCAAAAGCTACGTGCTCTCCGAAGACCAGAGTACGGTCGAACTCAAGGTCTTCATCGAGCCGACCTACGCCAAGCTGGTGCGCAAACACACACGCTTCTGGAACGCCAGCGGCATCAGCATCGATGCCAACCTGTCCGGTGTAAAAGTACGCAGTGAGTCCCTGGCCAGTATCGTCGCTGGCGGTATTGCGTTTGCCACGCCTGAAAACCGCAAGGACAGCCCGCCGACCGATCCGAGCCTGCCGTTCCGTCTTTATGAAGATTTCGACGCGGCAGCGGCCGGGATCAAGGTCAAGGTCAAGCTGACTGACTTCGAAGGCTTGCAGGCTGGCCGCACGCCGGTGATGTACAAAGGCATTCAGGTCGGCACCCTCAAGGCGCTCAAGGTCGATCCCGATTTGTCCGGTGCCAGCGCCGAGTTGACGCTGGACCCGCTCGCCGAGGATTACCTGGTCGATGGCACGCAGTTCTGGGTGGTCAAGCCGTCGATCTCCCTGGCGGGCATCACCGGCCTTGAAGCATTGGTCAAGGGTAACTACATCGCCGTGCGCCCAGGAGACAAAGGCGCCGCGCCGCAACGCGAGTTTGTCGCACGGCCGAAAGCGCCGCCGCTGGATTTGCGTGCACCGGGCCTGCATCTGGTGTTGTTCACCGATAACCTCGGCTCGCTGGAAGTGGGCAGCCCGATACTTTACAAGCAGGTCAAGGTGGGCTCGGTCCAGAGTTATCAGTTTTCGCGCAAAAAGAAACAGCTGGTGATTGGCGTCCATATCGAGAAGGAATACGAAGACCTGGTCAACGCTTCCACGCGGTTCTGGAACGCCAGTGGCATCACGTTGACTGGCGGTCTGACCGGCGGGATCCAGGTCAAGAGCGAATCGTTGCAAAGCCTGATGGCCGGCGGCATCGCCTTTGAAACACCGGAAGCCAAGGCTCCGTTGCAGAAGCGCATCCCGCGTTTCCGCCTGTTCGCCAGTCATGAACTGGCCAACCAGAAAGGCGCGATGATCACGATCAAGGTCGACCGGGCCGATGGCCTGCGTACCGGCACTCCGATCCGCTTCAAGGGTTTGGATGTCGGCAAGATCGAAGACGTTGACCTGAGTGACGATCTGCAGTCGGTGCTGCTGACTGCACGGATCGATGAAGTCCCGGAGCGCATCGCTCGCGTCGGCAGTCAGTTCTGGGTGGTCAAGCCTGAGCTTGGGTTGATCAAGACCTCGAACCTGGAAACGTTGGTTACCGGGCAATATATCGAGGTGCAGCCAGCAGCGAAGAACCTGGGGCCGCAGAAGAACTTCGTGGCGCTGGCCAGTCCGCCGGAAACCACCAAGCAGGAAGCTGGTTTAAGCCTGGTGTTGAGCGCCCCTCGCCGTGGCTCGCTCAAAGTTGGGGTGCCGGTGACCTATCGCGAAATCACCGTGGGCAAGGTCACGGGTTACGAGTTGGGGCAGACGGCGGATCGCGTGCTCATCCGCATCCTGATCGAGCCGAAATACGCGCCATTGGTGCGCAGTGGCACGCGTTTCTGGAACACCAGCGGTTTTGATTTCGATGTCGGCCTGTTCAGAGGGGCGACGGTGCGCACCGAGTCGCTGGAGACGATGATTCAGGGCGGTGTTGCCTTCGCTACGCCAGACGGCGAGCGTATGGGCAACCCGGCGCGGCCCGAGCAGACGTTTGCGTTGTTCGACAAGTTCGAAGAGGAATGGCTGACCTGGGCGCCGAAGATCCCGCTCGGCAAGTAACAGGAAGTACTTGGGCGTCAGTGATGACGCCATCGCCAGCAGGCTGGCTCCCACAATGAATTTATATATACAGGTCCAATGTGGGAGCCAGCCTGCTGGCGATGAGGCCCTGAAGCGCACTGAAAGAACCACAAAAAAGGCCGCGATCCAATGGAGCGCGGCCTTTTTCGTCTCTAACGGTTCAACTAAACCGCATCCAGCTCCGGCTCATCCGCTTCGACATTCACCGGCGCCTTCACCGGTTCGTGACGACGGATGTACTTCCAGTCCTCTTCGTCGATGTAGATGCCCGCCGGGCCGCTGCCGCCTTCCAGGTCGATGGCGACACTGGCGCAGACCTGTGGCTTCACACTGGCCAGGATCGGCACGAAGCCCAGTTGCAGGCTGGTTTCCAGCAGTGCTGCCTGGTTCTTCTCGTCAATGTCCGCCGCCTCGTCGAGGTAGTACGGCAAGCGCACACGCCCGGCCAGGTCACGGTCCATCAAGTGCAGCAACAAATACATGTTGGTCAACGCCTTGATGGTCATGGTGGTGCCGTTGGACGCGGCGCCGTCGATGTCGGTGTGGATCACCGGCGATCCGTTGACCTTGGTGATCTCGAACGCCAGTTCGAACAAGTCCTTGAGGCCGAGCTGGTTGTGGTTCGCCGCCACCAGCCGCGCCAGGTATTCCTTGGCCTCTTCGTTCTTGTTGTCCTGCTCGGCGCTCTGGCTGAGGTCGAAGACCGACAGGGTCTCGCCTTCTTCGTACTGGCCGGCGCTGTGGATGATCTGGTCGATGTGCTTGAGCGCTTCCTTGTTCGGTGCCAGCACGATGCGGAAACTCTGCAGGTTGGACACCTGGCGCTTGTTGATCTCGCGGTTGAACAATGCCAGCTGGTGCTCGAGGCTGTCGTAGTCACTACGGATGTTACGCAGGGTCCGGGCGATGTCGGTTACGGCCGCGCGACGGGCCTTGCCCAGAGTCAGGGCTTCGTCGGTGCGGTGCGCGTACGCGTTGATCAGCAGTGACAGGCGACGTTCCATATCGTCTTCGCTGTCGAACTTGGCCACGCCCTTGAGGCGTACCTGGGCATACAGCGCCTCGATCTGGCCATCGGCGCGCAGCAGGCCCTGCCAGCTGTCCTGATAGTCGTTGAGCAGTGGCAGCAGGTTGTCCATCGAATCGTCGACCGGATCCATGAACGGCGTGCCGAACGGCAGATCTGCCGGCAACAACTGACGGCGGCGCAGGGCGTCGTCGAGGGTGCGTTGCTTGGCTTCCATGTCACCGATCTGGCGGCCAACCAGTTGCAACTTGGCCGACAGTTGCTGGACACGTTCGGTGAAGGCATCGCTGGAACGCTTCAATTCGTCTTGGGCGGCCTCCATCTGCGCCAGCTGTTCGAGCTTGTCGCCTTCTTCGGCGCTCAGGGTTTGCGCGCGACGGAAGTCTTCCAGCGCTTTCTGCGCATCCAGCACTTGTTGGTACAGCGCTTCGGTCTGGGTCTTGCTCGCGGCGCGGTCGGCGGCCACGGCTTGCTGGGTTTTCAGTTGCTTGAGTTCTTTGTCCAGGCGCTCTTTCTGGTCGCGCAGCGCCGCGCGGTCAGCCAGGGCCTGCAACGCCGGCGGTTCGATGTGCGAGATGTCGATGGACAGGCCTGGCACCTCGAAACGCTCGCCTTTAAAGCCGTCGAGGATCAGTTCGACGGATTTCACCCAGTCGCCATTCTCGTCCAGGCTGATGCCGTGTTCGCCCAGCGGCAGACTGAACAGCGCGCTGTTGAACAGGCGCATCAGGCGTTCGACGTCTTGCTGCGAAAACTCCTCGCGCAGGCGGGCGTAGCTGTTGTTGTCGGCGTGGTCGAGTTGCTGCTTGACCGACTTCAGGCGTTTTTCCAGGTCGCGCAGGCGTTCTTCCAGGTCCTCGGCGCTGAACTGCCGCGATTGCGCCAGGGCGCCTGCCAGCTCGTCGTGGGCGTCCTTGGCCGCGAGCAGTTGTTGCTCTAGCACCTTGACGTCATCGATCAGCGCGAAGCGATGCTTGAGCACCGACAGCTCGCCGAGCCAGCGCTGGATGCCGGTGATTTCCCGCTCCAGGCGCATCAGTTCCTGGGTGCCACCCCGTTGATCGTTCTGCAGGGCGTCCTGCTCGTGGCGATAGTGCTCGGCCTGGAGGGTCAGCTCTTCCTTGCGGGCACTGGCGTAGTCCGACCAGGTGCCGAGCAGGGAGTCGAGCAGCGGCGAGATCCGGTGCAGCTTGCCGCGCAGGATGTCGCGCTGCTTCACGCCGTTGGCCAGGGCTTCGACCAATGGGCCGGCGGCCACCAGCGAGTGGTAGTCCTGTTCCATGCGTCGCACATCGCGGAAGGCTTCTTCGCACGCGGCGATGTAATCGACGCTACCGGAGCGCAAGCTGTGCTCGAAGGCATCGAGAAATAGCTGCTTGAGCTTGGCCGCGGTGATTTCACGCATGTGCAGCAGGTTGATGAACAGGGCGCGGAAGGTCTTCAGGCTTTGTTCGCTGGTGGAACGCAGCGGGATGAGAGTCAGGTCCAACGGGATCGAGGTGTGTCCACCGACCAGCAAGCGCCGCAGTTCATCGGGCTTGAGTTCGTAGGCTTTGAGGCCTTCGCGCTCCAGGTTGCTGAACAGCTCCTTCTGGCGCAGGCAGGTGTCGTTTTTCTGGTAGTGCGCCAGGTCCAGCTGGCCGGCATAGGCGAAGAACTGGTGACCGAAGCCGCCACCCGGGCCGCGTCCGACCACGCCGATGACGTGAGGACCGTGGGGCAGGTTCACTTCGACGAGGATGTAGCTGGTGTCCGAGGCAAAGTAGAAGCGCCGGGACTGCTCCAGGCTGTACTTGCCGAAGCTCATGTCCGACATGCGCGCCAGGATCGGAAACTGCAGGGCGTTGATCGAAGCGGATTTACCGAGGTTGTTCGCGCCGTAGACCGACAGTGGCTCTTCCAGCGGAAACAGGCCAAGGCTGTAGCCGGCGGTGTTCAAAAGGGCAAAGCGGCGGATGCCGTAGCGTTCCTTGCTCATGCGTCGAGCTCCTGTTCTTCGGCGATGGCGCGGGCCAGGGCGTCTTCTTCGCTTTCCTCCGCAAATTCCGCGAGGTCAAGCGGGTCGTCGGTCTGCAGCAGTTTTTCGTCGCTGTCGTCGTCGATCAGCACCGGGACCGGCAGCGGCAATACGCTGTGCAGGCTGGCCGCCAGGTCACGGTCCTGCTGCACCGACAGGCACACATCGAGGAAGCGGTGCATCGGCGGCAGGAAGCGGTACACGCCGTTTTCTTCGCCGGCGAAGCCGAGCTGGGTCATGCGTCGCATGATCTTTTCTTCCAGCTCGTCCTGGGTCTGCACTTCGGCCTGGATGAACAGGTCGCGGTACTTTTCCAGCAGCGATGGCAGTTCATCGCGGCCGAGGCTGCCACCGTCGAGCACGGCGATCGGGTCGCGGCCCTGGTCGGCCAGGTGCTCGACGAGGATGAAGGTGAACAGCGCCAGGCGCTGGGCGGTCTTGTTCACCGCCGCGGCTGCCAGGTCCGGCACGAAGTAGTAGAAACCACGGGTGTCGCAGACCAGTTCAAAACCCAGGGCCTTGAACAGCGTGCGGTACTGGTCCTGGAAGTTCGACAGCTGTGCGTACAGCTCCGGATCGCGGCGGCTGACGTGGTAACCCTTGAACAGCTCGCGAAAGATCGGTGCCAGCTGGGACAGTTCGGAAAGATCAAGATGCATAAGGAGTGCTCGCAGAATTCTCGGCGGCGGCGTCGTCGCCGACCGAGAGCAGGGCGAAGGAGCGCAGGCTGACCTGATGCTCGTGAGTATGGTAATCGCGGCGTTCCAGGCGTTCGCGCTTGAAGCGTTTTTCCCGGGACAGGCGCGAGAACCAGTACAGCAATTCGTCGGTGGCGCCGTCCGGTTCCTGCTCCAGCAGCCAGGTCATCAGGTCCGGCATCGGCAGGGCGTCTGCGCAGCGTTCGAGCATTTCGCGAACCGTGCGTGGCGCGCGCGGGGCTTCGCCTTTCTGGGTCTTGTGGGCCTTGGGGAACCGCGCCGGTTTCGGTTCGAAGCGGGCCAGGGCGTACACGTAGGCCTCGACTTGGCTGGCGCTGCCGAGGAAAGTGCTTTGCGGCCGTGTGAACAGTGGCATGGCCGCCTGCGGCACGGCATCGATGCCTTTGCGACGAATGGCCGCCAGGGCCAGTGCCGCGCCACGGGTGACGGCGTTGTGGCGACGCGCTTCTTCACGCAGCGGCAGCAACAGTTCGCGCGCGTGACGCAGGGTCAACTGGGCGCTGGTCTGCATTTCGAGGATGCGCGCGTGGGTGCGCAGCAGCATGTCGTCGTCGACCAGATGGCCGAGGCGTTGCTGCTCGGAGAGCATCTTCAGCAGTACCGTTTCGACCTTGCGCACGCCTTGTTCGAAGGCGCCGTCGGCGTTCACCAGATCGATCATCGGCTCGACGTATTCGTCCCAGGTCGCCAGCACTTCGGCGTAACGCTGGCGCAACGGAATCTGTCGGTCGCTGGTTTTTGCCCTTTCGGCGACGGCCACCAGTGCCTGTTCGTCGTTATCGAGCTTTTTCAGTACATCGCGAACCCGCATGTCGAGCAGGCGCAACTGACGCGCCAGGTCGTTGCCGTCGCGGATGTCGAAGGCGTCCTGGATGTAACCGGCCAGGCGCTCGAGATGGCGCAGGTAGGCTTCGATTTCCAGGCACAGGCCCAAACGGTGTTCACGGCGCAGGTAGGCGAGGAAGTCGTGAATTTGCGCATTAAGCTCGAAACGGTTCGGGCTTTTCGCCACGGGAACCAGGATATCGAGGCGAATCCACACGTCCAGCAGGCTGGTGATGTCCTGGGGCGTACTGTCGAGTTGCTGGGCGGCCAGTTGCGTGCGCAATTCGTTGAGGCTCAGGGTGCCTTGGTCGAAATGCTCACACAGTGGCTCCAGAAGTGCCCAATGTTCAGCGAGGGCGCGCAAGACGCGCTTGGGTTCGATCATCGGAATGGCCAGCTGGTTGGCGATTAAAAGCCGCGATTGTACTGCATCGAGGGCGTATCGATTCACTCTCGGGACGGGCTGTTACTTTTTCTATCGGTAAAGTCTGTCGATCAACAGCGGGCGATCTTCAGCGAAGGGCGGTAGAATCGGCGCACTTTAGTTATCCACAAGTGGCCGACCTTTGCTTATCGAGTCCCGTCGTCGCGCTTATTTGAACGCCATGCAGGTGGTCAACTGGCTGCCGCGCACCGAATTGCCCTTTGCCGCCCCGTCGCGGCCCGAGCTGCTGGAGCCGCCACAGGTGCTGGACGTTGCTCCCGTGGCGCCAGCACCGGTGGTCGAAGCGCCCGCTACGCCTGCGGTAAAACCGGCCGAGAGGGTGAAGGTCGAGGTGCCGCGGCCATCGCTGGCGAGCACGCGGACCGGCGCTACACCTGCGGCCGAGCCTGCGCCGGTGGTCGTCAGGGTCGCGCCGGTGCCGCCACCGCGCTTTGCCCTGCAACTACTGAGAGCCGGCCGCTGCCTGCTGCTGGTGGAGTTACCCACAGGCGAATCGTTCCAGGCCCGCGACCCCGCTTACCTGCTGCTCAAGGACATGCTGCGCGCCGCCGGACTCCCGGACAGCCCGCAGATCGTCGGCGAGCCGGTACGCTGGCCGCTGCTGGTGCGCGGGACAATGGATCAGGGCCCGGAGGCGGCCCGTGACTTTGTCCAGGGTTTCCTCTCGGTGCGCATGGAGGAGGCGCCATGCGCCTGCCTCTGGCTGATCGGCCTGCCCGCGGTGCGATTTGCCGGTGAGGCGGACGCTGATGCGTTCAACAGAGAACTGCAGATCGAAGGTCTGGGCTCGGCCTGGGCGGTGCCGGGCCTGGAATTGTTAATGGAAGAGCCACAGCGCAAGGCCGCCGTGTGGCAAGCCATGCGTCGGCTGATGGCGCGCTGGAAAGAATCGAATGAGTGATGCCGTATCGTTCCGCCCGATGACCGAGGCGGACCTGGAAACTGTTCTGAAGATCGAATACGCGGCTTACAGCCATCCCTGGACACGCGGGATTTTTCTCGATGGCCTGGGCAAGTACCAGATCTGGTTGATGTTCGAAGGCCAGCAGCAGGTGGGCCATGGGGTGGTGCAGATCATTCTTGATGAGGCGCATCTGCTCAACATCACCGTCAAGCCGGAAAATCAGGGCCGCGGCCTGGGTTTGACGTTGCTGGAGCATTTGATGTCGATCGCCTACAAGGCTGACGCCCGGGAGTGCTTCCTGGAAGTGCGTGACAGCAATACCGCGGCGTTCAAGTTGTATGAGCGTTATGGCTTCAACGAGATCGGCCGGCGACGGGATTACTACCCGGCGGTGGGCGGGCGCGAAGATGCGGTGGTGATGGCCTGCACCCTCGTCGATTGATACAAATCCCCCTGTAGGAGCTGCCGAAGGCTCGGGCCGCGTTCGGACGATCTTTTGATCTTGTTTTTCAAGAAGCAAAATCAAAAGATCGCAGCCTGCGGCAGCTCCTACAGGGACCGATCAGCGTTTGCGGTCCAGCGGATCGCGTTGCGCCATCTCCGCCTCATCCAGCCCATTGCCCCCACCAATGTCGTCTTCATCGACAATGCTCAAGTCCCAATCGGCCTGATCACCTTCACCCGTTTCCTGGCCGTCCCGGGCACCGTCCTCACGAATAAGTGTTTCCGGGCTCATGTCGTCATCGGTGGGTTCATGGTCATCGGTCGATGCGCCCGTGATGCCGGCTTCACGCACGCGTTCTTCGGGCATCAGGTTCTCGCGCTCCCTTTGCGGCAATTCATCGCCGATTTTTGCGCTGGGTTCTTCCGCGTCGAAATCTAGTTCATGCACCGAGCCCATGCGGTCTTCGTTATCATCGATGGGTTCCGGTTGCACCGCATCGTACGGACGTCGTGAATCAGTCATGGCGATTCCTCATACTGGTAGCCTTACTAGGGTGGACCCACCGGGATCCAGAGAATTCAACCGGCATGGAGCGCCATGAGCAGCGAGCATCTGCATATCGCGCGTGACCCCGACGGGCGGTTGTCTGTCAAAGCAGCGCACCATTACCGAGGCTTCATTGCATGAACGAATTACAAGATCTGATTGATAACAACGAGCGCTGGGCCGACGCGATCACCAAAGAAGATCCTGACTTCTTCGCCAAGCTGGCTCGTCAACAAACCCCGGAGTACCTGTGGATCGGCTGTTCCGATGCGCGGGTGCCGGCCAACGAGATCGTCGGCATGCTGCCGGGCGATCTGTTCGTACACCGCAACGTGGCCAACGTTGTGCTGCACACTGACCTCAACTGCCTGTCGGTGATCCAGTACGCTGTGGACGTGCTCAAGGTCAAACACATCCTCGTGACCGGTCACTATGGTTGCGGCGGCGTGCGCGCCTCGATGCAGGATCGCCAGTTCGGCCTGATCGACGGTTGGCTGCGTTCGATTCGCGATCTCTACTACGAGAAACGCGAAGAGCTGGCCAAGCTGGCCACCGAAGAGGAGCAGGTCGACCGCCTCTGCGAACTCAACGTGATCCAGCAAGTGGCCAACGTCGCCCATACCAGCATTGTGCAAAATGCCTGGCACCGCGGGCAGAGCCTGTCGATCCATGGTTGCATCTACGGCATCAAGGACGGTCGCTGGAAAAGCCTGAACACCACCATCAGCGGTTTCGAGCAATTGCCGCCGCAGTACCGGTTGCGTCCGGTCGAGACAAAATAAAGCCCTGCGCCGACGCCGGTGTTGCAAAACACCGGGCCGTCGGCGACTGCCGTTCGTCGGGTTACAGCGGCGGCGCGGGTATCGCCGGGGCTGGCGCCGGCGCCTTGAGCAATTTGAGCTGGGCCTTGATCGATGCGCTCGCACATTTGCCCACAGCCTGTGCGGCCGTCAGCTTGCGGATCGAGGTGTAGAACAGCTCGCAGGTCTTGTCGGCCTGGGCCACTTGCCAGGTCTGGGTGCAGCTTTTCAGCTCGACGTCTGCATTGCTGTCCGACTCACGGCCCATGGCGGCCTGCCAGCAGGCAACGCTCAAATCCTGGCCCATGATTTTCAGGCCCGCGGTATCGGCCTGGCCTTGGGCATCTTTACCGGTGTAGCTGGCCGGATCGGCGGCGTACCAGATGTAGCTCGGATGGTTGGCGCCCAATACCGGCACTTTCACCCCGTCGACCGGGCTGATGGTCACCAGGCTCAGTACGTTCATGGTTGGCCCGTACTGCTGCTTGATCCAGTTACGCACCGGTGCGCCGAAGGCAACCATTGGCAAAGCCTCCCCGTTGGCGTGCTGGGTGATCTGCTTGACCATGGTGGTCTGGTAGTCCTTGAAGTAGTCGTAGACGCCTGCCAGGTCCTTGCCGGCGTTTGACGGCGCGGCAATCGGGGCGATATCGATGATCGTCTGGTAGCCCGGTGTCTGCTCGGCCGGGATGCCATTGACGGTCAGCAGCGTGGCCCAGCGATCCGAGGTAGCCGATTTCAGATAGTCCTGGGCCTGGGTCAGCGAATAATCGGGCGGAAAGTGCAGCAGTTCGACACTTTTGCGGTTCTCCAGGGCCATGCCCAGCGGCAGGAAAAAATACCAGCTGTAGCCCCACTTGCCGTCGGCATTCAGTTTGCTGGCGCCGTTGTAGGCCAGGTCGCCGGCGTCCAGCAGTGCTGCCAAGGGCTTTTCATAGCCGTTGGGGACGCCCGTGATCTCGGCATGCAGCTGACCGTTATCGGTTTTCACCAGGACCTTCGCCGCGTCATAGCCATCGCGCTGCACGCTTTGAGTCAGGTAATGCTCGACGGTCTGCTCCAGCGTCCAGTTGCGAAAACAGATCACGTTGCAGTTGTTGGGGTAGGCGAAGAGGCGGGTAACGCGTTCGGTACTGCCCAGTTTCAGGGCAACGTCGGCGTGGGCAGCGGTACTCAGGGTGAGGGCCGCGAGGGTGAGTCCTGCGAGTTTAAGCATGCTCAGATCCTTTTCAGCGGGGTCGCGATACCAAGATGCACGTCATACTGGATCAACACAATGATGCACAAAAGTAGACTTCAAGCATTTTTTAGCGTGCGATCCAGTCCGCAACCAGTGTTTGCGGGCTGGTGTGAGGTGAGGCAATGACAAGGCGATTGCCTCACCTGTATCTATAGCCGATTCCTTACGGCATCACCGGCGGCATGTACGCCAATGTGGTCCCCAGTGCCCACAGCAACAGCAATACCAGCGGTGTGTGCACCAGCAACTGCACGAACGAGAATCCGATCAAGTCCCGCGCCTTCAATCCCAGCACGCCCAGCAGCGGCAGCATGTAGAACGGGTTGATCAGGTTGGGCAGCGCTTCTGCGGCGTTGTAGATCTGCACGGCCCAGCCCAGGTGGTAGTTCAGGTCGTTGGCCACTTGCATCACATACGGCGCTTCGATGATCCACTTGCCGCCGCCGGACGGAATGAAGAATCCCAGGATCGCCGAGTACACGCCCATCAGCAGGGCATAGGTATCGTGGGAGGCAATGCTGACGAAGAAGGTCGAAATGTGGTGGGCCAGGGTCTGCGCATCGGCGCCCTTGACCGTGGTCATCAGCGCGGCGATCGAACCGTACAGAGGGAACTGGATCAGCACGCCGGTGGTGGTCGGCACCGCACGGGACACCGCATCGAGGAAGCTGCGCGGGCGCCAGTGCAAAAGGGCACCGAGCATGATGAACAGGAAGTTGTAGGTGTTCAGGCCGGAGATCGCGCTGATGGCCGGTTTAGTGGAAAACTCGTGGAACAGCCATCCAGCCGCCAGCAGCACCAACAGGATGGTCAGCAGCGGGCTGTGTTCCAGCCATTCGCCGGGACGGGTGCGCGGTTGCAGCGGTGGCAGGTTGAAACTCGGGTCGACGCCGCAGGCCTTGGCGTCTCGCGCCGTGTTCGGGCCGGGGGCGGTGGCGTAGGCGATGATCAGCGAGATGACGATCAAGGCCAGCAACATGACGCCCGATTGCCAGAGAAAGATCGTCTGAGTGAAAGGAATCACCCCGGTGATCGACAGAATCGACGGCGGCAGGCTGGCCGGGTTGGCTTGCAACTGCGCAGCCGACGAAGACAGGCCCAGGGCCCACACCGCGCCCAACCCCAGATACGCCGCCGCACCTGCGGCGCGGTAGTCCATCTTCAGGTCCGTACGGCGCGCCAGCGCACGCACCAGCAGGCCGCCGAACACCAGCGACAGACCCCAGTTGAGCAGCGATGCGATCATGGAGATCAGCGCCACCCAGGCCACGGCGGAGCGACCGTTCTTCGGCAACTTCGCCAGGCGGTCGATCAGCTTCACCGCCGGTGGAGAACTGGCCACCACATAACCGCCTATCACCACGAACGCCATTTGCATGGTGAACGGGATCAGGCTCCAGAAACCGTCACCAAAGGCCATGGCCGCGTCAGTAGGCTTGGCGCCCATGGCCAGGGTGGCCACGGCGACGATGATCACCGCCAGGGCGGCAAACACCCAGGAGTCGGGGAACCAGCGTTCGGCAAAACTTGAACAGCGCAGGGCAAAGCGGGCGGAGCGGCTATCTTCGATATCAGCGGCCACGGGACTACCTCGAATTTTTATGTTTGTTGTGGTCTTCGGGACAGCAAAGGCCCCTCTGGACAGACGCCAACATTAATTCAAGCGCATGTTTTTTGCGGCGCTGTTTTTGCGGCTATGGGACTTTGGTCTAACGGGTTGTCCGAAGGCGCGTTTGCGTAGACCATGGGCGCCTTGGTTTTTGCCTGTGCCAGAGTTCTTTTCATGACTGCCAATACCGATCCTCGTCCGCTGCCGTTCAGCCGCTCGGACTACAAGACCCTGGGGCTCGCAGCCCTCGGCGGCGCGCTGGAAATCTACGATTTCATCATCTTCGTATTTTTCGCCCTGACCTTGAGCCAGCTGTTTTTCCCGCCGGAAATGCCTGAGTGGCTGCGGTTGCTGCAAAGCTTCGGCATCTTCGTCACCGGGTACCTCGCACGGCCCCTGGGCGGGATCCTGATGGCGCATTTCGCCGACAGCCTGGGCCGCAAGAAGGTGTTCAGCCTGAGCATCCTGCTGATGGCGCTGCCGTGCCTGCTGATCGGGATCATGCCGACCTACGCGCAGATCGGCTATTTCGCGCCGCTGTTGCTGTTGGCCCTGCGCGTGCTCCAGGGCGCGGCGGTGGGTGGCGAAGTGCCGAGCGCCTGGGTATTCGTGGCCGAACACGCGCCGGCCGGCCATCGCGGCTACGCCCTGGGCTGCCTCCAGGCGGGGCTGACCTTCGGTTATTTGCTCGGCGCCCTGACGGCAACGTTCCTGGCGCAGGCCTTCACCCCGGCTGAAATCCTCGATCACGCCTGGCGTTATCCCTTCCTGCTGGGTGGGGTGTTTGGCGTGATTGGCGTCTGGCTGCGCCGCTGGCTCAGCGAAACCCCGGTGTTCATGGCCATGCAGGCGCGTCGCGAGGCGGCCGTCGAGTTGCCGCTGCGGGCGGTCCTGCGCGAACATCGCCTGGCCCTGCTGCCAGCGATGATCCTCACCTGCGTGCTGACGTCGGCGGTGGTGGTGTTCGTGGTCATCACCCCGACCATGATGCAGAAAACCTTCGGCATGACCGCCAGCCACACCTTTGCCCTGAGCGCGCTGGGCATCGTTTTCCTGAACATCGGCTGCGTGCTCGCCGGTTTGCTCGTCGACCGCATCGGCGCCTGGCGCACCGTGATGCTCTATAGCCTGCTGTTGCCACTGGGCATCGGCGTGCTCTATGCCTGCCTGATCAGCGGCGGCAGCTGGGTGGGCCTCGCTTATGCGGTGGCCGGGCTGAGTTGCGGGGTGGTGGGCGCGGTGCCTTCGGTGATGGTCAGCCTGTTCCCGGCGCGGATTCGCGTCTCGGGTATTTCCTTCACCTACAACATTGCCTACGCGGCCTGGGCGAGCATCACGCCCTTGCTGTTGATCGGCTTGATGCCGTGGAGTCCGTGGATCTGCGTGATTTTCTGCGCGGTGATGGGCGCGGTGGGCGTGGGAAGCGCGGCGTATTTCGGCACGCGGATGCCGAGAGTCGCCGGTTGTCCGGCCGCCGGCGCGGCGTGACAGGCAGGGAGTGACTGGCGCGGCGTCATTATATTTGTAGGACAATACTGACGCGCTCTTCAGAAAATACCCGCAAGGCCGATGGCTAGGCTGCAAGTCGCTCTCCATCCCAGCCCATCGGTGCATCCCCATGTTCAATAAACGCTTGAAGCAAGAGCTGTCGGCTCTTCGCGAAGAACTCTCCAGCCTTCAGCAAGTCAAGGAAAGCCTGGAAAGCGAGATGCTGGTGCTGACCCTCGATATCGATGGGCGGGTGCAGTCGGTCAACCAGAATTTCCTCGGCGAGATGCACTACAAGAGCAACGAACTGATCGGCCGGTACATCGAAGAGATCGTTCCGGATCATGTAAAAAACGACGAATTCCAGCTGCGTTTCAAGACCGCGCTCGGCCGTGGCGAGCACTTTGCCGGGGCCGTGCGCCTGTTGCGCGGCACTGGCCAGGAAGCCTGGTTGCGTTCGATCGTGCAGCCAGTGCGCTCGGCAGATGGCCGGATCAAACATTTCTCGATTTTCTCCAGCGACCTGACGCGCACCATCGAGGGCTCCCGCGAGCACGAAAACCTGATCGGTGCGCTGGTGCGCTCGACGGCGGTGATCGAGTTCGACCTGGGCGGCAACGTGCTGTCCGCCAACGACCGCTTTCTCAGCGGCATGGGCTACAGCCTGGCGCAGATCAAAGGCAAGCATCACCGCACCTTTTGCTTTGCGGAGGAGTACAACAGCGCCGAGTACCAGAACTTCTGGCGCCGCCTGAACGCCGGCGAGTTCGTGGCTGCCCGTTTTAAACGCATCGATAGTCACGGTCGTACGGTCTGGCTGGAGGCTTCCTACAACCCGGTGACGGATGCCAACAACAAGCTCTACAAGGTGGTGAAGTTCGCCACGGTGATCACCGATCAGGTCAACCAGGAGCAGGCCGTGGCCGAAGCAGCCAACATTGCCTACGGCACCTCGCAGCTAACCGACCAGAGCGCCCAGCGCGGCAACGCCGTGGTGACGCAGGCGGTGGATGTGATGCGCGACCTGGCCAGGCATATGCAAACCGCTGTCGATGGCATCGAAGCCTTGAATGAGCAATCGCTGGTGATCGGCAGTATCGTCAAGACCATCAGCGGGATTGCCGAACAGACCAACCTGCTGGCGCTCAACGCCGCCATCGAAGCGGCCCGAGCCGGTGAGCAAGGCCGGGGTTTCGCGGTGGTGGCGGACGAGGTTCGGCAACTGGCCTCGCGTACCAGCCAGGCCACGGATGAAATTGTCCTGGTGGTGCGGCAAAACCAGGACATGGCCCGCAACGCCGTGGCCCTGATGGCCGACGGCAAGCTCCAGGCGGAACAGGGCCTGGCGCTGGCGGCGGAGGCGGGCACGGTGATTGTCGAGATCCAGGACGGGGCGCAGAAAGTGGTCAATGCAGTGGGGCAGTTTGCCAATCAGTTGGCGTCCTGACTGTAGGGTTTTTATCCAGCTACAATCGGCTTTTTCCCTCAGGAGCTGACACCCATGAGCGCTTCCCATCGCCGTCCGGTCCCGTTGCCCAAGGCGTATCGCCTGCTCAATCACGGGCCGACCGTGCTGGTCAGCGCGGCCCATGGCGGACAGCGCAATATCATGGCGGCAGCCTGGGCGATGCCGCTGGATTTCGAACCGCCAAAAATCGCCGTGGTCCTGGACAAGTCCACCTGGACCCGCCAGCTGCTGGAAGCCTCGGCCACTTTCGTGCTGAACGTTCCCTGTGCGGCTCAGGCCGATATCGTGCAGACCGTCGGCTCGACCTCCGGCCTGGAGCTGAGCCGGGAGCAGGGGCGCGACAAGTTCCAGGTCTATGGCCTGCCGACCTTCGACGCTGAGTTGATCGATGCACCGATGCTCGACGGCTGTGTCGCCTGGCTGGAATGCCGGCTGTTGCCGGAACCCGGCAATCATCAGCAATACGATCTGTTCCTGGCCGAAGTGATTGCCGCCCAGGCCGATGAACGCGTGTTCAGTGACGGCCGCTGGCATTTCGAGGGCCAGGACGCGTTGCGCACCTTGCACCACGTCGCTGGCGGGCATTTCCTGACCATTGGCGAGCCGCTGGACGGCAAGACCTTGCAGCCGTAACGTGGCGGCTATCCGAGTTGCAAGCACATCCAACATGGGGTCAGGCAATGAGTAAACTGCGTGTGGGCGTTATTTTTGGCGGGCGGTCGACCGAGCACGAGGTGTCGCTGCAGTCGGCAAAAAACATTGTCGATGCACTGGATCGTTCGCGCTTCGAGCCGGTACTGATCGGCATCGACAAGCAAGGCCACTGGCACCTCAACGATCCCTCGAATTTCCTGCTGAACCAGGAAAACCCGGCCCTGATCGCGCTCAATCAATCCAATCGCGAATTGGCCGTGGTTCCAGGCAAGGCCCGCCAGCAGCTGGTGGAAACCGCCGGTCCCGAGTTGTTGGGCCATGTCGATGTGATCTTCCCGATCGTCCACGGCACCCTGGGCGAAGATGGTTGCCTGCAGGGCTTGCTGCGCATGGCCGACCTGCCGTTTGTCGGCTCCGACGTGCTGGGGTCGGCGGTCTGCATGGACAAGGACATCAGCAAGCGCCTGTTACGTGATGCCGGCCTGGCCGTCGCGCCGTTCGTCACCCTGAACCGCGCCAGCGCCGCGCGCACGGGTTTTGCCGAAGTCAGTGGCAAGCTCGGCCTGCCACTATTCGTCAAGCCGGCCAACCAAGGGTCTTCCGTCGGTGTGAGCAAAGTGACCGACGAAGCCGAATACGAGGCGGCAGTCGAGCTGGCATTGAGCTTCGATGAAAAAGTGCTGGTCGAGTCGGCGATCAAGGGGCGCGAGATCGAGTGCGCGGTCCTTGGCAACGAAGAGGCCATCGCCAGCGGCTGTGGCGAGATCGTAGTGCACAGCGGGTTTTACTCTTACGACAGCAAGTACATCGACGAAAAGGCTGCGCAGGTGGTGGTTCCGGCCCAGATCAGCGTCGAAGCCAGCGAGCGCATTCGCGCCATGGCCGTCGAGGCGTTCCAGGTGCTGGGCTGCTCCGGGCTGGCGCGTGTCGATGTCTTCTTGACCGAGAGCGGCGAAGTCCTGATCAACGAAATCAATTCGCTACCGGGGTTCACCCGCATCAGCATGTACCCGAAACTGTGGCAGGCCGCCGGCATGACCTACAGCGAACTGGTCACGCGCCTCATCGACCTGGCGCTGGCGAAACACCAGGCTCGGCAGGCGTTGAAAATCAGTCGTTGAGTGAAATGGGCCAGCCTACACCCAGGCAGGCCCCTTCACGCTGCAGGCGACTCAATCCCCCAGCGCTTCCCCTTCACGCCGAGGATCGGCGCCGCCGGCCAGCGACGCCTTCCCCTGTGCATCCTTGACCCGGACAATCGCCTGGGTGCCGCTCGTCATGTCGATTTCATTGACGGTGTGACCCTTGTCCTTGAGTGCCTGGATCAGTGTGGCGCTGAACTGGCCGTTCTCCAGTTCAGTCGGGCCATTTCGGCTGCCGAAGTTGGGCAGGTTGATCGCCGCTTGCGGATCAAGCTGCCAGTCGAGCAGGCCGATGGTGGATTTGGCCACGTACTCGATGATCTGCGAACCACCGGGCGATCCGATGCTGGCGAGGAACTCACCGCTGTGGCGGTCGAAGATCAAGGTCGGGGCCATGGAAGAGCGCGGACGCTTGCCGGGTTCGACGCGGTTGGCGACTTTCTGTCCGTTCTCCTCGGGAATGAACGAGAAGTCGGTCATCTCGTTGTTGAGCAGGAAACCCTGGACCATCAGGTGCGAGCCGAAAGCGGATTCGATGGTGGTGGTCATGGACACCGCGCCGCCTGCGTCATCGACCGCCACCACTTGCGAGGTGGAAATGCGCAGGGGCGAGCGATCTGGCGCGTAAGCGACCTGGATGCCCGGTGGCGTGCCCGGCTTCACCGTGCCCATGCTGCGCTCGCCGACCAGCGCAGCCCGGCTGGCCAGGTACTCCGGGTCGATCAGGCCCTTGACGGGCACTGGCACGAAGTCCGAGTCGGCCACGTACTGCGCACGATCGGCATAGGCCAGGCGCTCGGCTTCGCTGATCAGGTGCACGGCCTCGGCGGGCGGTTCGAAGCCGGCGGTGGTGCCGGTTTTTACCGGCTTCAGCGGCGCCAGGGCCCAGCGCTTGTCGCGCGTCTCCAGGGCCTGCAGGGTGCCGAGGATCTGCGCCATGGCGATCCCGCCCGACGACGGTGGCGGCATGCCACAGACTTGCCAGCGCTTATAGTCGGTGCACAAAGGGGCGCGTTCCTTGGCGCTGTAGTTCGCCAGGTCGCTCAGCGACAGGGTGCCAGGGTTGGCGTGGCCCTGGACCTTGGCCACGATCTCTTGCGCAACGGGCCCTTTGTACAAGGCGTCCGGCCCTTCTTTGGCGATGCGGCGCAATACGGCGGCCAAGGGTGGATTTTTCAACAGGGTGCCGCTGGCTTTCGGGCTGCCATCGGCATTGAGGAAATAGGCTGACATCTGCGCAGAGCGCCTCAGGGACGAGTCCGCGGCGATCAGTCGGTGCAGGCGGGGCGAAATGGCAAAACCTTGCTCCGCGAGGGCGATGGCCGGTTCGAACAGCTGCGCCCATGGCAGGCGACCGTGTTTTTGATGGGCCAGTTCAAGGGCTCGCAAGACCCCCGGGGTGCCCACCGAGCGCCCGCCAATCACTGCCTGGGTGAACGTCATCGGTTGGCCATCGGCCTGCAGGAAGAGTTTCTCGGTGGCGCCGGCCGGTGCGGTTTCGCGCCCGTCGTAGGTACGCACGGATTGGCCATCCCAGAGCACGATCAACGCGCCGCCGCCTATCCCTGAGGACTGCGGCTCGACCAGCGTCAGCACCGCTTGCATCGCAATGGCAGCGTCGATGGCCGAGCCGCCGCGACGCAGCATCTCCCTTCCGGCTTCGGCCGCCAACGGGTTGGCGGCGGCCGCCATGTGCCGGGAGGCGTACCGGGTCTGCAGGTCGGTGCGATAACCGGAGGCGCTTTCCGGTGCAGACGGCAACGTCGGGGCGGATGCGTGGTGGCAGGCGCCAAGGGTCAGGGCGGTGGTGATCAGCGCGAGGGCGGACAGGCGAACGCGACTCGAGTGGGAGGCAAAGAACATGGGTACTCCGTCCGTGGGAGAAATGTACCGGGGACTGTATCGGCCACCTCGCGGTGACGCAAACCAGGCTCCGTGCTTGCGCTTCATCAATCGACGGATTTTCGGTAGGGTCGTGTTCAGCGATCACGCCACAAGACCCACAAGAGGCAGCCATGCACAGCGAGTTTCCAACCCAGCCAAGCTACCGTTCCCAGCGCGAACAATTCCTGGCGGCGGCAACCGCGGCCGGCGCGACGCTGAGCGAGTACACCCATCCACTCAAGGGGCCTTCAGGCGAAGCCTTGGCTACCGATGTGGCGGTGCTCGGCGATCCTGGCGCCAAACGCCTGCTGATCGCGCTGAGCGGCACTCACGGGGTCGAGGGCTTCTATGGCTCGGGTTGCCAGATCAAGTGGCTGCAGGAGCTCGGCAAGCGCTCATTGCCGGCCGATGTCGCGGTGGTGATGATTCATGCGATCAATCCCTGGGGCATGGCGTGGCTGCGCCGGGTCAATGAAGACAACATCGACCTGAACCGCAATCAGCTGGATTTCGAACGTGCGTTGCCGGACAACCAGGCCTATGACGCCCTGCATGAGATTTACGCTTGCACCGAGTTGCGCGGGCCCGAGCGTGACCGCGCCGATGCCTTGCTCGAGGAGCAGATCCACCTGCATGGCTGGCCCGCGGTCATGTCGATTGTCGAAGGTGGTCAGCATGGGCATGCGGATGGGCTGTTCTACGGCGGGGTTGCCCCGAGCTGGTCGAACCGAACGTTGCAGCAGATCCTGCAAAACCATGTGGCCCATGCTGAAGTCGCCCTGTGTTTCGACCTGCACACCGGCGCCGGGGAGTACGGTCATCCGATGTTGCTGACGATCACCCAGGGGCCGTATCCGGCACTGGCCGATGCGCAGGCGATTTATGGCCCATGGCTCTACACCCTGCACACCGGTGCCGACACCCTGAGCGAAACCGGAGTGGCGGCGACGGCCACCGGCTACACCTCGCAAGCCTTGATCGAGGCGCTACCGCAGGTGCGGTTGATGCCCTTCGTCATCGAGTGCGGGACTTATCCGGGACCGGACGTTCATCGACATCTGCGTGATGACCACTGGCTGCATCTGCACGGTGATGTCCACGATGGGGTAGGGCGCGAGATCAAATTGAACCTGCTTGAACAGTTCTATCCCGCCGACAGCGATTGGCAGGCCATGGTCTGGTTGCGCACCTGGCAGATCTGGGAGCGGGCGCTGTCGGCGCTACCGACGGTTCGTTGCTGATGATGATGTAGGAGCGAGCTTGCTCGCGATGGTCGTCAACGATGACGCGTGCTGACTGACTAAACACGGTGCCCTCGAGTCCATCGCGAGCAAGCTCGCTCCTACAATAATGGCGCAGCCATTTTCTTGAGGCAAAAAAAAACGGCCTACCTTTCGGTAAGCCGTTTTTAGCACTTGGTGGCTACACAGGGACTTGAACCCCGGACCCCAGCATTATGAATGCTATGCTCTAACCAACTGAGCTATGTAGCCAAGATGGCGCGCATTATTCACCGGTAATGCATATGCGTCAAGCGTAAATTTAAAATATTTCTCTACACTTTCAACCGCTTATCTTCCGGAGCCGAAAAGCCGGGCGGGAGGAGGGCATTGATCGGTCTGAAATCTGCCGAATACCGAGGTCGTTAGCAGGCTAAGGGGATGGCGCTGCCGCAGCGAAAAATGGCACATTGATGCACCTGCCCGTGTGCACCCCTCTGTTTTTCGGAAATTTCATGGCTATCAGCAACGTTCAGTCCGCCACTGCGGCGGCGCCCGCGACTTCCCAAGGCAGCCCTCTGGTCATGCGCATCATTGGCGCAGTGGCACTGGCGCACCTGATCAACGACCTGATTCAATCGGTGTTGCCGTCGATCTACCCGATGCTGAAGGCCAACTATGGCCTGACGTTTACCCAGGTCGGCCTGATCACCCTGACGTTTCAGCTGACCGCATCGCTGCTGCAACCCTGGGTCGGCTATCACACCGACCGCCATCCCAAGCCCTGGCTGTTGCCGGCCGGGACGGTCTGCACCCTGATCGGCATCATGATGATGTCGGTGGTCGGCAGCTTCCCGCTAATTCTGCTGGCGGCCGGCTTGATCGGCATTGGCTCCTCGACCTTCCACCCGGAAGCTTCTCGCGTGGCACGCTTGGCCTCGGGCGGGCGATTCGGCCTGGCGCAATCGACCTTCCAGGTCGGCGGCAACGCGGGCTCGGCGTTCGGGCCGTTGCTGGCGGCGGCGATCATCATCCCTTACGGGCAAGGGCATGTGGCCTGGTTCGGCCTGTTCGCGGTGTTTGCACTGTTCGTGCTCTACCGGATCAGCCGCTGGTACGCCAACCACTTGAACCTGTTCAAGCTCAAGCAGGGCCAGGCCGCGACCCACGGCCTGTCCAAGGGCCGGGTGACCAGCGCGCTGGTAGTGCTCGGGCTGCTGGTGTTCTCCAAGTACTTCTATATGTCCAGCCTGACCAGTTACTTCACGTTCTACCTGATCGAGAAGTTCGACCTGTCTGTGGCCAGTTCGCAACTGCACCTGTTCCTGTTTCTCGGCGCGGTGGCGGCGGGAACATTCTTTGGCGGGCCAATCGGCGACAAGATCGGGCGTAAGGCCGTGATCTGGTTCTCGATCCTTGGCGTTGCACCCTTCACGTTGCTTCTGCCGCACGTGGACCTGTTCTGGACCACTGTCCTCAGTGTGGTCATCGGCTTCATCCTCGCCTCGGCCTTCTCGGCGATCGTGGTGTACGCCCAGGAGCTGGTGCCGGGTAACGTCGGGATGATTGCCGGGGTGTTCTTCGGCCTGATGTTCGGTTTCGGCGGGATTGGCGCGGCGCTGCTGGGGCACCTGGCGGACAGCCACGGCATCGAATACGTGTACTTCCTGTGCTCGTTCCTGCCGTTGCTGGGCGTCTTGGCGATTTTCCTGCCACGTACCAAAAAGGCCTGATCAACCACCACATGGCCGGAAGCTCGAGCTTGCACGAGACTTCCGGCCGAAAAGCCGGATAATGGCGGCCATTCGTTTGCTCGTTATTCTGGTACCCCGCATGGAAATCAAGGTCAACTTTCTCGACAACCTTCGACTTGAAGCCAAGTTCGATGACTTCACCGTGGTGGCCGATCAACCTATCCGCTACAAGGGCGATGGTTCGGCCCCCGGTCCGTTCGACTACTTCCTGGCTTCGTCGGCGTTGTGTGCGGCGTACTTCGTGAAGTTGTACTGCGACACCCGCAACATTCCCACCGATAACATCCGCCTGTCGCAGAACAACATTGTCGACCCGGAAAATCGCTACAACCAGATCTTCAAGATTCAGGTCGAGTTGCCGGCCGACATCTGCGACAAGGACCGCCAGGGCATCTTGCGCTCCATCGACCGTTGCACCGTGAAAAAAGTGGTGCAGGCCGGGCCTGAGTTCGTGATTGAAGAGGTGGAAAATCTGGATGCCGACGCCCAGGCATTGCTGATGCCGGCTTCCACTTCGGGTTCGCAAGCGGGCACCTACATCGTCGGCAAGGACCTGCCGCTGGAGCAGACCATCGCCAACATGTCGGGCATTCTGGCCGGCCTGGGCATGAAGATCGAAATCGCCTCGTGGCGCAATATCGTGCCCAACGTGTGGTCGCTGCATATCCGCGATGCGCACTCGCCAATGTGTTTCACCAATGGCAAGGGCGCCACCAAGGAAGGCGCACTGGCGTCGGCCCTGGGCGAGTTCATCGAGCGGCTGAACTGCAACTTCTTCTACAACGATCAGTTCTGGGGTGAAGACATCGCCAACGCGGCGTTTGTGCATTACCCGAACGAGCGCTGGTTCCAGCCTGGCCCCAAGGATGAGCTGCCGACCGAGATTCTCGACGAGTATTGCCTGCGGATTTTCAACCGCGATGGCGAGTTGCGTGGCTCGCATCTGTTCGACACCAACTCGGGCAACGAAGAGCGCGGCATCTGTTCGCTGCCGTACGTGCGCCAGTCGGACGGCGAGGTGGTGTATTTCCCGTCCAACCTGATCGAAAACCTGTACCTGAGCAACGGCATGAGTGCCGGCAATACGCTGACCGAAGCGCAGGTACAGTGCCTGTCGGAAATCTTCGAGCGCGCGGTAAAACGCGAAATCATCGAGGGTGAATTTGCCCTGCCGGATGTGCCGGCCGACGTGCTGGCGAAGTACCCAGGAATTCTGGCCGGTATCCAGGCGCTGGAAGAGCAGGGGTTCCCCGTGTTGGTCAAGGATGCGTCCCTGGGCGGCGAATTCCCGGTGATGTGCGTCACCTTGATGAACCCGCGCACCGGTGGTGTGTTCGCCTCGTTCGGCGCGCACCCGAGCCTGGAAGTGGCGCTGGAGCGCAGCCTGACGGAATTGTTGCAGGGCCGCAGCTTCGAAGGCCTCAATGACCTGCCCCTGCCGACCTTTGAAGGTCATGCGGTGACCGAGCCGAATAACTTCGTCGAGCACTTCATCGACTCCAGCGGCGTGGTGTCGTGGCGCTTCTTCAGTGCCCAGTCGGATTACGAATTCGTCGAGTGGGACTTCTCCGGCCAGGGTGAAAACTCCAATGCCGAGGAAGCAGCGACCTTGTTCGGCATTCTCGAAGGCATGGGCAAGGAAGTCTACATGGCTGTATATGAGCACATCGGTGCCACGGCCTGCCGCATCCTGGTACCGGACTACTCGGAAATTTATCCGGTGGACGATCTGATCTGGGACAACACCAACAAAGCGCTGTTCTTCCGCGAGGACATCCTCAATCTGCACAGTCTCGACAAGGCCGGCCTGAAGTCTCTGGTCAAGCGTCTGGAAGACAGCGAGCTGGACGACTACACCGACATCACCACCTTGATCGGCATCGAATTCGACGACAACACTGCCTGGGGTCAGTTGACGATCCTGGAGTTGAAGTTGCTGATCTACCTCGCCTTGCAGAAATTTGAAGAGGCGAAAGAGGCGGTGGAAATGTTCCTGCAGTACAACGACAACACGGTCGAGCGCGGCTTGTTCTACCAGGCCGTAAATGTGGTGCTGGAAATGGAGCTGGACGAGGACCTGGAGCTGGTCGATTACGAGGCCAACTTCCGCCGGATGTTCGGCAACGAGCGCATGGACGCCGCTATCGGCTCCGTAAACGGCAGCGTGCGCTTCTTCGGCCTGACGCCGACCAGCATGAAGCTGGAAGGTCTCGACCGGCACCTGCGCCTGATCGACAGCTACAAGAAACTGCACTCGGCCCGTGCCAAGGTGGCGAATTAATCCACGTTGATAGCGGCCACAAAAAAAGCACCCCAGGGTGCTTTTTTTGTTGATGGCTACGAACGTCAGACGTTGAAGCGGAAGTGCATCACGTCGCCGTCCTTGACGATGTAGTCCTTGCCTTCCAGGCGCCATTTACCGGCTTCCTTGGTACCGGCTTCGCCCTTGTACTGGATGAAGTCGTTGTAGGCGATCACTTCGGCGCGGATGAAGCCTTTTTCGAAGTCGGTGTGGATCACGCCAGCGGCTTGTGGTGCGGTGGCACCGACGCGTACGGTCCAGGCGCGGACTTCTTCGACACCGGCGGTGAAGTAGGTCTGCAGGTGCAGCATTTCGTAGCCGGCGCGGATCACGCGGTTCAGGCCAGGCTCTTCCAGGCCCAGGGCTTCGAGGAACATGTCTTTCTCTTCGCCGTCGTCGAGCTCGGCGATTTCCGCTTCGATCTTGTTGCAGACCGGAACGACCATGGCACCTTCTTCTTCGGCGATGGCCCTGACCACGTCCAGGTGCGGGTTGTTCTCGAAACCGTCTTCAGCGACGTTGGCGATGTACATCACAGGCTTGGTGGTCAGCAGGTGGAAGCCCTTGATCACCGCTTTCTCGTCGGTGCCCATGTTCTTCATCAGGCTGCGCGCAGGCTTGCCTTCGGTGAAGTGAGCGATCAGTTGCTCGAGCAGGCCTTTCTGGACGACTGCGTCCTTGTCACCGCCCTTGGCGTTGCGCGCGACTTTCTGCAGTTGCTTCTCGCAGCTGTCGAGGTCGGCGAAGATCAGTTCCAGGTCGATGATTTCGATGTCGCGTTTCGGGTCGACGCTGTTGGAGACGTGAATCACGTTCTCGTCTTCGAAGCAGCGGACCACGTGGGCGATGGCATCGGTTTCACGGATGTTGGCCAAAAACTTGTTGCCCAGGCCTTCACCTTTCGAGGCGCCGGCCACGAGGCCTGCGATGTCGACGAATTCCATGGTGGTCGGCAGGATGCGCTTCGGATTGACGATGGCAGCCAGGGCTTCCAGGCGCGGATCCGGCATCGGCACGATACCGCTGTTGGGTTCGATGGTGCAGAAGGGGAAGTTCTCGGCCGCGATACCGGATTTGGTCAGGGCGTTGAACAGGGTGGACTTGCCGACGTTAGGCAGGCCGACGATGCCGCAATTGAATCCCATGGTGTTTCCCCTCGGGTAAAAGTCAGGCCTTCTGGCTGTGCAGGTTTTTCATCGCGCGGTTCCATTCACCGGCGAGGATATCCGGCAGCACGCCGAGGGCAAAGTCGATGCTGGCATCGAGTTTTTCCTGTTCGGCGCGTGGCGCACGACCCAGGACGAAGTTTGAAACCATACTGGCAACGCCCGGGTGGCCAATGCCAAGCCGCAGGCGATGAAAGGTGTTCTGATTGCCCAGTTGCGCAATGATGTCGCGCAACCCGTTGTGACCGCCATGGCCGCCGCCCTGCTTGAGCTTGGCAACGCCGGGTGGCAGGTCGAGTTCGTCGTGCGCCACGAGGATTTCTTCAGGCTTGATTCGGAAGAATCCGGCAAGTGCCGCTACGGCCTGGCCGCTGCGGTTCATGTACGTGGTGGGAATCAGCAGACGAACATCCTGACCCTGGTGCGAATAGCGCCCGGTCAGGCCGAAATATTTGCGGTCCGCCACAAGGTTCACGCCTTGTGCGTTCGCGATGCGCTCAACAAAAAGGGCCCCTGCGTTATGCCGGGTCTGTTCGTATTCAGCGCCTGGATTACCCAGGCCAACGATCAGTTTGATGGCAGTCACGATAGGGGCCCTTCCTTGGAGTGGTGGATAACATCGCCGCAATCAGGGAGAGCGGCGAAAGTGGACGAAAATTGCTCATTTACCATGATGTAAACTCCGCGTTCTCGCCCGCTTTCTCGCTACGTTCCAGTCCGCGATGTTACTTGATCACTCCGGCTTCACAGAGTGAATTACTCTGCTGCGCCTTCTTCGGTAGCTTCTGGAGCAACACGTGGAGCGTGGACGTTGGCAACAGCCTTGTCATCGCCGTGTGCCAGGGCCACGAACTCAACGCCTTTAGGAGCCTTGAGGTCCGACAGGTGAATGATCGAACCGATTTCGGCGTTAGCCAGGTCGACTTCGATGAATTCAGGCAGGTCTTTCGGCAGGCAGGTCACTTCGATTTCCGAAACAACGTGCGAAATTTCGCCGCCTTTCTTGGTCGGAGCTTCTTCGCCAACGAAGTGTACAGGCACGATAGCGGTCAGTTTCTGGCCAGCTACAACGCGTACGAAGTCAGCGTGCATCACGTGGCCTTTGGCCGGGTGACGCTGCAGAGCCTTGATGATTACGTTTTGCTTGGTGCCACCAACGTTCAGCTCGATGATGTGGCTGTAAGCCGCTTCGTTTTCGAGCAGTTTGGCAACTTCCTTAGCCAGCATGCTGATGGATTCAGGGGCTTTTTCGCCACCGTAAACTACAGCTGGAACCAGGCTTGCGAGACGACGCAGGCGGCGGCTCGCACCTTTCCCCAGGTCGGAACGCACTTCAGCATTCAGAGTAAAATCGTTCATGTTGTATCTCCAAAATAACCACATTCGCCCCAGCGTTTGCGACCAGCGCTAAAGGCGATATGGGCAAAAAAGCCCCGCCCCGACAGGAATGCCGGGGCGGGGCGCTTTTCGTCAACGAGACATTTCGAGAAGGGCAGGGCCCTTAGCGGAACATCGCGCTGATCGATTCTTCATTGCTGATGCGGCGGACCGCCTCGGCAACAACCGGTGCGATATCCAGTTGACGGATACGCGCACAGGCTTGTGCTGCAGCGGACAGCGGGATGGTGTTAGTCACCACCAGCTCGTCCAGCACGGAATTTTCAATGTTTTCGATCGCCCGACCCGACAGCACAGGGTGCGTGCAGTAGGCGAAAACCTTGGCAGCGCCATGCTCTTTCAAGGCCTTGGCCGCGTGGCACAGGGTGCCGGCGGTATCGACCATGTCATCGACCAGAATACAGGTACGCCCTTCGACATCACCGATGATATGCATCACTTCAGAGTGATTGGCTTTCTCACGGCGTTTGTCGATGATCCCGAGATCCACGCCCAGGGATTTGGCAACGGCACGTGCACGCACGACGCCACCAATGTCCGGGGACACGATCATCAGGTTTTCGAAGCGCTGATCTTCAATGTCATCCACCAGGACCGGGGAGCCGTAGATGTTATCTACCGGAATATCGAAGAAACCCTGGATTTGGTCAGCATGCAGATCAACCGTGAGAACACGGTCGATGCCGACTACGGTAAGCATGTCAGCAACGACTTTCGCGCTGATAGCCACACGTGCGGAACGCGGACGGCGATCCTGACGGGCATAACCAAAGTAAGGAATAACAGCAGTGATACGAGTAGCCGAGGAGCGGCGGAAGGCATCAGCCATCACTACCAGTTCCATCAGGTTATCGTTGGTCGGAGCGCAAGTCGGCTGAATAATGAAGACATCTTTACCGCGGACGTTTTCATTGATCTCGGCTGTAATTTCGCCGTCGGAGAATTTACCGACAGAGATGTCACCGAGAGGGATATGCAGCTGACGTACGACACGCCGAGCCAGATCGGGGTTAGCATTCCCCGTAAAGACCATCATCTTGGACACGCGCAGTACCTAGAGGCTGAGGGTAACCTGGATGAGTATGGAAAATGGCAGGGGCGGCTGGATTCGAACCAACGCATGGCAGGATCAAAACCTGCTGCCTTACCGCTTGGCGACGCCCCTGTATCTGTTGCAACGATTACCCAGTAATCGGTTCCTTTAGAGCAGACCTTGCAGCTTGCGATGCAACATCGAAATGTTGCTTCCTTTTGCTACAAACCCTGTAAGGGTCTCTGTAAGAAGGGCCGAGACTTTATCAGCTTCAGCTTTGCTTGGGAAGCCCCCAAACACACAACTTCCAGTTCCGGTGAGTTTTGCTTCGGTAAATTTACCTAACAAATTCAATGCGTTACGTACCTCTGGATAACGCCTTGATACCACCGGCAAGCAGTCATTTCGACTGTTTCCCTTGGGAACGGGGCGCACTTTAATGGGCGGCGTGTTACGTGTCAACAACGGATCTGAAAAAATTTCTGCCGTACTTACAGAGACTTGCGGCACCAGCACCAGATACCAGGGTTCTTCCGGGTCGACCGGGGTCAATTTTTCCCCCACGCCTTCGGCGAAAGCCGCATGCCCACGCACGAAAACCGGGACGTCGGCCCCCAGCGTCAGACCCAGCGCGGCCAGCCGATCTTCATCCCAACCCAATCGCCAGAGATGGTTGAGGCCGAGCAGGGTAGTGGCAGCATTCGAACTGCCGCCGCCGATGCCGCCGCCCATGGGCAGGACTTTATCGATCCAGATATCCATGCCGAGTGAACAGCCGGATTGTTCCTGGAGTTTTTTCGCGGCCTTGATGATCAGGTTGCTGTCGTGGGGGACGCCTTCGAATTCGGTGTGCAGGCGAATGACGCCGTCGTCGCGCACGGCGAAGGTGATTTCGTCGCCGTAGTCGAGAAACTGAAACAGGGTCTGCAGTTCGTGGTAGCCGTCTTCACGGCGACCCAGGATGTGCAGCATCAAATTGAGTTTGGCCGGAGAGGGCAGGGTCAGTTGCTTGGCTGGCATGTCACTGCCCCAACTTGCGCGGTTGCCAGGTCTTGATCACCAGCGTGACATCCAGGTCGGTGCCGTGCAGTTTGATCCGCTCGGGCAGCCAGTAGCCGTTTTGTTCGGTATAGGCCATGTATTCGACCTGCCAGCCGTCCTGTTCGAGACGGGCGAGGCGGCTCTCGCCATCGAGGGTCAACCGGCTTTTGCTGTCTGGAGCCGGGAGCCCGCGGACCCACCAGGCCAGGTTGGAAACCGGCAGTTTCCAGCCCAGCTGCTCTTCAAGCAGGGCATCCGGGGACTGCGCTTCGTAGCGACCCTGGTTGGCGACTTCCAGGGAAACCTTGCCCGGGCGCCCGGTCAGGCGCGCCGCGCCGCGACCCAGGGGGCCGGAGAGGCGAATGTCGTAGTAATCCTGGCGTTGCAGCCAGAACAGCGTGCCACTGCCGGAATCTTTTGGTGCGCGAATGCCGATCTTGCCGTCGATCTGCCAGCCATCAAGGCTCGCCAGCTGCTGTTTGTGCTCGCGCCATTGGGCGGGATCTCCGTGGCCCTCGACCGATTCGCGGGCACCGAAGCCCGCACAACCGGCGAGCAGGGCGATGAGACTGAAAACGATGAAGTGGCGCAAAAACATAATCTTAAAGGGTCTCTGATCCGGTCAGGCGCTTGATGGTACCGCGCAGGGTAGGGCTGTCGGGTTGTTCCTTGAGGAATTTGCCCCAGACTTGCCGGGCTTCGGTCTGCTTGCCGTTGGCCCACAGGACTTCGCCCAGGTGAGCGGCGACTTCCTGGTCGGGGAAGCGCTCCAGGGCCTGGCGCAGCAGGCGCTCGGCTTCGTCGAGATTGCCCATGCGGTAGTTCACCCAGCCTAGGCTGTCGAGAACGGCCGGGTCTTCCGGACTGATCTGGTGGGCTTGCTCGATCAGCGCCTTCGCTTCGGCGTAGCGCGTCGTGCGGTCAGACAGGGTGTAGCCGAGGGCGTTCAATGCCATGGCGTTGTCCGGGTCGCGCTTGATGATCAGGCGCAGGTCTTTTTCCATCTGGGCCAGGTCATTGCGTTTTTCCGCCTGCATGGCCCGGGTGTACAGCAGATTCAGGTCGTCCGGGTATTGCTGCAGCGCCTGCTCCAGGACTTTCCAGGCCTTGTCCCCCTGTTTGTTGGCAGACAGGGTTTCCGCTTCGATCAGATACAGCTGGATCGCGTAGTCCGGTTGCTCGTCGCGTTGGGCCGCGAGTCGTTTTTGCGCTTCGGCGGTCCTGCCGTTGCCCATCAGGATATCGGCCTGGCGCAGTTGCGCCGGCAGGTAGTCGTTGCCCGGCCCGACCTTGGCGTACTCGATCAACGCGCCTTGTGGATCGTTGCGTTCTTCGGCGATGCGCCCCAGGTTCAGGTGCGCCGAGTCGACGTGGCTGTCACGGGCGATCAGGTCTTCCAGGTAACCCTTGGCCTCGTCCCAGGCCTTGGCTTCCAGGCACACGAGCGCCAGCGAATAACGCAGGTCGTCGTCCTCCGGGTATTGCTGCACCAGGCTCGAGAACTCGGCCTTGGCGTCATCCATGCGGTCCTGTTCAACCAGCATGCGCGCGTAGGTCAGGCGCAGGCGCTTGTCGTCCGGGTATTTGCGGATGTTTTTTTGCAGCAGCGGCAAGGCTTCGTCACCGCGATCCAGGGATTGCAGCAGGCGTGCGCGCAGCAGGATCGGGGCGATTTCGCCGTCGTCCGGCGGATTGTCTTCCAGCAGGGTCAGCGCGCCTTTGGTGTCGCCATCCTGTTGCAGCAGCAAGGCCTTGCCAAAAATCAGCTGGCCGTTGTTCGGGTGGCGCTGCAACAAACGGTCGAAACTTTTCATCAGGCCATTGCGCGTATCCTGGTCGGTATCGGCCGCAGACAGCGCGAGGAAGTCGAAATGGGTATCACCCTTGCCTTGCAGGACTTTCTCCATATAGACCATGGAGTCGTCGTAGCGCCCGGCGCGCGCCAGTTGCACGGCGGCGGCCCGCTGGGCCTCAAGGTCGTCCGGAGCGTTCTTGGCCCAGATCAGTGCCGTGTCCAGGGCGGCCTGGTCGGCGCCCAGGTATTCGGCAATGCGGAATGCTCGCTCGGAAATGCCCGGATCCTGGGTGTTGATGGCCTGGGTCACGTAGTTGTCCAGGGCAATGTCGAAACGATTGCGCTGGCCAGCGAGTTCCGCGCTCAACAGGCTGAAGACGGTGTCTTCGCTGAATGAGCTGTAGACCTTGGGCTTTTCAGGGGCCGCCGTGGTGTCTTCGACCGGCGACGGGTCGTCCGTCGACGCGGGGCCCAGGGCCTGGCAGCCACTGAGAAAGACAAGGGCAAGGAGCAACGCGGAAGATCTATTCATATAGGAAGAGGACGACTAACCTGCGGTCGGATCATCATGACACAAGCCTCACGTCAAACATAACCGCCGAACTGATTTCAAGTGAGCGCGCTCCCCTGTAGGAGCCGGCTTGCTGGCGATGGTCGTGAACGATGACGCATTTATCCTGGAAAGGACGCGGCGCCTGCAAGTCCATCGCCAGCAAGCCGGCTCCTACAAACGAGAACCGCTCGCAAGCTCGGACCTCATCTACCAGGCCAATAGATATCGAGTAGTTGTTCTCGATGTGTCGAAGTAGGACAATTGCCGGCTTCACGTCACCACCAGCGACCTTGAATGGCCTTCCTTGCACTCGGTATTAACCACAAGACTGCTTCAGTAGACGTCCGCGAGCGCGTGGCCTTTACCCCTGAGCAGCTGGTTGAGGCCTTGCAGCAGCTCTGCCGACTCACCGACAGCCGCGAAGCTGCGATCCTCTCCACCTGCAATCGCAGTGAACTCTATATAGAACAGGATCACCTGTCGGCGGATACCGTGCTGCGCTGGCTGGCCGAATATCATCATTTGAGCCTTGATGAGCTGCGCGCGAGCGCTTATGTGCACGAAGACGATGCGGCAGTTCGTCACATGATGCGGGTCGCCTCCGGGCTCGATTCGCTGGTGTTGGGCGAACCGCAGATCCTCGGCCAGATGAAATCGGCCTACGCCGTGGCTCGGGAGGCTGGCACCATCGGGCCGTTGCTCGGGCGCTTGTTCCAGGCCACGTTCAACGCGGCCAAGCAAGTGCGCACCGACACCGCCATTGGCGAGAACCCGGTGTCCGTGGCGTTTGCCGCGGTCAGCCTGGCCAAACAGATTTTCAGCGACCTGCAACGCAGCCAGGCCCTGCTGATCGGCGCCGGCGAGACCATCACCCTGGTCGCCCGCCATCTGCATGACCTGGGCGTGAAGCGTATCGTGGTCGCCAACCGAACCCTGGAGCGCGCGAGCATCCTGGCCGAGCAGTTCGGCGCCCATGCGGTGCTGCTGTCGGACATTCCGGCGGAGCTGGTGCGCAGCGACATCGTCATCAGCTCCACCGCCAGCCAGTTGCCGATCCTTGGCAAGGGCGCTGTCGAAAGCGCCCTGAAGCTGCGCAAGCACAAGCCGATCTTCATGGTCGATATCGCCGTCCCGCGTGATATCGAGCCGGAAGTCGGCGAGTTGGACGACGTCTACCTGTACAGCGTCGACGACCTGCACGAAGTGGTCGCCGAGAACCTCAAGAGTCGCCAGGGTGCAGCCCAGGCCGCGGAAGAGATGGTCTCGGTCGGCGCCGAAGATTTCATGGTGCGCCTGCGCGAACTGGCGGCGGTCGACGTGCTCAAGGCCTATCGTCAACAGAGCGAACGCCTGCGCGACGAGGAATTGCAAAAGGCCCAGCGCCTGCTGGCCAACGGCAGCAGCGCCGAAGAGGTGCTGGTGCAACTGGCGCGCGGCCTGACCAATAAACTCTTGCACGCACCGAGCGTGCAGTTGAAAAAGCTCTCTGCCGAAGGTCGCCTCGATGCGCTGGCGATGGCCCAGGAACTCTTTGCCCTCGGTGAGGGCTCATCGGAAAGCTTTTCGGATAAGAAACCGCAATGAAAGCGTCACTGCTCAATAAGCTGGACATCCTCCAGGACCGTTTCGAGGAATTGACCGCCTTGCTTGGCGACGGCGAAGTCATTTCCGATCAGAACAAGTTCCGCGCCTATTCCAAGGAATACGCGGAAGTCGAGCCGATCGTCGAAACCTATAAACAGCTGCTTAAAGTGCAGGGCGACCTCGAAGGCGCCCAGGCGCTGCTCAAGGACAGCGACCCGGACATGCGCGAAATGGCCGTGGAAGAAGTCCGCGAAGCCAAGGAGCGCCTGGTCGAACTGGAAGCCAACCTGCAACGCATGTTGCTGCCCAAGGACCCGAACGACGGGCGCAACGTGTTCCTCGAAATCCGCGCGGGCACCGGCGGCGACGAAGCGGCGATTTTCTCCGGCGACCTGTTCCGCATGTATTCGCGTTATGCCGAGCGGCGCGGCTGGCGGGTGGAAATCCTCTCGGAAAACGAGGGTGAACACGGCGGCTACAAGGAAGTCATCGCGCGAGTCGAGGGCGACAACGTCTACGGCAAGCTCAAGTTCGAGTCCGGCGCCCACCGCGTGCAACGCGTGCCAGCGACCGAGTCCCAGGGACGCATCCACACCTCGGCCTGCACCGTGGCGGTATTGCCCGAGCCGGACGAACAGGAAGCGATCGAGATCAACCCGGCAGACTTGCGCATCGATACCTATCGTTCCTCCGGTGCGGGCGGTCAGCACGTGAACAAGACCGATTCGGCGATCCGCATCACGCACTTGCCGTCCGGCATCGTGGTCGAGTGCCAGGAAGAGCGTTCGCAGCACAAGAACCGTGCGCGGGCGATGTCCTGGCTGTCGGCCAAGCTCAACGACCAGCAGACCAGTGCCGCGGCCAATGCCATCGCCAGCGAGCGCAAATTGCTCGTGGGCTCGGGGGATCGCTCCGAACGCATCCGCACCTACAACTTTGCCCAGGGCCGGGTCACCGACCACCGGGTCAACCTGACCCTGTATTCCCTCGACGAAATCCTCGCCGGGGGTGTCGATGCGGTGATCGAGCCGTTGCTGGCCGAGTACCAGGCCGATCAACTGGCAGCCATAGGTGAGTAAATGACGATCATTGCCAGTTTGTTGCGGGCCGCCGATCTGCCCGACTCACCCACGGCGCGACTGGATGCCGAGTTGTTGCTGGCGGCCGCGCTGGGCAAGTCCCGCAGCTTCCTGCACACCTGGCCGGAACGCATCGTGCCGAGCGAAGCGGCGTTGACCTTCGCCGAGTATTTGCAGCGTCGGCGCAGCGGTGAGCCGGTGGCTTACATTCTTGGCCAGCAAGGTTTCTGGAAACTCGATCTGGAAGTCGCGCCGCACACGCTGATCCCGCGCCCGGACACCGAGTTGCTGGTGGAAGCCGCGCTGGAACTGTTGCCGGCCACTCCTGCCAACGTCCTTGACCTGGGCACAGGCAGCGGCGCGATTGCCCTGGCCCTGGCCAGCGAGCGCCCGGCATGGAAAGTCACTGCCGTGGATCGTGTGCTGGAAGCCGTGGCCCTGGCCGAACGCAATCGCCAGCGCTTGCAGCTCAACAATGCCACGGTGCTGAGCAGTCATTGGTTCAGCGCTCTGCAAGGCCAGCGTTTTCAACTGATCATCAGCAATCCGCCCTATATCGCATCCGCCGATCCGCATCTGGTGGAAGGCGACGTGCGTTTCGAGCCGGCCAGCGCCCTGGTGGCCGGTGTCGACGGGCTCGACGATTTGCGTTTGATCATTGCCCGGGCGCCGGACCATCTGGACGCGGGCGGCTGGCTGATGCTCGAGCACGGTTACGATCAGGCCGAGGCGGTGCGTGACTTGCTGCTGAGCCGTGGTTTTGCACAGGTCCACAGCCGCACCGACCTGGGCGGTCATCAACGCATAAGCCTGGGGCGCCTGCCATGCTGAACGATCAGGAGTTGCTGCGTTACAGCCGGCAGATTCTGTTGCAGCACATTGATATCGACGGTCAGTTGCGGCTCAAGGAAAGCCGCGTGCTGATCGTCGGCCTCGGCGGGCTTGGCGCGCCGGTGGCGTTGTACCTGGCAGCGGCCGGCGTCGGTGAGTTGCATCTGGCAGACTTCGATACGGTCGACCTGACCAACCTGCAACGCCAGATCATCCATGACACCGACAGCGTCGGCATGAGCAAGGTCGACTCGGCGATCAAGCGCCTGACGGCGATCAACCCGCAGATCGCGCTGGTCGCCCATCGCGCGGCGCTCGATGAAGACTCGCTGGTGGCGGTCGTGGCCGGGGTGGATCTGGTCCTCGACTGTTCCGATAATTTCTCCACCCGTGAAGCGGTCAACGCAGCCTGCGTGAGCGCCGGCAAGCCGCTGGTCAGCGGTGCGGCGATTCGCCTGGAAGGGCAATTGTCGGTATTCGACCCACGCCGAGCAGAAAGCCCGTGCTACCACTGTTTATATGGGCACGGCAGCGAAGCCGAATTGACCTGCAGTGAGGCCGGCGTGGTCGGTCCGCTGGTGGGGCTGGTTGGCAGTCTGCAAGCGCTCGAAGCGCTGAAGTTGCTGGCCGGCTTTGGCGAGCCGCTGGTGGGGCGCCTGTTGCTGATCGACGCCTTGGGTACGCGCTTTCGTGAGTTGCGGGTCAAGCGTGATCCGGGTTGCAGCGTCTGTGGGCCCAAGCATGCGTGAAGCGCCGATTGGCGTGTTCGACTCCGGCGTCGGTGGGCTTTCGGTGCTGGCTGAGATCCAGCGTTTGTTGCCTGACGAATCTCTCTTGTATTTCGGCGATTGCGGGAACATTCCCTACGGCGAGAAAACCCCGGAGTTCATCCGCCAGCGGTGCAGCGTCATGGCCGAGTTTTTTCAAGGTCAGGGCGCCAAGGCCCTGGTATTGGCCTGCAACACCGCCACGGTCGCGGGGGTTGCCGACCTGCGTCGCGATTACCCGCAATGGCCCATCGTCGGCATGGAGCCCGCGGTCAAGCCGGCCGCCGCCGCTACCCGCAGTGGCGTGGTTGGCGTGCTGGCTACCACGGGCACCCTGCAAAGCGCCAAGTTCGCCGCGCTGCTCGACCGATTCGCCACCGATGTTCGAGTGCTCACCCAACCCTGCCCCGGGTTGGTCGATTTGATCGAACGAGGCGATCTGCACAGTCCTGCCCTGCTTCAGTTGCTGCAGGGTTACGTCGCGCCGCTGCTTGCCGCAGGCGCCGACACCATCATCCTGGGCTGCACCCATTACCCGTTTCTCAAGCCGCTGCTCAAGCAAATGATCCCCGAGGACATCAGCCTGATCGACACCGGTGCGGCCGTCGCGCGCCAGCTTCAGCGCCTGCTGGCCGAGCGCGAATTGCTCGCCGCGGGGCCTGCAAGTACTGCGCAGTTCTGGACGAGCGCCGATCCGGTTCATTTCACAAATATATTGCCGATCTTGTGGAATAACGCTGGCGTTGTGCGAAGCTTCGAAGGGTAAACAAGTTGTGGGGCAGGGCACAATTGGGGTGAACTTCTGAATAACCGTCGACTTCTATAGCTGTGTAGTTAGAGCAAAAAAAATCAGACGTAATCGTTCGGAAAAGGATGTTTCTATGAAGCGACTATTTTGCTTGGCCGCGATTGCGGCTGCATTGATGGGGCACAGTTTCACTGCACAGGCGGCGGGCGTGGAGTTCGGGGTCGGCCAGACCGGCGATTCGACCATGACCTATCGCCTGGGCATGCAGTTCGATTGGGACAAGAGCTGGTGGCAAAGCGACGTCGGTCGTTTGACCGGTTACTGGAGCGGCGCCTACACCTATTGGGATGGCGACGACAAATCCAGCAACCACAGCCTTTCGTTCTCGCCAGTGTTTGTTTATGAATTCGCCGGCCAGAGTGTTAAGCCCTATGTTGAACTCGGCGTTGGCGTGGCGGTGTTCGCCACTACCGAAGTCGAACACAACGATCTGGGCAGCGCGTTTCAGTTCGAGGACCGCTTCGGTGCGGGCCTGCGCTTTGCCGGCGGGCATGAAGTGGGCATTCGCGCGACGCACTATTCCAATGCCGGGATCGCCAGTCCCAACCAAGGCGTAGAAAGTTACGCGCTGCATTACACGATGCCGTTGTAATACATACTGCTTGAGCAACATACCCTGTGGGAGCCAGCAGGCTGGCTCCCACAATGAGTTTCAGCGATACGCAGTCGAAATGCCCTGGCGTTCCTCAATGCATTCCGGTGCCCCCATCTCGAATTCGCGGCAGATCAGCGGACGTTTTTCGTAGATGGTGCACATCATCGTGTTGCGATCCAGCGCGGCGCACCAGCCGTCATCCAGGCGCAGCATGACCTCACCACCCCAGTCATCAGTGTCGATGAATCGCTCGGGCACGCCTGTATCGGTGATCAGCATGACTTCGAGCTGGCAGCAGCAGGCTGCACAGGTCGAGCAGGTCACTGCTGGCGTGGCGATTTGCGTGTGGGGGATGGTTTTCATGGCGCGCAGTGTAAGGCAGTCAGGCGGCACAGTGTGAACGCTCAGACGGACGCTCAGTCGCTGACATCCGTTGCAAGTCTGTTGATCACAACTGATCCATGATCGGGGGGTTGCTGCGAACCATGCGATTGCCAATCGCCAACTTCATCCGGTCGGGCATTTTCGACAGCGGCCACAGGGTTGCCATGAACATCCCCGGCAACGGGATATCCACAGGCCGGTTCCTCAGCTCATGGAAAACGTGCTGCGCAGCTTTGCCCGCCGACCAGGTGATTGGCGCGGGGGAGTCGTTTTTCGTGGCCAGTGACGTGTCGACGAATCCGGGGCTGACCACCGTGACTTCGATGCCTTCAGGCGCCAGGTCAAGGCGCAGGGATTCGAACAGGTAACGCATCCCGGCTTTCGAGCCGCCATGGGCTTCGGCGCGGGGCAATGGCAGGTAGGTCACCGAGCTGGCCAAGCCCACCAGGTGTGGCGCCGTGCCAGAGCGCAGCAGTGGCAACGCCGCTTCGATGCAGTAGCTGCTGGCGAGCAGGTTAGTGCGCACGACATGCTCGATGATCGAGGCGTCGAACTGCTTGGCATCCACGTATTCGCAGGTACCGGCGTTGAGGATCACGGTGTCCAGGGAACCCCAGTCATGGGCAATCTGTTCGCCGATTTCACGTACCGTCTGGCTGTTGGTCAAGTCGCCAGCCACCACCAATACCTGACCGGGATAGCGCAGGGACAGGACTCTGAGCGGCGCCAGCGAGCGGGAGCTGACGGCCAGGTGGGCGCCGGTTCTCAGTATTTCTTCGGCGAGCGCGGCGCCAATGCCGTTGCTCGCACCGGTCAACCAGTATCGTCGTGGAGGTGTAAGGCTCATCCCGTTCTCCTTTGCAGCCAGGCAATCGCCCGGCCCCACACCGGTGAATGTTCGTAAAAATGCAGCATTGGGCTATTCATGATGGCTCCCGGCAGTTTGCCGCGGCGGCAGGTTCTTGAACGCGGCCAGGGCGCGGGCGCGAGACGTATTCAGGTCGACGATCGGTGCGGGATAATCTGTAACTCCGAACAGACCGCCAAGTTGCGCCGGGTTGTGCACAGCCTTGTTATCGAGCTCCGACAGTTGTGGTAGCCAGTGCTTGATGAACAGGCCTTCGGCGTCGAATTTTACCGACTGGCTCAGCGGGTTGAAAATCCGAAAATAAGGCGCCGAGTCGGTGCCGGTGGACGAACTCCACTGCCAGCCGCCGTTGTTCGCCGCCAGGTCACCGTCGATCAGGTGACGCATGAAAAAGCGTTCGCCCTCGCGCCAGTCGATCAACAGGTTCTTGGTCAGGAACATCGCCACCACCATGCGCAGGCGATTGTGCATCCATCCGGTTTCCAGCAATTGGCGCATGGCCGCGTCGATGATCGGCAAGCCGGTCCGGCCCTGCTGCCAGGCGGCCAGTTCCTCGGGAGCGTTGCGCCACGCCAGGGCTTCGGTTTCCGGGCGAAAGGCACGGTGCCTGGAAACCCGCGGGTAGCCCACCAGAATGTGTTTATAGAACTCTCGCCATAGCAGTTCATTGATCCAGGTCACGGCGCCCACCTTGCCGCTTTCAATCTCTCCCTGATTGCTCTGCAGTGCGGCATGCAGGCACTGGCGGGGAGAAATCACCCCGGCAGCCAGATAAGCCGAGAGTTGACTGGTGCCAGGTTTAGCCGGGAAGTCGCGCTCGCTCTGGTAGTAGTCGATCTGCACGTCGGTAAAGCTGTCGAGACGGCGCCGGGCTTCATCTTCACCGGCCGGCCACAGGGCGCGCAGACTTTCAGAGGGCACGTCGAAGCCTTCGACCTGCGTCGTGATGGCGTCGCGGGTCATGTTCAGCGGCGCTTGCGCCACAGGTGCAGGTACCAGGCCGGGCAGCGAATGTCGCAGCCTTTCATGGCAGACCTTGCGGAACTGACTGAAGACCTGAAAGTAAGTACCGGTTTTGCTCAGGACACTGCCGGGCTTGAACAGCAATTGATCGAGATGGTTGCTGACCTCGATGCCTTCGGCCTTCAGGGTCCGGGCCACCGCAGCATCGCGACGGGTTTCATGGATGCCGTATTCCTCGTTGAAATGCATCGCGTCGATCTGCAGTTGCCGGCACAGCTCGAGTAGCGCGGCCGGTGCGTCATCCCAACGGGGGGCAGTGCGCATCAGCAGGGGAATGTTCAACTGGCCCAACGCACGACTCAATGCCTGCAGGTTGCGCAGCCAGAAGTCCACTTTGCACGGGGCGTCGTCATGTTCACGCCATTGCTCCGGGCTCAACAGAAACACCGCCACGGTCGGGCCACGCGCTGCCGCGGCCGCAAGGGCGGTGTTGTCATGTACGCGCAGGTCGCTGCGCAGCCAGATCAATTGCATGTGGGTGTCCGCTCGGTCCGTTGAAGTGCCATTAAACGAGCCCGCATTGAACCAGCACCTGGTGCGCCGCCAACGGATTGTCGGCCAGGTACAGATCAGCGATCTCTAACGTTATTGCGGACAACTCGGTGTTGTGAATGCACACCGTAGGTCCGGCGATTATTTTTGGGCAACTGGCGCCGTTTAAAAGTTTCACCAGCTGTGAAAGGTTTATCGCTTTGCTGGAATACAGCAGTACGCCCCGTGGCTGCAGTAGATCGACAGCCAGTGCCAGCTCGCTGGCCGGGAGTGGCCAGTCAAACACTTGCACCGGGCAATCGGCGCTGCTGATCAACCAGGCGGTGAGCCACAGGTGAGGTTCAAGTGGCAGGTCCGAGTGGTTGATCAACAGCAGTGGCGCGCTGTGTAACTGACGATTGTCATGGTAGATGCGCGCGCCAAACTTGCTGCGTAGCCAGGAATAAAAAAATACCCGCTCCATTTGCGTGCCGAACTGGCCTTGCCAGCGTTGTTCCAGCTCCGCCAGCAGGGGCAGGAGCAACTGCTCGCACAGGGTGCGCGGCGGGTACAGCGCCATGGCTTGGTTGACGGTGTCGTCCAGGGTGCGTTCGGTCAGCTGCGTGACGGCGGTGAGCAAGGTATGGCGCAACACCTGCCAATCGTTTTCCACGAACCCGCTGAAGGCCTGCGGGGTGTCGAGCAATTGCTTGACCTGGCTGACGGCCACGCCGCGGTTGATCCAGGTGAGGATCGACAAAATGCGCTGTACATGTTCAGCGGAGAACAGCCGATGCCCCTTGGGTGTGCGTTGCGGCACGATCAGGCCATAGCGGCGTTCCCAGGCTCGCAGCGTCACGGCGTTCACCCCGGTCTGCCGAGCGACTTCGCGGATCGGCAGCCAGCCTTCGTCCAGGGCCTTCTTGAAGTCGGCACCGAGGTCTTCACTGGCGCTGCTGTCGAGTAGAGGTTTCATCAGATGGCGTTTCGCAGGCTGAGATTTTCCGGATGCGGTTGCAGGTACACCTGCTGCTCGATGTACGGATCCGGATGCTGACGAAAGTGATGCTTGAGCAACGTCAGTGGCACCACCAGCGGCACGATGCCTTGGCGGTATTGACCGATGAGATGGTGCATCTCCTGTTTGTCCGCAGCGCTGAGGGTCTTTTTCAGGTAACCGCTCAGGTGCTGCAACACGTTGGTGTGGGTGCGGCGGGTGGCACATTTCTTCAGGGCTTCCATCAGTTGGCTGAAGTAGCGCGCTCCGAGTTCTTGCGGGTCGGTCTGGCCCATGTTGCCAAGCAAATTGCCGAGGACTTTGTATTGCACCGGGTTGTGGGCCATCAGCAGGTATTTATAGCGCGAGTGAAACGCTGTCAGGCCGCGACGGCTCAAGCCTTCCTGCAGCAACTGTTGCCAAGCGCAGTAGGCGAATACGCGGACAAGAAAGTTTTCCCGTAGCACCGGGTCATTGAGCCGGCCGTCTTCTTCCACCGGCAGGTCCGTTTGCCGGGCGCAGAACGACTGGGCGTAGATGCCCCGGCCACCGCCAGTCACCGGTGCACCGTTGGCGTGGTAGACCTTCACCCGTTCCAGGCCGCAGGAAGGGGATTGCTGCATGAAGATGTAACCGCAGATATCGCCAAGCTCCGCCGACATATGGCGGCCATAGTCCGCCAGCGGTTGGGTGACATCGAGGTCGCGGTCCACCGTGCCGATAGCCCGGGGAGCCTGCGCATCGCCCACCAGCCGGATGGGTTGGCGCGGAATGCCCAGGCCGATCGCGACTTCCGGGCAGATCGGGACGAAATCGAAGTAGTCGCTCAGGACCTGGCGGCACAGCTGCGATGCCTTGTGGCCGCCGTTGTAGCGCACGTCAAAACCCATCAGGCAGGCGCTGATGGCGATTTTTGGTTTGGCGGGGGGCAGGAGCATCGAGCACCTCGGAATCTAAATCTGTACAGCGCTGAAAGTCTGTACAACAAGGTTCATCATAGATTCAAAGGTGTACAAGTCAAACTTGTTGTATAAGTTTTTGCGTGACGGGTCTCAGCGACGTTGCCAGCGATCAGGTACTGCGGTGTACAGCACACCACGTCATCGTTCATCGCTGGCAAGCCAGTGTCGCGGCATTGCGGTTACTGCAAGTGTGCATGCAGGCGGCGGGCGGCTTCCTGGCCGCTGAGCCACGCACCTTCGACGCGTCCGGACAGGCACCAGTCGCCACACGCATACAGGCCAAGGTCGGCATCGGCCAGGGTAGCCCATTCATGGCTGCTGGCGGGGCGGGCGTAGAGCCAGCGGTGGGCCAGGCTGAAGCTGGGCGCGGGCATAGCGTCGTGCAGCAGCTCGGCGAACGCGCCATGCAACTGCTCGATTACCGCTTCCTTTGGCAGGTCGATATGCTGGCGGCTCCAGGCACTGGTGGCGTGCAGCACCCAGGTGTCGAGGCTGTTGTCGCGTCCTGGTTTGCTGCGATTGCGAGCCAGCCAGTCAAGCGGACTGTCTTGCACGAAGCAGCCTTCCATGGGCGTTTCCAGAGGCGTCTCGAAGGCCAGGGCTACGGCCCAGGTAGGGTCCATTTTCACGCCGGCGGCAGCGCCCGCAAGCTTCGGCGCGGAGGCCAGCAGCGCGGTGGCCTGGGGGGCCGGGGTGGCGATGACCACATGACTGAACGGACCGTGGGTGAAGCCTTCGGCATCCTGCAGATGCCAGTGTTCCTCGCCGCGATACACCTCGGTGATCCGGCAGGAAAAATGTACTTCCAGGTCGCCCAGCAAGGCCCGGGTGATGGCACTCATGCGCGGGGTGCCGACCCAGCGTGTCTGTTCGTCCGGCGACAGATCGAGCCGGCCGCCATGGTAGGTATACAGCTGCGGCGTCCATTCCGCGACCCAGCCATTGGCCTGCCAGCGTTGGACTTCGGTGACGAAACGACGATCGCGGGCGGTGAAATATTGCGCGCCCATGTCCAGGGCACCCGCATCGCTGCACTTGCTTGACATGCGTCCGCCACTGCCGCGGCTTTTATCGAAAAGTTGCACGACATGCCCCAGGTCAGTCAGGGCTTGCGCGGCTGAGAGTCCGGCAATGCCGGTGCCGATGATTGCGATAGGTACAGTCATAAGGGCCTCGTTTACCTGTCTGTACAGACTACGCCGGGGTTGAAACCTGTACAATATTGTTTTTTGGTATAACTTTCAGCGTTCTCGTTCTGACAGCTTGGCCTATTGTTAAACACAGAGCCTGCCCGATACCAAAAGATCCCTTGCTTATAAAAATAGACTAGTGATCAGGGTAAAACGCCACGCGAGGAAGAAGTCATGCACATATTGCTGACCGGCGGTACTGGTTTGATAGGACGTCAGCTCTGCCGACACTGGTTGAGCCAGGGTCACCGCCTTACCGTCTGGAGTCGGACCCCTGCAAAAGTCGCGAAAATCTGCGGTGCCCAGGTGCGTGGTATCGCACGGCTTGACGAGGTCGGGCAAGACCCGGTGGACGCCATCGTCAATCTGGCCGGCGCGCCGATTGCCGATCGCCCGTGGACCCACAAGCGCAAGGCGCTGTTGTGGAGCAGCCGCATCACCCTGACGGAAACCCTGCTGGCCTGGCTCGAAAGTCGTGAACAGAAGCCGCAGGTGCTGATTTCCGGGTCTGCGGTCGGCTGGTACGGCGATGGCGGTGAGCGTGAGCTGAGCGAGGATTCACCGCCGGTCATCGATGATTTCGCCAGCCAGTTATGTATCGCTTGGGAAGAAACGGCCCAGCGCGCCGAAGGCTTGGGCATACGCGTGATCTTCATTCGCACCGGGCTGGTGTTATCGGCAGAGGGCGGCTTTTTGTCGCGCCTGTTGCTGCCCTTCAAACTGGGGCTGGGCGGGCCTATCGGCAGTGGCCGGCAGTGGATGCCGTGGATTCATATCAACGATCAAATCGCCCTGATTGATTTTCTTCTGCATCGGGAAAGCGCCAGTGGTCCTTATAATGCCTGCGCGCCCAACCCGGTGCGCAATCGGGAATTTGCCAAGACGTTGGGCAGCGTGCTGAACCGCCCGACGTTTATGCCCATGCCGACCCTGGCTTTGAAGGTGTGCCTGGGCGAGTTGTCATTGCTGTTGCTGGGCGGCCAGAAGGCCATACCGGCTCGCTTGCTGGAAGCGGGATTCACTTTCCAGTTCACTGATTTGCGCGCGGCCCTGGACGAGTTGTCCAGCCGCCTTTGAAATAGGACGTTGCATGACCGATCACGCGTTGCTTCTGGTCAACCTGGGCTCACCGGCATCCACTTCGGTGGCGGACGTGCGCCGCTACCTCAATCAGTTTCTGATGGACCCTTACGTCATCGACCTGCCATGGCCGCTGCGGCGCTTGCTGGTGTCGCTGATCCTGATCAAGCGCCCCGAGCAGTCTGCGCATGCCTACGCGTCGATCTGGTGGGACGAGGGTTCGCCACTGGTGGTGCTCAGTCGTCGCCTGCAACAGGCCATGACTGGGCAGTGGCATCACGGCCCGGTGGAGCTGGCGATGCGTTACGGTGAACCGTCGATCGAGTCGGCACTGGTGCGCCTGGCAGCCCAAGGGCATAAACGAATCACCCTGGCACCGCTTTATCCACAGTTCGCCGACAGCACCACCACCACGGTGATCGAGGAAGCCAAGCGCGTACTGCGTGAGAAAAACCTCGACGTGCAATTGTCGGTGCTCCAGCCATTCTACGATCAACCGGAATACCTCGACGCGCTGGTAGCCACGACCCGGCCTTATCTGGAACAGGATTTCGATCACCTGTTGTTGAGCTTCCACGGTTTGCCGGAGCGGCACCTGACGAAGCTCAACCCGGGGCACAGCTTCGAAGGCGGGGGCGACTGCTGCGCCGGTGCACCGCCGCAAGTGGTCGCGACCTGTTATCGCGGTCAATGCCTGCGCACCGCCGCAGCGTTCGCCAAGCGTCTGGGGTTACCAGATGGCAAATGGTCGGTGTCATTCCAGTCGCGCCTGGGGCGAGCCAAATGGATCGAACCCTATACCGAAGCGCGCCTGGATGAGCTCGGCAAAAGCGGGGTCAAGAAAGTGCTGGTGATGTGCCCGGCCTTCGTCGCCGATTGCATCGAGACCCTGGAAGAAATCGGTGATCGCGGGCTGGAGCAGTTCCGCGAAGCGGGGGGAGAGGAATTGGTGCTGGTGCCTTGCCTCAACGATGACCCGCAGTGGGCGAAGGCGTTGAGTGCGTTGTGTGAAAGGGCACCTTTGGTGCTTTGAAAGCTTCGCCGGCAAGCCACGCTCTTGCAGGAGCGTGGCTTGCCCGCGAAGGCGTCCTCAGATCTGGCTTAGATCAGCGGCTCATCCGCCTTCTTGTGCTTCCAGCTGTCATTGCCCGGCAGGATCAGGTTCAGCGCAATCGCCACCACCGCGCACAGCGCGATGCCTTTGAGGCCGAAATCGTCCGGGCCTGTGCCGGTTCCGACCAGCACGCCGCCAATACCGAACACCAGTGTCACCGAAACGATCACCAGGTTGCGCGCTTCACCCAGGTCGATCTTGTGGCGAATCAGCGTGTTCATCCCCACGGCCGCGATCGAGCCGAACAACAGGCAGAGAATCCCGCCCATCACCGGCACCGGAATGCTTTGCAGCAGTGCACCGAATTTGCCGATGAACGCCAGGCTGATGGCGAAGATCGCCGCCCAGGTCATGATTTTCGGGTTGTAGTTCTTGGTCAGCATCACCGCGCCGGTCACTTCCGCGTACGTGGTGTTGGGCGGGCCGCCGAACAGGCCCGCGGCGGTGGTGGCAATGCCATCGCCCAACAGGGTGCGGTGCAGCCCAGGCTTCTTCAGGTAATCGCGACCGGTCACGCTACCCACGGCAATCACGCCGCCGATGTGCTCGATGGCCGGGGCCAGGGCCACCGGAACGATGAACAGGATCGCCTGCCAATTGAACTCCGGCGCAGTGAAGTGCGGGATGGCGAACCATGGAGCAGCGGCAATCTTCGCGGTATCGACCACGCCAAAGTAGAACGCCATGCCAAACCCCACCAGCACGCCGGAAATGATCGGCACCAGGCGGAAAATGCCTTTGCCGAATACCGCGACGATCAGGGTGGTCAGCAATGCGGGCATCGAGATCAGCATCGCCGTCTGGTAGTGAATCAGTTCACTGCCGTCACCGGCCTTGCCCATCGCCATATTGGCGGCGATCGGCGCCATGGCCAGGCCAATGGAGATGATCACCGGGCCAATCACCACCGGCGGCAGCAGGCGGTCGATGAAGCCGGTGCCTTTGATTTTCACGGCCAGGCCGAGGAAGGTATAGACAAAACCGGCCGCCATCACGCCACCCATGGTCGCGGCGAGACCGAACTGGCCCTTGGCGAGGATGATCGGGGTGATGAAGGCGAAACTCGACGCCAGGAATACCGGCACCTGGCGTCCGGTGACGATCTGGAACAGGATCGTCCCCAGGCCAGCGGTGAACAGTGCCACGTTGGGGTCCAGCCCCGTGATCAGCGGCATCAACACCAGGGCGCCGAAGGCCACGAACAGCATCTGGGCACCAGACAGCACCGTGCGCCAGAGCGGATCGTTGAACTCTTGCTGCATGCTCACGCGTCCTTCTGCTTGGTGCCGAAGATCTTGTCGCCAGCATCGCCCAGGCCCGGGATGATGTAACCGTGTTCGTTGAGTTTCTGGTCGATGGAAGCGGTGTAGATGATCACGTCCGGGTGAGCTTTCTCGACCACGGCGATACCTTCGGGTGCAGCGACCAGCACCATGGCGCGGATGTCTTTGCAGCCGGCTTTTTTCAGCAGGTCGATGGTGGCAACCATCGAGCCGCCGGTGGCGAGCATCGGGTCGATGATCATGGCCAGCCGTTCGTCGATTTCCGGCACCAGTTTCTCGAGGTAGGTGTGGGCTTCGAGGGTTTCCTCGTTGCGGGCCACGCCCACGGCGCTGACCTTGGCGCCCGGGATCAGGCTGAGCACGCCTTCGAGCATGCCGATACCGGCGCGCAGGATCGGTACTACGGTAATTTTCTTGCCGGCGATTTTCTCCACCGACACGGTGCCGCACCAACCTTCGATATCGTAGGTTTCCAGCGGCAGGTCTTTGGTGGCTTCATAGGTCAGCAGGGCACCGACTTCCTGAGCGAGCTCGCGGAAATTCTTGGTGCTGATGTCTGCGCGGCGCATTAGGCCAAGTTTGTGGCGGATCAGCGGGTGGCGGATCTCGAGGATGGGCATGGGAAAGGCTCCGGCGGCGGGCAAAAAAACCGGCCTAGATTAATCTATCCGAGGGTGATGTCCTATAGACATAGAGTACGTTAGTCCACAAACGCTTGATTCGGCCTCGGTTGATGCGTACCTTTGCCCGCTTTTCCGAATCCGACCCTCCCCCCAACCCCCCCTGGAGAGCGCCATGTCCGCTGATCTCGAGCATATCCGTCAAATCATGCGAGAGGCTGACTGCCTGTACACCGAAGCTGAAGTCGAGGCAGCCATCGCCCGCGTCGGTGCACACATCAACGATCAACTGGCGGACAGCAACCCGGTGGTGTTCTGCGTGATGAACGGTGGCCTGATTTTCGCCGGCAAACTGCTCACCCATCTGCAATTTCCGCTGGAAGCGTCCTACCTGCACGCCACTCGTTATCGCAACGAAACCAGCGGCGGCGAGCTGTTCTGGAAAGCCAAGCCGGAAATTTCGTTCATCGACCGTGATGTGCTGATCATCGACGACATCCTCGATGAAGGTCATACCCTTGGCGCCATCATCGACTTCTGCAAGCACGCTGGCGCGCGCAAAGTGCACACCGCCGTGCTGATCGACAAGGACCACGACCGCAAGGCTCGCCCGGACCTGAAGGCCGATTTTGTCGGATTGCCATGCATCGACCGTTACATATTTGGCTACGGCATGGACTACAAAGGCTACTGGCGTAACGCCAACGGGATTTTTGCCGTTAAAGGAATGTAAGCAATGGCCACACCGAGCTTTCTTGATCAAACGCTGTTTACTGAGTTGGCCAAGAAAGCCGTGGCCAATCCCCGTGGACGCCAGCATCACAACTTCCACCAGATGGAAGATGCCTGCCACCGGATGGCGGTGGGTCTGCAGCCGAGCACTTATATTGCGCCTCACCGCCACCTGGGTGAAAACAAGGCCGAGACCTTGCTGGTCCTGAAGGGCCGGCTTGGGCAGTTGATTTTCGACGAGGCCGGGGCGGTGGTGAACAAGCAGATCCTGCAGGCTGGCGGCGACTGCGTCGGCGTGGATTTGCCGACCGGTGTGTTCCATGGCCTGGTGGTGCTCGAAGCTGACAGCCTGATGTTCGAGTGCAAGGCGGGTCCTTATCGTCCGGTCGGCGAAGGCGAGCTGGCGCACTGGGCGCCGCGTGAAGGCGAGCCTGGTGTTGCCGAGTATCAGGCCTGGATGCGCGCGCAGTTCGATTGATTCTCCAATTGTAGGAGCGAGCTTGCTCGCGATGGGCGTGAACGATGACGCCTGCTGTCTGGAGAAACGCGCCGCCTTTAAGATTTTCGCGAGCAAGCTCGCTCCTACACCCGATTCCGGAGCCTGTCATGAGCCGTTTGATCCGCTGTTGTGCCGCCCTGTTGCTGATCCTCTGCCTGCCGCTGGCCGCCGCGCCGGCCCCCATGCACGCACAGTTCCTGCCGCCGGATGACCTGACCCTGCGTGATGCCGAACCCGAGCAGCAACAACTGTTGCAAGTCACCGAATATTCGGTGGTGGTTGGCAGCCAGCGCCAGTCCAGCCAACAGCCGATCCCTGTCACCTCGCCGCTGATGATTCGCCTCAAGGGCAAATCCTTGAACAAGGGCGCGAACATCACTCAGGTGCTGGTCAATTTCGATGGCGAAAGCAAAAGCCTGAAAAAACCGCTCTACGACGACAAGAGCAAGACCCTGACGCTTTATTACCCGTTGGCTCAATACCGGGTGGTGATCGACTTGCTGCGCAACGACACGGTGTATTGCCAGTTTCTCAGCTACGCCAACGGCCACATCTGGGCTGATCTGCACACCGGGGCTGTTCGTCCGCGTTGAGCCCGGTGCCCGCGCAGGGGTAAACTGCCCGCCCCGTGAAATGTCTGCGAGCTGGAGTCGGCAATGCGTAAAGATAAGAAACAAGTGATTGGTGACGAGATCGGCGATGAGCAGATCAAGTTGTTCCTCGATTTCGAGCCGGTCGACGCGACTTCCCCGTCCCTGCACAAGCTGATCAAAGCCTATCGTGGCCTGCGGATCGACGACTTCGAGCGTTTCCTGACGTTCTTCGTCGAGGCAGGTTACGACGTGAACGGCAAGGACGAGCACGGCAATGACTTCGTTGCCCTGATCCAGGATCAGCGCAACGCGCCGGAATACATCGAGTTGATCGAAAAGGCTCGTGGCTAAGCGCCTTTAAAGCCCTGCGCCCCTTGTAGGAGTCGGCTTGCCGGCGAAGGCGGTATCACTGGCATACCGCGGCGTCTCCCTTCGCTGGCAAGCCAGCTCCTACAAAAAGGCATAAAAAAACGCCCCGCCATCATTGATGGACGGGGCGTTTTTTATGCGGCCAAATCAAGCGAAACTTGGAGTCTCGCTGCTTTCTTCAACCAGTTCCAGGGCAACGTTGTTCTGCGCGTTGATCTTGCGATACAGCGCCGCGTCGGTTTCCAGGACTTTCTCCCGGGCCGGAAAGATTTCGGCCAGTTTGCCAGCCCATTCACCCTTGGCTTTGCCCGGGAAGCATTTTTCGATCAGTTCCAGCATGATCGAAACCGTCACCGAGGCACCTGGCGAGGCGCCGAGCAGGGCGGCAAGGGAGCCGTCCTTGGCCGCGACCAGTTCGGTACCAAATTGCAGGATGCCGCCTTTTTTCGGGTCTTTCTTGATGATCTGCACCCGTTGGCCGGCCACTTCCAGGCGCCAGTCTTCGGCTTTCGCTTCAGGGTAGAAGCGGCGCAGGGAATCCAGGCGCTGCTCCATCGACTGCATCACTTCGCTGACCAGGTACTTGGTCAGGTCCATGTTGTTTTTCGCCACCGCCAGCATCGGGCCGATGTTGCCGGCGCGAACCGACAGCGGCAGGTCCATGAAGGAACCGTGCTTGAGGAACTTGGTGGTGAAACCGGCGTAAGGTCCGAACAGCAGGGATTTCTTGCCGTCAACGACACGGGTGTCCAGGTGCGGCACGGACATCGGTGGCGAGCCTACGGCCGCCTGGCTGTAGACCTTGGCCTGGTGGTGCTTGACCACTTCCGGGTTGTCGCAACGCAGCCATTGGCCACTGATCGGGAAGCCGCCGAAGCCTTTGCTCTCTTCGATGCCCGAAGCCTGCAGCAATGGCAATGCCGCGCCGCCAGCACCGAGGAAGACGAACTTGGCATCGACTTCACGGGTATTGCCGCTGTTGACGTCCTTGATGCTGACGGTCCAGCCGCCGTTGTTGCGCTTGAGGCAGGTTACGCGCTTGCAGTACTTGACCTGGGCATCGGGAGCGCTGGTCAGGTGCTTGAGCAACTGGTTGGTCAGGGCGCCGAAGTTGACGTCGGTGCCGTTGATCACGCGAGTGGCGGCGAGGGTTTCGCCAGGATCGCGCCCCGGCATCATCAGCGGCATCCATTCGGCCATCTTGGCCTTGTCTTCGGTGTATTCCATGTCGGCAAAGGCGTGGTGCTTATGCAGCACGTCGAAGCGTTCCTTGAGGAAGGACACGCCGCTCTCACCCTGCACGAAACTCAGGTGTGGCACCGGGCTGATGAACGATTTGCACGAGCCGAACGTGCCTTTCTTGGTCAGGTACGACCAGAACTGCTTCGACACCTCGAACTGGGTGTTGATGTGCACGGCTTTCTTGATGTCGACGGTGCCATCGGCAGCCTGCGGCGTGTAGTTCAGCTCGCACAGGCCGGCGTGACCGGTACCGGCATTGTTCCAAGGGTTGGAACTCTCCGCGGCACCGGAATCCATCAGCTCGACGACTTCCAGCTTGATCGCGGGGTCGAGCTCTTTGAGCAGTACCGCAAGGGTGGCACTCATGATGCCGGCCCCAACCAGTACTACGTCGACTGCTTCGTTATGCGCCATTTAACGCGTCTCCAAAATCTGCAGCACCAAATTGTCGGCATGGCTGCCAGGCGTTCCGGGGCGAGTCAGTGATGCCCCTCGAGCTCATGGCAGTATCGCCATGTCCGAATCTTCGCAATTTTTCGCAACTTCGACGGACGCTACCGGTCGGGTCTACTGAGAGTCATATGAACTCATTTCAACGGGCGACTGGCAATTCGACTTATGGTCGATACATCCGCTTGTGCAACCAAATCCGTAGCGGACAGGCTTCAGGCTCCGGTATTCGAGGTGTACTCGGTCCTGTGTCGTTGGGCTGTACTGGACGCTAATGGTGCATATTCAGACGCAAAACTATTCATTTGCTCGCCACACTCTTGTGAAGTTGTGAAAACCCGTTTTTTTCACGCTCTTTTGAAGACGTGAACCTCAAAAAAGGGCTGTCCCAGCCTGGCACCGTGCCCGGAACGTCTGCCGCCAGGAAATTCATGGCAGGCAATACGGGCAAACAGCTCAGTGACCGAGCGTAATGACAGCTCTGCAGATTCGCGAAAAGCGGTGGTTGTGCTTGAGGAACAGCAAGCGCGCCAGCTTCACTCGATCTGTGTGGGCGGCTCTCTGTGGGCGGTGCGGGGTGCCAAAACCGAAGCATTGACGATGCTGCGAGGCCCGATCAGGAGACGTCCTTATAATCGGGGGGAGATTGTAGCGAAGAAACGCAGGGAATTGGTCGTGTTTAATGACTTTTATTAGGCGTCTGGTCAGGTCGCCATCAAGTGCTGTGCCCGTGAGCGGGGTTGCTGCTGGCTGACGCGGGCGCTGGCGGGCAGGGGTTGCTGCAGCCAGTTGAGGCGAATTTCTTCGATTTCGACCCAGCCATCGCCCATGGGCTGGAGGCTGCACTGTTTGAATGCCTGGCAAAGACCGTTGCTGTCGAGCAGGGCAAAGCTGCGGTGCCGTGGGCGTGGGGCGAACAGCGAGACAAGAAAGCGCATGGCGAAGTACCTTCTGGGTGACTGCTGTGAAGGATGGCAGCGAGCCGTGACGCGCAAGTGTATGGGCGATGACATATGCGTGACAGGCGGCGGATTCTGAAAGATTTGTCAGAACTTTCTACAATGGTTGCGCTGGTTCGCCGTAGCGGCGCACCGCTATACTGCGGGCCTGTTAGTGCCTGATTCTGGAGAGAAGAGTATGTTGCAACGCCTGTTGTTCGGTTTGATCACTGTGACCAGCTTGACGTTGGTCGGCTGCGCCCACAGCCCGCAACAACTGAATCCGGAACCCAAGCTGACGGCGCAACTGGCGCCGGTCGGCCACGGCCAGCCGGTAGTGGTGCGCGTGGTCGACGGACGTCCGTCGCCAACCCTGGGCACCCGTGGCGGCCTGTACCCGGAAACCAGCGCGATTACCGTTCAGGGCGCGCAGATCCTGCCAAAACTGCAGGCGCAGGCCGAAGCGGCCGTGCGGTTGCTGGGCTTCACCCCGACCACCAATGCGGCGAACGCGCCACAGATCACCGTGACCCTGGCCGAGTTGAAGTACCAGTCGCCTAAAGAAGGCATGTACGTGACCGAGGCAACCATTGGCGCGACCTTCCGCTCCGATGTGCAGAATGCCAACCGTCGCTACAGTGGTCGTTATGGCGCGTCCCTGGACCAGCGTTTTGGCATGGCGCCGAACCAGGAAACCAACACCAAGCTGGTCAGCGACGTGTTGAGCGATGCCTTGACCCGCTTGTTCAAGGACCCGACCGTGGGTCAGGTTCTCGGCGAGTAAGTGTTCGCCAGCTACCGAAAAGCCCGGCGCCAGTGATGGTCCCGGGCTTTTTTCATGGCCATTGGTCATTTGATTCGTTAATTGTCGCAAAGGCAGGGGCAGGCGCGCAGGCTTTCGGTAGAATTCGCCCGCGGTCACAGGTGAGGTGCCTGCCGCTCCAGTTTCGTTTGAGGTTCGTGATGTCACTGCATTTGATGACGCTGTTTACCGCCCATCCCGCCAAATTGATCAATCTGCTGGCCTTGCTGCTGGCCTTTCCGGGCGGGTGGTTGCTGCACGCCACCCGTCGCCGCGAACAGCGCGCGATGGCCAGCCTGCAGTCGCAGCGCCAGACCAGTCCAAGTCAGGAGCCGACGCTGGATTGGGCAACACTGCGCATGAACCGGTTTTTCTACCGCTTCGGGTTTGCCTGCATGGCGCTGGCGTTGCTGGTGTCGTGGATCAGCACAAAGGTCTGAAACCTCTGATCCTGATCAAAAACGGCGCCCGAGGGCGCCGTTGTCGTATCCGCGGTTAAAGCGGCAATCCAGCCTTGACCCGATACTGATTGCGCACCGGGGTCGCATATTGCAGCACCAGGAACGGGCGATGTTCCTCGGGGCAGGCGTCCAGGCGTTGCTGCCATTGTTCCTGGGCCTTGGCCAGTTCGTCGGCCGGGAATAGCTTGGCGGCATTGGGGACCTGCAATTGCGGGTCGGCATCCTGCCATTGGGCGTAGGCCAGGTAGTGCACCGGGAACAGGCGGTAACCGCCGAGGATCTGCTTGTCCATCTCGACCGCCAATTGCTTGGTGTCTTCGAACAGCTCGGTGATGGGCGCCGCAAAGTTCACGTGCACCCGGCCCTTGTAGCCGGTGATGCCCTTGGCGATGCTCACGTCATCCTCGCCCGGAGCCTTGGTATAGGTGCCGGTGGTGGCGCGGATGTAGAGTTCGCGGGCCTTGGCCTGGTCGCATGGATCGTACTCGTAGCTGATCGACACGGGGGTCAGGTTCAGCGAGCGGATGACCTCACCGAACGGCTCGTCCTTGCGGCTCATGTGGAACATCTTGAGGATCGCCGACTCGGTGCGGTCGTCGCCGTCCTTGGCCCGGCCTTCGGCCTGGGCGATCCAGATCGAGGCGCAATCGTTGCGGATCGAATGGTTGATGTACGCCGACAGCAGTTGGTAGGCCGCCATCTTCTCGCGCCGACCGGTGATCGAACGGTGCACGATGAAGCTCTTGTTCAGGCGCATCAGGTCGCTGACAAAAGGCTTCTGCAGCAGGTTGTCGCCGATGGCGATGCGCGGCGTCGGCAGGCCGGCGTGGTACACGGCGTAGTTGACGAAGGCCGGATCCATCACGATGTCACGGTGGTTGGCGATGAACAGATAGGCGCTGCCGGACTTGAACTGCTCCACGCCGGTGTACGTCACTCCGTCCGTGGCGCGCTCGATAGTGTGGTCGACGTAGTACTCGACTTTGTCCTGCAAGGTGGCCACCGACGTGATGCCGGCGAACTCGCGGCGCAGCCGATGAGCTATAAGAGGTTTGAGCGCCCAGCCCAAGGCGCCGGCAAAACGCGGGAAGCGGAAGTGGGTGAGGATATCTAGAAACGCCTTGTCGCCGAGCAGTCGCGCCAGCACCGCTGGGACTTCGCTATCGTCGTAAGGTCGGATGGCATCGAATTCGCCCATCATGCTCTCTTGTTAGAAACGGCTAGGGTAAGTAAAGGTTTTGATCGAAAACCAGCAGGGCACGGTCTGAAAAAGTAGTCAGACAAAAATAGCCCTGCAAATAGACCGGCGATTATACGCACAAGTCACCTGGGAGGCCGCGATGCTGGAAACTGCGCAGTATGAATGCCCATATTGTGGTGAAGAAGTCGAAACGACTGTGGACTTGTCCGGCGGTGATCAAACTTATATCGAGGACTGCCAGGTGTGTTGTCGGCCGATCACGTTCGTGTTGCAGGTTCACGAAGAGGACTGGTTCCTGGAAGTCTTCAGCGAAAACGAGTGAGGCACCCATGCAGCGCATCTACGAACCGGAAAACCTGATGGAAGGCGAGTTGCTGCAAGGCATGCTCGCCAGCGAGGGCGTCGAAGCGCATCTGGTGGGCCGCGACCTGGTGGGTGCCACCGGGGAGTTGCCGATCTTCGGCCTGCTCGGCCTGGCGGTGGATAATGACCAGGCCGAATACGCCCGGGAGCTGATCACCGCGTACAATGCTGCGCTGCCGCTGTCCGGCGATGAACCGGAAAGCTTTCCCGGCACGCTGGTCTGTTAGGCTGGCGTTCGTTTGATCAAGAGTCGTGCTGCCCCATGTGTGGACGTTATGCCCTGTTTCGCTGGAATCGCGACTTCGCGACCCTGCCAGGTTTTCCGGCCGATCAACAGGCCCAGTGGAACATTTCCCCCAACGATTCGGTGCTGATGCTGCGCGCAGGCCAGGACGGCCAGCGTGAACTGGCGCGCGCCCGCTGGGGCCTGACACCGCCGTGGCTGACCGACCTGTCCCGTACCCCGGCCCATGCCCGGGCTGAAACCGTTGCCGAGCAACCGATGTTTCGCGAGGCCCTGCGTCTGCGCCGTTGCCTGCTGCCGGCCAACGGTTTCTACGAATGGCGCGGCACCACGCGCAAGCGGCCGTATTGGCTGACGCCGGGAGAGGGATCGTCGCTGTTTTTCGCCGCCATTTGGGAGGCGTATCCGGTGCAGGAGCAGGTGTGGCTGAGCACGGCGGTAATCACCCAGCCGGCGGCCAGTCAGCGCCGACCGTTGATTCTCGATGAGGCGGGGCAGGCCGCGTGGCTCAATCCCGAGACGCCGCTGCATGCCCTGCAAGCCCTGCTCGCCAGCGAGCCGGCGGCGTTGCGCGAGCGGGTGCTGGCCAACATGGTCAATGATCCGAAGCTCAATGGGCCGGAGTGTTTGACACCCGGTTGAGATGCGGTGCCTGGGCGGACGCCTTCGCTGGCAAGCCAGCTCCTGCTGGGGGGTTATTTTTCCTGCGTTGGTGAGAGCTTTGCCTGAAAAAAGCGTCTTATTTCCTGTGTATCTGGCGTCGATACATTTCCACGCCTAGGATAGGCGGCAGTTTTCATGGAGTTTTTCGATGAGCAAGATTTTCGTTGTAGGTGCACTGGGCGCAGCGCTGCTGCTCGCTGGCTGTCAGTCGGTCAACACCACCAGCGGTGGCGCCGTGGGGGTTGAGCGCAAGCAATACATGTTCAGCATGCTGTCCACTGACGAGGTCAATCAGATGTACGCCCAGTCCTACCAGAAGACGGTGGGCGAGGCGAGCACCAAAGGTGTGCTGGACAAGACCAGCAGCGATGCCAAGCGCATCCAGGTGATTTCCGATCGGCTGATTGCCCAGGCGCCGGTTTTCCGTCCGGATTCGGCCCAATGGAAGTGGGAAGTCAATCTGATCAAGAGCGATGAGCTCAACGCCAACTGCGGTCCTGGTGGCAAGATCATTTTCTACACCGGCCTGATGGACAGCCTGAAGCTGACCGACGACGAAATCGCCGCCATTCTCGGCCACGAAATCGCCCACGCCCTGCGCGAGCACGGTCGTGAGGCCATGTCCAAGGCCTATGGCATCGAGATGGCCAAGCAGGGCGCCGGTGCCTTGTTCGGCCTCGGCTCGGACACCCTGGCGCTGGCCGATACCGTGGCCAACTACGGCATGACCTTACCAAACAGCCGGGCCAATGAAAACGAGGCCGACCTGATTGGCCTGGAGCTGGCCGCCCGCGCCGGCTACAACCCGAACGCCGCGATCACCTTGTGGAACAAGATGGCCAAGGCGTCGGAAGGTTCGCCGCCGGAGTTCATGAGCACTCACCCAGCGTCGTCGAGCCGTATCGCTTCTTTGCAGGCGGCGATTCCGAAAGTCATGCCGCTGTATGAGCAGGCCAAGAAGTCCTGATATTGACTCATCGTCGATAAGGGCCTCATCGCCAACAGGCTGGCTCCCACAGGGAAATGCATTGCAACTGTGGGAGCCAGCCTGCTGGCGATGAACGATAACGCGGTCTACCGACCTAAACCGTCAAACCCACCCGCTGCTCTGCATCGCCTTGTACACCGCGACAATCGCCAGGATGAAAAACGCCGACGCCGCCAGTCGACGGATCAAGGTCAATGGCAGTTTGTCCGCCGCAAAGTTACCCGCCAAAACCACCGGTACGTTGGCAATCAGCATGCCCAGGGTGGTGCCGATGATCACCAGCCACAGTTCCGGGTATTGCGCGGCGAGCATCACGGTCGCGATCTGGGTCTTGTCGCCGATTTCCGCGAGGAAGAACGCGATCAGCGTGGTCAGGAACGGCCCGAACTTGCGGGCGGTACTGGCCTCGTCGTCATCCATCTTGTCCGGTACCAGGGTCCACAGTGCGGTGGCGGCGAAACTCGCCGCGAGGATCCAGTGCAGCATCGTATCCGAGAAGAAACTGCCCACCCAGGCCCCTACCGCACCGGCTGCCGCGTGGTTGGCCAGGGTCGCGGCGATGATGCCGGCGATGATCGGCCAGGGTTTGCGAAAGCGGGCGGCGAGAATGAGCGCGAGCAGTTGCGTCTTGTCGCCGATTTCGGCCAAGGCAACGATTGCGGTGGGTACCAGTAGTGAATCCAGCATCAGGGGTTTTCCTAAGGGGCGGGTCGACACGGCTATGACACGTACAGCCTTCCCGCCCCGGGTAAGGTGTGCGTGTCATAGGTCTTGTCAAACCCTGCGATCCGTCTGATGCGGACGCTGGGGTCGCATGCGCCATGGTCTGTTGACCAAGTATGTTGACGCATGCCGGACGAGCATGGCGCTCGTGGGAGACTACTCCCCTAGGACGGAGCGGATTCTGCCTACGCAAAATCCATTAGGCAAGTGCAAATTTTTACCCGCGTTTGGCGCGGTAGATGCGGAAACCCTGGCCTTCGGCCTTGATGGCGCACACCCCGAGATGCTCTTCGATAAGCGGCTGATACTTCAGGAAGCTGTTGGCTACTAGCCGAAGTTCGCCACCGTTTTTCAGATGTTTGGCTGCTTTTCGCAGCAGGTTTTCCGTAGCGTAGTAATCGGTGTGCACGCCCACATGGAACGGCGGGTTGCTCAGGATTGCGCTCAAACCCATCGGTGCCGCGTCGATGCCGTCACCGGTAATGACATCCGCTTCCAGACCATTGGCCGCCAGGGTCAGGCGGCTGCTGGCAGCGGCAAAGGCATCGACATCCAGCAAGGTCACTTGGTTGTGCGGATAACGACGTTTCACCGCCGCACCCAACACCCCGGCGCCGCAACCGAAGTCCAGCAGGTGACCGCTGGGCAGTTTATCCAGGTGTTCCAGCAACAGCGCACTGCCGCGATCCAGTCGACCGTGGCTGAATACGCCTGGCAGGCTGATGACTTTCAGCGGGCCTTCGGCCAGCGGCAATTCATAGGTCTGGGCCAGGCTCTCCAGGGGTTTGGCCTCTGGCGCGTTGGCCACGGTGACCAGCCACAGCTGGCAATGCCGCGCACTGTCGAGCTTGCGTGGTTTGCCAAACGGGTTCAGTTGCTTGGCGGCGCCTTCGATGCCGCTTTTTTTCTCGCCGACCAGGTATAACTCGCGGCCGGCCAACCGAGAGGCGAGTGCGTTGAGGATGTAATCGGTCAGGTCCTTGGACTTGGGCAGAAACACCACGGCGCTATCGAACGCGCGCTCAGGCGCTTCAACACCAAAATGGCTGCGCTCGGCGAAGCGCGCATCCAGCGCGGCCTGGTCGCCGGCGTGCCAACTCCAGCCGTGGGCGTCGTGCAGGCGCCCGAGCAAGTCGTCGGCGGGTAGACCGGCCAACAACACCGAGCCCTGGAATAATTCAGCCTGACGAAGCAGTACTTCACTGCGCGGATCCATAACTGCTCCTGTAAAAAAAAGTGCCGCAGTTTATCAACTGACGACCCGCAGCGCCTTACCGCTGAAGTATCCCAAGGCGTTTTCAGTCACTTGGCCAACAATTCGTTGCCGCGCTTCGCGACTGCCCCAGGCGTTGTGTGGGGTGACGATCAGGCGTGGAATGTCCTGGGCCAGCAGCGGATTGCCGTTGACCGGCGGCTCCACGCTGAGCACGTCGGTGGCGGCACCGCCCAGGTGACCATTGCGCAAGGCATCGGCCAGCGCCTGCTCGTCGATCAGGCCACCGCGGGCGGTGTTAACCACGAACGCGCCGGGTTTCATCGAGGCCAGTTCACGGGCACCGATGAAGTGACGGGTGTGCTCGTTGAGCGGACAGTGCAGGGTCAGTGCGTCGATTTGCGGCAGCAGTTGCTCCAGTGACAAACGGTCTGGTCGGGCAGGGCGCCCCGGGATCTGGCCGAGCAGCACGCGCATGCCAAACGCCTCGGCCAGGCGCGCGACCGCACCGCCCAGTTCACCGTGACCGAGCAGGCCGAGGGTTTTGCCTTCCAGTTCGACGATCGGGTAATCCAGCAGGCAGAACTGTTTGGCCTGTTGCCAGCGGCCTTCACCGACGGCTTTCTGATAGTCGGCCAGGCGCGTGGCCAGGTTGAGCAGCAGCATGATCGTGTGCTGCGCCACCGATGGCGTGCCGTAACCCTGGCAGTTGCACACGGTGATCCCGTGGGCGCGGGCGGCGGCGAGGTCAACGTTGTTGGTGCCGGTGGCGGTGATCAGGATCAGTTTCAGCTGCGGGCTGGCAGCGATGGCGGCCGCGTTGATCTGGATCTTGTTGGTGATGGCGACGGTGGCGCCCTTGAGGTGCTCGATCACCTGGTCGGGCAGGGTCTGGGCGAACAGCTGCAGTTCGCTGAAACAATCGCGCAGCGGGCCGAGGTCGAGATCGCCCAGGTCCAGGGAGGGGTGGTCGAGGAAAACAGCGCGGTGAATGTTCGTCATCAACTGTACCTTTTGTGCAATGAACTGAAGGCGTAATCTGCCGAGCCTAACAGATGAAATAAATAGTTACGCTTGACCTTGAGGAGCCCCAATGTACTGGACCGAGTTCTTGACCGTTGCGCTGATTCACCTGCTGGCCGTGGCCAGCCCCGGCCCGGACTTTGCCGTGGTGGTACGGGAAAGCGTGACCCATGGCCGGCGCGCCGGCACCTGGACAGCGCTTGGCGTCGGTACGGCGATTTTCCTCCACGTTGGCTATTCGTTGCTGGGCATCGGCCTGATCGTGTCCCAGTCGATCGTCCTGTTCAACGCATTGAAATGGGCCGCCGCCGCTTACCTGCTGTACATCGGCTTCAAGGCGCTGCGGGCGCAACCAGCCAAGGCCGTGACCGACGATCTGCACAAGGAAGCCGGCGAGCGCACCGCCCGTGGCGCTTTCACTTCGGGGTTCGTGACCAATGGCCTGAACCCGAAAGCCACGCTGTTTTTCCTGTCGCTGTTCACCGTGGTGATCAATCCGCAGACACCGCTGGCCGTACAGGCCGGTTACGGGGTGTACCTGGCGGTGGCAACGGCGATCTGGTTCTGCCTGGTGGCCATGCTGTTCAGCCAGCAGCGCGTGCGCGCCGGTTTCGCCCGCATGGGTCATTGGTTCGACCGGACCATGGGCGCGGTGCTGATCGCCATTGGCGTGAAACTCGCGTTTACCGAAATGCACTGAGTGTAACGGTGCACGATTACCCACGAATGCTGGCGCAACGCTAGCATTCGTGCGTCTCTGCAAATCATCCCTTTGGCTGATTTGGCTGGCGATCAGGGGCACTACAGTGCTTACTCTATAGCCACGACCGAGTAGTCAGAAAAGGGATTCTTATGTTGCAGACTCGCGTTATCCCCCCAGCCGAAGGCGCTTACCAGTTTCCGCTGCTGATCAAACGGCTGCTGATGTCCGGCGCGCGTTATGAGAAAACCCGTGAGATCGTTTACCGCGACCAGTTGCGCTATAGCTATCCGACCCTGATCGAACGGGTCGCACGGCTGGCCAATGTGCTGACGGATGCCGGGGTCAAGCCCGGGGATACCGTGGCGGTGATGGATTGGGACAGCCACCGATACCTGGAATGCATGTTTGCCATCCCGATGATCGGCGCGGTGATCCACACCATCAACGTGCGCCTGTCGCCGGAACAGATCCTCTACACCATGAATCACGCCGTGGACCGCTTTGTCCTGGTCAACAGCGAATTCGTCGGCCTGTACAACGCGATCGCCGGGAACCTGGTCACGGTCGAGAAAACCCTGCTCCTGACCGATCTGCCGGAAAAGACCGCCGACCTGCCAAACCTCATCGGTGAATACGAGCAATTGCTGGCCGCGGCAAGCCCGCAGTGCGAGTTCCAGGACTTCGACGAGAACTCGGTGGCGACCACCTTCTACACCACGGGCACCACCGGCAACCCCAAGGGCGTGTACTTCACCCATCGGCAGCTGGTGCTGCACACCATGGGTGTCTCGACGATCATGGGGTCAATCGACAGCGTGCGCCTGTTGGGCACCAGTGACGTGTACATGCCCATCACGCCGATGTTCCACGTGCATGCCTGGGGCCTGCCCTATGTGGCGACCATGCTCGGGCTCAAGCAGGTGTACCCGGGGCGCTACGATCCGGAGTACCTGGTGGAGTTGTGGCGCAAGGAAAAGGTTTCCTTCTCGCACTGCGTGCCGACCATCCTGCAAATGGTCCTCAACGCCAAGGCGGCCCAAAACATCGACTTCGGTGGCTGGAAAATCGTCATCGGCGGCAGCGCGCTCAACCGTGCGCTGTACGAAGCCGCGAAAGCCAAGGGCATCCAGTTGACCGCCGCCTACGGCATGTCGGAGACCGGGCCGCTGGTGTCCTGCGCGCACCTCAATGACGAACTGATGGCCGGTTCCGAGGACGAGCGCACTACCTACCGGATCAAGGCCGGTGTGCCAGGGCCGTTGGTGGAAGCGGCGATCGTCGACACCGAAGGCAACTTCCTGCCTGCCGATGGCGAAACCCAGGGCGAGCTGGTGTTGCGCGCGCCGTGGCTGACCGAGGGCTATTTCAACGAGCCGCAGAAGGGCGCCGAACTCTGGGCCGGCGGCTGGCTGCACACCGGGGATGTGGCGACCCTGGACAGCATGGGGGTGATCGACATTCGCGACCGGATCAAGGACGTGATCAAGACCGGCGGCGAATGGATCTCCTCCCTGGACCTCGAAGACCTGATCAGTCGCCACGCGGCGGTACGCGAAGTAGCAGTGGTGGGAATTGCCGATCCGCAGTGGGGCGAGCGGCCGTTTGCCTTGCTGGTCCTGCGCGAGGGCCATGCCATTGGCGCCCGCGAACTCAAGGAACACCTCAAGCCATTCGTGGAATTGGGTCACCTGAGCAAGTGGGCGATTCCGAGTCAGATCGCCCTTGTTACTGAAATTCCCAAGACCAGTGTCGGTAAGCTCGACAAGAAGCGAATTCGCGTCGACATCACCGAATGGCAGGCCAACAACAGTACTTTCCTCTCGACGCTTTAAGCGTCCCTCGGCGTGCCCGAAAGGGCACGCCAGCCCCACCAAGCAAGCGCTTGGCTTGTCAAATCCGTATTTTCAGCCATTCTTGCCGTGCCGACACCTGTCGGCTTGGCAAAGGACTGCTCCAGAGTGGTCGGCAGGCGCAAATCACACTTTAGAGGGATCAAGCACTACTACCTGCTGGCTATAGTCCGCTCAAGGATTTTTAAGAACGGAGCAAACGCACAAACCGGGGCGATGCAACTTTGGAATGACTTTGGGAAGCCATGGCTCCCTGTTATCCAAGCGTTTTTAGAAGTGCTATTTGCCATAACAATAAAATGCACATGGAGTAGCGTCGATGACATCAGTAAACCAGTTCTGGCGCCGGGCTAAACTGCCTCTGGCCGTCAGCCTTGCCTCTACGCTCGCCGGGCCTGCATTCGGCGTCAGTTTCAACATCGGTGAAATCGAAGGTCAGTTCGACTCTTCCCTGTCGATCGGTGCGAGTTGGTCTACTGAAAGCGCCAACAAAAACCTCATCGGCGTCAACAACGGCGGTCGCGGCCTGTCCCAGACTTCCGATGACGGTCACCTGAACTTCAAAAGCGGTGAAACCTTCTCGAAGATCTTCAAGGGTATCCATGACCTTGAGTTGAAGTATGGCGACACCGGCGTTTTCGTCCGTGGCAAATACTGGTACGACTTTGAGCTCAAGGACGAGAGCCGTCCGTTCAAGGACATCAGCGACGACAATCGCAAGGAAGGCGCCAAGTCCGCTGGCGGCCAGATCCTCGACGCCTTCGTCTATCACAACTACGCCATTGCCGATCAGCCAGGTTCGGTACGTCTGGGCAAGCAAGTGGTGAGCTGGGGTGAAAGTACCTTCATCGGCGGCGGCATCAACTCGATCAACCCGATCGACGTGTCCGCATTCCGTCGTCCCGGCGCCGAGATCAAGGAAGGCCTGATTCCGGTCAACATGTTCTATGTGTCCCAGAGCCTGACCGAGAACCTCTCCACCGAAGCCTTCTACCAGATCGAATGGGACCAGACGGTCGTCGACAACTGTGGCACTTTCTTTTCCCAGCCGGACATCGTAGCCGACGGTTGCGATAATAACCTGCGCGTGCTGAACAAGCGTTCGACCATTCCGGCCGCTGCTTTGCCTACGCTGACCCGACTAGGCGTCGACGTGGACAACGAAGGTGTTCTGGTACGCCGTGGCCCGGATCGCGATGCGCGTGACAGCGGCCAATGGGGCGCTTCCCTCAAGTACATGTTTGACCCGCTGGACACCGAGTTCGGTGCCTACTTCATGAACTACCACAGTCGTGCGCCGATCTTCAGCGCCACCGGTGCGCCAGCGTCGACCTTTGCCGGCGTTGCAGCCTTGCCGGCGCAGTTGCGTGCTCTGGCGCCACTGATTGTCGCGGGTAACTCAAGCTACTTCATTGAGTATCCGGAAGACATCCGTCTGTATGGCCTGAGCTTCTCCACTACCCTGCCTACCGGTACGGCGTGGAGCGGTGAAGTCAGCTATCGTCCGAACGCACCGGTGCAGCTCAACTCCACCGACATTCTGTTCGCCGGTGTACGTCCATTGGGCGGGGCGCTGACCAACGCTTCTCTGCTTTCCGCCCCACCGGGCTCTGACCTGCACGGTTATCGCCGCAAGGAAATCACCCAGTTCCAGACCACCCTGACGCACTTCTTCGATCAGGTCATGGGCGCCAGCCGTTTGACCCTGGTGGGTGAAGTCGGCGTAACCCACGTTGGCGGCCTGGAAAGCACCTCCGACGTTCGTTATGGTCGCGATCCGGTCTACGGTCCTGGTGAACTGCCGGCTACCGGCGGCCAGAATACCTGCCAGGCACTTAACGCCAGCACCATCGCCGGTGCCGGCCCTGGTACGCCGACCAACAACCTCAATCGCAATTGCAACGACGAAGGCTTCACTACGGCAACTTCATGGGGGTATCGCGGTCGCGCTATCTGGGAATACAACGACGTATTCGCCGGTGTGAACCTCAAGCCGAACGTGGCCTGGTCCCACGACGTGGAAGGTTACTCCCCTGGCCCTGGCGGCAACTTCGAGGAAGGTCGCAAAGCGGTCAGCCTGGGCGTCGATGCCGAGTACCAGAACACCTACACCGCAAGCCTGGCGTACACCAACTTCTTCGACGGCAAGTACACCACCGTGGATGACCGCGACTTCGTTGCGCTCAGCTTCGGCGTGAACTTCTAAGCACTGTATTTTCAGGACGAACACACATATGAAAATAACAAAGAGTCTGTTCCACGCCGGTGTACTTGGGCTTTCGCTGCTGGCGACCAGCGTCATGGCGGCGGTCCCCGCTGCCGAAGCGGACAAGCTGGGCAAGAGCCTTACGCCGATGGGCGCCGAAATGGCGGGCAATGCCGACGGTTCGATCCCGGCCTGGAAACCCATGCCGAAGAACGCCGGCAGCGTCGACAGCAAGGGTTTCCTGTCCAATCCGTACGCCAGCGAAAAACCGCTGTTCACCATCACGGCGCAGAACGTCGACCAGTACAAGGACAAGCTCGCCCCGGGTCAGTACGCGATGTTCAAGCGCTACCCGGAAACCTTCAAGATGCCGGTCTACCCGTCCCATCGCGGCGCTACCGTGCCGGATGACGTGTTCGCCGCCATCAAGCGCAACGCCACCAACACCAACCTGGTGTCCGGCGGCAACGGTCTGGAAAACTTCGAAACGGCCGTGCCGTTCCCGATTCCGAAAAGCGGCGTCGAAGTGATCTGGAACCACATCACCCGCTATCGCGGCGGCAGCGTGACCCGTCTGGTGACCCAGGCCACGCCACAGCCGAATGGCTCGTTCAGCCTGGTGTACTTCCAGGACCAGTTCGTGTTCCGCGACAAGATGAAGGACTACGACCCGAAAAACCCGGGCAACATCCTGTTCTACTTCAAGCAGAAAGTGACCGCGCCGGCGCGTCTGGCCGGTGGTGTGCTGCTGGTCCACGAAACCCTCGACCAGGTCAAGGAACCGCGTTCGGCGTGGGTCTACAACGCCGGTCAGCGTCGTGTGCGTCGTGCGCCGCAAGTGTCCTATGACGGCCCGGGTACCGCTGCCGATGGCCTGCGTACCTCCGACAACCTGGACATGTACAACGGTGCACCGGATCGTTACGACTGGAAGCTCGAAGGCAAAAAAGAGATGTACATCGCTTCCGATGCCTACAAGCTCGACGATCCAAGCCTCAAGTACACCGACATCATCAAGGCCGGCCACATCAACCAGGACCTGGCTCGCTACGAGCTGCGCCGGGTCTGGCATGTGGTTGCAACCTTGAAGGAAGGTCAGCGTCACATCTACGCCAAGCGTGACTTCTACATCGACGAAGACACCTGGCAGGCCGCAGTGATCGACCATTACGACGGTCGCAACCAACTGTGGCGCGTGGCCGAGGCGCATGCCGAGAACTACTACGACAAGCAAGTGCCGTGGTACGCCCTGGAAGCCCTGTACGACCTGCAATCGGGCCGTTACCTGGCACTGGGCATGAAGAACGAAGAGAAGTCGGCGTATGACTTCGGCTTCACCGCCACCACCAGCGACTTCACCCCGGCGGCATTGCGCCAGGATGGTGTTCGCTAACGTGCACTGACCTGAGGCCGCATCCTCTGGAAAAACGCCCCGACTGGTTCGGGGCGTTTTTTTTCTGTAGGAGCTAGCTTGCTCAGGGCGGCGTTCCGACGATGGTCGTCAACGATAACGCGTGAAACCAGTCACCCCGCGGCGCTTTCAAGTTTTTCGCGAGCAAGCTCGCTCCTACAGTGTGTAGACTTTTTGTAGCCATTTGTAGCAATAACCTTCATTCCCTTCTCGTTTACCGCTAGTCTGCGGACATCTGCAACGCCGCCACCCGCAATTCAAACAAGAGCCGGCCATGACTGATCTGTCCCCACCACCCGGTCCTGCAAGCGTCGCTGTCGCCGCACTGGACGGGCGCTTTTTCCGACCGCCATTGCCCGACGGCCATGTGCAGCGCCCACGCCTGTGCGAGCGCTTGAGCGCAGGTCTGGGTGGCAGGTTGTTGCTGGTCAGCGCACCGGCCGGGTTTGGCAAGAGTTCGTTGGCGGTGGAGTTCTGCCAGGCGCTGCCGGCTCACTGGCAAAGCCTCTGGCTGGGGTTGAGTTCGCGAGACAGCGACCCGGGCCGATTCCTCGAGCGCTTGCTCGAAGGCCTTCAGGACTTCTTTCCACAATTGGGCAGGCAGTCCCTTGGGTTGTTGAAGATGCGCCAGCGGCATCAACCGTTCGCCTTTGAAGAATGGTTGGACGGCCTGCTCGACGAGCTGGTCGTGCACCTGTCGACGGCGACCCCGCTCCTGCTGGTGCTCGATGACTATCACCTGGCCCAGGGGCCGGTACTCGATCGCTGCCTGCAGTTCTTCCTCAATCACCTTCCCGATGGCTTGCTGGTGATGGTCACCAGCCGCCAGCGTCCCGACTGGCACCTGGCGCGATTGCGCCTGTCGCGCCAGCTACTGGAACTGCATGAGCAGGACCTGCGCCTGACCCACGATGAAGCCTTGAGCCTGCTCGATCGGCACAGCAGTTCCTTGCGTGGCGAGGCGCTGGAAAACCTGATCCAGCGCAGCGAGGGCTGGGTGGCCGGGTTACGCTTCTGGTTGCTGGCTGCCTCCGAGGCCGGCACCCAGGGCGCATTGCCCCAGGCGCTGCATGGCGGGGAAGGGCTGATCCGCGATTACCTGCTCGAAGAGGTGATTGATTGCCTGCCCGCCGAGGTACAAGCCTTCCTCTACGACACCGCCCCCCAGGAGCGCTTTTGTAGCGAGCTCTGCGATGCCGTTCGCGATGCCCATGACAGCGCGGCCATCCTCAGCTTCCTGGCGGCCCACCAGGTGTTCCTGGTGCCGCTGGACGAGCACGGCCACTGGTATCGTTATCACCATCTGTTTTCCGATCTGCTGCGCACCCGACCTGGCGCGCAATCGATGGTTCCAGCCGCCAGCCTGCACCTGCGCGCCTGTCGCTGGTTCAATTCCCAGGGCCTGCTCGATGAGGCAGTAGAGCAGGCGTTGCGGGCCGGGCACCTGGACGTTGCGGCCAACCTGGTGCAAAACCTTTCCGAAGAGCAACTGCTGGCCGAACAGAACGTCGGCATGTTGCTGCGCTGGAAAATGGACTTGCCCGACAGCCTGCTGATCAGCACGCCGCGCTTGATTGTGCTCTATAGCTGGGCGTTGGGGCTGGCCTGCCAGCTGGACGCCGCCGAGGAACTGGCCAGCCACCTGAGCCGCTTCCTGCCGGCGCCGTCGGCCACCGCGCAAAAGTCGATGCTGGCCCAATGGCTGGCCCTGAGCGGGATCATCGCGCGCGGGCGCGGTAACCGCGAACTGACGATACGTTATTGCACCGAAGCGCTGCAGAGCCTTCCGTGCAAGCGTTATGGCCAGCGATTGTTGTGCCTCTCGACCCTGTCCAACCTGGCCATTGCCGATGGCGATATGTGGCGTGCGAGGAATTTGAACCGCGACTCCCTGGAGCTGGCGCAACGGGTGGGCAACCCGCTGTTCGAGGCGTTGGCCCACTACGACCGCGCCCGAGTATTGCAGGCACGGGGCGAAGTGCTGCGATCGCTGGATGAAGTCCGGCAAGGGCTGCAACGCCTGCATGGGCTGTCTGCACAGCGGCTCTTTGCCGTACGCGCCCGATTGACGTTGTACGAGGGTTTTCTGTTGGCCGTGCGCCTGCAACCACAAGCCGCGCGGTTGCGCTTGCAAGCCGGTTTGAGCGAGGCCCGCGCCTGTCGCGACATCAGCGTGCTGATCGGCCATTGCGTGATCGCCCGGCTTGAAGGCAGCAGCGGTGAGTTCGCCAAGGCCTTTGCCGAACTTGCCGAAGCCGAACGGTTGATGCACATCTGGGACGTGCCGCCGATCTACTACCTGGCAATGATCACCCTGGTCAAATGCGAACTGTGGCTGGCCCAGGGGCGGACCGACCTGGCGCAAGCCTGGTTGACTCGATTGGGCCAGACCTACAACGGCGAGCAGCCGGCCGCTCCACCGGAATTCCATCCGCAACTGCCGCTGCATATCGAATTGCAGCAAGCCTTGCTGGAGGTCATCCAGAACCAGCCGATGCTGGCCGAAGGGCGTTTGAATACGCTGCTGGAAAATGGCCAGCAAACCGGTCGGCAGATGCTCAGTGCCATGGCGCTGACACAAAAGGTTTCGCTGTTGCTGGGCTGCGGACGCGAACCCGAGGCCCGCAAGGCGCTGATCCAGGCCCTGGACGCCGCAGCCGGGGGCGTGTTGCAACCCTTTGAAGGGCTATTGGCCGAGCACCCGGATTGGCTGCGAACACAGCTTCAACTCTGCACGCCGTCGCCCGTTTCCCAGGACCTTGCCGGAAAACTTCCCACCGTGGCCTCTCGCCCGGCACCGGAACCTACTCCAGCCTCGGAACAACTCAGCACCCGGGAGATGGCCGTCCTTCGTCTGATTGCCCAAGGCTGCTCGAATCAGGAAATCAGCGACCAGCTGTTCATTTCCCTGCACACGGTGAAAACCCACGCCAGCCATATCAACAGCAAGCTGGGGGTTGAGCGGCGTACACAGGCAGTGGCGCGGGCGAAGGAGTTGGGGGTGTTGGTGTAGCGTTGGGCGGGTTTTCTTGCTGGCGTCCTAGGCCGTGGTCGCGTCGCCAGTGCAAATCGCACGTTCGTCGTTATGAAGTATGGTCAAGGGTTCGTCCATGGCGTGGCCAGTGACAGCGTGATGAGATAGCGCTCCTCTGTGGGTCGGTTCTGGTCCTTGAATCGATTCACTATCAACATCACTTGATACCGGTTGCACGCGTGCCAATAAGTTTTGCCGCCTTTGTTCACGTCCCGTAATTGGGCTCGCCACTCAGGAGTGTCGGCGAATGAAGGGAAGTAATCGACCTTGATAGGGGTCCATCCAGCGTTGCGCCATTGCTCTTGCAGATCCAGCACGACCTTGAGGGTGTCGTCGAGTAGTAGCGGCTCGATTTGTGGAGACATGCGGACACCGTCGACCCGTTCATCGCGTCCAAAACCCACCGTGAAAAAACGGGCCAGCGGGGTCACAAAGCCAAACTCAGGATCTGCGAAGCGCAGACGGGCATCAGACTTGGGAACATTGAACCAGGAGTGCCCTGGTATGACTGGATCGATTCTTGCGCTGGAGCGCTGGCGCATAGCCTCGTAAGGCTCGCCAATCAACAGGGCGATTTCCGGCTCATCCGAGAGTACTTGAATCGCGGCTGACGTCAGGAGGGCTGCGATCGCCAGTGCCAACACACCGCGTCGCCAGCCCATGCGTTGCATCAGGTTCACCGTACGCCTCCACCCCAGGCGATATCCCGAATCGATTGCTCAATCTGGTCGCGTTGGTCGCTGTGCAGCAAATCGTCAAACTGCGCCGCGGCTTTGAGCACAAAGGCCATGCGCCGTTCGATGTCAGCCAGGTTGGCAAAGGGATTGCTGCCAAAACCAATGGTGCGTCCGTCCACGATGGGACGGCACTGGCTGGCCAGCGTCAGCTCGATGGCTTGGGCGGCACCGGAGGGGATGTTAGTGACATAGGAGGCATGGTTACCGCGCAATAACCATTTCAGACCGCTGTCGTTGTACATCGCTGGTTGCAGAATATTCCGCTGTTCGTGTTTGGCCAGATGCTCAACACTTTCCGCGATGTTACCCGCCTCAATCGCCTCGAAGGCCAGGAGGATTTCCTTGTGGTCAGTCCCGAACTTCAGCGTTTCCTGCCCGACCGGCCACAACACCGGATGTTGGCCGTTCCCATAAATGTTGCTACGTGATTCCAGACATTCCTTCAGCGCCTCCAACCCCCGTTCCTTGTAGAACACATGCAGCGGATACACATCCAGGAACAGCGTGGTATTTCCCATGGCCAGCATCTCGTACACAAACCGGTACATTCGTTGCGAGTACGACAAGGGAAGGTCGGCACCCCAATGGGTGAAGCCCCACACCGGGTTGTCCCGGTTGGCCTCTTCGTACTCGAGCTGGCGCTGCTCAAACGCCCGAATGGTCGCACGCTTTTCCCGCTCACTGGGGCTGAGCAAGCCTCTCAGTCCTTGTCTGGCACTGTCCCTCAATTGCTGTATCGCCTCTTCTTCCGCCTGAATCTTCTCGACCGAATCCGCCGCGTGCAGCAATCCACATCCCACCTGTTTCGAAGCGAAGGCCGCCAGCCCGGCCCACTGAAAGCGCGGGTCGTGGCGCCATAGCTGGGCGTAGGCAGCATTGATCGCCTTATTACGCGCCTTCGGGTCGGCAATCAGCTTGCCGCCCGGTGCCACGACGTTTTCGACCCGCTGCTGGTAGCCACGCCAGAGGTTTTCACAGACCGTTCCTGGCCGTTCGCTTAGCGTCGGCGTCGGCGTCGGCGTGGGCGCCCGCGCGGAAGTGAAACCGGATTGTCGCGGCGCGACCGGGTTGTTGGGGGCAACGGGCGCGGCTTCCTGCTGCGGGGCACTCCTCACGGCCTGCGGTGCGGCACCCTGACTGGACTCATAGGTGGCGGTGGTAAACGAGGGGTAGAGCCCGGCCTTGCAGGGACAGCTGCTGCGGCTGTCCAGCGAGCCAGCGAACAGCCCGCCATGACTGTTCATGTACGAGATGCCACCGACGATTTCATAGGTTTCGTCGTTCTTGCCACAGGAAACCGGATCCCCCTCGCGAGCATGGGCGAAGCCAAACATCATGATGCGGGTATCGGTGTCCAGCACCTCACCACCGCAACTGGTCTTGTCGCCCTTGCGAATGAAATATCCCTTGGCCATTGCTTCAACTCCTTGTCCGTTGACGAGCAAGTTGTGCCTGCCTCCTAAGAAATGGAGGCATGGCAAAGTGCAGCGCAAGGGTTCTATACGAGGCTGTCAGGCGTAAATCAGACGTTTCCTTGTTTGCTGTAGTCCTGTTCCGCAATCTGGCAGTGGCAGTGGCAGTGGCAGTGGACGGCATCGGCGATGTCGTCCAGCTGTGCGAGAATAGACGATCCATTTTTTCCAGGAACACCCATGGACGCTGCCAAACCTGCGCTGATCCGCGAAACCTTCCCCGTCGGCCCCTTGCAGTGCAACTGCACGATCATCGGCGACCCGATCACCAAAAAGGCCATCGTGGTCGACCCGGGTGGCAATCACGAACTGATCCTCGCGCGGCTCGATGCCCTGGGCCTGAAGGTGGTCAGCATCATCCACACCCATGCGCACCTCGATCACTTCCTGGCTTCCGGCCAGCTGAAGGAAAAAACCGGCGCCACCCTGCATCTGCACAAGGAAGATCAATTTCTCTGGGACAACCTGGAGATGCAATGCCAGATGTTCGGCGTGCCCTACACGCCGGTACCGTCGCCGGATCGCTGGCTGGCCGACGATGAAGAACTGGCGTGTGGCTGTGGCGTGGCCTTGCACACACCGGGTCATACACCAGGCTCCATGAGCTTCTGGTTTGCCGATGCGAAGCTGCTGATAGCCGGGGACACCTTGTTCCGGCGCGGGGTAGGGCGCACGGACCTGTGGGGTGGCGATCAGGCGACCATCGTGCGTTCGATCAAGCAGCGCCTGTATACCCTCGACGAAGCGGCCATCGTGGTCGCCGGGCATGGGCCAGACACCCGGTTGGGCGATGAAATGCGCGAGAACCCCTTTGTTCGGGCCTGATTTGTAACAAGTGGAATTTTCACTCGTCGAAATGATCCAACGCCCGCAAAGGTCCAATGCATAAGTCCGTTGCACCACAGAATGCAAAAAAAGTAGGAGCTCTACATGTTCACCACGCCTCGTTTGATTATTGTCGCTACTGCCGTGGCACTGTTGGCCGGTTGCGCATCGCCCAACCCCTACGACAGCCAGGGCCAGGGCCAGGCCGATAGCGGCTCCACGGGCATGAGCAAAACCGCCAAGTACGGTGGCCTTGGGGCTCTGGCAGGTGCACTGGCCGGTGCTGCCATCAACCACGACAACCGTGGCAAGGGCGCGCTGATTGGTGCCGCCGTCGTAGGTGCTTCCGCCGCCGGTTACGGCTACTACGCCGACCAGCAGGAGAAAAAGCTGCGAGCCAGCATGGCCAACACTGGTGTCGAAGTGCAGCGTCAGGGCGACCAGATCAAATTGATCATGCCGGGCAACATCACGTTCGCCACCGATTCGGCGAATATCGCACCGAGCTTCTATCAGCCGCTGAACAACCTGGCCGGCTCGCTGAAAGAGTTCAACCAGAACCAGATCGAAATCGTCGGCTACACCGACAGTACCGGTGCCCGCCAGCACAACATGGACCTGTCCCAGCGTCGGGCCCAGAGCGTGGCGACCTACCTGACCTCGCAAGGCGTGAGCGGTACCAACCTGAGCGCCCGTGGTGCCGGCCCGGATAACCCGGTCGCCAGCAACGGCGACGTCAATGGACGGGCGCAGAACCGCCGGGTAGAGGTCAACCTGAAGGCGATTCCGGGCCAGCAGTATGGTGCACAGCAGCAAGGCAATGTTCAGCAGTACCCATAAGCGTCAGGCGTAAAAAAACCGCCCGATCCTCAACAGATCGGGCGGTTTTTTTTTTGTGTTGCGGATGTTCTCGCTACCTGTAGGAACTGCCGCAGGCTGCGATCTTTTGATCTTGCTTGTAAAAGTCAAAAGATCGCAGCCTCGTTGCACTCGACAGCGCCTACAGGGGCTTTTTACTTCTTCAGGCCGTAATGCTCATCAAGCATGCCCGGCGCGTTCGGGGCTTTGGGTGCGTAGTCGCGCGGCGGTTCCTGATTGCGCGGCGGCGTCAGGCGTTCCCGTGGGGCCTGCGTCGCGTCGGCGTGCAGGGAGGCCAGCAAGCGTTGGCGGGTCTGTTCGTCCAGGGCCAGGCGGTTGGCACCCTCGGCGAGATGATCCTGCACTTCCTGATAGCTCGCAGTCAGTTTCTTGACCAATGTCGCGGTGCTGTTGAAGTGGGTCACCACCTCGTTCTGATAACTGTCGAAACGTTCCTGAATATCGTCCAGCTGACGTTGTGTGCTGCTAGGCGCGGCATTCGGCGCCAGGCGAGCGATCAGGAAACCAATGGCGACACCCACAACCAGGGCAAGAGTCGGCAACAACCAAACTAAGAGCGAGTGTTCCACGAGTCCTTCCTCTATAAACGGCTTTGCTTTACGTTAACGGCTCGAACCTGCGCTGTATACCGCGATTCGCTCGCAATAGACAGTTGCAGACAATTTGCTAGACGAGTCGACCCGATTCGAGGTCACGGAGTTCCTTCCTTGCTTATGCGTGAAACCCCTGTAGTGATTGATGGCCCGGTCGGGCAACTGGAAGCTCTTTACCTGGATAGCGAGCAGCCGCGTGGCCTGGCGCTCATCTGCCATCCGAACCCGGTTCAGGGCGGCACCATGCTCAACAAAGTGGTCTCGACCCTGCAGCGCACCGCCCGTGATGCCGGTTTGATTACCCTGCGTTTCAACTACCGCGGCGTAGGTGCCAGCGAAGGCGCTCATGACATGGGCACCGGTGAAGTCGATGATGCCCAGGCCGTGGCCGAATGGTTTCGCGCCAGACACCCGGAATTGCCGCTGACCCTGTTCGGTTTTTCCTTTGGCGGATTTGTTGCGGCAAGTCTCGGCGGGCGCCTGGAGGCGCAGGGCGAGCAGCTCAAGCATCTGTTCATGGTCGCACCGGCGGTCATGCGCCTGGGTGCCCAGGATCAACTGCCCCAGCACGGCGAATTGACCCTGATCCAGCCGGAAACCGACGAAGTGATCGATCCGCAGCTGGTTTACCAATGGTCCGACAAGCTTGAACGTCCCCATGAGCTGCTGAAAGTGGCAGAATGCGGACACTTTTTTCATGGCAAGCTGACCGATCTCAAGGATCTGATCCTGCCGCGTCTCTCGAATTGATTGCAGTCTGACAAGCGATTACCCATGACGACTCGTACCCGTATTCTTACCGGCATCACCACCACCGGCACGCCGCACCTGGGCAACTACGCTGGCGCCATCCGCCCGGCGATCCTTGCCAGCCGTGACAGCAACGCCGATTCGTTCTATTTCCTGGCCGACTACCACGCCCTGATCAAATGCGATGACCCGCTGCGCATCCAGCGCTCGCGCCTGGAAATCGCCGCGACCTGGCTGGCTGGTGGCCTGGATGTGGACCGCGTGACCTTCTACCGTCAGTCCGACATCCCGGAAATTCCCGAGCTGACCTGGCTGTTGACCTGCGTTGCCGCCAAAGGCCTGCTCAACCGCGCCCACGCCTACAAGGCCTCGGTGGACAAGAACGTCGAGACCGGTGAGGACCCGGACGCCGGCATCACCATGGGCCTGTACAGCTACCCGGTGCTGATGGCCGCGGACATCCTGATGTTCAACGCGCACAAGGTGCCGGTCGGTCGCGACCAGATCCAGCACGTCGAAATGGCCCGGGACATCGGCCAGCGCTTCAACCACCTGTTTGGCCAGGGCAAGGAGTTCTTCACCATGCCTGAGGCGCTGATCGAGGAAAGCGTGGCCACGCTGCCGGGCCTGGACGGCCGGAAGATGTCGAAGAGCTATGACAACACCATTCCATTGTTCAGCAGCGCCAAGGAAATGAAGGACGCGATTTCCCGTATTGTCACCGACTCCCGTGCACCGGGTGAGGCTAAAGATCCGGACAATTCGCACCTGTTCACCCTGTTCCAGGCGTTCGCCACCCCGGCGCAAGCTGACGAGTTCCGCAGCGATCTGCTGCAGGGCCTGGGTTGGGGCGAGGCAAAAAATCGCCTGTTCCAGCTGCTGGACAGCGAGCTGGGCGAATCCCGCGAGCGTTACAACCAGTTGATCGAGCGTCCGGCGGACCTTGAAGACATCCTGCAGCACGGTGCGAAAAAGGCGCGTGCAGTCGCGACCCCTTTCCTCAACGAGTTGCGTGAGGCGGTTGGCCTGCGTTCGTTTGTTGCCCAGGCGCAAGTGGCGGCGACCAGCAAAAAGAAAGTGGCCAAGGCTGCGCGTTTTGTCAGCTTCCGCGAAGACGACGGCAGTTTCCGCTTCCGTCTGCTGGCGGCCGATGGCGAGCAACTGTTGCTGTCGGGAAACTTTGCCGACGGTAAAACCGCCGGTCAGGTGACCAAGCAGCTGCAATCGGGCCAGCCACTGGACGTGCGCAGCGAAGACTTGGGCTTCAGCGTCTGGCTTGAGGGCCAGTGCGTGGGTGACAGCCCGGCGTTCGCTGACAGCGCCGCGCGCGATGCGGCGATCGAGGCATTGCGGATCGCCCTGACGCCAGTTCAGGAATAACCAACGGCTCGGCCCGACCAAGGGCTGATTGCCATTCCCCCGGGCCATCGCTACAGTGACGGCCCGTTTTTGTTGCCTTGCTAACGAATTATGACGCCCCTAGAACGATATCAAGCTGATCTGAAACGCCCGGAATTCTTCCATGATGCCTCGCAGGAAACTGCCGTGCGTCATCTGCAGCGCCTGTACGACGATCTGGTCGCGGCTGAGCAGAACAAGCCGGGCCTGCTGGGCAAACTGTTTGGCAAGAAGGATCAGGCACCGGTCAAGGGCCTGTACTTCTGGGGCGGCGTGGGTCGCGGCAAGACCTACCTGGTCGACACCTTCTTCGAAGCGCTGCCGTTCAAGGAAAAGTCCCGCACTCACTTCCACCGTTTCATGAAGCGCGTGCACGAAGAGATGAAGACCCTGGGCGGCGAGAAAAACCCGCTGACCATCATCGCCAAGCGTTTCTCCACCGAAGCCCGGGTGATCTGCTTCGATGAATTCTTCGTTTCCGACATCACCGACGCCATGATCCTTGGCACCCTGATGGAAGAGCTGTTCAAGAACGGCGTGACCCTGGTTGCCACGTCCAACATCGTGCCGGACGGCCTGTACAAGGATGGCCTGCAACGCGCGCGCTTCCTGCCGGCCATCGCCCTGATCAAGCAGAACACCGAGATCGTCAACGTCGACAGCGGCGTCGACTATCGCCTGCGTCACCTCGAACAGGCGGAACTGTTCCACTTCCCGCTCGACGAAGCGTCCCACGAAAGCCTGCGAAAAAGCTTCCGCGCGCTGACGCCGGAATGCACCGCAGCGATCGAAAACGACGTGCTGATGATCGAGAATCGCGAAATCCGCGCGCTGCGCACCTGCGACGACGTGGCCTGGTTCGACTTCCGCGAACTGTGCGACGGGCCGCGCAGCCAGAACGACTACATCGAACTGGGCAAGATCTTCCACGCCGTGTTGCTCAGCGGCGTCGAGCAGATGAGCGTCACCACCGACGACATCGCCCGGCGCTTCATCAACATGGTCGACGAGTTCTACGATCGCAACGTCAAGCTGATCATTTCTGCCGAAGTCGAACTCAAGGATCTGTACACCGGCGGTCGCCTGAACTTCGAGTTCCAGCGAACCCTGAGCCGCCTGCTGGAAATGCAATCCCACGAATTCCTGTCTCGGGCGCATAAGCCGTAAGACGATTCGTAAAATAGAAAAGGCCTGCAAATGCAGGCCTTTTTTATTACACAACTCCCCTGTAGGGGCTCAAGCAGCCTGCTGAAACTGCTGCCGATACTGGTTCGGCGACAACTCCGTATGCTGACGAAACAGACGTGCGAAGAAACTCGCGTCGTCGTAGCCCACTTCGTAACTGATGGTCTTGATGCTCTTGCGGCTGCCGGACAGCAAGCCTTTGGCGGTTTCGATGCGCAGTCGCTGCAGGTAGTGCAGTGGTTTGTCGCCGGTGGCGGTCTGGAAGCGACGCATGAAGTTGCGGATGCTCATGCCGTGTTCGCGGGCGACGTCTTCGAAGCGGAATTTGTCGGCGAAGTGTTCTTCGAGCCAATGCTGGATCTGCAGGATGATCACGTCCTGGTGCAGCTTTTGCCCACCGAAACCGATTCTTCCGGGTGAGTAGCTGCGTTGCACTTCATAGAGGATGTCTCGTGCCACGGCCTGGGACACGTTGGCGCCGCAGAAGCGCTCGATCAGGTAGATGTACAGGTCGCATGCCGAGGTGGTGCCGCCCGCGCAATACAGGTTGTCGGCATCGGTCAGATGCTTGTCCTGATTGAGTTGGACCTTCGGGAAACGTTCTGCAAAGGCATTGAAGAAGCGCCAGTAGGTGGTCGCCTCCTTGCCATTGAGCAGGCCGGCTTCGGCGAGCCAGAACACGCCGGTGGCCTCGCCGCACAGGACAGCGCCCCGCGCATGTTGCTGGCGCAGCCAGGGCAGGACCTGTGGATAACGTTTGCTCAGGGTATCGAAATCGTCCCAGAACGCGGGGATGACGATGATGTCGGCATTTTCCAGGCCACCATCCACCGGGATCATGACGTCGCTGAAGGTGTTGACCGGTTTGCCATCGGGGCTGACCAGTCGGGTTTCGAACGCCGGAGTCAGGCCGTGGCCCAGTTGTTTTCCGTAGCGCAGGCTGGCGAGGTGGAAGAAATCCTTGGCCTGCAAGAGGGTGGAAGCGAAAACCCGGTCAATGGCCAGGATGCTGACGCGCCGCAAGGGCGTGGAGGCTTGGTTAGACATAATTCAACTTTATTCTTATAGGGGAAAGTGGTCACCAGACGGCTGGATCGTCTTATTTTTTGTCGGATGTGTCCAGTGTCCTGTATCGGACGCGAGGCATAGTCTCTGAAGGTCCAGTCCTTCTAAAAACAAAGATAAGGGTGCCGCATGATTCCCAGAACCTTGTTCAGTTCCGAGCACGAACTTTTTCGCGACAGTGTGCGAACGTTCCTCGAAAAAGAAGCGGTGCCGTTCCACGGGCAATGGGAAAAACAGGGCTATATCGACCGTCAGCTGTGGAACAAGGCCGGGGAGGCGGGAATGTTGTGCTCGCATCTGCCGGAACAGTACGGCGGGTTGGGGGCGGACTTCCTGTACAGCGCGGTGGTCATCGAAGAAGTGGGGCGCCTGGGGCTGACCGGTATCGGTTTTTCCCTGCATTCGGACATCGTTGCGCCCTACATCCTGCATTACGGCAGTGAAACGCTGAAACACAAATACCTGCCGAAACTGGTGTCTGGCGAGATGGTCAGTGCCATCGCCATGACCGAGCCAGGCGCCGGTTCCGACCTGCAAGGGGTGAAGACCACCGCGGTGCTCGATGGCGACGAGTATGTGATCAACGGCTCGAAGACCTTCATCACCAACGGTTTTCTCGCCGACCTGGTGATCGTCGTCGCCAAGACCGATCCGAAGGCGGGCGCGAAGGGCACCAGCCTGTTCCTGGTGGAGGCCGATACGCCCGGCTTCGACAAGGGCAAGCGTCTGGAAAAGGTCGGGATGAAAGCCCAGGACACCTCGGAGCTGTTCTTCCAGGACGTGCGAGTGCCCAAGGAAAACCTGCTGGGCCAAGCCGGGATGGGGTTCGCGTACCTGATGCAGGAATTGCCGCAGGAGCGCCTCACCGTGGCCATCGGCGGCCTGGCTTCAGCCGAAGCCGCGTTGCAATGGACCCTGGACTACACCCGCGAGCGCAAGGCTTTCGGCAAGGCGATCGCCGACTTCCAGAACACCCGGTTCAAACTCGCCGAGATGGCGACCGAGATCCAGATCGGCCGGGTCTTTGTCGACCGCTGCCTGGAGTTGCACCTGCAAGGCAAGCTCGATGTGCCGACGGCGGCGATGGCCAAGTATTGGGGCACGGATCTGCAATGCAAGGTGCTCGACGAGTGCGTGCAGTTGCATGGCGGCTACGGGTTCATGTGGGAGTACCCGATTGCCCGGGCGTGGGCGGATGCGCGGGTGCAGCGGATCTATGCCGGGACGAACGAAATCATGAAGGAGATCATTGCCAGGGCTCTGTAGGAGCGAGCTTGCTCGCGATGGGCGTCAACGATAACGCTGAAAGCCTGGCACCCCGCGGTGTGCTCAGGTTTTTCGCGAGCAAGCTCGCTCCTACAGGTGCGGGTTATGGCGCCGGATTCGGGTGATCCTTGTGAATCGCCTCGATCCCTTCCAGTACTTCCTCCGATAATTTCAGATCAAAACTGGCAATGTTGCTGTCCAGTTGCTCGAGCGTCGTGGCGCCAATGATGTTGCTGGTCACGAACGGTTGTTGCGTGACGAATGCCAGGGCCATTTGCGCCGGGTCCAGGCCGTGCTCGCGGGCCAGGGCGACGTAACGGCTGCAGGCCGCTTCCGACTGTGGGTTGAAATAGCGGCTGAAGCGGCTGTAGAGGCTCAGGCGACCTTTTGGCGGGCGCGCCCCACCTTCGTACTTGCCTGACAGGAAACCGAACGCCAGTGGCGAATAGGCGAGCAGGCCGCACTGTTCGCGAATGGCGATTTCCGCCAGGCCGACCTCGAAGCTGCGGTTGAGCAGGTTGTAGGGGTTCTGGATCGACACCGCGCGCGGCCAGCCGCGTTGCTCAGCCAGGGCCAGGAAGCGCATGGTGCCCCACGGTGTTTCGTTGGACAGGCCGATGTGGCGGATCTTGCCGGCGCGGACCTGTTCGTCCAGCGCTTCGAGGGTGTCCTCCAGGGGCGTCAGGTTGGCTTCGGTCTGGTGCTTGTAGCCCAGTTGCCCGAAAAAGTTGGTGCTGCGCTCCGGCCAGTGCAGCTGGTACAGGTCGATATAGTCGGTCTGCAGGCGCTGGAGGCTGGCATCCACGGCTTCGGTGATGTGCTGGCGGTTATGGCGCAGGTTCTTGTCGCGGATGTAGTCGATGGTGTTGCCGGGGCCGGCGATCTTGCTGGCGAGGATCCAGTCGGCACGGTCACCGCGACTTTTGAAATAATTGCCGATGTAGCGCTCGGTGGTGGCATAGGTTTCGGCCTTGGGTGGGACCGGGTACATTTCGGCGGTATCGATGAAATTGATCCCGGCGCCCTTGGCCCGCTCGATCTGGGCGAAGGCGTCTGCCTCGCTGTTCTGCTCGCCCCAGGTCATGGTGCCGAGGCAGATTGCACTCACGTTCAGGTTGGTTCGGCCTAGCTGGCGATAGTCCATCGGGTGCTCCCCTGGGAAAAACAATCATAAAAGCAGGTTGAATTATTTTTCGCAATCTGCATAATTGCGCACCTCTTTCTGCAGTGGAAGTGATGCGCCGCCGCCGAAGAATCTTGCCGTTGAACGGACGCGCCGACCCGAGCCCCCGAAAGCGTCTGTATCCGGCTGCCTTTGACTTGTCAAAGTACGCACTATTCAGTAAGATCCGCCGTCTAATTTACAGGGCGGCCCCTGAGGCTATAAAGAATGAAAACTTTTACTGCTAAACCGGAAACAGTAAAGCGCGACTGGTTTGTCGTCGACGCTGCTGGTCAGACCCTGGGTCGTCTGGCCACCGAAATCGCGAGCCGTCTGCGTGGCAAGCACAAGCCTGAGTACACTCCTCACGTTGACACCGGCGACTACATCGTCGTAATCAACGCCGAGCAGATCCGTGTTACCGGTGCTAAAACCACTGACAAAATGTACTACTCCCACTCCGGATTCCCGGGCGGCATCAAGTCGATCAACTTTGAAAAGCTGATCGCCAAGGCCCCTGAGCGCGTGATCGAGACCGCGGTCAAAGGCATGCTGCCTAAGAACCCGCTGGGTCGCGACATGTACCGTAAGCTGAAAGTCTATGCGGGCGCTGCACACCCTCATACTGCTCAGCAGCCCCAAGAACTGAAGATTTAACGGAATAGTTCATTATGTCGGCGACTCAAAATTACGGCACTGGCCGTCGCAAGACCGCAACCGCACGCGTTTTCCTGCGTCCGGGTACTGGTAACATCTCCATCAACAACCGTTCGCTGGATAATTTCTTCGGCCGCGAAACTGCCCGCATGGTAGTTCGTCAGCCGCTGGAATTGACTGAGACTGTCGAGAAGTTCGACATCTACGTCACCGTGATCGGCGGTGGTGTGAGTGGTCAAGCTGGCGCAATCCGCCACGGCATCACCCGCGCTCTGATGGACTACGACGAAACTCTGCGCAGCGCTCTGCGTAAAGCTGGCTTCGTAACCCGCGATGCTCGTGAAGTTGAACGTAAGAAAGTTGGTCTGCGTAAAGCGCGTAAGCGTCCGCAGTACTCGAAGCGTTAATTCGCTTCCACGTTCAAAAAAGAACGCCCAGTTTCCTCACGGAGCTGGGCGTTTTTTTGTGCCTGCGATTTTCTCAAAGAATTGCGCTGTGACAACTTGCCACATCAGCAGAGGCCCTATACTACAAGGCTTGGCAGTGGTGCCCCGGGGTAATTACCTTGTCAGAATTGGGGCTTTTCATTACCATTCGGCAAAATTTTTATAAGTACAGAGTTTTACTTAGTAGATGCCTGATTTAACAGGCCACAAAGCTGATGGGAGAGGACTGAATGAGCAATGACGGCGTGAATGCAGGCCGGCGTCGCTTCTTGGTAGCAGCCACATCCGTGGTGGGTGCTGCAGGAGCGGTGGGGGCTGCGGTCCCGTTCGTGGGGTCATGGTTTCCCAGTGCCAAGGCGAAAGCCGCAGGTGCACCGGTGAAAGTGAATGTCAGCAAGATCGAGCCAGGCCAGCAGATGATTGCTGAGTGGCGCGGCCAGCCGGTATTCATCGTCCGCCGTACGCAGGAAATCCTGGGGAATCTGAAGAAGATCGAGGGCCAGTTGTCTGACCCGACCTCCAAGAACTCGACTCAACCAACCTATGTTGATCCGGAAACCCGTTCGATCAAGCCAGAGGTCCTGCTGCTGATCGGTATCTGCACGCACCTGGGTTGCTCGCCGACCTTCCGTCCCGAAGTCGCGCCCGCCGACTTGGGCAAGGACTGGGTAGGTGGCTATTTCTGTCCTTGCCACGGCTCCCACTACGACCTGGCTGGCCGCGTCTACAAGTCGCAACCTGCGCCTTTGAACCTGCCAGTTCCCCCGCATTCCTATGAGACCGATGACATCATCGTCGTTGGCGTCGATACGGAGAAAGCGTGATGAGCAAGTTCATGGATTGGGTTGATGCGCGCTTTCCCGCCACCAAGATGTGGGAAGACCATCTCAGCAAGTACTACGCTCCGAAAAACTTCAACTTCTTCTATTTCTTTGGCTCCCTGGCGCTGCTCGTCCTGGTCAACCAGATCGTTACCGGTGTCTGGCTGACCATGAGCTACACCCCGTCGGCGGAAGAAGCCTTTGCTTCCGTCGAGTACATCATGCGCGACGTCGAGTACGGCTCGATCCTGCGCTTGCTGCACTCCACCGGCGCTTCGGCGTTCTTCATCGTGGTCTATCTGCACATGTTCCGTGGTTTGCTCTACGGTTCGTATCAGAAGCCGCGTGAGCTGGTATGGGTGTTCGGCATGCTGATCTACCTGGCGCTGATGGCCGAGGCCTTCATGGGCTACCTGCTGCCGTGGGGCCAAATGTCCTACTGGGGCGCCCAGGTGATCATCTCGCTGTTTGGTGCGATCCCGGTCATCGGCAACGACCTGACCCAGTGGATCCGTGGTGACTACCTGATTTCCGGCATCACCCTGAACCGCTTCTTCGCCCTGCACGTGGTGGCCTTGCCGATCGTGATTCTCGGCCTGGTGGTGTTGCACGTCCTGGCCTTGCACGAAGTTGGTTCGAACAACCCGGACGGCGTCGACATCAAGAAACACAAGGACGAAAACGGCGTGCCGCTGGACGGGATCGCGTTCCATCCGTACTACACCGTGAAAGATATCGTCGGTGTGGTGGTGTTCCTGTTCATCTTCTGCTCGATCGTGTTCTTCTTCCCGGAAATGGGTGGCTACTTCCTCGAGAAGCCGAACTTTGAAGTGGCGAACGCCTTCAAGACTCCAGAGCACATCGCTCCGGTCTGGTACTTCACTCCGTTCTACGCAATTCTGCGGGCGATTCCGGACAAGCTGTTGGGCGTAATTGCCATGGGCGCTTCGATTGCCATGCTGTTCGTCCTGCCATGGCTGGACCGTAGCCCGGTCAAGTCGATGCGCTACAAGGGCTGGCTGAGCAAGATCTGGCTCTGGGTGTTCTGCATTTCGTTCGTGATCCTGGGCGTGCTGGGTGTTCTGGCGCCGACTCCAGGTCGTACGCTGCTGTCGCAGGTGTGTACCTTCCTGTACTTCGCCTACTTCATCCTGATGCCGTTCTACACCAGGCTCGAGAAGACCAAACCGGTTCCGGAAAGGGTGACTGGCTGATGAAAAAACTATTTGCTGTATTGATGCTTGCTGCCCTGCCGGTGTTCGCTTTCGCAGCTGAACACGGTGGTCCCGAGCTGGAAAAAGTCGACATCGACGTCTCCGACAAGGCTGCGATGCAGGATGGCGCGCGTACGTTCGCCAACTATTGCATGGGCTGCCACAGCGCCAAGTTCCAGCGTTACGAGCGGGTTGCCGATGACCTCGGCATCCCGCATGAACTGATGCTCGACAAGCTGGTGTTCACCGGCGCCAAGATCGGCGATCACATGACCATCGGCATGCAGCCGGCTGACGCCAAGACCTGGTTCGGTGCGGCGCCGCCCGACCTGACCCTGGTCGCTCGTGTTCGCGGCACCGACTGGCTCTACGGTTACCTGAAGTCGTTCTACGAAGACCCATCGCGCCCATGGGGTGTGAACAACAAGGTCTTCCCGAACGTGGGCATGCCCAACGTGCTGGTCGGCCTGCAGGGTCGTCAGGTCGTCGGTTGCAAGCAGGTTCAGATCGTCGAGGACGGCAAGAAGCAATATGATCCGTTGACCGGTACGCCGCTGACTCATGAAGCGTGCGATCAGCTGACCATCGTGCCGAAGAGTGGCGCCCTGACCGAAGAGCAGTTCGATGAGAAGGTCAAGAATCTGGTAACCTTCCTGGCTTACTCGGCTAACCCGGTTAAGCTGCAACATCAGCGCATCGGTACGTACGTATTGCTGTACCTGGCGTTCTTCTTCGTATTCGCTTACTTGCTCAAGCGCGAATACTGGAAAGATGTGCACTGATAAAGCTTCAAGCAATTGCTGTTAATCGCGCGCGCCCAAGGGCGCCTCTGAAGGTGTAACGAGCCTGGTGAACCAGGCGTTACGGGAGGCGCCCTCTGGGCGCGCTCGCTTTTCCGCTTCCGATAATTTCAACAAGCGAGGAGGATCGCCATGGGCGTGACCAATCGGTTGGCCTGTTACTCCGACCCCGCCGACCACTATTCCCACCGAGTGCGAATCGTACTGGCAGAGAAGGGTGTCAGCGCCGAGATCATTTACGTTGAGGCTGGTCGCCAGCCGCCTAAACTGATCGAAGTGAACCCTTACGGCAGCTTGCCGACGCTGGTCGATCGTGACCTGGCGTTGTGGGAGTCTACGGTGGTGATGGAATATCTGGATGAGCGTTACCCGCATCCGCCGTTGTTGCCGGTCTATCCGGTGGCGCGTGCCAACAGTCGTTTGCTGATTCATCGTATTCAGCGAGACTGGTGTGGTCTGGTGGATCTGATCCTGGATTCGCGGACCAAGGAAGCAGCGCGTGCGGTGGCACGTAAAGAGCTGCGCGAAAGCCTCACCGGCGTTTCGCCGCTGTTTGCCGACAAACCGTTTTTCCTCAGTGAGGAACAAAGCCTGGTGGATTGCTGCCTATTGCCAATACTCTGGCGATTGCCGATTCTGGGTATAGAACTGCCGCGGCCTGCCAAGCCGCTGCTTGATTACATGGAGCGCCAGTTTGCGCGTGAGGCTTTCCAGGCGAGTCTGTCTGGTGTCGAACGCGACATGCGCTAAGGCTTAAGGAGCCGCTATGAACTCCAGTCGACCTTATCTGGTCCGTGCGCTCTACGAGTGGATTGTTGATAACGATTGCACCCCGCACATGCTGGTCAATTCCGAGTATCCCTCGGTACAGGTGCCGCAAGGTTTTGCCAGTGATGGCCAGATCGTCCTGAACGTATCGCCACAAGCCGTGCGTCATTTGCACATGGACAACGAGGCGGTGAGCTTCGAAGGCCGCTTTGGTGGGGTGCCGCATACCCTGTACGTGCCTATTGCATCGATCCTGGGTATCTATGCCCGGGAGAATGGCCAGGGCATGGTGTTCGATCTGGAGTCGCCCATGGAGGACGAGGAGGAGATCGAGCCGGATGACGATATCCCGCCTCCGGACAGCGAGCCGCCGCGGCCAAGCGGAAGGCCCAGCTTGAAGGTGGTGAAGTAACAAAAAAGGCGATCCGAAAGGATCGCCTTTTTTGTTACTTCACCACCTTCAAGCGATGTAGGAGCGAGCTTGCTCGCGAAAAACCTCAGGGCACCGCGGGGTATCAGAATTGCCGTGTCATTGTTGACGTCCATCGCGAGCAAGCTCGCTCCTACAGGTGCAGGTCAGTCGATGTACTCAAACAACTTCACAATCTTCTGCACCCCGGAAACCCCCTGCACCAGGTTGGTCGCCTGGGCAGCTTCCTGTTTGGTCAACAGGCCCAGCAGGTAAACGATGCCGTTCTCGGTAACCACCTTGATGCGCGAGCCGGGGATGTTCGGATCGGTGAGCATCTGAGTCTTGATCTTGGAGGTCAGCCAGGTGTCGTTCTGGCGGGCAAGGAAGCCGGAGGGTGGCAGCACCTGCAGTTCGTTATGCACCGTCTTGACCCGCTGAACGGCCGCAGCGGCCTGTTCGGCCTTGGCCTTGAGGTCGGCACGCGGAGTTTGTCCGGCGAGCAGTACGACGCCGTTGAAGCTGGTGACGACGATGTGCGAGTCGTTGTCCAGAGCAGGATCGGCCTTGGCGATGTTCACGCCGACCTTGGTGTCGATCAAAGAGTCGTCGATCTTGCTGCCGAAAGTGCGGGTGCCGCGGTCATCTTCAATCGGTGCTTCGCGGCTGGCGTTAACCACCGAGGTGCAGCCGCTGATGCCGAGGCATAGGGTCAGGGCCAGTAGGCCGAGGCGATTAGGGGTCATTCTTCACTCCCGAACAGTTGGCTGTCGATCAAGTCGCAAAGGCAGTGGATCGCCAGCAGGTGGACTTCCTGAATACGTGCGGTGACATTGGCCGGTACGCGAATCTCGACGTCCTCGGGCAAAAGCAGCGACGCCATGCCGCCGCCATCGCGTCCGGTCAATGCTACGACAATCATTTCGCGATCATGTGCGGCCTGGATCGCCTGAATTATGTTTGCCGAGTTGCCGCTGGTGGAAATCGCCAGCAGTACATCGCCCGGCTGGCCGAGCGCACGGATCTGTTTGGAGAAGATTTCGTTGTAGCTGTAGTCGTTGGCGATCGAGGTGATTGTCGAGCTGTCGGTGGTCAACGCAATGGCTGGCAGGCTCGGGCGTTCACGTTCGAAGCGGTTGAGCAGCTCGGACGAGAAGTGCTGTGCGTCGCCGGCAGAGCCGCCGTTGCCGCAGGAAAGCATCTTGCCCTCGTTGAGCAAGGCGTTGACCATCACCTGGCTGGCTTGCTCGATGTGCGGTGCAAGTACTTCCATCGCCTGTTGCTTGGTATCGATACTGGCCTGAAAAAGCTGGCGAATTCGGGATTGCATGTCCATCTGTGTGACCTTAATGAGCGCGGCTGTCCGGCACGTGAATGTGCAGCCCGCAAAGCAAAGAGCAAAATTGTTGAGTGGTGGTGTCCGGTTCGCGGCGTAGGCAATCAGCTGTCGAAGGCATTTTGCAACCAGTTCAACTGATCGAGGTCGCTGTCGATCGCAACCACGTCGAAGCGGCAAGGGGAGTTGGCCCAGCGCGACTCGCGCTGAAGAAAATACTGTGCGGCAAAAATCAGTTTTTGCCGCTTGCGCTCATCGATGCTATCGAGCGCGCCACCCCATTGAGTGTTTTTTCTGTAGCGAACTTCAACGAATACTACTGTATCGCCCTCCAGCATGACCAGATCAAGCTCGCCGCGTTTACACAACCAGTTCTGCGCCAGTAGCTGCAGGCCATGTTGCTGAAGATGCTCGAGCGCATGGCGCTCGGCATCTTTACCGCATTGCTGGCGTGACCTTTCAGGCATCAGCGAGGGGTGTTCGGCAAGCGTTGAACCTGGCCATTGACGAATTCGGCCCATGGCAGCTCACGCACGATGCGCTGGTTCTGGGTCATGCTCAGGCTGCCCGATTGACCTTCGATGCGGCTGTCCGGCAGCGCCTTGAGCTGGCCCAGGCGTGGTGCCAGGCTGTAGGCGTCCACGCCCATGGCGTACAGGCGGCCAAGGCTGCCGGCCGCTTGCGGCCATTGCGCGGTCACCTGGCGGCGCAACGGGTCATTGGCGTCCAGCAACCATGGGGTTTCGCAGAAGCGCACGCCATTCATGTCGTTGTACTGGTTGACGTCGCCGCTGGCGCTGTAGACGTGGGACGTGGCGTAGACCGGAACGTCACCTGCGTACTGGAAGTTCAGGGTCGGCTTGATCTGCTGGGCCTGTTGCGGTGTGGCGGCAAGGAAAATGAACTCGATGTCCTGGCGACGCGACGGCTGGGCCGCTACTTGCGAGCCAACGGTGCTTTGCAGGCTCTTGGCGCGACCTTCGCTCTGGCGTAGCTGGAACATGTCGGCAATCTGCTGGGCCAGTTGCACCGGCTGGTCGACACGCTCGGTGGCGACGATGCTGCCGCCATTGGCCTGCCAGTCCTGGCTGAACGCCTTGAGTACGCGGTCGCCCCATTCGCCTTTCGGCACCATGATTGCGGCGCGGTGCAGGCCGTCGGCGCGAGCGCGACGGGATACTTCGCGGGCTTCGTCTTCAGCGGCCAGGCCAAACTGGAACAGCTGGGCTGGGCCTTGGGCGCCTTCGCTGTAGTTCAGGGCCAATGTGGTGATCGGCAGTTGCGGGCGGGCGCTGAGCTGTTTGACCAGTGGTTTTTCCAGCGGGCCTACCACCAGTTGCACGCCGTCGGCCTGGGCCTTGCGATAGAACTCGTCGAGCGAGGTCAGGCGCGAGCTGTCGTAGAACTCGATGGCTGGCGGTTTCTGCCCGGCTTGTTGCGCCTGGTAATGGGCGGCCATGAAGCCTTCGCGCAAGGCTTTGCCGACCGACGCCAGAGGGCCGTCCTGCGGCAGCAACAGGGCGATTTTGCTCAGGGGCTGGCTGGCCAGGTCCTTGAGGTTGGTCAGTGGCAGAGGCAGTTGGCGGGAGGCCGGGTGTTTCGGGTTCTGGGCGCGCCAGTTATCGATTGCCGCCTGCTGCTGTTCAAGGGTGCCAGCGGTTTTCACCGCCAGCGCCAGGGCCATCCAGCCACCAAGATCATCGCTGGAGGTCGGCTGCAATTGTTCAGTCGGCAGCGAAGCGATCAGGGTCCAGATCGCCTCGTGGTTTTTGCTCGCCGCTTCACCGCTCAGCATGGGTGCAATGAAGATGCGTTCCTTTGCCGCGGCCAGGGTCTGGCCGTCGGCTTCAAGGGCGCGGGCGCGAACGGTGCCGGTGCGGACCTGTTGCTCTTCAGGCATTTCGCCCAGGCGCTGGAAGCTGGGGTGGCTCAAGGCGGTCAGCGCGGCTTTCGGCTGGTTGCGTGTCATGGCCAGTTCAGCCGCCAGGGTGTTGGCGAACATCTGTTGACCTGGCTTGAGTGTTTCAACGGGAACCTGTTGCAGGATCTGCGCGGACTGGCCGGCATTGCCCTGGCGATAGGCCAGGTCGGCCGCGCTCAGGCGTAGCAGCGCCGCGTCTTCCGGTGTTTTGCTTTGGGCAGCCTTTTCGAGCAGTTGCTCGATGCTGGCATCCGGGGTCCGTGGAAGTTCGCCAAGGCTGGAGGAGGGCGAGCTGGCGCAAGCCGCCAGCAAGGCAGCGAGGCATAGGGCAGAGAACAGCCGCAGGCAAGCGATCATGTAGTGTTCCTGATACTCGATCAAATTAGCGTGGAATTGTACCCAAGCACTGGCCGGGGCGCGATGTTGCTGGTGCGAAACGATCAATTTAGCTGGTGTAAATGTTGCCGTATGGCACAAAAGCCTGAAAAAGCGGGTGCTGCTTGCCCGTATCGCGAACGTCGCTACGCGCTACAATGGCCGCTTTATCGATCATGAGGTATGCGATTTGACTGCTCCAGGTGCTTTGAATTCCGCTGCTGGCTCGCTATATGTGGTGGCGACGCCCATCGGCAACCTGGACGATATCAGTGCTCGGGCGCTGAAGATTCTGCGTGAGGTGGCCTTGATTGCCGCTGAAGACACCCGCCACTCCCAGCGCCTGATGCAGCATTTCGGCATTCCCACGCCCCTGGCTGCCTGTCATGAGCACAACGAGCGCGATGAAGGTAGCCGCTTTATTACCCGCCTGCTCGCGGGTGACGATGTTGCGCTGATTTCCGATGCCGGCACCCCGCTGATTTCCGATCCGGGTTATCACCTGGTCCGTCAGGCGCGTGCGGCAGGCATCAATGTGGTGCCGGTACCGGGTGCCTGTGCGTTGATTGCGGCCTTGTCTGCAGCGGGTTTGCCGTCGGACCGTTTCATCTTCGAAGGCTTCCTGCCGGCCAAGGCGGTGGGCCGGCGTGCGCGGCTGGAGCTGGTAAAAGAGGAGCCGCGTACGCTGATTTTCTATGAGGCGCCGCACCGGATCCTCGAGTGCCTGCAGGACATGGAGCTGGTGTTCGGTGCCGAACGCCCGGCGTTGCTGGCGCGGGAGCTGACCAAGACGTTCGAAACGCTCAAGGGTTTGCCGCTCGCCGAGTTGCGCGAGTTCGTCGAGTCGGACAGTAATCAGCAGCGCGGCGAGTGCGTGGTGCTGGTGGCGGGCTGGACGGCCCCCGAGGAGGAGGGTGCGGTCAGCAGTGAAGCGATGCGTATTCTCGATCTATTGCTCGAAGAGATGCCGCTCAAGCGTGCCGCGGCGTTGGCCGCGCAAATTACCGGCGAACGAAAGAATGTGCTGTATCAGATCGCGCTGGATAAACAGAAAGGCGAGTAAAACCCGACGCACAGGCGTGCGCAACGGTGCTTAACGCTTGTTCTTCGGGCGCTCTGCCGGTAATCTTCGCGGCGGAGAGTCGATCGGACAGTCGCTGCCCTCTATGAAAATTAGGGGGGGGAGGAAAGTCCGGGCTCCATAGGGCGAAGTGCCAGGTAATGCCTGGGAGGCGTGAGCCTACGGAAAGTGCCACAGAAAATAACCGCCTAAGCGCTTCGGCGCCGGTAAGGGTGAAAAGGTGCGGTAAGAGCGCACCGCACGTCTGGCAACAGTTCGTGGCTAGGTAAACCCCACTTGGAGCAAGACCAAATAGGGTCCCAAGGCGTGGCCCGCGCTGGGACCGGGTAGGTTGCTAAAGATGTCCAGTGATGGCCATCGTAGACGAATGACTGTTCAAGACAGAACCCGGCTTACAGATCGACTCTCCACCTTTTTTCTCCCCTCTGCTTAAATCATTGAGCAGGGGTCTGATGATGGCAAATTCCCTCCTTTCACAAACGTCCTCATTATCACTTTCGTAATATCAAAAAAATCTTACTCTTAATAAATCACTTTAACTTCTGAGCGCAGCCGCCTGTGCTGACTCAAGTTGTTGGGCAGTTTCATCCGCCCGATTCTGGTTGCTCCTCTCTTTATGCTCCTAAATCTCAGTTCTGTAAGGGTTTTCCTGTAATCCGCGCCTTGACGGTGTGGTGGGCGCATTCCTATAGTGTGCGCAAGTGGCGGAAAGTGGCGTAAAGTGGGTTTTTTGAGCGTAGAACGCTAGAATTTGGAGAAACGCTGACGTGTTTCGCGGAGCCAACGCTATCAATCTCGATGCAAAGGGCCGTCTCGCTATGCCGAGCCGGTACCGCGACGAGCTGGTTTCGCGTAGTTCCGGTCAGTTGATCGTCACCATTGATGCCGTTGATCCGTGTCTGTGTGTCTACCCCCTCGATGAGTGGGAAATTATTGAAACCAAATTGCGTGCACTGCCTTCGCTTCACGAAGCGAACCGCCGTCTGCAGCGTTTACTGATTGGTAATGCCGTCGACCTCGAGCTCGATGGCAGTGGTCGTTTTCTGGTTCCACCGCGTCTTCGTGAATATGCCAAGTTGGATAAGCGCGCGATGCTGGTAGGCCAACTGAACAAGTTCCAATTGTGGGACGAAGATGCCTGGGATGCGGTTGCTGCCGCTGACCTGGCTGCTATTCAAGAACCGGGCGCGATGCCTGACGAACTGCGTGAATTGATCCTGTGACTATAGATAGCGGCTTTAACCACATCACCGTACTGCTTGACGAAGCCGTCGAGGCTCTCGCCGTACGTCCTGATGGCTGCTATCTGGACGGTACGTTCGGACGCGGCGGACACAGCCGGTTGATCCTCAGCCAGCTCGGACCCGATGGTCGGTTGCTCGGGTTCGACAAAGACCCTCAAGCGATTGCCACCGGGCAGACGCTAGCGGCCGAAGACGGCCGCTTTGTCGTTGTACAGCGCAGCTTTGCCGAGCTGGGAGCGGAGGTTGCGGCGCGCGGCATGAACGGCAAGGTCAGCGGTGTGCTGCTTGACCTGGGCGTATCTTCGCCACAGCTGGACGACCCTGAGCGCGGTTTCAGCTTCCTCAACGATGGTCCGCTGGACATGCGCATGGACCCGTCTCGCGGGATCAGCGCCGCCGAATTCGTCAACACCGCGCCCGTGGAAGAAATTGCCAGGGTGTTCAAGGAATACGGCGAAGAGCGTTTTTCCGGGCGCATGGCCCGTGCGGTTGCCGAACGGCGTGATATCAAGCCGTTCGAACGCACCGCCGATCTGGCTGAAGTGCTGAAAGTCGCGAACCCTGCGTGGGAAAAGGGCAAGAACCCGGCAACCCGTGCATTCCAGGGGCTGCGCATTCACGTCAACAACGAATTGGGTGATCTGGAAGTCGGTCTCGAAGCGGCGCTGGAGAGCCTGGAGGTGGGCGGTCGCCTGGTGGTCATCAGCTTCCATTCGCTGGAAGATCGCATCGTCAAGCTGTTCATGCGCAAGCTGGTCAAAGGCGAAGCCGACAACCTGCCACGCAACCTGCCGGTTCGGCATGTCGCCTTCGAACCGAAAATCAAAATCCATGGCAAAGCGCAGACGGCCTCGGACGCCGAACTCAAGGCCAACCCACGTTCCCGTAGCGCCGTCATGCGCGTGGCGGAGAAGCTGCGGTGAGCAAGCTTTTCGCCAAGCCACTTCCCGGCGGAAGCTTTTTCATGCTGCTGTTGTTCGTGGGCGTGCTCGTGTCGGCCATTGGCGTGTCCTACAGCGCCCACTGGAACCGCCAGTTGCTGAACACGCTGTACGGCGAGTTGAGCGTGCGCGACAAGGCACAGGCCGAATGGGGTCGCTTGATTCTTGAACAAAGCACCTGGACCGCCCATAGCCGTATCGAAGTGCTGGCCACCGAACAGCTGAAAATGCGCATTCCCGGCGCCGCCGAAGTGCAGATGGTGGCGCCATGATGAAACTCGAAGGCGCTCTTTTTCCATGGCGCTTCCGCCTGGTCCTGGGTTTGCTTGGCGTCATGGTGGCGGCGATCGCCTGGCGCATCATTGACCTGCAAGTGGTCGACCGTGCCTTTCTTAAAGGCCAAGGCGATGCGCGCAGCGTTCGGCATATTCCGATTCCGGCTCACCGTGGCCTGATTACGGACCGTAATGGCGAGCCTCTGGCCGTCAGTACTCCGGTCACCACCTTGTGGGCCAATGCCAAGGAAATGCAACTGGCCAAGGAAAAGTGGCCGGCACTGGCTGCCGCGCTGGGGCAGGACCCCAAGGCCCTGGCCGAGCGCCTCGAGGCACAAGCCAACAAGGAATTCATTTATCTGGTGCGCGGGCTGACGCCTGAGCAAGGCCAGGCCGTACTCGACCTGAAAGTGCCGGGTGTCTACGGCATCGAAGAGTTCCGCCGTTTCTACCCGGCCGGTGAAGTCACCGCGCATATGGTCGGCTTTACCGACATCGACGACCACGGTCGAGAAGGGGTCGAACTCGCCTACGATGAATGGCTGGCCGGGGTCCCCGGCAAACGGCAAGTGATCAAGGACCGGCGCGGCCGGTTGATCAAGGATGTCCAGGTCACCAAAAACGCCAAGGCCGGAAAGCCCTTGGCGTTGTCCATTGACCTGCGCCTGCAATATCTGGCCAACCGCGAATTGCGCAATGCGATCATCGAGAACGGTGCCAAGGCCGGCAGCCTGGTGATCATGGACGTGAAGACCGGCGAAATCCTCGCCATGGTCAACCAGCCGACCTACAACCCGAACAACCGCCGTAACCTGCAACCGGCGATGATGCGTAACCGCGCGATGATCGACGTGTTCGAGCCGGGCTCGACCATGAAGGCGATCTCCATGAGTGCGGCCATCGAAACCGGGCGCTGGAAACCGAGCGACACCGTCGAGGTGTACCCGGGTTCCCTGCAGATCGGCAAGTACACCATCAAGGACGTCTCCAAGAGCGAAGGTCCGGTGCTCGACCTGGCCGGCATCCTGATCAATTCCAGTAACGTCGGCATGAGCAAGATCGCCTTCGATATCGGTGGCGAGACGATTTTCCGCCTGGCGCAGAAAGTCGGTCTTGGCCAGGATACCGGGCTCGGCTTCCCGGGCGAGCGCGTCGGCAACCTGCCGAACTACCGCGAATGGCGCAAGGCTGAAACCGCTACGCTGTCCTACGGCTACGGTGTTTCCGTGACGGCGATCCAGTTGGTCCATGCCTTCTCGGCCCTGGCCAACAACGGTCGCCTTGCGCCGCTGACCCTGATCAAAACCGACAAGGCGCCGCAGACCACCCAGGTGCTGCCGGAAGCCGTCGCGAAAACCATGCAAGGCATGCTGCAACAAGTGATCGAAGCGCCGCGCGGTGTATTCCGTGCGCAGGTGCCGGCCTATCACGTGGGCGGCAAGTCGGGTACTGCGCGTAAAACCTCGGTCGGCACCAAAGGTTACGCCGAGAACTCCTACCGTTCGCTGTTCGCCGGTTTCGGCCCGATGAGCGATCCGCGTTACGCCATAGTGGTTGTGATCGACGAGCCGACCAAGGCCGGTTACTTCGGTGGCCTGGTATCTGCGCCGGTATTCAGCCGTGTGATGTCCGGCACCCTGCGTCTGATGAACGTCACCCCCGACAACCTGCCACCGACCCAGCAAGCGAACGCAACGCCGGTCGTTCCACTGAAAGCCAATGGAGGGCGCGGCTGATGTCTTTGAGCCTGAACAAGATTTTCCCCCACGCCGGCCACGATCTGCTGATCCGTGAATTGGCGCTGGACAGTCGCAACGTACGCGCAGGTGACCTGTTCCTCGCGGTGCCGGGCGGCAAGTTCGATGGCCGTGCGCACATTGCCGATGCGCTTGCGCGTGGCGCTGCGGCCGTGGCCTATGAAGTGGAAGGCGCCACTGTGCTGCCGATCACCGACGTGCCGCTGATTCCGGTCAAGGGCCTGGCGGCGCAGCTGTCGGACATCGCCGGACGCTTTTATGGCGAGCCGAGCCATCACCTGAAACTGGTGGGCGTGACCGGCACCAACGGCAAGACCAGCGTGACCCAACTGGTGGCCCAGGCGCTGGATCTGCTCGGCCAGCACTGCGGCATCGTCGGCACCCTCGGCAGCGGTTTTCATGGCGCGCTGGAAAGTGGCCTGCACACCACGCCAAACCCGATTGCCGTGCAAGCGACCTTGGGCGACCTGAAAAAGGCCGGCGCCAAGGCGGTTGCCATGGAAGTCTCGTCCCATGGCCTGGATCAGGGCCGGGTTACCGCGCTGGCATTCGATGTGGCGGTGATGACCAACCTGTCCCGCGACCACCTGGACTACCACGGCACCATGCAGGCCTATGGCGAAGCCAAGGCCAAGCTGTTCGCCTGGAACGATCTGAAATGCCGGGTGGTCAACCTCGACGACGAGTTCGGCCGGCAGCTGGCCGCCGACAAGCGCGAATCGCGGTTGATCACCTACAGCCTGCTCGACAGCCGCGCTTACCTCTATTGCCGCGAAGCGCAGTTCGACGACGAAGGTGTGCGGGCCACGCTGGTCACGCCCCAGGGCGAACACCACCTGCGCAGCACGCTGCTGGGTCGTTTCAACCTGAGCAACGTGCTGGCGGCGGTGGGCGCCTTGCTCGGCCTGGATTACGCCCTGGACGAAATTCTCAAGGTTCTGCCGAAACTCGAAGGTCCGGCTGGGCGCATGCAGCGCCTGGGTGGCGGCACTCAACCGTTGGTGGTGGTCGATTACGCCCACACCCCGGACGCCCTGGAAAAAGTCCTCACAGCCCTGCGCCCACACGTCAAAGGGCGGCTGCTGTGCCTGTTCGGCTGTGGCGGCGATCGCGATCGCGGCAAACGTCCATTGATGGCCGAAGTGGTCGAGCGTCTGGCCGATGGCGTGCTGGTCACCGACGACAACCCGCGCACTGAAGACCCATCGGTGATTTTCGACGACATCCGTGCCGGTTTCAGTGCTGTGGAAAAAGTGACCTTCGTTGCCGGCCGTGGCCAGGCGATTGCCCAGTTGATCGCCGGCGCGTCGGCCGATGACGTGATTGTCCTGGCCGGTAAAGGTCATGAGGACTATCAGGAAATCAATGGCGAGCGCCACGCCTTTTCCGATCTGGTCGAGGCTGATCACGCCTTGACCGCGTGGGAGGTGGCCCATGCTTAAGGCCTTGAACCTGAGCGAACTGACCGGCGCGCTGAATGCGCGCTTGATCGCTGCAGATGCAAGCTTCGACGGCGTCAGCATCGACAGTCGCGCCATCAAGCCGGGCCAGCTGTTCATTGCCTTGGCCGGTCCGCGCTTCGATGGGCATGACTACCTCAATGAAGTCGCGGCCAAAGGTGCCGTGGCAGCCTTGGTCGAGCGCCAAGTCGCCGACAGCACGCTGCCGCAATTGCTGGTGGCCGATACCCGCCAGGCCCTGGGGCAACTGGGCGCGCTGAATCGCGCGGCGTTCACCCAGCCAGTCGCCGCCATCACCGGTTCCAGCGGCAAGACCACAGTCAAGGAAATGCTCGCGAGCATCCTGCGCACCCGTGGTCCGGTGTTGGCAACCCGTGGCAACCTGAACAACGACCTCGGCGCGCCGTTGACCCTGCTCGAACTGGCACCGGAACACACCGCCGCCGTGATCGAACTCGGTGCTTCGCGCCTGGGTGAAATTGCCTACACCGTGGGCCTGACCAAGCCCCATGTGGCCATTCTCAACAATGCCGGTACCGCCCATGTCGGCGAGTTCGGCGGGCCGGAAAAAATCGTCGAAGCCAAGGGCGAGATTATTGATGGGCTGGATGCCAATGGCGTCGCCGTTCTCAATCTCGACGACAAGGCGTTCGATATCTGGAAGACCCGCGCTGGCGAGCGCAAGGTGCTGACCTTCGCCCTGAGTAATGTCAGTGCTGATTTCTACGCCAGCGACCTGGCTACCGATGCCCGTGGCTGCCCGTCGTTCAACCTGCACAGTCCTGAAGGTGTGGAGCGCGTTCAACTGAACCTGCTCGGCACCCATAACGTCGCCAACGCCCTGGCTGCCGCGGCTGCTGCCCATGCCCTGGGCGTGTCGCTGTTCGGCATCGCCACCGGCCTTGGCGCGGTGCAACCGGTCAAGGGTCGTACCGTTGCGCAACTGGCCAGCAATGGCATGCGCGTCATTGATGACACTTACAACGCGAACCCCACCTCCATGTGCGCCGCCATTGATATACTGGCCGGCTTTTCCGGTCGCACCGTCCTGGTGCTCGGGGATATCGGCGAGTTGGGCGACTGGGCGCAGCAGGGGCACCGCGACGTGGGCGAGTACGCCCGTGGCAAGGTTTCTGCGCTGTACGCCGTCGGGCCGATGATGGTTCACGCCGTCAACGCCTTCGGACCCCAAGCCCTTCACTTCAGCACGCAGGCTGAACTGATCAAGGCCCTGGGGGCCGAGCAGGATACAAACACCACCATTTTGATCAAGGGCTCGCGCAGCGCCGCGATGGAAAACATCGTTGCCGCTTTGTGCGGGACCAGTCTGGAGAAACATTAATGCTGCTGCTGCTAGCGGAGTATCTGCAACAGTTCTACAAAGGCTTCGCGGTCTTCCAGTACCTGACCCTGCGCGGGATTCTCGGTGTGCTGACCGCGCTGGTTTTGTCACTGTGCTATGGCCCGTGGATGATCCGCACCCTGCAGAACCGTCAGATCGGCCAGTCCGTTCGTAACGACGGCCCGCAATCGCACCTGTCCAAGTCCGGTACCCCGACCATGGGCGGCGCGCTGATTCTGTCGTCGATCGGTGTCAGCACCCTGCTGTGGGCTGACCTGACCAACCGTTATGTCTGGGTCGTTCTGTTGGTGACCCTGTTGTTCGGTGCCATCGGCTGGGTCGACGATTACCGCAAAGTGATCGAGAAGAACTCCCGTGGCTTGCCGAGCCGCTGGAAGTACTTCTGGCAGTCGGTGTTTGGCCTGGGCGCGGCGATCTTCCTCTACATGACCGCTGCGACGCCGGTGGAAACCACCCTGATCCTGCCAATGCTCAAGGACCACAGCATTGCGCTGGGCGCTGGTTTCATCGTCCTGACGTACTTCGTGATCGTTGGTTCGAGCAACGCGGTCAACCTGACTGACGGCCTCGATGGTCTGGCGATCATGCCGACCGTGATGGTCGGTGGTGGCCTGGGTATCTTCTGCTACCTGTCGGGTAACGTGAAATTCGCCGAATACCTGCTGATTCCTTATGTACCGGGCGCGGGTGAGCTGATCGTCTTCTGCGGCGCGCTGATCGGTGCCGGTCTGGGCTTCCTTTGGTTCAACACCTACCCGGCCCAAGTCTTCATGGGCGACGTCGGCGCGCTGGCGCTGGGCGCGGCCCTGGGCACCATCGCCGTGATCGTCCGCCAGGAAATCGTCCTGTTCATCATGGGCGGCGTGTTCGTGATGGAAACCCTGTCAGTCGTCATTCAGGTTGCCTCCTTTAAGCTGACCGGTCGCCGTGTGTTCCGCATGGCACCGATTCACCACCACTTTGAACTCAAGGGCTGGCCCGAGCCGCGCGTGATTGTCCGTTTCTGGATCATCACCGTGATTCTCGTGCTGATCGGTCTTGCCACCCTGAAACTGAGGTAGAAACTCGTGTCCCTGATCGCGTCTGACCACTTCCGCATCGTTGTCGGCCTCGGCAAGAGCGGCATGTCCCTGGTTCGCTTCCTGGCGAACCGGGGCGTGGCCTTTGCGGTGGCCGATACGCGGGAAAACCCACCGGAACTGGCCACGCTCCAGCGTGACTACCCGCAGGTGGAAGTGCGTTGCGGCGAGCTGGACGTCGAGTTCCTGTGCCGTGCCGACGAGCTCTACGTGAGCCCCGGCCTGGCGCTGGCAACTCCGGCCCTGCAGGCCGCCGCTGCCCGTGGCGTGAAACTGTCCGGCGACATCGAGCTGTTCGCGCGTAACGCGAAGGCGCCGATCGTGGCCATCAGCGGTTCCAACGCGAAGAGCACCGTGACCACCCTGGTTGGCGAGATGGCGGCAGCGGCGGGCAAGCGCGTCGCCGTTGGCGGCAACCTCGGTACGCCGGCGCTGGACCTGCTCAGCGACGACGTCGAGCTGTACGTGATGGAGCTGTCGAGTTTCCAATTGGAAACCACCGATCAACTCAACGCCGAAGTGGCGACCGTACTCAACATCAGCGAAGACCACATGGACCGCTACAGCGGCCTGCCGGCCTATCACCTGGCCAAGCACCGGATCTTCCGCGGCGCCAAACAGTTCGTGGTCAATCGCCAGGACGCCCTGAGCCGTCCGTTGATGGGCGAGGGCCAGCCGTGCTGGACCTTCGGCCTGACCAAGCCGGATTTCAAGGCTTTCGGTATCCGTGAAGAAGGCGGTGAGAAGTACCTGGCCTTCGAATTCCAGAACCTGATGCCAGTGCGCGAACTGAAAGTCCGCGGCGCCCATAACCAATCCAACGCCTTGGCGGCATTGGCACTCGGTCACGCCGTCGGCTTGCCGTTCGACGCCATGCTTTCAGCGCTGCGCACCTTCGCCGGGCTCGAGCATCGCTGCCAATGGGTCCGCGACCTGGATGGCGTGGGTTACTACAACGACTCCAAAGCCACCAACGTGGGCGCTGCGCTGGCGGCCATCGAAGGCCTGGGCGCGGACATCGACGGCAAGATCGTGCTGATCGCCGGTGGCGACGGCAAGGGTGCCGAATTCAAGGACCTGCGTGATCCGGTAGCGGCCAACTGCCGCGCCGTGATCCTCATGGGCCGCGACTCCGACAAGATCGGCCAGGCCATCGGCGATGCCGTTCCGTTGATTCGTGTTGGCTCCCTGCTCGAAGCCGTCGAACAATGCCGCGCCGCTGCCCAGCCGGGCGACGTGGTGCTGCTGTCGCCGGCGTGCGCCAGTTTCGACATGTTCAAGAACTACGAAGACCGCGGTCACCAGTTCGTCCAAGCAGTGGAGGAACTGGCATGAGTCTTCGGGGCATCATCAAGCCGTACCCATCGCCGCTGATTACCGGACGCGGCATCGACCTCGACTTCCCGATGCTCGCCGGTTGCCTGACGCTGCTCGGCCTGGGGCTGGTGATGATTGCATCGGCCTCCACCGAAGTGGCGGCGGTCCAGTCGGGCAGCGCCCTGTACTACATGATTCGCCACCTTATCTATGTGGTGCTGGGCCTGGGTGCCTGCATCGTCACCATGATGATCCCGATCGCCACCTGGCAACGCCTCGGCTGGTTAATGCTGCTGGGTGCATTCGGTTTGCTGGTGATGGTGATCATTCCCGGAATCGGCCGTGAAGTGAACGGTTCGATGCGCTGGATCGGCTTCAGCTTCTTCAACGTCCAGCCTTCCGAGATCGCCAAGGTGTTCGTGGTGATCTACCTCGCCGGTTACCTGGTGCGTCGGCAGAAAGAAGTGCGTGAAAGCTGGATGGGATTCTTCAAGCCGTTCATCGTGCTGCTGCCGATGGCGGGCCTGTTGCTGATGGAGCCGGACTTCGGTGCCACCGTCGTGATGATGGGCGCCGCGGCGGCGATGCTGTTCCTCGGCGGGGTCGGGCTGTTCCGGTTTTCCCTGATGGTGGTCCTTGCGGTCGGGGCGGTGGTGTTGCTGATTCAGATGCAGCCGTATCGAATGGCGCGCCTGACCAACTTTGCCGACCCATGGGCCGACCAGTTCGGTGCCGGCTATCAGTTGTCCCAGGCGCTGATCGCTTTCGGCCGCGGCGAATGGCTGGGCGTCGGCCTGGGCAACAGCGTGCAGAAACAGTTCTACCTGCCGGAAGCCCACACTGACTTCGTGTTCTCGGTCCTGGCCGAAGAGCTGGGCGCGGTGGGTTCCTTGTGCACGGTGGCGCTGTTCGTCTTCGTCTGTATTCGTGGCATGTACATCGGCTTGTGGGCCGAGAAGGCCAAGCAGTTCTTTGCCGCCTATGTCGCCTATGGTCTGTCGTTCCTGTGGATCGGTCAGTTCCTGATCAACATCGGTGTGAACGTCGGCCTGCTGCCGACCAAGGGCCTGACTTTACCGTTTCTAAGCTATGGCGGTAGTTCGTTGGTGATCTGCTGTGCCTGTCTCGGCTTGTTGCTGCGCATCGAGTGGGAAAGTCGAACCCACCTGGGCAGTGAAGAGATGGAGTTCCATGAGAGCGACTTCGCCGAGGAGCCGAACCATGGGCGCTAACGTATTGATCATGGCCGGCGGCACCGGGGGCCACGTGTTCCCGGCACTGGCCTGTGCCCGCGAATTCCAGTCCCGCGGTTACACCGTGCACTGGCTGGGCACGCCCCGTGGCATCGAGAACGAGCTGGTCCCGGCGGCGGGAATCGAACTGCATCGGATCAACGCCAGCGGCTTGCGTGGCAAGGGCAAGCTGTCGCTGCTCAAGGCGCCGTTCATGTTGCTCAAATCGGTCTGGCAGGCGCGGGCGATCATTCGTCGTTTACAGCCGGCTTGCGTGGTGGGCTTTGGCGGTTATGTGACCGGTCCTGGTGGTGTTGCGGCCAAACTGGCCGGCGTGCCGGTGATCGTTCACGAACAGAACGCCGTGGCCGGTACCGCCAATCGGTTGCTGGTGCCGTTGGCCGCCCGGGTCTGTGAAGCGTTCCCCGACACCTTTACCCTGTCGAGCAGCCGCCGGACCACCGGTAACCCGGTGCGCACAGAGCTGTTCCTCGAAACACCGCGACCAGCCCTGGCCGGTCGCAAAGCGCGTTTGCTGATCCTGGGCGGAAGCCTGGGCGCAGAACCGTTGAACAAGCTGCTTCCTGAAGCCCTGTCGCAAGTCGCCGTCGACCTGCGCCCGGACGTTTTCCATCAGGCTGGCAAAAACCATGATGAAGTGACTGCGCAGCGCTACCTCGCGGCTGGCGTCGAGGCGCAAGTGCAGCCGTTCATCAAAGACATGGCCCAAGCCTATGGCTGGGCCGACCTGGTGGTATGTCGCGCAGGTGCGCTGACCATCAGTGAACTGGCCGCCGCCGGTCTGCCCTCGATGCTGGTGCCGTTGCCCCACGCGATCGACGATCACCAGACCCGCAACGCCGATTATTTGGCCCGTGAAGGCGCTGCCTTCCTGATGCCGCAAAGAACGACTGGTGCAGCGGATCTTGCCGCGCGCCTGACAGAGGTCCTGATGCAACCACAACGACTCAACGATATGGCCACTGCGGCCCGCCGCCTTGCCAAACCCGATGCCACCCGTAACGTGGTCGATACCTGCCTGGAGGTGGCCCATGGTTGAGAATCAGAAAGCCATGCCACAACCGGAAATGCGCCGCATCCGTCGTATCCACTTCGTCGGGATCGGCGGCGTGGGCATGTGCGGGATTGCCGAAGTGTTGCTGAACCTGGGCTATGAAGTGTCCGGTTCCGACCTCAAGGCCTCGCCGGTCACCGAGCGCCTGGAATCCTTCGGCGCACAAATTTTCATCGGTCACCGCGCTGAGAACGCTGCCGCCGCCGACGTACTGGTGGTGTCGAGTGCCGTGAACACTTCCAACCCGGAAGTTGCCACCGCGCTGGAGCGTCGTATCCCGGTGGTGCCACGGGCAGAAATGCTGGCTGAGCTGATGCGCTACCGCCACGGCATTGCCGTTGCCGGTACCCACGGCAAAACCACCACCACCAGCCTGATCGCCTCGGTGTTCGCCGCCGGTGGCCTGGATCCGACGTTCGTCATCGGTGGCCGCCTGAATGCCGCGGGCACCAATGCCCAGCTCGGCACCAGCCGCTACCTGATCGCCGAAGCCGACGAAAGCGACGCCAGCTTCCTGCACTTGCAGCCGCTGGTGGCCGTGGTCACCAACATCGACGCCGACCACATGGCGACCTACGACGGTGACTTCAACAAGCTGAAGAAGACCTTCGTCGAGTTCCTCCACAACCTGCCGTTCTACGGCCTGGCCGTAGTGTGCCTGGACGATCCGGTGGTGCGTGAAATCCTCCCGCAGGTCAAGCGTCCGACCGTCACCTACGGCTTCGGCGAAGACTGCGACGTGCGCGCCATCAATGTGCGCCAGCAAGGCATGCAGACCTTCTTCACCGTGCTGCGCCCTGACCGCGAGCCGCTGGATGTATCGGTGAACATGCCGGGCAACCACAACGTGCTGAACTCGCTGGCGACCATTTGCATCGCCACCGACGAGGGCGTCAGCGATGAAGCCATCGTCCAGGGCCTGTCCGGGTTCCAGGGTGTCGGCCGACGCTTCCAGGTCTACGGCGAACTGCCGGTGGACGGCGGCAATGTGATGCTGGTCGATGACTACGGTCACCACCCGACCGAAGTCGCGGCTGTGATCAAGGCCGTGCGCGGTGGTTGGCCGGAGCGCCGCCTGGTCATGGTCTACCAGCCGCATCGTTACAGCCGAACCCGCGACCTGTACGACGACTTCGTCAATGTACTGGCCGACGCCAACGTCCTGCTGCTGATGGAAGTCTACCCGGCCGGTGAAGAACCGATCCCGGGCGCCGACAGCCGCAAGCTGTGCAACAGCATCCGCCAGCGCGGCCAGCTCGACCCTATCTACATCGAGCGCGGAGTCGACCTCGCGCCGCTGGTCAAGCCGCTTCTGCGTGCCGGCGACATCCTGCTGTGCCAGGGCGCCGGTGATATCGGCGGCCTCGCACCAAAACTGTTGAAAAGTGAGTTGTTCGCCGGTGCCGTTGCTGCGCCGGAGAAGGGGAAGTTGAAATGACTGCTGCCTACGCCAACCTCGTCAGCACTGTCGCGCCGAAAGACTTCGGCCGCGTCGCCGTGCTGTTCGGCGGCAAGAGTGCCGAACGCGAAGTGTCCCTGAAGTCGGGCCATGCCGTTCTCGATGCGCTGCAAAGCGCAGGCGTGGACGCGTTCGGCCTCGACGTCGGCGATGACCTGCTGCAGCGTCTGCTGAACGAAAAGATCGACCGCGCCTTCGTCATCCTCCACGGCCGTGGCGGTGAAGACGGCAGCATGCAGGGCCTGCTCGAGTGCCTGGGGATTCCCTACACCGGCAGCGGCATCCTCGCCTCGGCGCTGGCCATGGACAAGCTGCGCACCAAGCAGGTCTGGCACAGCCTGGGCATTCCGACGCCACGTCACGCGGTGCTGAGCAGCGAAGCCGATTGTATTTCGGCGGCGACGGAACTGGGCTTCCCTTTGATCGTCAAACCGGCCCATGAAGGTTCAAGTATCGGTATGGCCAAAGTGAGTTCCGCGTCCGAATTGATCGACGCCTGGAAAGCGGCCAGTACCTACGATTCGCAAGTGTTGGTCGAGCAATGGATTCATGGTCCGGAGTTCACCATTGCCACCCTGCGTGACCAGGTGTTACCTCCAATCGCCCTGGGCACGACGCACAGTTTCTACGACTACGACGCCAAGTACATCGCCAACGATACCCAGTACCGCATTCCGTGCGGCCTGGACAGCGCCAAGGAAAAGGAACTCATGGACCTCACGGCGAAAGCCTGTGAAGCGCTGGGTATCGCTGGTTGGGGCAGGGCGGACGTGATGCAGGACGCCGAAGGGCAGTTCTGGTTCCTGGAAGTCAACACGGCACCGGGCATGACCGATCACAGCCTGGTGCCGATGGCGGCCCGTGCTGCCGGTCTGGATTTCCAGCAATTGGTTCTGGCCATTCTGGCCGCCAGCGTTCCCGCTGCCGGCAACGAAGAGCCGCGAGGTTAAGACCATGCAAGGCGCACAGTTGAGACATCAGCCTCCCGTACCCGGCCGCAAGCCGGTGCCGCGAGGTGCCAGCCGAATGGTGGCCAAAGAGCCGATGTCCGCGCGCCTGCCGAAAGCCAACTTCGGTGTTCTCAAAGCCCTGTTCTGGCCGGTGCTGCTGGTCGCGTTGGGGTTCGGAACTTACGAAGGCGCACAGCGTTTACTGCCGTACGCCGACCGACCGATCACCAAGATCGCGGTGCAGGGCGACTTGAGCTACATCAGCCAGCAAGCGGTGCAGCAGCGAATCGCCCCATACGTGGCGTCGAGCTTCTTCACCATCGACCTGGCGAGCATGCGCACCGAGCTTGAAACCATGCCATGGATTGCCCATGCCGAAGTGCGCAGGGTGTGGCCGGACCAGGTGGTGATTCGCCTGGAAGAACAATTGCCGGTGGCCCGTTGGGGCGACGAATCGCTGTTGAACAACCAGGGGCAGGCGTTTACCCCGCGCGAGCTGGCCAACTACGAACACTTGCCGCAGTTGTTCGGTCCGCAGCGGGCCCAGCAGCAAGTGATGCAGCAATACCAGGTACTGAGCCAGTTGCTCAGGCCATTGGGCTTCTCGATTGCGCGCCTGGAGTTGCGCGAACGAGGCAGCTGGTTCCTGACGACCGGCCCTGGCAGTGCCGGGCCCGGGATCGAACTGCTGCTGGGACGCGGCAACCTGGTGGAAAAGATGCGCCGTTTCATTGCCATCTATGACAAGACGCTCAAAGAACAGATTACGAACATTGCGCGCATCGATCTGCGCTACGCCAACGGCCTCGCTGTTGGCTGGCGGGAACCAGTAGCGCCTACGACAGCCCAACCCGCTGTCGCGAAGAATTAAGAGAGGCAGGACCCATGGCAAACGTGCAAAGCGGCAAAATGATCGTCGGTCTCGATATCGGCACCTCCAAGGTGGTGGCGCTGGTCGGCGAGGTCGCGGACGACGGCACGCTGGAAATCGTCGGGATCGGCACCCATCCGTCCCGCGGCCTGAAGAAAGGCGTGGTGGTGAACATCGAGTCCACCGTGCAGTCGATCCAGCGCGCCATCGAAGAAGCGCAGCTGATGGCTGGCTGCCGCATCCACTCGGCGTTTGTCGGCGTGGCCGGCAACCATATCCGCAGCCTGAACTCCCACGGCATCGTGGCGATTCGTGATCGCGAGGTCAGCTCGGCTGACCTTGAGCGTGTGCTCGACGCGGCCCAGGCCGTGGCGATCCCGGCTGACCAGCGGGTGCTGCACACCTTGCCGCAGGATTACGTGATCGATAACCAGGAAGGCGTCCGCGAGCCTCTGGGCATGTCCGGCGTGCGCCTGGAAGCCAAGGTCCACGTGGTCACCTGCGCCGTCAATGCCGCACAGAACATTGAAAAATGCGTGCGTCGCTGCGGCCTGGAAATCGACGACATCATCCTCGAGCAACTGGCATCCGCGTACTCGGTGCTGACCGACGACGAGAAAGAGCTGGGCGTGTGCCTGGTGGACATCGGTGGTGGCACTACCGACATCGCGATCTTCACCGAAGGCGCGATCCGCCACACCGCGGTGATCCCGATCGCGGGCGACCAGGTGACCAACGACATCGCCATGGCGTTGCGCACCCCGACCCAGTACGCCGAAGAAATCAAGATCCGCTACGCCTGTGCCCTGGCCAAACTGGCAGGCGCCGGTGAAACCATCAAGGTGCCAAGTGTTGGTGACCGTCCGCCGCGCGAGCTGTCCCGCCAGGCCCTGGCCGAAGTGGTCGAGCCACGTTACGACGAGCTGTTCACGCTGATCCAGGCCGAGTTGCGCCGCAGCGGCTACGAAGACCTGATCCCGGCCGGCATCGTGCTGACCGGCGGCACGGCGAAGATGGAAGGCGCTACCGAGCTGGCCGAGGAAATCTTCCACATGCCGGTACGCCTGGGCGTGCCTCATGGCGTGAAAGGCCTGGATGACGTGGTACGCAACCCGATCTATTCCACGGGCGTTGGCCTGTTGATGTACGGCCTGCAGAAGCAATCCGACGGCATCTCGTTCTCGGGTATCGGCAGCCGCGACAGTTTCAGCAACGAAGAACCCAAAGGCGCCTTGCTCGATCGCATCAAGAGCTGGGTCCAGGGCAACTTCTAACGAAGTAGTTTCAAGCGACAAGCGGCACGGCAGCAAAAAGCAGTAGGCGAAAAAACTAGAGAACGTAAAGGAGAGGGAAAATGTTCGAACTCGTAGACAACATCCCCGCAAGCCCGGTTATTAAAGTTATCGGTGTCGGCGGTGGCGGCGGCAACGCCGTGAATCACATGGTCAAGAGCAACATTGAAGGTGTCGAGTTCATCTGCGCCAACACTGATGCCCAGGCGCTCAAGAGCATTGGCGCGCGGACCATCCTGCAACTGGGTACCGGCGTGACCAAAGGTCTGGGCGCTGGCGCCAACCCTGAAGTAGGTCGTCAGGCCGCTCTCGAAGATCGTGAGCGCATTGCCGAAGTCCTGCAGGGCACCAACATGGTGTTCATCACCACTGGCATGGGCGGTGGTACCGGTACCGGTGCTGCGCCGATCATTGCCGAAGTGGCCAAGGAAATGGGGATTCTCACCGTTGCGGTGGTGACTCGTCCGTTCCCGTTCGAAGGCCGCAAGCGCATGCAGATCGCCGATGAAGGCATCCGCCTGCTGTCGGAAAGCGTCGACTCGTTGATCACCATTCCCAACGAGAAGCTGCTGACCATCCTCGGCAAGGACGCAAGCCTCTTGTCGGCTTTTGCCAAGGCTGACGATGTACTGGCCGGTGCCGTTCGCGGTATCTCCGACATCATCAAGCGTCCGGGCATGATCAACGTCGACTTTGCCGACGTCCGTACCGTGATGAGCGAAATGGGCATGGCGATGATGGGCACTGGCTGCGCCAGCGGTCCGAACCGTGCACGCGAGGCCACCGAAGCGGCCATTCGCAACCCATTGCTCGAAGACGTGAACCTGCAAGGTGCACGCGGCATCCTGGTGAACATCACCGCCGGTCCTGACCTGTCCCTGGGTGAGTACTCCGACGTGGGTAGCATCATTGAAGCCTTCGCTTCCGAGCACGCCATGGTCAAGGTCGGTACCGTTATCGATCCGGACATGCGCGACGAGCTGCACGTGACTGTCGTTGCGACCGGTTTGGGCGCTAAAATCGAGAAGCCGGTGAAGATCATCGACAACTCAGTGCACACGTCGATGGCTTCCCAGCCGCAACAACAGGCCCCTGTTCGTCAGGAAGCTCCAGCGGTGAACTACCGTGACCTGGACCGTCCGACCGTCATGCGCAACCAGGCTCAGGCCGGTGCTGCGACTGCCGCGAAGATGAATCCGCAAGATGATCTGGACTACCTGGACATCCCGGCCTTCCTGCGTCGTCAGGCCGATTGATGAAATGTATCAGGGCTATGAAGTTGATTGGTGTTCAGCAAAGGCGTGGTCTGCTATCATCGCCAGCCTTTGTTGATACCAGTTCGCAATTTGCGCTGAAGCGGCCCAAGCCATGATTAAACAACGCACACTGAAAAATATTATCCGTGCCACAGGTGTAGGTCTGCACTCCGGGGAGAAGGTATACCTGACCCTCAAGCCTGCGCCGATCGACACCGGCATTGTGTTTTGTCGTGCCGACCTCGATCCTGTGGTGCAGATTCCTGCACGCGCGGAAAACGTTGGCGAAACCACCATGTCGACCACGCTGGTCAACGGTGACGTCAAAGTGGACACGGTGGAGCACTTGCTCTCGGCCATGGCTGGCCTGGGCATCGATAACGCCTACGTCGAGCTCTCCGCGTCCGAAGTGCCAATCATGGATGGTAGCGCTGGACCTTTCGTATTCCTGATTCAGTCGGCTGGCCTGGAAGAACAGGACGCCGCGAAGAAGTTCATCCGCATCCTGCGGGAAGTGACAGTGGAAGACGGCGACAAGCGCGCCACTTTCGTCCCTTTCGAAGGTTTCAAGGTGAGCTTCGAGATCGATTTCGATCACCCGGTTTTCCGTGACCGCACCCAAAGTGCAAGCGTGGATTTTTCCAGCACTTCGTTCGTAAAAGAAGTCAGCCGCGCCCGTACCTTTGGTTTCATGAGTGACATCGAGTACCTGCGCAAGCACAACCTCGCGCTCGGCGGCAGCGTTGAAAACGCCATTGTGGTCGACGCTGATGGTGTACTGAACGAAGACGGCCTTCGCTACGAAGACGAATTCGTAAAGCACAAGATCCTCGACGCAATTGGTGACCTCTACCTGCTGGGCAACAGCCTGATTGGTGAGTTCAAGGGCTTCAAGTCCGGCCACGCACTGAACAACCAGCTGCTGCGCAAGTTGATCGAGCAGACAGATGCCTGGGAAGTCGTGACGTTCGAAGATGCCAGCACCGCACCGATCTCTTACATGCGCCCTGTTGCGGCCGTGTAAGTAAAAAACCTCTCTAGTTTTTTAAGGGCTGCCTTCGGGTGGCCTTTTTTTATGTCCACGCATGTTGCTCTCCGCTCGCTACAGCGCCACCACCCGATTGCGTCCCGTCTCCTTGGCCTGGTACAGCGCCTTGTCCGCGGCAAACATCAGTACCTCCAGGTTGATGTCGGTGCAGGCATTCCAGGTGCTGATGCCAATGCTCACGGTCATCGGCGAGTCGGCGCCGTCGATCAATGGAAGCTGTTCCACGGCCTTTCGAATGTGCTCGGCGATCAGCTGTGCACCGGCCATGTCGGTTTCCGCCAGCACCACCGAAAACTCCTCGCCACCGTAGCGCGCGACCAGGTCGGTCGGGCGCCGTACGTGGCTGCGCAACACTTGGGCCAACGTGCGCAGCGCCTCATCACCGGCTTGATGGCCATGGCGGTCGTTGAAGGCCTTGAAGTGATCGGCATCGATCATCAGTAACGACAACGGCTTGCCGGAGCGCTGGGCGCGAAACCATTCATGACGCAACGTCTGGTCCAGTGTGCGGCGGTTGGCCAGGCCGGTCAGAGCGTCGGTGGCGGCCAATTGCGCCAGTTCCAGTTCGGCATGGTGGCGCAGGCGCAATTCGCGGCAGAGCAACCAGGTCAGCCACAGCAGGCACGCACACAGGGCAATGGTCGCGATGCTGACCACCAACGCCGTGCGTTGCCACGAATCGAACACTTCTGCGCCCGATAGCGCCACGATGACAATCAGCGGCAGATTGCCGACCTGGGAAAAGGTATACAGTCGCTGATCCTGATAACGACTCGAGACACTGCTGAAGCTGCCGTTGCCTTCCTTGACGATGCGCTGGAAGTTGGGGCGGTTGCTGAAGTCCGTGCCGGTCAGGTCTTCGCTCAGGCGAGGGACCTGGGCGAGCAGGATTCCATCCTTGTTGATCAGGCTGATCGAGCTGTCGGGACCGATGTTCAAGCTGTTGAACAGCTGTTCGAAGTAGCTCAGACGCATGGCCGCCTCGGCGACTCCAAGGAACTCGCCTTGGGCGCCGCTGATCCGGCGACTGAAGCTGATGCGCCATTCGTTGTTGGCCATCCGGGAGCGAAAAGGCCGGCTGATGAACATGCCCGGGTCGCTGTTGTTCACGTGGGACAGAAAGTACTCGCGGTCGGCAAAGTTGCCTGACCTGGGCTCTCGTGAAGCCGAATCGGCGAGCACATTGCCCTCTCGGTCGAGCAACAGAATGTCACCCTTGTAGGGTGCCGCGGTGGCGCGATCGAACAAGGCCAGATGACGGATCTGCGGGGAAACCTGCATGAGGTCTTCACGTCGGGAGGCCGCGATCAATCCGAGCAGGGAAACATCATAGAGCTCGACGTTACGCAGGACGTCGGCTTCGATCAATTGCACGATGTTGGACGCGGAGCGGCTGGCTGACAGTTCGGCATTGGCGCGTTCACGCACTAGCAGAAACGCCACGATGCTCAGGATGGCAATCACCAGCAACACGCTGCCAAGAATCACCAGCCGCTCGGATCGCGTGGATCGGGATGTGTGGTGAGATGTCGTGCGCTCGCTCATGGTTCTGGCTTCTGCTGTCTAGGCGTCGGGGACATTCTTTTACAAGAATCGGGCAGCGTCCCGGACACCCGGATAAAAAAAAGGCCAGCAAAACCTGCCGGCCTTTTGTTTATTGAAGCTTAGAAGACATTGAGCGGGTAGTCGAAAATCACCCGGTACTCGTCGGTGTCCTGATCCAGTGCACCATAGCCGTTGCCGCCCCGGTTGGTTGCCCATTGCAGGCGCACTGCCAGGTTCCTCGCCTGGCCGGCCTGGACCACGTACTTGAGTTCGATGTCGCGCTCCCAGTGCCTGGCGTTCTTGCCGTCGGCGCTGTACCACGCGCTATACCCGGGGCTGTCTGGATCGACCTTGGTCAGGTCCAGTTTACCCCGGGAGTAGGACAGCGCCGAAGTCAGTCCCGGCAGGCTGAGCCCGACGAAGTCATAGGCGTACTTGAGTTTCCAAGAGCGTTCGTTCGGGCCGTTGAAGTCCGAGTATTGCTGGGAGTTGTCGAGGAAGACGCTGTCGCCCTGGCTGATGTAGTCGAACGGGGTATTGCCGTTGACCCGCTGGTAAGCGGTGGTGACGCTGTGATTGCCCACGCCGACAGTGAAATGCAGGCTGTAGGTGTTGTTGTCGATGTGGCCGAGCAGTGCATCGCCGGTGTCTTGCGTGTGATAGATGTGCAGGCCCGGGTTGAGGCTGACCGTCTCGTTGAGTGCATAGGTGTAATCGAGGTCGTAGTAGTACTGGTTCCAGATGTCCTTGAGCTCGGCAGCATACAGGCTGCTGGTCAAGCCTGGCAGGCCGCTCCAGGCCACGCCGGCCCAATTGAGATGCTGGCTCTCGTCACCCTCGGCCAGGCTGCCGTAGGACGTACCAATGCGGATATGGCCGCTTTGGTTGTACGGTTTGGTGAAGCTCGCCTGACCCCCTTCGATCAGCCAGCCGTCGAAGCTGTGGTTGGTCAGGCTGACGCCGCGAAAGGTCTGCGGCAGCATGCGGGTTTCGCCACCGGCAATCACCGGGTTGGCGAGAAACAGGTCGCCGGCCTTCAATTCGGTATCGAAGGCCCGCATCTTCAGGGTAGCGCCTGCGGTGGAGAACGAGCCCGGTGCTTTGCCGTTGCCATCGCTGACCGGCAGGATGCTCGAATTGTCCGTACCGCCGCCGCCGTCGAGCTTGAGCCCGAGCATGGCATGGGCATCGATGCCGAACCCGACCGTGCCTTCGGTGAAGCCCGACTCGAAGATGCCCAGCAAACCCTGGCCCCATTCAATGTTGTCGTCCGCCTGCTGCTGGCGATTGCGGTTCATGTAGTAGTTGCGTGCGTTGAATGTAAGGCTGGCGTCTTCGGTGAAACTTTGGCCAGCAGCCGAGTCATCGGTGGCGTGGGCATTGGCGGCCATCGTTGCAGCGAATGCAACGAACAGCGCAAGGGAACTGAGTGGGAAACGCACGGGGGGTAAAGCTCCTGGGTCAGCGGTGAACATCACTGTTCTTTCAGTTGCAGAGGATTCTGGTGAGCGAGGAGGACGCAGCGGGTTGTAAAACCACAACGAAAAAAAGCCGCTGATGGCAGCGGCTTTGAAGACAACTATTCATTGGGAAGAGCCGATGAAAAGTGTCGAGGGAAACTGGAGCGATGCGCGCAAATCAGCTGTCTTTTTCAGCCTGCTTGGCTTGAATGCTCGACGCTTGTGGGGCTTGGGTGGCCTCCTGGGCTTTGGCGGTCATCTCGCTCTGGTGCTCTTCATACGCTGCGGCTCGGGCGGTATTTTGCGCGACGAAGGCGTGCGACTCCTCGGCCATGGCGAACGGAGACAGGAACAGAGAAGACAGAACGAAAGCGCTGGCAATACCCATACTGTTGGACATCTTTTAAACCTTCTTGCTTGGCAAGTGCTGTTTGGTGCGGGCAAAGATAAGGGGCTTGGGAGAAAGGAAAAAGAGCGGATTCATGAAAGGACTGTTACGCAAAGAGCAAAGATCGCTGGCGGCCATACCCGACCCACTGTAGGAGCTGGCTTGTCGGGTCGCCGCATCGCAGCGATGGCGATCCCACCGACGCCATCGCCAGCAAGCCGGCTCCTACAGAGGCGTGTCATGCCGCAAACCCATGGCCGAGGGCGTGGTCTTTTGCGGTCGTCAGACCGGCAAATGCATACCAAAGGTGTTCATCCCATGGTCACTGCGCACGAACACATCCCCGCCATGCATCAGGGCAATCGCCTTGACGATGGCCAACCCCAACCCGTGGTTGTTGCCACTGTTGCTGCGCGAGGCGTCGACCCGGTAGAAGCGCTCGAACAGGCGCGGCAGGTGCTCGCTGGAAATCGGTATGCCCGGGTTTGCCACGCCAATGCTGACCCGGTGCTCGCCCGCTTCGATTCGCACTTCGATGACTTGTCCGGGGCCGGTGTGCTGCACGGCGTTGTTCAGCAGGTTGATCAAGGCCCGGCGCAGGTGGGCGATCTCGATTCGAACCTGGGCGTCGCCGCTGACCTGAACCTGTACCTGGGCATCCTCGAGAATGAAATCCAGGTATTCCAGGGTCGTGGCCACTTCCTCCGCCAGCGAGGTGGACGTCAATTTTGTAGCCTTGCTGCCTTGGTCGGCGCTGGCCAGGAACAGCATGTCGTTGATGATCGAGCGCAGTCGCTCGAGCTCTTCAAGGTTCGATTGCAGCACCTCGAAATAATGCTCCGCCGAACGCCCGCGAGTGAGGGCGACCTGGGTCTGGCCGATCAGGTTGGTCAGTGGCGAGCGCAGTTCATGGGCGACATCGGCGTTGAACGATTCCAGTCGCGAGTAGGCTTGTTCGACCCGCTCCAGCGTCGAGTTGAACGAGTCGACGAACTGATTCAGTTCCGGGGGCAGCGATGACAGGCGCAAGCGGCCTGAACGCAACGGCGGGGCCAGGCGCTGGGCCTCCTGGGACAGCTTGATCAGCGGCTTGAGCCCGATTCGCGCCACCCAGTAGCCCAGCGCCGAGGCCATCAGCACGCCGATGACTGCCAGGCTGACCAGGGCGATCAGCAACTGGTGCTGGGTATGGAAAAACGTTTGCGTGTCGATGCCGATCATGAAGCGCAGGGGCGGGCGCTGGTCCTTGGCCGGGAACTGGCTGACCAGCACTTTCAGCGGGTAGGGGCGATCCACCAGTTGCATGTCGCGCATACCCAGCGGTCCTGCGGCAAAGGCACGGATGCTCGGTGTTGGATTGCCGTATTCATAGTTCGGATCGCCGCTGACGATCCAGAAACTGATGCGCTTGTCTTCCTCGCCGAGCAGCTTGAGCTTGTTGTTGATCTTCACCCAGTGTTCGGGCGTGCCGTAGCGGCCGACGGTGGATTCGAGCACGCTGTAGCGCGCATCGAGTTCCGCTTCGGGCAGCAGGCCCAGGCCTTTGTCGACCTGCTGGTACAGCGCCCAGCCGATCAACAGGAACACCACCAGCGCCACCAGCGTGAACATCCCGCTCAGTCGTAGCGCAATGGAATTACTGGACACCGCGGCTCTCCAGCACATAACCCATGCCACGAATCGTGTGCAGCAACTTCTCTTCGAACGGCCCGTCGAGCTTGGCCCGCAGACGTTTGATCGCGACCTCGACGACGTTGGCGTCGCTGTCGAAATTGATGTCCCAGACCATTTCGGCGATGGCGGTTTTCGAGAGGATTTCACCTTGGCGACGGGCCAGCACACTGAGCAGCGAGAATTCCTTGGCCGTCAGGTCCAGGCGTGTGCCGGCGCGGGTAGCCTTGCGGCTGATCAGATCTATCCACAGGTCGGCGATGCTCACTTGCACCGGTTCGTGGCCGCCGCTGCGCCGGGTCAGCGCCTGCAGGCGCGCCACCAGTTCGAGAAAGGAAAAGGGTTTGCCCAGGTAATCGTCGGCACCGTCGCGCAGGCCCCTGATGCGGTCTTCGACCCGTTCGCGGGCGGTGAGCATGATCACCGGGGTCTGCTTGCGCGCACGCAAGGCGCGCAGTACGCCGAAGCCGTCCAGGCCCGGCAGCATGACGTCGAGGACGATCACCGCGTAGTCGCTCTCCAGCGCCAGGTGCAGGCCTTCCACGCCATCGCGGGCCAGGTCCACGGTGTAACCCTGTTCCGTCAGGCCGCGGTGCAGATAATCCGCGGTTTTTTCTTCGTCTTCGATAATCAGGACGCGCATGACCCCGCCTCAGTCTGTGGTCGCCAGCTTTGGCACTGGCGAAGCTGCTGGTGGGAGAGTTTGCCTATGAAATAAACGCTCCAGCCACAAGTATATGACCGGCGTGGTGAACAGCGTCAGCGCCTGGCTCACCAGCAAGCCGCCGACCACGGCGATCCCCAGGGGTTGGCGCAGTTCGGCGCCGGTGCCGTAGCCGAGCATCAGCGGCAGGGCGCCGAGCAGGGCGGCGAGGGTGGTCATGATGATCGGACGGAACCGGGTGATACAGGCCTTGAAGATCGCCTCTTCCGGCGGCAAACCACCGTTGCGCTGCGCTTCGAGGGCGAAGTCGATCATCAGGATGCCGTTTTTCTTGACGATGCCGATCAGCAGTACCAGCCCGATCAGCGCCATGATCGAAAAGTCCTGGCCGCAGATCCACAGCATGATCACCGCACCGAGGCCGGCCGATGGCAGTGTCGAAATGATCGTCAGTGGATGCACGAAGCTCTCGTAGAGCACGCCGAGAATGATGTACACCGCCACCAGCGCCGCCAGGATCAACCATGGCTGGCTGGCCAGCGAACTCTGGAACGCCTGGGCCGCGCCCTGGAAATTACCGCTGATGGCCGTCGGCATGCCGATGTCGACCTTGGCCTGGTTGAGCATGATCACCGCATCGCCGAGCGCCACGCCGGGTGCCAGGTTGAACGACAGGTTGGCGGCCGGGAACATGCCGTCATGGGCGATGGACAGCGGCCCCACCGTTGGCGCGTCGAATCTCGCCAGGGCCGAGAGCGGCACCATTTCCCCGCTCAGGGGCGAGCGCAGGTAGAAGTAGTTGAGGCTTTCGGCCTTGCCGCGTTGTCGGGTGTCCAGCTCCAGGATCACGTTGTACTGGTTGATCTGAGTCTGGAATTCATTGATCTGGCGCTGGCCGAACGCGTCGTATAGCGCTTCGTCGACATCGCTGGCGGTCAGGCCAAAACGTGCCGCGGCGCTGCGGTCGATGCTGATATGGGTGATGCTGCCGCCCAGTTGCAGGTCGTTGGAAATGTCGCGGAAGGCCGGGTTGCCGCGCAGTTTTTCCGTCAGGCGCTGGGTCCAGGTGCTCAGGACCGCACCGTCGTTGCTCTTGAGCACGTACTGGTATTGGGCCCGGCTCGGGCCGGAACTGAGGTTGATGTCTTGCCCGGCGCGCAGGTACAGGACGATGCCCGGTACTTTCATCAATTGCGGGCGAATCCGGTCGATGAACTCGCTGGCTGACACATCGCGGTCACCGCGTTTTTTCAGGGCGATCCAGAAGCGGCCGTTAGCGATGGTCTGGTTGCTGCCCGACACGCCGACCGAGTGAGAGAACGCTTGAACCGCTGGATCAGCGGCGACGATTTCGGCCATCGCCAGGTGTTTTTTCACCATGTCGCCGTAGGAAATGTCCGCAGCTGCTTCGGTGGTGCCAAGAACAAAGCCTGTGTCCTGGACCGGGAAGAAACCTTTAGGGATAAAGATGTACCCGGCGACCGCCAACCCCAGCGACAGACCGAACACGCCGATCATCAATTTCTGGTGGGCGAGGGCACGGCGCAGGCCTTTTTCGTACCACGCCAGCAGGCGTTCACCGAAGCCCGGTTTATCGTGGGCGTGATGCACGGGCGCGCGCATGAACAGCGCCGCCAGCGTAGGTGCCAGGGTCAGGGACACCACCACCGAAATCATGATGGTCGAGGTGGCGGTCAGGGCGAACTCCTTGAACAGGCGTCCAACTACGCCGCCCATGAACAGCAGCGGAATGAATGCCGCCACCAGCGAGAAGCTGATTGAAACCACGGTAAATCCGATCTCGCCGGCGCCCTTGATCGCCGCCTCACGCATGCTGTCACCGGCCTCGAGATGTCGGTGGATGTTCTCCACCACCACGATCGCATCGTCCACCACAAAGCCCACGGCCACCACGATCGCCACCAGCGTCAGGTTGTTCAGGCTGAAGCCCATGACGTACATCAGCGCAAAGCTGGCAATCAGCGACACACCGAGCACCGCCGATACGATCAGGGTGGCCGACAGTTGGCGCAGGAATAGCGCCATCACCGCCACCACCAGCATCACGGCGATCATCAAGGTGATTTCCACCTCGTGCAGCGAAGCGCGGATGGTCTGTGTGCGGTCGATCAGCACCTTGACCTGCACCGAGGCGGGCAGCATTGCCTGCAGCGCCGGCAGCGCGGCCTGAATGCGGTCCACGGTCTCGACGATGTTGGCGCCTGGCTGGCGGAAAATCACAAGGTTGACGCCCGGTTGCGATCCGGCCCACGCCTGAACGTAGGCATCCTCCGAACCGTTGACGACTTTTGCGACATCCTTGAGGTGAACCGGTGCACCGTCCTTGTAGGAAACGATCAACTGGCTGTATTCGTCGGGGTGGAACAGTTGATCATTGGTCGAAAGCGTCGAGATGCTCGATTCGCCGTACAGCGCGCCTTTGGCCAGGTTGAGACTGGTCTGCTGGATCGCCAGGCGAATGTCAGCCAGGGTCAGGCCGATGGCGGCGAGTTTGTCGGCGGACACCTGGACCCGGATCGCCGGACGTTGCTGGCCGGTGATGGATACTTGGCCAACACCATCGACCTGACTGAGTTGTCGGGACAACAGGGTTTCCGTCAGGTCGCTGAGCTCGGGGCCAGGCATCAGCGACGAGTTGACGCTGAGGATCAGCACCGGGCTGTCGGCCGGGTTGACCTTGCGCCAGGTCGGCAGGTTCGGCATGTCCTTGGGCAGTTTGCCCGCTGCGGTGTTGATGGCGGCCTGGACTTCCTGGGCGGCGGTATCGATGCTTTTGTCGAGGGTGAATTGCAGGGTCAGGTTGGTCGAGCCCAGGGCGCTGCTCGAGGTCATTTGAGTCACGCCGGGAATGGCGCTGAATTGCACTTCAAGGGGCGTGGCCACCGATGACGCCATGGTTTCCGGGCTGGCACCGGGCAATTGCGCGGCCACCTGGATCGTCGGGAATTCTGCCTCAGGCAGCGGCGCGATGGGCAGGCGCGGGAAGGCAATGGCCCCCAGCAGCACCAAGGCAAACGTCAGCAGAATCGTGGCCACCGGGTGGTCGATGCACCAGGCGGATACCGAGCCGTGGCCTTTCATGGCGCCGCCTCCGACTGCACGACCTGCGGCGGTTCGGTCAGCACTTGCACAGTTGCGCCGGGCTTGAGCCGCGACTGACCGTCGCTGACCAGCACGTCACCCGGTTTCACCCCCTTGATGATGCTCTGGCCGCTACCCTGGTAAACCATCTGCACGGGCACGGTTTCAACCTTGTTGCCGTTTACCCGATAGACGAAATGCTGATCAAGGCCACGCTGTACGACGGTGGGCGGTACCACCAGCGCATCTTTATCCAGCGCTGTCTGAATCTTTACCGTCACCAACAGGCCGGGCCAGAGTTTTTGCCCGGCGTTGTTGAATTCGGCCTTGGCGCGTATGGTGCCGGTGTTGGCGTTGATCTGGTTGTCGATCAGGGTCAAGTGACCTTCGCCCAGCAGGTTGCCGGTTTCGCCGTCGGTGTCGGCACCGATGTAGGCCTTGACCCTGGCACGTTCCGGGTCGCTGATCAGGCCTTGCAGGGTCGGCAGCATTTGCTGCGGCAGGGAGAACTCCACGGCAATCGGGTCGATCTGGGTCACCGTGAACAGTCCCAGGGCGTCAGTCATGCGCAGGAAGTTGCCTTCATCCACTGTGCGAATACCGACACGGCCACTGACCGGGGAGCGAATCTGCGTGTACGACAGCTGCACCTGGGCCGCGTCAATCGAAGCCTGGTTGCCTTGGGCAGTGGCCTTGAGCTGATTGACCAATGCTTGTTGCTGGTCGTAGGTCTGTTTGGAAACACCGTCGTCGACGCTCAACAACTTGTAGCGCTTGAGGTTGACCTGGGCCACTTGCAGTTGCGCCTGGCTTTCGCCCAGTTGCGCCCGGGCCTGATCCAGGCTGGCGCGGATCGATCGGTCGTCGATGGTGGCTAACAGGTCGCCTTTGGCCACCAGTTGGCCTTCCTTGACCAGGATTTTAGTGAGGATGCCGTCGATTTGCGGGCGGACCACCACGCTGTGCAGCGACAGCACCGAGCCGATGCCGCTGACGTAGCGGGGCACTTCTTTTTCGACCACGTTGACCACTCGCACCGGAATGGCGGTCGGTGCGGCGATTTTGGCCGCGGACGGTTTCATCAGGTACCACGCGCCCAGCGCCACCAGCACGATCAGAAAGGCTGCAAGAAGAACGGATTTTTTCTGAGTTCGCATGCGAGAGGGGCGCCGGGTCGGGAAATGGAAGTGTGCGCAGCTTTGTCTACCTACGTTATATCCCTGTGACCCGGTCAGGAAGGTGACTGTTAACTGACAGCCGTGTCAGTTTGGTCGTATGGAGTCCCACTCGGTCACGTAGGCCGTTTTGCTTTTCTTGTTGTAGAGGCACAGTTCGGTACCCTGCTGGCCTTTCATGTGTTTTTGCGGGTACTGGCCTTGCAGCAGCAGGGCGGTGTAGCCGACCCGATCATCGAACTGCGCGGCGTTGCCGACGGGTTTGGCATTCGCCAGACCGCTGGCCTTGGTGCAACTGGCGAGGGCGGCTTTGTCGTAGGCGGCCCAGGCGTCGGCGCTGGAGGCGTGGACCTGGGTGGCGAGAGTCGCGAGGCAAACGAAGGTCAGGGTGACAGCTTTCATGGTTCAGGGATCCTTGGGCGGGGGGTGGCCAAGGTGTGAGTATGCCTGAAGGCTTGGAGGGGCGAACGCAGGCCTCGGCGAGGGACGGGTCAGACCGGAACCTCTTCCCGGCGCACCACGTACATCCCGGCGCTTTCATACAACCGCAGTGCGCGAACATTGCCTTCCAGCACTTTCAAATCGACGAACCCTTCGCGCCGCTGTTGAAACACGTTGAACGCATTGAGCAGCAACGCTCGCCCCAAACCGCGGCCTTGAGCCCGGGGATGCACCACCAGACTCTTGATGTAGGCGCTGGTCCAGCACTGACATACGCCAACGATACCCAGGGCATCCAGAGCGATGAAGCACAGTGTCGGATCATATTCAGGATCGGTTTCAAAACGCTGTTGCCATGCGTCCAGGGACGGGACGCGGCCACCTCCTTGCAGGTGACCCAGCTCCATCAGGCGATGCACCTCTTCCGCCCGTTCGGGCCGATACCCGGTCAGGACAATTCCCTGGGGCCAGGTGATGTCGGGCACGGCGTCAGCGAGACAGCGCCGCATGAGGAAGCAGAATTGCCCGTCCAAGACTCAATGACCTTGTTCGGCCACAGCCTTGGCCGCGTCGATCAGGCACTTGGTCAGCTCCGGCGAAGAGAACTTGGTCAGCACCGCATTCGCCCCCGCCAGCCGTGCCTTTTCGCTGTTCATCGCGCTGTCCAGGGACGTATGCAGCAACACGTAGAGGTGCGCGAAGTCCGGGGTTTCACGCAGGGTGCGGGTGAAGGCGTAGCCGTCCATTTCGGACATTTCGATATCGGAGACGATCAGGTTGATCTGCTGGGCGGTGCCTTGCAGGTCCAGCAGGCAGTCGATGGCTTCCTTGGCGCTGCGGGCCGTGTGGCATTGCAGGCCCAGGTTGCGCAAGGTGTGCACCGATTGTTGCAGCGCGACCTGACTGTCATCGACCACCAGGATGCGGGCGCAGCCCAGGATCTCGGCATCTTCCATGCTGAGCTCGGTGGGCGCCATGTCGATGGGCACCGGGGCGATGCCATGGATGACCTTCTCGATGTCCAGCACCTGCACCAGGGTGCCGTCGACCGAGGTCACGCCGGTGATGTACGAGCGCGAACCGCCAGAGCCGAAGGGGGGCGGACGGATGTCGGTGGTCAGGCAGTGCACGATCTTGCTCACCGCCTGTACATGCAAGCCTTGCTTGGAGCGGCTGACGTCAGTGACGATCAGGCAGCCCCCGTCAGGATCTTCCAGCGGACGCTCACCGATGGCACGACTGAGGTCGATCACCGACAACGAGGTGCCACGCAGGGTGGCGATGCCTTTGACGTGGGGATGGGATTCGGGGAGTTTGGTCAGTGGCGGGCAAGGGATGATTTCACTGACTTTGAGCAGGTTGATCGCCATCAGCTTGCCACTGCGCAAGGTAAACAGCAGAAGCGAAAGTGAGTCTGCGCGGGCTTTGGTCGAGGACATAAAAACCTTCTGTGGAAAAAGGTGGTGAGGCGATCAGTAGATCAGCCACAGCTTTCGATGCCAGGTTATCGACTTGTCGGGGGCAGGCTTTAGGAAAAATCCCCTGAGCCTGTTCAGCCCCATAAAAAATGAAACAAAAAAGCCCCGTCTCTTTAAAAGAGAGCGGGGCTTTATTTTGCATCGGCTGGCGGAGGAGAACTTACTCGTCGTCGCCCATCTGCGATTGCAGGTAGTTCTCGATACCGATCTTGTCGATAAGACCCAGTTGGGTTTCCAGCCAGTCGATATGTTCTTCTTCGGACTCGAGGATATCTTCAAGCAATTCACGGCTACCGAAGTCGCCGACGGTTTCGCAATGCGCGATCGCCACTTTCAGGTCGGCATGGCCGGTCTTCTCGATACGCAGGTCACACTCGATCATTTCCTGGGTGTGCTCGCCAATCTGCAGCTTGCCCAGGTCCTGCACGTTCGGCAGGCCTTCAAGGAACAGGATGCGCTTGATCAGCTTGTCCGCGTGCTTCATCTCGTCGATGGATTCGTGGTACTCGTGCTTGCCGAGCTTGTTCAGGCCCCAATCTTCGTACATGCGTGCATGCAGGAAGTATTGATTGATCGCGACCAGCTCATTGGCAAGGATCTTGTTGAGATGCTGGATGACTGTAACGTCGCCTTTCATGGTGGGGTCCTGCCCTGTATTAGCTGTCTATAAGGCAGAGTTTGAGCCGCATAACTAAGAGTGTCAAACCTAAGTTATTGAATAATATATGAAAATTAATCGGAATAAGAATGTTTGTGTTCCGCGTCTAGAGCCTAAGCAATTGATTTTCGGGCATAAAAAAACCGGACATGAGTCCGGTTCTTTGAAATGGGGTATTTATGCAGCAGTAAATTCAACAGGAAAAGGGATCGCGGCCTGGGCCGTTTGCAATTTGGTCAGGGTCTCGCGGACCACTTCCTTGGCGAGGCAGGCACATTTGCCGCATTGACTGGCAACGCCGGTGGCCTGGCGTACTTCCTTGTAGCTGCAGCATCCTTCATAGATCGCATCGCGGATTTGGCCGTCGGTGACGCCAGTGCAGAGGCAAACATACATAAGTGAAAACCGTCGCTGTTTATGTCTCGAATGCGATGGATCTTAATGTTAACGAGAATGATTGTCAAAGTGCTTTGGAAGGGGTTTTTGACAGGCCTGACGAACGGTTGGTCAGCCACGCGCCGTAAACCGAAATACCCTTCGTCCTTTTTTACGCCCATGGGAGAAACCGTTACGGACAGGCCAAAAACGCAGTGTATGATGGCCGGTCTTTTCGAAACGGGTTCGTGTCACAGGGCTGTCGCCTGAGGGTGGCAGGCTGATGCAAACCTTGTTCTTAACGCTTCTACACCAGGAGATATCCAATGAGCGTACTCGTAGGCAAACAAGCCCCTGACTTCACCGTACCGGCCGTACTCGGCAATGGCGAAATCGTCGACAGCTTCACCCTGTCGTCGGCCATCAAAGGCAAATACGGCCTGGTGTTCTTCTACCCACTGGACTTCACCTTCGTTTGCCCGTCGGAGCTGATCGCTCTGGACAACCGCATGTCCGAGTTCAAGGCACGTAACGTTGAAGTGGTCGCTGTTTCGATCGACTCGCACTTCACCCACAACGCATGGCGCAACACCCCGGTAAACGATGGTGGTATCGGCGCAGTTCGTTACACCATGGCTGCCGACATCAAGCAGGAAATCATGAAGGCCTACGACGTTCAGTCCGCTGACGGCGTTGCTTTCCGTGGCGCGTTCCTGATCGACGACAAAGGCGTTGTCCGCTCGCAGATCATCAACGACCTGCCGCTGGGTCGTAACATGGAAGAGCTGCTGCGTCTGGTCGACGCCCTGCAATTCCACGAAGAGCACGGCGAAGTTTGCCCTGCCAACTGGAAAAAAGGCGACAAAGGCATGAACGCTTCGCCAGAAGGCGTTGCGGCCTACCTGACCGAGCACGCTGCTGCGCTGTAAGGCACCAGGTACAAAAAAACCGGCCTCAGGGCCGGTTTTTTTATGGGCGGAATATACAAAACCCTGTAGGAGCGAGCTCGCTCGCGATGGACTCGAGAACGCCGCGGGGTGTCAGGCTCCCAACGTATTTGTTGACGACCATCGCGAGCGAGCTCGCTCCTACAACCACATCAGTCGCCGAAGTCTTCCCAGCCGCCCATTTGCTTCCAGCGATTGACGATGCCGCAGAACAGCTCGGCGGTCTTCTCGGTGTCGTAGCGAGCCGAGTGGGCCTCGCGACCGTCGAAGTCGATATCGGCGGCCTGGCAGGCCTTGGCCAGCACGGTTTGACCATAGGCCAGTCCCGCGAGCGTCGCCGTATCGAAACTCGAGAATGGATGAAACGGGTTGCGCTTCATGTCCAGGCGCGCGACTGCGGCATTGAGGAAGCCCAGGTCGAAACTGCTGTTGTGCCCGACCAGGATCGCCCGTTTGCAACCATTGGCCTTGAGCGCCTTGCGCACGCCACGGAAGATATCGTTCAGCGCCGCTTCTTCGCTCACGGCCATGCGCAACGGGTGATCGAGCTTGATCCCGGTGAACTCCAGGGCTGCCGCTTCGATGTTCGCACCTTCAAACGGCTCGACCCGGAAGAAGTAGGTGTGATCCGGGTACACAAACCCCTTTTCATCCATGGCGATCGTTGTCGCGGCGATTTCCAGCAAGGCGTCGGTGGCCGAGTTGAAACCACCGGTTTCTACGTCGACGACAACCGGCAGGTAGCCACGGAACCTGGCGGCCATTGGGTGACGGGAACCACCGCCACCGCCTTGACCTTCCTGTTCGTCGTCGAAATGGTCTTCACTCACGCGTGTTCCTCCAGCAGGCGCCAGCGCAGTTTTTCACCGGCGCGCAGCGGGATAACGGTCAGCTCGCCAAACGGCAGGCTGGTCGGGGCGGTCCAGTCTTCGCGGACCAGGGTAATGCGATCGGTGTTTGCCGGCAGGCCATAGAAACGCGGGCCGTTGAGGCTGGCGAAGGCTTCGAGCTTGTCCAGCGCATTGCGCTGTTCGAAGGCTTCGGCGTACATCTCGATCGCCGCATAGGCGGTGTAGCAACCGGCGCAGCCACAGGCTGCTTCCTTGGCGTGCTGGGCGTGGGGCGCCGAGTCGGTGCCAAGGAAGAACTTTTCGCTGCCGCTGGTGGCGGCGTCGAGCAGGGCTTCCTGGTGTGTATTGCGCTTGAGGATCGGCAGGCAGTAGAAGTGCGGCCGAATCCCGCCCACCAACATGTGGTTGCGGTTGTACAGCAAGTGATGTGCGGTGATGGTCGCGCCAACGTTGGCCGAAGCCGAGTTGACGAACTGCACGGCGTCAGCGGTGGTGATGTGTTCGAACACCACCTTGAGGGTCGGGAAACGCTCGACCACGCGACGCATGTGCTCATCGATGAAGATTTTTTCGCGGTCGAACACGTCGACATCGCCGCGAGTGACTTCACCGTGGATCAACAACGGCATCCCGACTTCGGCCATGGCCTCGAGTGCAGGGAAGATCTTGTCGAAGCTGGTGACGCCCGAGTCCGAGTTGGTGGTCGCGCCGGCCGGGTACAGCTTGGCGGCGTGAACGAAACCGCTGGCCTTGGCCTCGCGAATTTCTTCAGGCTGGGTGCGGTCGGTGAGGTACAGCACCATCAGTGGTTCAAACGGGCTGCCGGCCGGGCGGGCAGCGAGAATCCGCTGGCGATAGCCGTCGGCTTCAGCCGCATTGCGCACCGGTGGTACCAGGTTGGGCATGATGATGGCGCGGCCAAAGGTGCGCGCGACATCCGCGACGGTATTGGTCAACACGGCACCATCGCGAAGATGAATATGCCAGTCGTCGGGACGCAGCAGGGTCAGGCGGTCGGACATGAGGGGATTCCAGGCGGGTCAAACTGAGGGGAATGCTACCGGAAAAGACTCTTGCAGGCACTCGCTATCAAGTTTTACGGGAAGCTTCCGATATCCAACAGGTATGCCGTGAACATCTGTGTGTCGGTCTTTTTTGTTGTAGAAGCCAGTGGAGCCTCCCGTGCGCCAGCATTATTTAGCCTTGCTCAGTGTGTTTGCCAGTCTTCCCGCGATGGCTCTCACTTTCCAGACTCGCCTGGAGAGTATCGAGTGGACGGTCGAAGGCGACAAATTCGAGTGCCGGCTGACTCAACCGATCACCGATTTCGGCTCGGGTGAATTCGTGCGCCGCGCCGGAGAGCAGGCGACGTTTCGTTTGAATGCCTACAACGCCATGATGGGCGGTGGTTCTGCGACCTTGCTGGCGGCCGCTGCACCCTGGCAGCCGGGACGCGGTGATATCAACCTGGGCACAGTGAGAATCGGCAGCGGCAAGGTCCTGTTCAACAGCTCCCAGGCCCAGGCCGGACGCTTGATCAGCGGCCTGGTCGACGGACGCAGTCCTGTGGTCCGGCACTCCTCGGGCGATGGCCGGGTGTCGGAGGTGCGTTTGTTGCCGGTCAGGTTCACCAAGGCATTTGCCGATTATCAGGGTTGCGTGGCCAAGTTGCTGCCGCAGAACTTCGATCAGCTCAAGCAATCCCAGGTTGGCTTCCCCGGTGGAGGCATCGATCTGGATGCGGCCGCCAAGACCAGGCTGCAAGTGATGCTGGAGTACATGAAAGCCGATCCGACGGTCAATCGCATCGAGCTTGATGGCCATTCCGATAACAGCGGCAATCGCCTGGCCAACCGTGACCTGTCACGGCGCCGGGCGCTGGCGGTGATGGACTTCTTCAAGGCCAACGGCATCCAGGAATCGCAGATCACCTTGCGCTTCCATGGCGAGCGTTATCCCCTGGCGCCCAACACCAGCAACGCCAACCGCGCGAAAAACCGCCGGGTAGCGATACGCCTGGAGCGGGGAGCCCCTGCGGAGCAGGTGGCCCCCCAAGCGACGAAGCCGGCCGCCTCGGCAACTTCCTGACCTTTTGGTCATCGTCGCGCTCTCGACAGAATCTGTCGCTTCGTCGTCATAAGCTGTCGCGCCACTGTAAATTATCTTGCGCGGGCGGTAGACTTGACGGCTTTCCGTAGAACCCCGTGGAGTGATGGCATGGCGGACGTAAACAAGGTCGTTCTGGCGTATTCCGGCGGCCTGGACACTTCGGTGATCCTCAAGTGGCTGCAGGATACTTATAACTGTGAAGTGGTGACCTTCACCGCTGACCTGGGTCAGGGCGAAGAGGTCGAACCTGCACGTGCCAAGGCTCAAGCCATGGGCGTGAAAGAGATCTATATCGACGACTTGCGCGAAGAGTTCGTGCGCGATTTCGTTTTCCCGATGTTCCGCGCCAACACCGTTTACGAAGGCGAGTACCTGCTGGGTACTTCCATCGCTCGTCCGTTGATCGCCAAACGCCTGATCGAAATCGCCAACGAAACCGGCGCTGACGCCATTTCCCACGGCGCCACCGGCAAGGGTAACGACCAGGTTCGTTTCGAACTGGGCGCCTACGCCTTGAAGCCAGGTGTGAAAGTGATCGCTCCGTGGCGTGAATGGGACCTGCTGTCCCGTGAAAAGCTGATGGATTACGCCGAAAAGCACGCGATCCCGATCGAGCGCCACGGCAAGAAGAAATCCCCGTACTCGATGGATGCCAACCTGCTGCACATCTCCTATGAAGGCGGCGTGCTGGAAGACACCTGGACCGAGCACGAAGAAGACATGTGGAAATGGACCGTCTCCCCGGAGAAGGCTCCCGACAAGGCGCAGTACCTGGAACTGACCTACCGCAACGGTGACATCGTCGCGCTGGACGGCGTCGAAATGACCCCGGCCACCGTGCTGGCGACCCTGAACCGCATCGGTGGCGAGCACGGTATCGGCCGTCTGGACATCGTCGAGAACCGTTACGTGGGCATGAAGTCCCGTGGCTGCTACGAAACCCCTGGCGGCACCATCATGCTGCGCGCCCACCGTGCGATCGAATCGATCACCCTGGACCGCGAAGTGGCTCACCTCAAGGACGAGTTGATGCCCAAGTACGCCAGCCTGATCTACACCGGTTACTGGTGGAGCCCTGAGCGTCTGATGCTGCAACAGATGATCGACGCTTCCCAGGCGCACGTGAACGGCGTGGTTCGCCTGAAACTGTACAAGGGCAATGTGATCGTCACCGGTCGCAAGTCCGACGAGTCGCTGTTCGATGCCAACATTGCCACTTTCGAAGAAGATGGCGGCGCCTACAACCAGGCTGACGCAGCGGGCTTCATCAAGCTCAACGCCTTGCGCATGCGCATCGCGGCGAACAAAGGTCGCAAGCTGTTCTGAGACCTTTGAGGCAGTGGAATGTGTGGCCCGGTCGTCGACGGGGCCACACATTGAAAAGGGGGGAACCTGCCCGCATCAGCATTCTTCCTGGTTTTTGCTATGACCTCTCTCATCCTTCCCTTCTGATTGATCGTCAAACACTTCGGATTCCCGTGCTTCCATGGGCAAGTGTTGATCAATGAGCGTCAAACCCTGTGAATTCATGTTGTAGGCAGCACAGAATGTTGTGCGGCAGTGTTTCTTCACGTGTTTTGAAGGGGTGGCTGCGCTTTGCTTCAGTATTGAATCCGACTCGGTACAGGTGAGGAACACGACTGCACGTGCAGCTTTTCCCGGTTCGAACTGAATGCTCTCCAACAAATGGTAGAACTCGGTCTGGCCTGACCTCCCGCGTGCATCAATGACATACAGGTCCCTCAACCGTTCAGGCAGGCGTAGGTGTTGGCGCGGCGAAAGGGCGGCACCAGAGACCGTTTCTGAAGGTGGGTCTTGTGCTTTTGAGGGGCGGCGAGTGGATTGGCCGTCAGTGACCGATGCTCTGGCAGCGGACTTTCTGGACTTCTTGTTCTCGGTTTGCTCGACACCGTCCATGACTTTTATGAAATGTTTTCCCTTTTCAAAGTCGGAGGGGGCATAAAGGGATCGATAGTTGAAGTTGAGAGTGGCGAAGAATAGCAACAGTAGATAAAAGGGAAAACTGATCAGGAACCAGATGTAGACGTCTCTGTCCTCGTTATCAAGAAAGGGCAACGAAACGGCCGCTGATGTTTCAGACAGTGTTGCGAATATTGCAATCACTGTCATGGGGTTATTTATTCTCTTTTTGAGTTTGTCCATTTTCATTCTCTTTATTGGGGGAATGCATTCTTTAAATTTAATACATCTGGCTGATGTTGGGTGGTCGGCGGTTCTGTTTTTCGATTTATTTGATTTCCGGCGGTCGCTCTTCGTTTTTTGGGTTTTATGATAATCGATGATGTGTTGGTTTTTACTGTAAGAGCGAGCGGATAAGTTGTGTGTGATATTTCTGGAGCGAGGGTTAAAGCTGGATAACTCCAGTTACTTTTTAGATCGTGAGTCGGACCGATAGGTGTCTGTTCGCTGTCTGGAGATCAATTTATCTTAATTTTTTTGTTGCAGGTCGATACAAAAAAATAATCATAATTGGAAAGTCAAGGTCTCAATAAAAGTTTTCTACCCCACGAGTTCTGGGGTTTTTTGTAGGAAAAATCTTGGATGTTTGTAGGGAATGTCTCTTGGTGCGAGTCGCTGGGGGGGGCGACATGCAAGGATGGAAACGACTAGGCTATTGTGCGGGCTCTAAAAATTCGAACAGCGAAATTGGACTTGCCCATGAATAAAGTGCTGATTGTGGATGATCACCCCGTCATTCGTCTTGCGGTACGAATGCTGATGGAGCGTCATGGCTACGAAGTCATTGCAGAAACAGATAATGGTGTGGACGCATTACAACTAGCCCGTGAATACATGCCGGACATTGTCATCCTGGATATTGGAATACCGAAACTGGATGGGCTGGAAGTTATTGCGCGACTTTCATCAGCTGCGATGCCGATGAAAGTGCTGATTCTGACTTCTCAGTCTCCTGGGCATTTTTCCATGCGCTGCATGCAGTCGGGCGCCGCCGGATATGTCTGCAAGCAACAGGACCTCACGGAATTACTCAGTGCAATAAAGGCTGTCTTGTCAGGCTACAGTTACTTTCCCAATCAGGCATTGCATACGGTGCGTGCCAGTCTTGGCAACGCCAGTGAAGCCGATATGGTGGATCGCCTGTCAGGGCGGGAAATGATGGTGTTGCAGCAGTTGGCCCGGGGCAAGACCAATAAAGAGATTGCTGATGGGATGTTTCTCAGCAACAAGACCGTCAGTACCTACAAGACTCGACTGCTGTTGAAACTCAATGCGCGCTCCCTGGTCGATCTGATCGAGCTGGCCCAGCGTAACGGCCTGGCATGATGAGCCTGGGAATGACGAAGTGCGACAGGCGAGCATTCATCGCGGTTCGACACTTAGTAAAAAGCCTCCGTTTCAGGAGGCTTTTAGGTTTCACAAGTCAAAATCGTAATCGGCCAATTGCTTTTGCAGTCGGCGCTCCTCCAACAGATTGTCGATGGTCCGGCGCTTGCTCAGGTTGGTTTTCGCTACTTCAACCACCGGCTCGGCCTCATCAGCCTCTACCGGAGTGAAGTCGTCATCTACGTCCAATTGCTCTTTGCCAGTGCTCATTTAGTTACTCCAGGCGAAGAAGGCCTTTGGGGCTCCTTATATCGACAATCCTGCGACGGGTAAAAAAGATTTTTTCAATCGATGAATGGACAAACCCAATAGCGGCTCAATCGTCCGAGGTCTTGTGCTTGTATTCGCACAAGTCTTCGATCCGGCAACTGCCGCAGCGAGGCTTGCGGGCCAGGCAGACATAGCGTCCGTGAAGGATCAGCCAGTGATGGGAGTCAAGCAGGTACTGCCTGGGCACGAATTTCATCAATTTCTTCTCGACCTCAACCACGTTCTTGCCGGGCGCGATGCCGGTGCGGTTGCTGACCCGAAAAATGTGGGTGTCCACGGCCATCGTCAATTGGCGGAATGCAGTATTGAGCACCACGTTGGCGGTCTTGCGGCCAACGCCAGGCAAGGCTTCCAGTTCTTCACGGGTCTGCGGCACTTCACCGGCATGACGCTCAACCAGCAGGCGGCAGGTCTCGATCACATTTTTGGCCTTGCTGTTGTACAGGCCGATGGTCTTGATGTACTCCGACAATCCTTCGACCCCCAATGCATGAATCGCCGCCGGGGTATTGGCAACCGGAAACAGTTTTGCCGTGGCCTTGTTGACGCCGACATCGGTCGATTGCGCCGAAAGAATCACCGCAATCAGCAATTCAAAGGCTGTGGAGTAGGCCAGTTCGGTTTTCGGTTCGGGATTGTCTTCATGCAGCCTGCGGAAAATTTCCAGACGTTTTGCGGCATTCATGGGCGATGCGTTTCCTCGAAGGCGGTCAGTTTGAACGTGGCGGGCGGCGCCAGGCTTGCCAGGCGGCGATCAGCAATCCCAGCAGTATGAAACCACCAGGGGCCAGCGTGGCCAGGCGCAGGCCACCGTCAGCGGTCAGCACCCAGCCCTGCCAATTGGCGTGGGTCGCAGCAGCCAGCCACGGTAGATGATTGCCCAGTGTCCCGTCACCGATGAGTTCGCGCAGCAGGCCCAGCGCCACCATTGCTGCGCCGAACAGGCCACTTAGTCGCCAGCGCTCTCGCCATGGGCTCTGGAAGAAACCGCAGTGCTCCAGCACGACACATTGCAAGGCGATCAAACCGGCATAGATTCCGACATGCTGGTGCCATTGCAGCGACCAGACCTGCGCGCCGAGTTCGGCGCAACTGGTCAACGTGGCGGCCAGCAGCACGCTTGCCGGCAAACGGGCCGCCGGGAGCAGGCGTGAGCGCAAGGCGTTCATGCCCAGGCCGAACACACTGATCACGACAATGAACAGCGCCCACAGACCCAGGGCGTTCACCAGTGAGTCGGTGGCGCCAATCAGCGGCACGAACATCAAGGTGTTCTGCAGTTGCGACGGTTTATTCATCGGAAGGACTCCCAAGCAGTGACTGCCGGTGCTCATCGAAATAACGCAAGGCGTCATGGGTGGCGCTGATCACTGCTCTTGAGGTGATGGTCGCTCCCGCAATCTGATCGAACTGACCCAGGTCCTTTTTCAAGGCCCAACCGTTGTCACCCGGATCGGTTCGCGACTTGCCGGAAAAGGCTTCAAGCCAGGCATTGGGCCATTCGGCGATACGTGCACCGAGCCCGGGGGTTTCTGTTTGCTTGAGGGTTTTGACCCCCACCAGCCTGCCGTCGAGATCGATGGCGATCAACAAGTCGATGGTGCCCGCGTAGCCCAGGGTCTGGCTGCGCAACAGCACGGCATAGGCGTGGCCGGCCTTGGTCGCGCGGTAACCCGCCAGCAGCGTGCTGTTGCCCAGCGCGGGCTTGTCGAGCGTAAGCGTTTGCTCCAGCGGCTGGTTGTCGTAGCTATCAGGCGGTAGCAGGTCGAGCAGGTAACGACTGTCGATCAGGCGTTGCTCAGCGGCAATCCGTGGCGCGCTGGCATGTTGCGCAAGATAGCTCAGGCCAGCGCCGAAGGCGGCCAGTAATACCAGGATGGCGGCGCTCGAGGCTCGACTCATGGTGCGATCCGCTCCTGCCTGGCCGCGACAAGTCGCTCCAGCGCCGGCACACAGAGGTTCATCAACAGCACAGCAAAGGCCACGCCGTCCGGGTAGCCGCCCCAGGTGCGAATCAGATAGGTCAGCAAACCGACGCCTGCACCAAACAGCAAGCGCGCCCCGGGGCTTTTGGCGCCGGATACGGGTTCCGTGACGATAAAGAATGCGCCCAGCATGCTGGCGCCGGTGAGCAGATGAAACAGCGGCGAACCATGGGAGTCCGATCCCGAACCGTTCCAGCACACCAGGCTGATGACGAACAGGCTGGCGAGCATGCCGACCGGCGCGTGCCAGCTGAACACGCGCCGTTGCAGCAAAAACGCGCCACCGGCGAGATAGGCCAGGCTTACCCATTCCACGCCGCGACCGCCGAAACGACCAAAGGCCGGATTCGCCGAGAACAGTTCGTCCATGGTCAGGCTCCTGTTGATCCGCAGGCTGTCCAGTGCCGTGGCGCGGACCCAGGCATCCGGGCTTTGACCAAAACCGAACACTTGCTGCACACCTGCCCACAGGTCCATGCCCTGGGAGGCTGGCCAGTGGGTCATCTGTTGTGGAAACGTCACCATGACAAGGGCGAAACCGAGCATCGCCGGGTTGAACGGATTGCTGCCGACTCCGCCATACAGGTGCTTGCCGAACACCATGGCCAGTGCAGCCGCACTGACCGTCAGCCACCAGGGACAGTAGGGCGGCAAGGCCAGGGCCAGGAGCGTGGCACTGACCAGGGCACTGCCGTCGCTCAAGGTGGGCTTGAGCGCACGCTTGCGCAAGCGCAGCACCGCCGCTTCCGTGGCCAACGCGCCGGTGCCTGCCAATATCAGGTTGAGCAACACCCCCCAGCCGTAGAACCAGAACAGCGCCAGCATCCCTGGCAGCGTCGCCAGCAGAACCAGTTTCATCGCCTGTTGCAGCCGCTCGTCGACCGATTCAAGGGGTGGCATGGGCTTCCACCTGGCGTTCGGCTTCGCTCAGGGCCCGCTCCAGGGCTTCGATCTGCTCGGCGGGTGCTGCACTGGCCTGGGCTTTCTTCAGCTCGGCGCGACGCATGGCCAGCTGGATTTTTGCGCGTTTCAGCTCGGCGTCCTGCGTCGGAGCCGGTGTTGCGACGGGCGCCGGGGTAGGCGGCATATCGCGTTCCAGTTGGGCCAAGGCTTGCTCGGCGGCTTCGAACTGCTGTTGCAGGACAATCAGCTGCGATTGCTGTTCGAAGGTCGGCGGATGACCGAAGGCCTTGAGCGACTTGTTCAACTGCGCCCGGCTCATCGCCAGGTCGATCTTGGCTTTTTTCAGCGCCGCATCGGCGTTCGCGGCCTTTTGCGCGCGGACGCGTTCCAGGGCTGCCTGTACCGGGTCGAGCGTTGTTTGTGTCTGTGTAGGAATACCGGGTTGGGCGGCCCGTTGCGCACGGGCCTCGCGCTCGGCGATTTTTTGTTGTTCTTCACGCTGCAAGCGGGCATTGCGCTGCTCGAAACGCCGCCGTGCATGGTTGCGTTTGGCAGCGCGAGCCCGTTGCTCTTCCAGGCTGAAGGCCAGGCCACCGACAATCGGCAACACGTTGTTCAATGGCAGCGGATGCATTTCGATGCAATCCACTGGGCAAGGCGCCACGCAAAGGTCGCACCCGGTGCATTCGTCGATGATGACCGTGTGCATCAACTTGGCCGCGCCGACAATGGCATCCACCGGACAGGCCTGAATGCATTTCGTGCAACCAATACATTCAGCCTCGCGGATATAGGCAATCTGCGCCGGGGCCGAGCCGCGACTGATGTCCAGCTCCAGCACTGGCACGTGCAACAGTTCAGCCAGGGCCTTGATGGTTTCACTGCCGCCGGGTGGGCACTTGTTGATCGGCTCGCCGCTGGCGATGCCTGCGGCGTACGGCTTGCATCCAGGATGGCCACACTTGCCGCATTGGGTCTGCGGCAGGAGGGCGTCGATGCGTTGAATCAGACTCATGTTTTGATCAGTCCGCTGAATCCGAGAAAGGCCACTGCGATCAAGCCGGCACCGATCAGATCGATCGGAAGGCCGCGAAAGGGCAGGGGCACATCGTTATCGAGTGTGCGCTGGCGCAGGTCGTTGAACAGGTTCAGTACCAGCCAGAAACCCAGCCCGGCGCCGAAGCTCAAGGCTGTGGCGTGAAAAAATCCCTTGTCCTCCCGGGCGTTGAGCAATGCCACGCCAAGCACCCCGGCATTGCACAGCAGCAACAGCCAGAGGCCTTCGAAGGACAGTGTCGAAAACACCCGAGCAAGCAGCTGCAACAACGGGCCGATCAGCAGCACGCTCAATGGCAGAAACACGAACAGGTGCAACGCCGTCAACTCCAGCGGCACCAGCAGCCAGTGATAGAGCCCATAGCCGAGTATCCCGGTGATCAGCATCACGCACGTCGTCGCGATGCCCAGGGCATGGACCTGGCGACGTTCGCTGGCCAGCAGCGGATCAACACCCAGCGGCCAGTGCAACACGAGGTTGTTGAGCAGGGCGGTGCTGATGAGCGCAAGCAGGGTTTCGGTCATGATCGTCCATATCCGATGCTGGGATCCCTGTAGGAGCCAGACCATAGAGATAGTATGGGCCAGACATGAAAATCCCACAGTCGCGCCAGGCACGACTGTGGGATCGGTTTGCCGCAGTGCCTTACTTGATCCGCTGACCAGGCTTGGCGCCGCTGTCAGGGCTGAGCAGGTAGATTTCTTCGCCGCCGGGACCTGCCGCCATCACCATGCCTTCGGAGATGCCGAACTTCATTTTTCGTGGCTTGAGGTTGGCGATCATCATGGTCAGGCGACCATCGAGCTTGGACGGGTCCGGGTAGGCGCTCTTGATGCCGGAGAACACGTTGCGTTGCTCGTCGCCGATGTCCAGGGTCAGGCGCAGCAGCTTGTCGGCACCTTCCACGTGTTCGGCCTTGACGATCAGGGCGACGCGCAGGTCAACCGCGGCAAAGGTGTCGAACTCGATTTGCGGCGACAGCGGATCTTTCGCCAACTCGCCGTTGCCGGCCGGTGCGGCTTCGCCGGTGTCGGTCTGGCTGGCGGTCAGGTCTTCTTTCGAGGCGTCGGTCATGGCTTGCACTTTTACCGGGTCGATACGGGTCATCAACGGCTTGAACTCGTTCAGCTGATGGTTGGCGAGCAAGGTCGCGTGATCGTTCCAGGTCAGCGGCGCGACGTTGAGGAACGCCTCGGCATCGGCGGCCAGCAGCGGCAGCACCGGTTTGAGGAAGATCACCAGTTGACGGAACAGGTTGACGCCGGTGGCGCAGATGGCCTGGACCTCATCCTGCTTGCCTTCCTGCTTGTTCAGTGACCACGGTGCCTTGTCGGCGATCCAGGCGTTGGCACGGTCGGCCAGGCCCATGATCTCGCGCATGGCGCGGGCGAAGTCGCGGGCTTCATAGGCGTCGGCGATGCTTGGCGCGGCGGCCAGGAAGGCTTCGGTCAGCTCCGGCGCGGCGTTGGTCTCGACCATCACGCCGGCATTGCCCTTGTTGATGAACCCGGCGCAACGGCTGGCAATGTTGACGACTTTGCCGACCAGGTCGGAGTTGACCTTCTGTACGAAGTCTTCGAGGTTCAGGTCGAGGTCGTCGACGCCACGGCTCAGCTTGGCTGCGTAGTAGTAACGCAGGTATTCCGGCGACAGGTGGTCGAGGTAGGTCCGGGCCTTGATGAACGTGCCACGGGACTTGGACATTTTCTGGCCGTTGACGGTCAGGTAGCCGTGCACGTTGATGCCGGTCGGCTTGCGGTAGCCCGCGCCTTCAAGCATCGCGGGCCAGAACAGGGCGTGGAAGTTGACGATGTCCTTGCCGATGAAGTGGTACAGCTCGGCGGTGGAGTCCTTGCCCCAGAACGCGTCGAAGTCCAGTTCCGGCGTGCGGTCGCACAGGTTCTTGAAGCTGGCCATGTAGCCTATCGGCGCATCCAGCCATACGTAGAAGTATTTGCCCGGCTCGTCGGGAATCTCGAAGCCGAAGTACGGTGCATCGCGGGAGATGTCCCACTGTTGCAGGCCGGCATCCAGCCATTCGGCGATCTTGTTCGCCACGGCGTCCTGCAGGGTGCCGCTGCGGGTCCAGGTCTGCAGCATTTGCTGGAAGTCAGGCAGCTTGAAGAAGAAGTGCTGGGAATCCTTGAGCACCGGGGTGGCGCCGGAGATCGCCGACTTCGGATCCTTCAGGTCGGTCGGTGCGTAGGTCGCGCCGCATTTTTCGCAGTTGTCGCCGTACTGGTCTTCGGTGCCACATTTCGGGCAGGTGCCCTTGATGAAGCGGTCGGCCAGGAACATTTTCTTTTCCGGGTCGAAATACTGCGTGATCGAGCGTTGGGCGATATGGCCGGCGTCGCGCAGCTTGAGGTAGATCTGGCTCGACAGCTCACGGTTTTCTTCGGCGTGAGTGGAGTGGAAGTTGTCGAAGTCCACCAGGAACTCGGCAAAGTCGGCGCTGTGTTCAGCCTGGACGTTGGCGATCAGTTGTTCCGGGGTGATGCCTTCCTTTTCCGCGCGCAGCATGATGGCCGAACCGTGGGCGTCGTCGGCGCAGACATAAATGCATTGGTTGCCGCGGTGCTTCTGGAAGCGCACCCACATATCGGTCTGGATGTACTCCAGCATATGGCCGAGGTGAATCGAACCATTGGCATAGGGCAGGGCGCTGGTGACGAGGATCTTGCGTGGCTCGGACATGGGGCTCGGCTACTTGATGAAACGGAGGTCGGCCACTATAAAGCGCCCGAGTATATTTTTCACCCTGTGCACCTGTTTCATTGGATGAACAGCGGGAAGATCTTCGAAGACCCCGCCAATCGATCAGAACAGGTACGATACCCGCCATCTTTTCCCAGTCTTGTTTCGGAGTTGCCCATGAGCGCCGTCAATCGTGCAGCGGTGGAAGCCGTCCTTCGCCAATACACCGACCCCTACCTGAACCAGGATCCGGTCAGCGCCGGGTGCGTGCGCAACATCGAGATCCAGGGCGACCGCGTCAGCGTGCAGCTGGAACTGGGTTATGCCGCCGGTCTGTTCAAGAGTGGCTGGGCGCAGATGCTGGAAATGGCCCTTCAGGGTCTGGACGGCGTGACATCGGCCCGAGTCGACATCACCAGCGTCATTGCCGCGCACAAGGCTCAAGGGCAGATTCCCGGCCTGGCGAACGTGAAGAATGTCGTGGCCGTTGCCTCCGGCAAGGGCGGGGTGGGCAAGTCCACCACCGCCGCCAACCTGGCCCTCGCCCTGGCCCGCGAAGGCGCCAAGGTGGGTATTCTCGATGCGGACATCTACGGTCCGAGCCAGGGCATCATGTTCGGTATCCCCGAGCGCACCCGTCCCGAAATCAAGGACCAGAAGTGGTTCGTTCCGCTCAAGTCCCATGGTGTCGAAGTGATGTCCATGGCGTTCCTGACCGACGACAACACGCCGATGGTCTGGCGCGGGCCGATGGTCTCCGGCGCCTTGCTGCAACTGGTGACGCAGACCGCGTGGGGCGACCTGGATTACCTGGTCATCGACATGCCGCCAGGCACCGGCGATATCCAGCTGACCCTGGCGCAGAAAGTCCCGGTGGCCGGTGCGGTGATCGTGACCACCCCCCAGGACCTGGCACTGCTGGACGCACGCAAGGGCGTGGAGATGTTCCGCAAGGTCAACATTCCGGTGCTGGGCGTGGTGGAGAACATGGCCGTGCACATCTGCTCGAACTGCGGGCATGCCGAGCATCTGTTCGGCGAGGGCGGCGGGGTGAAGCTGGCCAATCAGTACGGCGTCGAGCTGCTGGCTTCGTTGCCGCTGGCAATGGCCATCCGCGAGCAGGCCGATGGCGGCAAGCCAACGGTGATCGCCGAGCCTGACAGCCCGATCGCCCTGGTTTACCAGGAGCTGGCCCGCCATGTCGGCGCACGGATCGTGTTGCAGGAAGCGTTGACGCCGGCGATGCCGAATATCAGCATCAGCGACGATTGAGGTAGTCAACGCAGCCCCCTGCAGGAGCGAGCTTGCTCGCGAAGGTGTGTCAGCTACATCAATGTGCCTGACCCAGCTTCGCGAGCAAGCTCGCTCCTACAGTTGTTTTGTGGTGGCCTTAGATACGCAATCCGCCGTCCAACTCCAGGATCCGACCGGTGTAGTAGTCGTTTTCGAAGATGTAAGCCGCCGACTGGGCGATTTCTTCAGGTTTGCCCATGCGCTTGAGCGGAATCCCCGACGTCATCTTCTCCAGCGCTTCAGGTTTCATGCTCAGGGTCATTTCGGTTTCGATGAAGCCCGGTGCAATGCCGGCCACGCGAATACCGTAGCGCGCCAGCTCCTTGGCCCAGGTCACCGTCGCGGCGGCGACACCGGCCTTGGCCGCGGAGTAGTTGGTCTGGCCGACGTTGCCGGCACGGGAAATCGACGAGATATTGATGATCGCGCCGCTGTTGTTCAGCTCGACCATTTTCGCCGCGACTTCTCGGGTGCACAGGAATACGCCGGTCAGGTTGACGTCGATGACCGCCTGCCACTGGGCCAGGCTCATCCTGGTCATTTCGCCGTCCTTGACCTTGAGCAGCAGGCCGTCACGCAAAATCCCGGCGTTGTTGATCAGGCCATGGATCGCGCCGAAGTCGTCGGCGACCTGGGCGACCATGTGGCTCACTTGCTCTTCGTTGGCCACGTTGCACAGGTAGGCGCGGGCCTCGACGCCCTTGGCCTGGCAGGCGGCAACGGCGTCGTCGAGTTTTTCCTGGTTGAGGTCGACCAGCGCCAGCTTCGCGCCTTTATCGGCGAAATACTCGGCCATGGAGCGGCCTAAACCCTGGCAACCGCCAGTGATAATGATTACTTTGTCGGTGAGTTTCATTCGCAATGCCCCGGTAGGTCTGGGTGTTTTATCATGGGCATCTTCTCCATCACGCCTACCTTGGCACATGAGAACTGCCCCCAATGGTCAACTGGTACCTGTGCCAGTCGCTGATCCGTTTTTTTTTGACGGATTCTAAGTAAGGAGTCATAAATTGAGCGTTGAAGCGGCTAAGCATGCACGAGAATTGCTCCTCAAGGAATACCGTGGGGTGCTCTCGACACACTCCAAGTCGATGCCAGGTTTCCCGTTTGGCTCCGTGGTTCCGTACTGCCTGGACGAGCTCGGGCGGCCCTTGATCCTGATCAGCCGCATCGCCCAGCACACCCACAACCTGCAAAAGGATCCAAAATGCTCGCTGTTCGTGGGCGAGCGTGGGGCCGAAGACGTCCAGGCCGTTGGTCGCCTGACCTACCTGGCCGAGGCGCAACAGATCGAAGACGAGGCTGCCATTGAAGCCGCCGCCGAACGATACTACCGCTACTTCCCGGATTCGCAGAGCTACCACAAGGCCCATGATTTCGATTTCTGGGTGCTCAAGCCGGTGCGCCATCGTTACATTGGCGGCTTTGGCGCGATCCACTGGGTCAACGAGTTGACCCTGGCCAACCCGTTTGCCGGCAAAACCGAGACGAGCATGATTGAGCACATGAACGCCGATCACGCCAAGGCCATCGCGCATTACGTCGAACTGGCCGGCCTGCCGAGAACCTCGCCGGCAAGGCTGGTGGGCATCGACAGCGAAGGCATGCACCTGCTCATCGGTCAGGGGTTGCACTGGTTGCCGTTCCAAACGCCTTGTAATACGCCGACACAAGTTCGCGAAGCCTTGGTTTTCCTGGCTCATGCCGAGCATTGGCCGAAAAATGCAGTGGCTGACGCTTGAATTCACGAAACGGCGACGTCATCTAAGGATTACTGGCAAGGCATTCTTGCGTTGAGGAACCATTTGATGCGCCCTTTTTTGTTGCTCTTTCTGCTGTTTCCGGTGTTGGAGCTGTTCGTATTCGTCAAGGTGGCAGGGGCGATCGGGTTTTTCCCGGCCCTGCTGCTGGTCATTCTCGGCTCGATGTTCGGCGTGTTCGTGTTGCGAGTCGCCGGGCTGGCCACGGCGCTGCGTGCCCGTGAAAGCCTGAACCGTGGCGAGCTGCCGGCCCAGACCATGCTCGAGGGCCTGATGCTGGCGTTGGCCGGTGGTCTGTTGATCCTTCCGGGCTTCATCAGCGACGTGATCGGCCTGATCATGCTGCTGCCGGTCAGCCGTCGCCTGCTGGCCAATAAAATGCGCCAGCGTGCCGAGGAACAAGCGATCCGCCAGCGAGCATTCGCCGATGATCTTGCACCCCGTGGCGGTCCTGCCCCTCGCGAGCCGCTCGGTCGCGAGCCCAACGTGATCGAAGGCGAGTTCGAACACCGTGATACCAAGTGATACGTCCTGCACACGGCACCTTCGGGTGCCGTGTTCGTTTTCGGGAGATCGGCGTAAAAATTTTTCGATCCCTGCCCTTGTAATCAGCTTGTACGCCCTTATGTAACGGTCACCGCAAGGTTTCTGGCGAACACGCCAGACAGACTTCCGCGGTTCGCTCGACGAACCGCACCCGGCACCGCCGGACTTTGTTAAACCCGCCGGGACTACACCGGCCGATGAAAACCACAATTAGGAGAGATCGACAATGAAGCTTCGTCCTCTGCATGACCGCGTCGTCATCCGTCGCAGCGAAGAAGAAAAGAAAACCGCTGGCGGTATCGTCCTGCCAGGTTCGGCTGCTGAAAAAGCCAACAGCGGCGAAATCCTCGCTGTCGGCACCGGCCGCGTACTGGAAAACGGTGAAGTGCGTGCACTGTCCGTGAAAGTGGGCGACAAGGTTGTGTTCGGTCCTTACTCCGGCAGCAACACTGTGAAAGTCGACGGCGAAGACCTGCTGGTAATGAGCGAGAACGAAATCCTCGCTGTTGTCGAAGGCTGATTACCCGCTCATTTTCCCGTTACTACAAAGTATTTAAGGAATATCGATCATGGCTGCTAAAGAAGTACTGTTTGGCGATTCCGCCCGCAAGAAAATGCTCACCGGTGTCAACGTCCTGGCTGACGCAGTAAAAGCGACCCTGGGCCCGAAAGGCCGTAACGTGATCATCGAGAAGAGCTTCGGCGCTCCGACCATCACCAAAGACGGCGTTTCCGTAGCCAAAGAAATCGAACTGGAAGACCGTTTCGAAAACATGGGCGCGCAGCTGGTCAAAGACGTTGCCTCCCGTGCCAACGATGACGCAGGCGACGGCACCACCACCGCAACCGTTCTGGCTCAATCGATCGTCAACGAAGGCCTGAAAGCCGTCGCTGCCGGCATGAACCCGATGGACCTGAAGCGCGGTATCGACAAAGCGACCATCGCTATCGTCAAAGAGCTGAAAGCCCTGTCCAAGCCATGCGCTGACACCAAGGCCATCGCTCAGGTAGGCACCATCTCCGCCAACTCCGACAACTCCATCGGCGACATCATTGCCGAAGCCATGGAAAAAGTCGGTAAAGAAGGCGTGATCACCGTTGAAGAAGGCTCGGGCCTGGAAAACGAACTGTCGGTTGTTGAAGGCATGCAGTTCGACCGTGGTTACCTGTCCCCGTACTTCGTCAACAAGCCAGAGACCATGGTCGCTGAGCTGGACGGCCCGCTGATCCTGCTGGTCGACAAAAAGATCTCGAACATCCGCGAAATGCTGCCAGTGCTGGAAGCCGTTGCCAAAGCCGGCCGTCCACTGCTGATCGTGGCCGAAGACGTTGAAGGCGAAGCCCTGGCGACTCTGGTTGTGAACAACATGCGTGGCATCGTCAAAGTCGCAGCCGTCAAGGCACCAGGCTTCGGCGACCGTCGCAAGGCCATGCTGCAGGACATCGCCGTCCTGACCGGCGGTACCGTAATCTCCGAAGAGATCGGCCTGAGCCTGGAAAGCACCACCCTGGAGCACCTGGGTAACGCCAAGCGCGTGACCCTGTCCAAGGAAAACACCATCATCGTTGACGGTGCTGGCGTTCAAGGCGACATCGAAGCACGCATCAACCAGATCCGTGCCCAGGTTGCCGAGACTTCCTCGGACTACGACCGTGAAAAACTGCAAGAGCGTCTGGCCAAGCTGTCCGGCGGCGTAGCAGTGATCAAGGTTGGCGCTGGTTCCGAAGTTGAAATGAAAGAGAAGAAAGCCCGCGTTGAAGACGCCCTGCACGCTACCCGTGCAGCCGTTGAAGAAGGCGTGGTACCTGGCGGTGGCGTAGCGCTGATCCGTGCTCTTGAAGCCATCCTGGACCTGAAAGGCGACAACGCTGACCAGGACGTAGGTGTTTCTGTTCTGCGTCGTGCCGTTGAAGCACCGCTGCGTCAGATCGCTGCCAACAGCGGTGACGAGCCAAGCGTTGTGGTAAACGAAGTCAAGAACGGCAAAGGTAACTTCGGTTACAACGCTGCGACTGGCGAATACGGCGACATGATCGAAATGGGTATCCTGGACCCAACCAAGGTCACCCGTTCCGCTCTGCAAGCTGCATCGTCGATCGCCGGTCTGATCCTGACCACCCAAGCGGCTGTTGCTGATGCACCGAAGAAAGACGGCGGTGCTGGCGGCGGTATGCCAGACATGGGCGGTATGGGCGGCATGGGCGGCATGATGTAAGCCAGCCTTACCCCTGTACTGAAAAACCCCGCCTGCGAAAGCAGGCGGGGTTTTTTATTACCGTCTACAAGATCATTGTCAAAAGATCTTTGTTCAGGCTCTGGCTGTTTGGGCTTTCACCACGGGCTCAGCGCTGGAAGCGGGGCGATACAAAATCCAATAATACGACCCCAGGCAAATCAGCCAGCAAAACACCGCTGTCCACACGTTGTGGGAGAAAAAGTGTGCTCCCTGCAGCATCCTGCCAATGGAAAACACCGAACCCAGGGCGAAGGCGAAAACCAGCGCCGCACGTGCCATGCGGGGGCGGCGATCACGCAACACGAAGAACAGCGCAAACAGGGTGAAACCGGTCGCGGCGTGACCGCCAGGCCAGCAACGGCCCGGCTTTTGCGTGGCCGGACGCGGGCTCAACAACTCGCTGTAGGTCTCGTGACCGCCGAATTGCTCCAGGCTCCACGGGCATTGCACCGCCGTTACCGCTTTCATCGGCGTGACGAAGGACGTCGCCAGTCCCAGGGACAGCACCAGGCAACCCAGTTCCCGCTTGAACGGCTTGAGCCGGGTCATGAAGAATGACCCGGCAAAACCGAAGATTGCCAGCACCGAAAACGCGATGACCACTTGCTTGGCCCGGTCATGCAGGACGGTTTCCAGGAAGTAACTGTGCCGCCCGATGAAGTCCCCGGCGACCGGGTCGTAGAACAGCCTGGCCAGGTCCATGTCCAGGGTCGTCAGTTCGAGCAGTACCAGAATGATCGCCGTTACGGCGGGAACCCCCAGGCACACCCAGAAGTTGAGCGGGCGAGAAGCGGGGCGTGCAGAGATCGAAACCATGGCAAATCCTTGGTCGGTGAAATGTTCTTGAATACGCAGCCGCGCGGAGTCTGCGCTCTATCCTGTCGTCAACCTGTGAACCGATAGTGAAAAAAACGTTGAGGCTCGAGCCGGTCGTTTCGCCAAACAAACGACTGCACGCGACCCTCGCGCTGAGCCACACTAGGCCTTAAGCTGCGCGGGCCAAGACGGCCGTTACTGTGTACGGAGAAGATGCCCATGCGAATTTTATTGGTTGAAGATAACCGCGATATCCTGGCCAACCTGGCCGATTACCTGGGACTCAAGGGCTATACCGTGGATTGCGCACAGGACGGTTTGTCGGGCCTGCATCTGGCGGCCACCGAGCATTACGACTTGATCGTGCTCGATATCATGCTGCCCGGCATCGACGGTTACACGCTGTGCAAACGCCTGCGCGAAGATGCCCGCCGCGACACCCCGGTGATCATGCTCACCGCTCGCGATCAACTGGACGACCGGCTGCAGGGCTTCAAGTCCGGTGCCGACGATTACCTGATCAAACCCTTCGCCTTGTCCGAACTGGCGGCGCGGGTCGAAGCGGTCATGCGTCGCACCCAGGGGGGAGGGCGCCGGACCTTGCAAGTCGGCGACCTGAGTTATGACCTCGATACCCTGGAAGTGACTCGCGAAGGCCGCTTGCTCAAGCTCAACCCGGTGGGCCTGAAATTGCTGGCAGTGCTGATGCAGAAAAGCCCGCATGTACTGCGCCGCGAAATTCTCGAAGAGGCCCTGTGGGGCGATGACTGCCCGGACAGCGACAGCCTGCGCAGCCACGTCCATCAATTGCGCCAGGTGATCGACAAGCCGTTCGCCAAACCGCTGCTGCAAACCGTGCACGGCGTGGGTTACCGCCTGGCCGAGGGGCGTGATGGAGTTTAAGCAGAGCCTCGCTCAACGGATCATCATTGCCTTTGCGCTGATGAGCGCGCTGGTGGCGGGCGCCTTTGCCATGGGCATCGTCGCCACCGTGCACCTGGTGGAAGAAAAGCTGATTTCGGCGGGCCTGGGCGGCGATTTGCAGCGCCTGTTGCTGATGGACAACGTTTCGGACTGGAGCCATCGCCCGGAACCGGACCAGCTGTTCTATTTCAGCGGCGGGCCGGGCGACTTCGAGTTGCCCAAGGATTTGCGCCACCTGGATTCGGGGTTTCACGAGGTCTTTCGCGAGCAGCTGTCGTATCACGCGATGGTCGAGATCGTCGATGGCCGGCGTTATGTGCTGTTGCAAGACCAGAGTGACTTCGAAGAGCGCGAGCGGGTGCTGTTTGCCGTGGTGCTGGTGGGCTTCGTGCTGAGTCTGGCACTGGCGGTGTTCCTCGGCTGGGTGCTGGCACGCAAGGTGATGGCGCCGGTGGTCAGGCTGGCGCGCCAGGTACGCCATCGCGATCAGTTGCTGGGCTTGGCACCGCCACTGGCACCCGATTACGCGGCCGACGAAGTGGGTGAACTGGCCGTAGCCTTCGACGCCACCCTTGGCCGTTTGCGTCAGGCACTGAGCCGCGAACGCTTGTTCACCAGTGATGTCAGCCATGAACTGCGCACGCCCTTGATGGTGCTGGCCAGTTCCTGCGAGCTGCTGCTGGAAAACCCCGGTATCGATCAGCGCGGCCGCGCTCAAGTCGAGCGAATGGCCCGCGCCAGTGAAGAAATGCGCGAACTGGTACAAACCTTCCTGATGCTGGCCCGCGCTCAGCGCGAAGACGCTGGCATGTCTGTGCAGCAGACGTTGGGCGAAGTGGCTGACGGGTTGATCAGCCTGTGGCGCGAGCCGATCGAGGCCAAAGGTCTCAAGCTGATTGTCGACTGGGGAAGCCCAGACAAGACGTGTTACAACGCGACGCTCCTGCATGCCGTTATGGGCAACCTGTTGCGTAATGCGCTGCATTACACCGACCGCGGGTTTATCCGCCTCACCCTGATGCCCATGGGGTTCATGGTCGAGGACAGTGGCGTGGGTATTCCCGAGGAAAAACGCGAAGCGATGTTCGAACCTTTCGTGCGGGGTAACGAGAAACGCGGAGAAGGCTTGGGGCTTGGACTATCCTTAGTACAGCGGATTTGTGAAAACCAGGGCTGGAGCGTCAGCCTGACAACCATGGAACCCAATGGCTGTCGTTTTCAGGTCCAGTTCAATACGTCTAGTGTGAGTTGATCGGTATCGGTGCCTTGTAAAATCTCGAAACGATTCGGAATTTGTCATTACAAATTTTTCACAATTGCATGACCTGAAACTGACACATCGCTACCTAAGGTGGTTGGAATCAGAAGCTCAGGAGACATTGAAGATGGTGGATGGCCCGATCAAACTGGATTTTTCCAACAAGTACGATGATCAACACGCCCAACGTTACCTGAAAAAACATAAGGATGGCGTGGGCCGCCAGTTGTCGCACTGGCGTGACGTACAAATGGCACGCAAGGCGCTGACGTTGGTCGGTGAACCTGGCCTGGTCCTCGATCTTCCCTGTGGCGCGGGGCGGTTCTGGCCAATGCTGGCGGAAAAACCCAACCGTGTGATCATCGGTGCCGACAACTCTGAGTCCATGATCAAGATCGCTACACAGTCGCAACCGGCTGAAGTGGTAAAACGGGTACAACCCTTGCAGACATCTGCGTTCGACATCGCCTTGCCGGATAACGCCGTCGACAGTATTTTCTGTATGCGTTTGCTGCACCACATCGGCGAAGCCGAGCATCGACTGGCGATCCTGCGCGAATTCGAGCGCGTCAGCCGCGACAGCGTCATCCTCTCGCTGTGGGTCGACGGCAATTTCAAAGCCTGGAAACGCAAGCGTGCGGAGAGAACCCGTGGGCAGGAAGGTTACCAAAATCGATTTGTGTTACCGGCGGCTACCGTAGAAAAAGAATTTGAGCAGGCAGGTTTCCGTATTCAGGAACGTATCGACTTTTTGCCGCTCTATGCCATGTGGCGAGTTTACGTATTACGCAAGAGGTAACAGATGGCAGAGCAGTGTGCAGCAGGATCAGACCTGGCTTCCCAGGATCGCTTCGATTACTTCTGGAATCAGCGCGGCGAGTGGGTGGAAGAGCCCAACGTCCGGCGCGGTGGTGAGAGTGGCGTGCAGCGCCTCATGGGCACTGATGGGCAACTGCTCTACGTAAAACGCCAGACCGGCCATATCCATCGGGGGCTTTTGCACCCGTTCGGACGGCCGACGGTGTTACGTGAGCGTGACGCACTCACCGGCCTTCGCCTGCTCGACGTGCGCGTTCCGGAAATCGTTTTCTGCGAAGCACAACGCGATCCCGTGCATAAATGGCGCGCATTGCTGGTAACCAAGTCCCTGGACGGCTTCGAGGAAATCGAACAGTGGTACGCCGCAGGTGGACGCGAGCGCCATGGTGAGGCTGTGCACGATCGCGTGCTCAAGGACCTGGCCGAGAATTTGGCGCGCATGCACAAGGGGCGTTGGCAACACAGCTGCATCTATATCAAGCACGTATTTGTTCGCGTCACCGGTGAGGGCGAGGCGGCCAAAGTCGAGGTTGCCTTGATCGATCTGGAGAAGTGCCGGCAGCGATTGAGCGCTCGGCAGGCGGCTCCCCATGACATGAAGCAGCTGCGCCGCCACTCGTCATTCAGCGCTACGGACTGGAAGAAACTCGTCTATTTTTATGAGACGGCGTTTGGCAGCGCTATCAAAGGTTTATAGAAATGAAACTTGAAGTTGCGCGAGGTTTGTTTCTGGTAGGAGCCTTGGCAGTTGCTTCACTCGCGGTGGCTGCATGGGAGCAGCCCCGCCCGCAAGTCCTCAGTTCAGTACACAGTGACGCGCACTGTCCGTTGCCACGGGTTGCCAGGTCATCCGTAGCAACTCAACCCGATCATGATTTGTTGCTGTTCATGTTCGGACTTTCTCAAGGACTGAGGCCGCAAAGTTGAACAGATTGAAGCCCAAATAAAAGGCCTCGCTGATGCGAGGCCTTTTTTATTGTCTTAGCGTGAGGGTTTATCGGGTTTGGCCAGCAGCGTGTACACGCACGGCAACACAAACAGGGTAAACAACGTACCAATCGACATCCCCGTGGCAATGACCGTACCGATATCGAACCGGCTCACGGCACCCGCGCCCGTGGCGATGATCAATGGCACCATGCCGAACACCATCGCCGCCGTGGTCATCAACACCGGACGCAGACGAATGGCCGCGGCTTCCTCCACCGCCTCGCGGGGCGTCAGGCCTTTGTCCTTGCGTAGTTGGTTGGCGAACTCGACGATCAGGATCCCATGCTTGCTGATCAGGCCGATCAACGTCACCAATCCGACCTGGGTATAGATGTTCATGCTCGACCAGCCGAGGAACAGCGGCAGCAATGCACCGCAGATCGACAGCGGTACGGTCACCAGGATCACCAGTGGGTCACGGAAGCTTTCGAACTGGGCAGCCAGTACCAGGAAAATGATCGCCAATGCCAGGCCGAAGGTCACCCATAGCGCACTGCCTTCCTGGACGTATTGCCGCGATGCACCGGCATAGTCGAAGGCAAAGCCCGCCGGCGCTTCTTCCCGGGCGATCTGGCGCACGGCGTCGATGGCTTCACCCATGCTCACCAACGGCACCCCTGACAGGATCGCCGAGTTGAGTTGCTGGAACTGGTTCAGTTGCCGCGGCCGCGCCCGGTCGGTCACGCTGATCAAGGTCGAGAGGGCGAGCAGTTCGCCCTGGGTGTTCTTCACGTAGTAATTGTTCAGCCAGTCGGGGTTATCGCGGAAGGGTCGCTCGACCTGGGCAATGACTTTGTAGCTGCGCCCATCTACGGTGAAGCGGTTGATTTCCGCCTCACCCAGCAAGGTCGCCAGTGTCCCGCCCAGGTCCTGCATCGACACACCCATCTGGGCAGCCTTGGCACGATCGATATCCACCACCACTTCCGGCTTGTCGAAGGCCAGGTCGACGTCGACGAAGGCGAATTTGCCGGACTCCATCGCACGTTTTTTCACCCGGTCGACCACCTGCAGCAGCAACTCGTAGTCGTTGGCAGTATTGATGACGAACTGGAACGGCAGACCCTCGCCGGTGCCCGGCAGGGAAGGCAGGTTGAAGCCGAACACCTGCAACCCGGAAATGCTCTCCAGCTTGGCCTGGACTTCGGGCAGGATCTCCATTTGCGTGCGGCTGCGGTCGTTCCAGGGCTTGAGCAGGAAACCGCCGATGCCCGATTGCACACCGTTGAAGCCGTTGATCTGGAACGACGAGTAGTACTCGGGAAACGCCTTGAAGATCTCGATGAACTCGTCGGTGTAGGTGTTCAGGTAGTCGAGGTTGGTCGGTTGCGGCGCGTTGGCCAGCATGAAAATGATGCCCTGGTCCTCATCCGGTGCCAGTTCCGACTTGGTGAACTTGAGCAGCACCGGAATCAGGCACAGCACGATCACCGCGAACACCAGCACCACCGGCCGGGTGTTGAGGGTGCCGTGGAGCATTTTCTGGTAACGGCGCTTGAGGCTTTCGAAAATCCTGTCCAGGCGGTGGGCCAGGCCCGTGGGGTTTTCATCGTGGCGTAGCAGCAGGGCGCACATCATCGGCGACAGGGTCAGGGCGACGATGCCGGAGATCACTACCGCACCGGCCAGGGTCAGGGCGAACTCCTTGAACAAGGCCCCCGTCAGGCCCGTGAGGAAGCCGATGGGTGCATACACCGCCGCCAGGGTGATGGTCATCGAGACCACCGGCATGGCAATCTCGCGGGCGCCCTCGATGGCGGCGTCCAGCGGAGTCTTGCCCTCCTCGATGTGACGGTGGATGTTTTCCACCACCACGATGGCGTCGTCCACCACCAGGCCGATGGCCAGCACCATCGCCAGCAGGGTCAGCAGGTTCAGGGAGTAACCCATCATCTGCATGAAGAACATCACGCCGATCATCGACAGCGGAATGGTGACCACCGGGATCACCACCGAGCGCAATGCACCGAGGAACAGGAACACCACCACGATCACGATCAGCACCGCTTCGAACAGGGTCTTGATCACTTCGTTGATCGAGGCCTGGATGAACAGCGTGGCGTCGTAGGCAATTTCCCCCTTGAGGTTGGGTGGCAGCTGGGCCTCCAGCTCCGGCATGAGCTTGCGCACTTCCCTGATCACGTCCAGCGGGTTTGCCGCAGGCGTGGCCTTGATGCCTATGTACACCGAGGGCGTGCCGCCGAACGAGCTGATGGTGTCGTAGTTCTCCGCACCCATCTCCACCCGCGCGACATCGCTCAGGAGCACGCGACTGTCACCGTCGACCTTGAGCGGGATCGCGGCGAAGGCTTCGGCGGATTTGAGTTCGGTGTTGGCGTTGATGCTGGTGACCACGTACTCGCCTTTCACTTCGCCGGCGGCGGAAAGGAAGTTGTACTGGCGTACCGCGTTGGTCACGTCGCTGGCGCTCAGGCCGAAACCGGCCAGTTTCACCGGGTCCAGCCACAGGCGCATGGCGAATACCTGGTTACCGAGAATCTCGGCTTCGGCCATGCCCGGCAGGGTCGCCAGTTTCGGCTGGATGACTCGCGACAGGTAGTCGGTAATCTGCGGGTTGCTCAGTTCCTTGCTGAAGAAACTGATGTACATCAGCGCCGAGGCATCGGCGGCTTCCTTGCTCAGCACCGGGTCTTCGGCGTCCTGGGGCAGCTGGTTCTTGACCTCGTTGGCCTTGGCCAGCAGTTCGGTGAACAAGCGGTCGGTGTTGGCGCCGATGCGCGCATAGATCGAGATCACCGAGAAGTTCTGGCGACTGACCGAGGTCATGTAGTCGATACCTTCGGCACTGGCCAGGCTCTGTTGCAGCGGTTGGGTGATGTAGCCCTGAATGGTTTCCGCGTTGGCCCCGGGGTACGCGGTGGTGACCGTGATCAGGGCATTTTCCATTTGCGGATATTGGCGCAGCGGCAACTTGCTCCAGGCCTGGAAGCCCAGCAGCACAATCAACAGGCTGACCACGGTGGCGAGCACCGGGCGACGGATGAACGGGTCGGTAAAAGCCATTGGGGGTTCCTTGATCAGTCAGCGCGAGGCTGACTGTTCTTCTCGGCCAGGGTCTTGTCGTCGCTGATGGCGATGTGCGCACCGTTGTCCAGTTTGATCTGGCCGGCCGTGACCACTTTTTCGCCGCTATTCACACCTTTGGTGATCACCACCTGGCCGTCGCGGCGTTCACCGGTTTCGATGAATCGTCGTTCAGCGATCAGGAGCGGTTGGCCCTTGTCGTCTTTTTCGAGGCTGCCGTCTTCGGCCTTTTTCTCTGCGACCACATAAAGGGAGTTGCCATAGAGCGTGTAGGTGATCGCGCTTTCCGGCACGACGATGCTCGGTCGCGGGTCGGGCAACATCACCTGCAGGTTGGCGAACATGCCGGGCAGCAGCTTGCCATCGGGGTTGGCGAGGGTCGCGCGGACCTGCATGTTGCGCGTGCTGTTCTCCAGTTTCGGGTTGATCGCACTGATGGTGCCGGGGAAGGTCCGGGACGGATAAGCCGCGACGATGATTTCAACCGGCTGGCCGATGGCGACCTTCGGTACCGACTGCTCGGGCACGAAAAAGTCGACGTAGAGACTGCTGAGGTCTTGCAGGGTGGCAATCTTGGTGCCACTGGCCAGATAGTCGCCAACGTCCACCTGGCGAATGCCGATGGTCCCGCTGAAGGGGGCGACGATACTTTTTTTGCCGAGCGCCGCCTTGAGTTGATTGACCGTGGCCTTGCTCTTTTTCAGGACCGCCGACAGGCGATCGAACTCACCTTTGGAAATGGCCTGGCTGCCCACCAGCTGGCTGCCGCGACCGTAATCGAGTTGGGCCAGCCCAAGATCGGCCTGGGCGGTTTCGAGCAAGGCGCTTTCCACGGCGCTGTCGAGGCGCAGCAGCGGTTGACCGGCCTTGACCTTCTGCCCGGACTCGAACTGCAAATCGACGACCGTGCCATCGGTCTCCAGGCTCAGGTCCACACCTTGCAGCGCCTTGAGCGTGCCGACCGTGGGCAGGCGGGCTTGCCATGGCCGTTCGGTTGCGGTGGCCACGGCGACGCTGATCGGCGGTTTGGGCGCGGAGAAGCCTTGGATCATCGTGTAGATGGAGAAGGCTTTGTAACCGGCCAGGACCAGCACGATCAACAGAACAACACCCAACATGATCAGCATGCGGCGACGCAGCATATTCCAGTTCCTTGGAGAAAATCAGGTGAGACAGTTGGGAACCTTACCCCGACTCCGCGGGTGATTCCAATGGATGTTTTGGGGGCTTGCCCCTATCTGTAGGAGCCGGCTTGCCGGCGAAGGGGCCATTGGATTTGCAGCGATCTTTCGGACGCCTTCGCCGGCAAGCCGGCTCCTACAAAGTCTCCATCACGCCATCAAGTGCAAATGGTTGTCCCAGAGCCCCGCCGGTAGCTCCAGCGGCTTTGCAACCAGATTTGTCTGGCGGCAATCATAGTACCGGCAGCGCCCCTGGCCCGAAGTCACGACAAACCCGTTGGCCACCGCACCCACCCCGGCGCAATCGGGCAGTGGCGCGTCCAGGCGCACTTCGCCGCTGTCCAGGTCCCAGATGAAAAAGCGGTTGCCCCGAGGCGCGGTCAACGCGACCAGGCGCAAGTCGCTGTGCACAGCAACGCTGGCGGTGTAATGCCCCATGGCCTGCAGTTGATGCTCAGGGACCGGGAACGCTACGAACGCCTGGCCGGGACGCTTGATTGCCAACAGCTCCGAGTGCTCGTGCGCCGCCCCCATGAATTGCTGGCCGGCGACGATGGTGCCGTCGCTGGCAATGCCCAGGTGACGCACGCTGTTCATCTGCTGGCCGAGGGTTTCCTTGCTCAGCAGGGTGCCGTCGCGCTGCATCAGGACCAGGCTCGGCTCCATGGCATTGAGATTCATCTCGACCCGGCTTTCGGCTTCGGTGCGGATGCCGCCGTTGGCCACCACCAGGGTTTCGCCATCGGGCATCCACGACACTTGATGGGGGCCGATGCCGTGGGTGGAGATCTCGCCGCTGTGGACCAGGCGTTCGCCTTCGAACTTGTACACACCGAGCAGGCCGCGACCCGGATCGCTGGTGTCGTTTTCGGTGGCGTACAGCCAGTCACCGCTGTGGTGAATCACCGCGTGCCCGTAGAAGTGCCGGTGCGGCTGCGACGTCAGGGTTTGCAGCAGCGTGCCGTCACGCAGGTCGATCAGGTAGCTCTCGGTGCCGGGACGGCGGGCAACGAACAGCGCGATCGGCAGCGCAGGGTGGTTGATGATGTCATGGCAGCGCTGGCCGACCTGGGTGGCAAACACCCGGGTGCCGTCCAGCCGGTAACCGACGGCGTAGTGCTTGCCATCGGTATCGTCCCGCGCCGAGAGCAGCAGCGGGCTTTCATCCTTGTGCCTGGACAGCGTCCAGCCGCCCAGTGTCACCGCACCCAGCAGCAAACTCCCTAACTTCAGAGCCTGGCGTCGCAGCATGGAACTTGCCCTCATCAGTCACCGTCGTTGGCGTTGAAGCCCAGTTGGATGCCCAGCGCCTTGGCCAGTTCGCCTTCGTGCAGGCGGTGGACGACGTTGAGGCTGTCGTAGAGATCATTGAGTTGCTGGCGACCGGCGTCGTCGTTGAGCATCTCGGTCAGCGAGCGCTGGCTGCTGGCGAACAGTTTCAACGAGGCGGCGTAGGCCGCGTCGATCTTGTCGGCCAAGGGTTTCTGCTCGCTCGGCAACAGGCCACGCAGGCCTTTGTTGTCGACACCTTCCCATACGGTTTTGGCGGCCGAGAGGCTGGCTTCGAGACTGGTCAGGGACGACTGGCTGCGCCACGCATCGGCCTGGAACGGCTGCGGCACGCCTTTGCTCTGGCGGCCCATCGGCGTGCCGAGCTTTTTCTTCAAGGTATCGAGGGCGGTGACCTGCACGCGCAGCAGATCGGCGATCGCTTCGTGGGAGTCGGCGTAGCGCTGGTTCGGGAACTTGCTCATCTGCGCGAGCATGCCGTCGGTGTTGTTCCAGCTCTTGAGAATCTCTTCGGCCAGCTGTTTCTGACGCTCGCCAATGGCAATCAGCAGCGGGCAGTACCTGGCCTTCTGCTCGGCGTTGGCCACATCAGGCTTGCTGTCGAACAGGATGTATTCGTAGGCGGACAGGCCTTGCACCACGACGCTGGACTTGGCCAGTGCAGCGGCGTCGATCTGTGGTTGCGCGCTGACCAGTTGTTCGACCTGACGGCCGACCAGGTTCTTCTTGTCGGGCCAGAATTGCACCTGCCAGGCACGGTTGCCCTCGGCCAGTGGGCCGATCAGCAGCGGCTGCAGCTCTGCCCAGGCTTTTTGCGCGTGCAGGAAGTCGGCGCGGGCGGTTTCGAGGTTTTGCTTGCCTTCGCAATAGGCGAGGGCGCTGACGGCCAACTGGCGGTCTGCTTCAACCCAGCGGGTGTAAGTCGGCAGGATCACCGACTTGGCGATGGCTGCCGAAGTGACGGCCTGTGGGTCCTGCGGCGAACAGGCGCCCAGGGCGAGTGCGGCAAGGCTGGTGAACAACAATTTGGGACGGAACATGTCGGGCTCCCGCTGGAAGATGCGTATTAAAGGGAATTCAAAAACGCCAGCAACGCAGCGCGCTGCTCGGCATTAAAAGTCAAAACCTGTTGCTGCGCCGCCTTTGCCTCGCCGCCATGCCAGAGCACGGCTTCGAGCAGATTGCGGGCGCGGCCGTCATGCAGGAACTGGGTGTGGCCACTGACCGCCTGCGTCAGGCCAATGCCCCACAACGGCGGGGTGCGCCAATCGCGGCCACTGGCCTGGAACTCGGTGCGGTTGTCGGCCAGGCCGTCGCCCATGTCGTGCAGCAGCAGATCGCTGTACGGGCGAATCACTTGATTGGCCAGCTCAGGTTCGGCGGCGTTGGCGGCGGTGGTGTACTTGGGGGTGTGACAGGACTGGCAGCCGGCCTGATAGAACAGGCTCTTGCCGGCCAGCACTTCAGGCGCGCCGACATCGCGGCGCGCCGGCACGGCGAGGTTGCGGGTGTAGAACAGCACCAGGCGCAGGATGTTGTCGCTGACTTCCGGCTCGCCATCGGGGCCGTTGCCACTCGGTGCCTGTTTGCAGGCCGTTTGCGCGTCGGTGCAGTCGTCAAAGGGTCTCAGGCCGGTCGTGAGGCCCATATCCCCCGAAAACGCATGCACATTTTGTTGATTGAGGTTCGGTTGCCCGGCTTTCCAGCCAAAGCGCCCGAGCACGGTCTTCTGTTGCACGTCATCCCAGACCCGGTTGGGGCGCCCGGCGATGCCGTTGCGGGCCTTTGCCTGGGCTTGGGCGTTGGTCAGGATCGCCTCTTCCGGGATGGCCTCCAGCAAACCCAGGCCAATCATCGGTGGCGCCACCCGGGCCGAGAATCGCGTGTCCGGGTGCATCGGGCCGTAGTTCAGCTGGGTGATGTTCAAGCTTGGTTTGCGCAGCTCGACTTCGGTGCCGTCCTTGAAGCGAACCGGCACGGGCGTGTAGTCGACCCGCACCTTGCCTTCCGGCGTGACGCCGGGTACGGCCATGTCCTGGAACTGCCCGCCATAGACCGGCTCCGGCACCACACCCTGTTGCTCGATGACCTTGGCGTAGGCCGGGGCGTCCGGAATCGACAAGCGTACCAGCATCGACACGGCATTCGAGGCATCGGCGGGCGGCGGGTGACCGCGGCCATCCTTGATATGGCAGCCCTGGCAGGCATTGGTGTTGAACAGCGGGCCCAGGCCGTCGCGAGCGGTGGTGGTCGACGGCGCGATCACCCAGGGGCTGCGAAAGAAACTGTTGCCGACGCTGAAGTCCACGCGCCGCGACGGCGGCAGGTTGGCGGAGGGCAGCGAAAAGGCGTTCTGATCGGTCTTGCGCACGGTCGTGCCGCCGCCGGAGCGAGCTTCGCCGGGTTCGGCCTCGGTGAACTTCGGGGCGTCATCGCAGGCACTCAGGCCCAGGGCCAGTAGCAGTGCGGACAAGCGAAGAGGCAGCGAGGGCATCAGACATCCTGCAAGACGAGCAAAACAAGGGCGCAAAGTCTAACAGGGCAGGGGGTTTTGAATAAGAGGAATTATCGTTTGCCTGATTGCAACAAAGACCCAGGCCTGACGCATCCCATACATATGTAACGCACCAGGGGTTTATCCCAGGGGCACGATGAGGGCTGTTTACCCACAGAAGAGATTCGCCATGCTGCATGAACCTTCCTCCCTGGCAACGCTACCTGCCGTCCGGGACAACCCCTTACAAATCAGCCTGCGAAGGGAACTGTCGACACTGAATATCCAGCTCGCAGAGCTGTTCAAGAATCAGCCTGCCTTCCATGCTTTCGTGCAACACCGCTTCGATCTGGCGTTCCCCGACATGACGCCTCGGCTGGATCTGCTGCGCAGCTTTATCAGGAGTGGCGAAAATGACGATACATCAGATATTCAGGTCTTGATGTCCAGTCTGATGGATGCGGTGGTGCAACGTATTGCGGGGCAAGCCGCAGACTTCGCCGTGCGCAAGGCCCGCTTCTATCGTGTGCCCGCAGCGGGCGGGGAGCCAACGCTCTTTACCGTGCTCACGCCCGCTGCATTCGATACGTTTCTTGATGGCCTGGCCGGCGGGCTGCTGTCGCACTATGGACAATACCTGGATGCCTACTGGGCTGGCGCCGTGAGCCCGACCGATTCGCGCACCCGCCAGCAATGGTTGATTGAAACTCGAACCCAGGCGTTGAAAGCTGAAGTCGCCTTGCTCAAGAGTGATGGCCTGCTCGACGCCACGGATGAGGCACTGTTCAACAAAGTGTTGCGTTACCCGGATGCCCAGGCTCGACAGGTTTTGACCAGTTATCGTCCTTGTGTATATGGGTTGGTTCTCAAGGACGGTGAGGCCCCGCCGATCCCTTTGCATGGTGCGTTCATTCTGACCGCCCGGGATCCGCAAGACTCGCAGGTAACGTGGGATACCACGGTCGTCCCCCAGACGATCCGTCCCGTAGTGCCGACAGCGAATGTAGGCCGGGTGTTGTTGTTTATCCCGGACGCCGGCCTTGAAGCGTTCGACTCGTTGGCCAGCCTTGACCGTGAATTGCATCGACGATTGAGCCATGCCGCCGAGTTCACGACGCTGCTGGCCATGATGGCCGACAAAGACCAGGCTCGCGGCCTGGCGCTGCATCGTGCTGCCCCCATGCGCGACCTGGTGCACTACCTTGAGCGTCTGGACTCCCCCTTCAGCCATGGCATCGAAGCGCAATGCCTGCTGATTCGGGAAAACTTCGCCTCGACCCTCGCCAGGTATCAAGCTTCGGGGACGCAGGTCGATCTCGCTGGATTGCCCCACGGGATTGACCGGGTGACCGATTTGCGCCGTGCCTTTGATGTCGAGCCGGTGTTGTCGGCGAGGCTCAAGAAGCGTTGCCAGGCCCGGTTGCTGGCCTTTGTGCGAGACGCAACCGAGGCCGACAAAAATGCCTGGGCCACAGCGATGGCCAGTTATAGCGAGGAACTGGCCAACCTGGCCGAACCCGAAGGATTTCCGTCATTAGCCCAGTACAGCAGCCGCCGCGAACTGCTGACCTACAGCAACCGCCGACTGCGCGCGGTGCTTGAAGCCGAATATGGCCTGACGGTAAATCCGGATGACATCATTGTCCACAGCCGGGAGCCATCAACCCCTGCGATGGTTGTTCCATCCGGTGCGCCCGGCTCCACTATCCGGGACCCGGGCGAACCGCAGTACAAGCACCACCGGCGGACGTTGACCGAACTGGCCTTGGAAAACGTTGGAGGAATGGATTTCAACTTCACCGGATTCTCCAGGCTGACCTTGAAGACCCAGGGCGACACCAAGCCCGATGAAGCCTTGCGTCCCGAGGATATACGGGCAGCGCAAGCGGCCGAGAGTTTTGACGGCTTGAGCCTCGATCAGGTCAAGGACCTGATCCGCAGGCTCAACGTTGGTCAAGGCTATGACGCTTTCTTGAAGGACGCATTGATCACTTCCACCGGGGCGGCTCTACGCAAGAAAACCTACGTCCGGGTCATGGAGCGGCAACTGCGCCTGGACGCCATTGAAGCCAAGATCAATGGCGATTTTTACCCGGACCGGATGGCGCGTGGTTTCGCCTGGGTTCAGGCGGTGCTCGATGCGCCGGTCGACAACGATCAGCGTCGCGAGGTGGAGGGGCACCGGATAGTCGCACAACAGTTGATGTTGCGCGGTCAGCGGGTGCGCGGGGTGTTGTTGTTCCGAACGTCCGTGGCCAGCAGTTCGATCGTGGTGTATACGCCCCAGGCGCCTGGCGGTCGAATGTTCCATGAGTTTGTCGGTGAGAACTTCATGGTCGATTTCACCCATAACAGTCACTGGCGAGAGTATCTGATCGGGCGGGTAGAGCGGGCGTTTCAACCTCAGGTCCGGACCGCGTTGAGAGGCCGGGGCGATCTTTCAATGGTTCACATGTCCAGGATCGCGAATAACCTCTTCGAAAATGCCTACGAGGTTGAGGCCAATTTTGCAATCAACGATGCATCGGCTCAAGTGACCACTACCGAGCAAACCAATGTCGAGACCGGACTTTCCATAGCCACCACGCTGTTTGATGTCGTGACGATGGTATTGCCAGTCCAGGTGACGTTGCCCTTGGGGCTGGCCAGGAGTCTGTACTCCGTCTTCAACGTGATTGAGGCGGTGGGCCGGGGGGACCGAGCCGGCGCGGCCCATCACGTAGTCCGGGCAATGGGCGAGTTTGTCGGTGCATTGGTCGATGGTGTCGTCGGCTCGCGACATGTCAGTGGCGCCCCGAAGGTCGCTCCCGGCGCTCGATGGTTGAACCCGGAGATGGCCCTCGGTAAAAAGCCCGAAGGCCTGTTGCCTTTGCCGGGGTGGGAGGGCAAGGGCATCTACCACAAAACGTCGAAAGTCGATGGTCCAAAGCAGTATTTCCTTAATGACCGAAACCATTGGTACTCGATACTTGATGAAGGCTTTGAGGAAGCCTGGCGAGTGAGGGATGCTCGCAATCCGGTGCAGTGGCATTACTCACCGATCCGCCGAGATTCGGCGGGGCACTGGGAAATCGGCACTCATTACGATGCGCCCGGGTTGGGCGGCGGGGCCACGGACAAAGCACTTAGGGATCTCTATCCGCTGCTTGACGAAGCACAGGCCAGGCGCGTATTCGACTCATTCAATTTTCCGCGAGGACGTGAAAGCGAGTTTGAATTGAGCCTGGTTCATTACCTGCGCGCAGGTACGGCCCTGAATGACTTCGACCAATATCTGACGATATCTCCCGCTCGTTTGCGGTTACGCCTCAGAGGTCTGGACTATGCGCGCTCGTGGAGCGGCGGGGAGGTTGTCGACGCCAGCCGAACAGGCCCCGTCGAACCGACGCCAGGACCGAGCCGGCCGACTCCCGCTCCGTCGCGCCCTGTTCGTCCCGCCAATGAGAAATTTGCCGATTGGGGGCAAGTCATAGATCCCGCCGAACTTCAGTTGCATAACGCTGAAATGGGGATCTATCGACGAACGGCGGGCGACCCGGCGTGGGTGGGCCGCGACTACGTCAAGATCGATGAGCGCTTTTTTCCGATTCTGCCGACGGGGAGAGCCGGGAGACCTGGTGTCGTTTTCATGCATGACCCGGCCATTGAGCTCAATAACTTTGTGCAATTCGAGCAAATGCTTCACACAGATCGGTTCAGTCAGCCAAGAGTGGCCAGGTTTAACACCGCACTGTCCCGGTGGCGGCATGTGGATGAGTTGCCTTTCGAGAAAAGTATTGCTGCGTACGTGGAAGATGGGTTTCCGACGTTCACAGGCGCGACACAGATGCAGGTGGCCAGCACGCTGTTCCATCGGGCCAATCCGACGGGACTGACAAACTGGGGGATTGCTGCCCTTGAACGCACCCTGCAGAACTGGCGCTCCGGGGGGGAGGTAACACGTGTTTCACTGGGCGACCCTTTGTCCTTGTTACCGAGAATGCCGAGGGCACAAGACAGTTCTTGGACGCTCAATGACCTTCCAGGTTATTACAGTCGGCTGCAGTTCAGGACTGGCGGGGATTCGTTACTGTTGCATGAGGCGCTAAGTAGCGGAAATTCAAGGACGCTACGGGCATTGATGATCGAGCGATTGGTTGGCAGTCGCTACGAAATGGTCGCAGGCGGTAGTGTGTCCGAACTGGTTTTCAAGCGTCCGGGGCGTGATCAGCTGTATTGGCTGACATTACGACGCGTTGTGGGGGAGGTGGTCGACGGCAGTCATTATATCGCTCCAAGGGCCTACCTGATGGACCCCGCGACACGTGCGTTGTTCGTTCAAGCTCAAGCCAGCGACAACCTGGTGGCATTGATCGGTGGTATCCATTGGCCAGTGAATGGTGGCGCGGCCGATATTTTCATTTTCCGTACCTGACGCTAGCGAAGCAGCAAAAAAATGCCCCGATATGTCGGGGCATTTTTATTGGACGGGACTGCGTTGATCAGAACTCGTGATCAGCGTTGTCCGGGTTCAGGTCGCTGATACCCAGTTTGCCAGCGGCGGCTTCGATCGAACCGGTCTGCTTGACCAGGGATGCGATGGCGTCACGGACGATCTGGTTGCCGGCGGTGTTGCCGGCAGCGATCAGTTGGTCGTAGTGCTCACCCTTGTTGGCGTGGTCGACGATGACTTGCATTTTGGCTTCGGTGGCGGCCAGGTCGGCTTTCAGCGCGGTATCTGCAGCCGGGTCGGCCTTGGCCACCAGGGACGACAGGCTGGCGCCGGTCATTTTGGTGCCATCGACGCGGGTGTATTCGCCCAGGTACACGTTACGGATGCCTTTGGCATCGTAGAATTGCGAGTTGTGGGTGTTGTCGCTGAAGCAGTCGTGTTCGTCTTCCGGGGAGTTGGCTTCCAGGGAAACCTTCATGCGCTCGCCCGCCAGTTCGCCCAGAGACAGGCTGCCCATGCCGAACAGCATTTTGCGCAAGCCGCTTTCCGCCGGTTCCGCTTCCAGGGTGGCGCGGTAGTTGTCGGCTACGTTCGGCTTCCAGTTACCGACCATTTCTTCCAGGTCGCTGACCAGCAATTGAGTCACGGATTTCAGGTATGCGCGGCGACGATCGTTGTGACCGCCGGTGGCGCCTTTGCCTTCCAGGTAGTCGGAAGCTGGACGGTTGCCGGCGCCAGGGCCGGTGCCGTTCAGGTCCTGGCCCCAGAGCAGGAATTCGATGGCGTGGTAGCCAGTGGCGACGTTGGCCTCTGAACCGCCCAGCTCGTTCAGGCTGGCGAGTTTTTCCGGGGTGATGTCTTTGACGTCGACCTTGTCTTCGCCGACCTGGATCTCAGTATTGGCGATGATGTTGGCCGTGGCGCCAGGGTTACCCAGTGCGTGCTCGTAGGATTTGTCGACGTAGTCGATCAGGCCTTCGTCCAGTGGCCAAGCGTTCACCTGACCTTCCCAGTCGTCGATGATGGTGTTGCCGAAGCGGAACACTTCGCTCTGCAGGTAAGGAACGCGGGCAGCGATCCAGGCAGCCTTGGCGGCTTTCAGGGTGTCGGCGTTCGGCTTGGCGAGGAAGGCATCGACGGCGGTTTGCAGGGTTTTCGCGGTGGATTCGGCATCGCTGTAAACAGCAAAAACCATGTCGGCGTAATGCGCGACAACGGCCTTGGCAGCGGCTTCGTCGACCTTGCTGGCAGCGGCAGGAGCAGCGGCTGGAGCGGCCGGGGCAGCGGCGGTGCTGGCCGCTGGCGCAGGAGCGGCAGCTTTTTCTTTGTCTTTGCCTTCACCGCAACCGGCGAGGGAAATTGCGATGGCCAACAGACTGGCGGTAGCCAGAGGCATACGAATCATGGCGAACATCCTGCTTCGAGAGGGGGTGGTATAACGCGTCCAGCGCGCAAAACTGCCACATAATGCAAATCTTTCGCATTATGTGTAAAGGGTTGTGCTTGGAAATATTTCTTATTCACGCAATGGCGCGCTTCACCCTGCAGGAGCGAGCGCGCGCCTACACAGGTTACAAAATAGCCGCATTGCTACGCTGGGCCTGCCTGAGGTAAGCGCTCAATTCCCGCGCCGGCAGGGGTTTGCTGTAGAAATAGCCCTGACCCTCGTGGCAGCCCTCGGAGATGATGTAGGCCTCCTGCTCCAGGGTTTCCACGCCTTCGGCAATCACCTGCATGCCCAGGCTCTTGCCCAATTGAATGATGGCGCGAACGATGGTCGCGTCGTCGTCGTCATCGAGCAGGTCCTGCACGAAGCTCTTGTCGATCTTGATCTTGTCCAGCGGCAGGCTTTTCAGATAACTGAGTGACGAATAACCCGTCCCGAAGTCGTCGATCGCGATCAGCGCGCCGGAGCGGCGCAGGCTGAGCAAATGCTGGGCGGCGGTGCTGATGTCTTCCATCAGGCCGGTCTCGGTGACCTCCAGTTCCAGGCTGCGCGGTGGCAGGCGATACATCTGCAGCAGGTTGTTGACCACTCGCGGCAGCTCGGCGTGGTGCAACTGCACGGTGGACAGGTTGACCGCCATGCGCAGGTCGCTGAAGCCCTGGTCGTGCCAGTCGCGCAACTGCTTGCAGGCCTGGTCCAGCACCCACTCGCCGATGGCGATGATGGTGCCGTTCTGCTCGGCCAGTGGGATGAACAGGTCCGGAGGCACCATCCCGTGCTCGGGATGCTGCCAGCGAATCAGCGCTTCCACGCCGACCACCCGGTGATCGCGATAGCTGATCTGCGGTTGGTAGACCAGGTAGAACTGTTCGCGGGTCAGTGCCTCGCGCAGGTCTTTTTCCAGTTCGCGACGCCGACGCATTTCCGTGTCGACGCTGGCGATATAGAACTGATAACGGTTGCGCGAGCGCGTCTTGGCCAGGGTCATGGTCTGCTCGGCTTTTTGCAGCAGCTTCTCGGTACTGTCGCCATCCTCGGGGAACAGGGTAATGCCGATGGTGGCGCGCAGGCGGATCTGCTGATGATCAAGGGCAAACGGCGCTTCCAGGTCATCGAGAATGCTTTGCGCCAGTTCAGCGGCTTCGTAGGGTTGCTCGATATCGGCCTGGACCAGGGCGAACTGGTCGCCACCCAGGCGGGCGAGGGCGCCAAGGCGTCCGCTGTGCGCGCGCAGGCGATCGGCCAGGGCCAGCAGCAACTGGTCGCCGGTCTGGTAGCTGAACTGTTCGTTGATGCCCTTGAAGTCATCGAGCCCGACACACAACACCGCGACCCGGCGTTGCAACTTGCCGGCATCGACCAGGATCTTGTCCAGCTGCGTCTGCAATTGCTGGCGGTTCGGCAGACCGGTGAGGAAATCGTACTGGGCCATGCGCAACAGGCTGTTTTCCGCTTCGTGGCGCAGGTGGGTGTTGCGCTCGATGGATTCGAGCAACTGGTTGGCGGTGTTGATCCAGACCCCCAGTTCATTCTTTTCGTGGCCCTTGAGCAACGGAATCTTGTGCTCACTGGGGCGATCGGGATTGATTTCGGTCAGGTGCTCGATGATTCGCGACAGGGGTTTGGTCAGCAGCCAGTGATAGACCAGGTACAGCACCAGGCCCATCGCCAGGGCGCGCAATACCCCGGAAATGAAGATGATTACCGAACTGACGATAAAGCCCTTGCCGTAGGTGGCGGTGTCGAGGGTGATGCTCAGGTCGCCGTAATACTCGCTGTAAGGGCCGCGTCCTACCAACTGGGTGGTAAAGGTGCGTTCCTTGCCGAGGATCAGGTCGGTCAGCCAGCGACTGCTGGAGTGCTGCAACTCACGGGATTTCTGCGCCAGCATGGCTTCGTTGGGGTGGCCGATGGATGCCTGGCGCACGGCATCGTCCTGGAACAGGCCTTCGATCACCTGCATGCCCATTTCCCGGTCCAGGCTGTAGACGGCCTGGGTCGAGGGGTCGCGGAACATGTCGAGGATGCGTTCGGCATCGCCGGCGACGGCCTGGCGTGTTTTATAGGCATCGAAAACGATCTGCGCGCAGCTCAAGACCACGCCGACGATCAATGCCGACAGGAGCACGACCCGGAGCAACTTCACCGACAAGCTGTTCTTGAGTTCCAGCTTCAAAGGGCTATTCCTTGTTCCGTGCGGGTAGCATCAAGTTGCCATGAGTATTGGCAATCCCGTGATGGCAGTCAAAGGGACAATCCACACTGCGGGATTTTGCCTGCAGCTTGGCCGATTTGCTGTTGTCTGGGGCAATTGCCCGATGAGTACTGTGTCGGTAGTCGAGTCCTTCAACTTGAGGGGATTGGGACAAAATTTCCTTTTGATTGATGTTAGACGGCTGTGGCGTTGAGGCAAGGGGGGGCGCGCTGGTTTCAGGACACAAAAAAGGCGACCCCCCCTGCGAGAGTCGCCCTGGCATTAACTACGGTTGGCGCTTATTCCGACAGTTTGTAGGCAATCACATAGTCACCCTGCTTGGTGCCCAGCGAACCGTGACCGCCAGCCACGACCAGCACGTATTGCTTGCCATCCTTGCCGGTGTAGGTCATCGGCGTGGTTTGCGCGCCGGCCGGCAGGCGGCCTTCCCACAACTGCTTGCCGTTTTTCACGTCGTAGGCACGCAGGTACTGGTCGAGGGTGCCGCTGAGGAAACCTACGCCACCGGCGGTGGTGAAGGTGCCGCCCAGACTCGGTACGCCCATGCTCAGGGGAATCGGAACCGGCGAGCTGTCGCGCACGGTACCGTTCTTGTGCATCCAGATTTTTTCATGGGTGGTCAGGTCGATCGCGGCCACGTAGCCCCACGCGGGCGCCTGGCACGGCAGGCCCATTGGCGACAGCAAGGCTTCGAGCACCACGCCGTACGGCGCGCCCTTGTTGGGCTGCACGCCTTCGGTTTCGCTTTTGCGCGGGCCTTGGGCGGCGATTTCGGCGGCCGGGATCATCTTCGATTTGAACGCCATGTAGCTCGGGTTCACGAACGCGATCTGACGCACCGGGTCAACCGAGATACCGCCCCAGTCGAACACACCGAAGTTGCCCGGATACACGATCGAACCCTGCAGCGATGGCGGGGTGAACGGGCCGTCGTAGCGCATGGATTTGAAGTCGATCCGGCAGATCAGCTGGTCGAACGGCGTAACGCCCCACATGTCGCGCTCTTGCAGCGGCGGCGGCATCAGGTTCAGCTCGGATTTCGGCTGGGTTGGCGAAGTATGGTCGCCTTCCACCGCGCCTTGCGGCACCGGCACTTCGTTGATCGGCACGATGGCCTGGCCGGTGCTGCGGTCGAGCACGTAGATGCTGCCTTGCTTGGTCGACGCCAGGACGGCCTGTTTCACCCCGTCAGCGGTCTTCAGGTCCATCAGGGTTGGCTGGCCGCCGACGTCCATGTCCCACAGGTCATGGTGGGTGAACTGGAAGTGCCAGCGCACTTTACCGGTGGCGATGTCCAGGGCGGTCAGGCCGGCCGCGTGCAGTTCCGACTCGGGGGTGCGCGCGCCGCCGAACTGGTCCGGGGTCTGGTTGCCCATCGGCAGGTAGAGCATGCCGAGTTTTTCATCGACAGCGAACATCGACCACATGTTCGGCGAGTTGCGGGTGTAGGTCTTGCCTTCGGCAATCGGCGTCGTATCGTCCGGGTTGCCGCTGTCCCAGTTCCACACCAGTTTGCCGGTGTGCACGTCGAACGCGCGGATCACGCCGCTTGGCTCGTCGGTGGAGACGTTGTCGGTGACGTGGCCGCCAATCACCACCAGGTCCTTGGTGACCGCGGGAGGCGAAGTGGAGTAGTAACCACCCGCCGTGAAGCCGCCGATGTTCGCACGCAGGTCGACCTGGCCCTTGTCGCCGAAGTCTTCGCACATCTTGCCGGTGTCGGCGTTCAGGGCGATCAGGCGGGTGTCGGCGGTCGGCAGGAAGATCTTGCGCGGGCAAGCGCTGGCCGGGGCCGGGCTGGCCGGGGCCGGGCTGGCCGAACCGGTCGGGCTATGCTCGGAGGCATACACCGCGTCATCGTGATAGGTCACGCCACGGCAGGTCATGTGCGCCCAACCCTTGAAGTTCGCCGCATTCTGCGTCGAGAGCTTCGGATCGAAACGCCAGATTTCCTTGCCGGTGTCCGGGTCCAGCGCGATCACCTGGCTGTGCGGCGTACACACATAGAGCATGCCGTTGACTTTCAGCGGGGTGTTTTCGGCGGTGGTTTCGCCCGGGTCGTTCGGCCCTGGCAGGTCACCGGTGCGGTAGGTCCAGGCCGGTACCAGCTTGTTGACGTTTTGCGGGGTGATCTGCGCCAGCGGCGAGTAACGGTCACCATGGGCACTGCGGCCATAGGAATTCCAGTCACCGTCGGGCATGGCCGGGGCAGTGTTAGTCATGCCCGGTACGCTGTCGCGGTCCAGTTGACCCTTGATTTCACCCGGGTTGGTGAACTGGCTGGCCAGGGCGGTCGCGCCCGCGATCACCACGGCCACGCTCAGGGCGCCGGTGCCCATTGGAGCGGCGCCATCACGCAGCAGCGGACGACGCAACCACGGCAGCAACATCACCAGGCCCAGGGCGAACAGCATCGCCAGGCGCGGCACCAGCTGCCACCAGTCGAGGCCGACTTCCCACAGTGCCCAGACGGTGCTGGCGAACAGCACCAGGGCGTACAGGCCCAATGCGGCACGGCGCGCGGCGATCAGCAGGATGCCGGTCAGCGCCAGGCCGATACCGGCCAGCAGGTAATACAGCGAGCCGCCGAGCATGCTCAGCTTGATCCCCCCGGCCAGCATGGCCAGGCCCATCAGCAAAAGCAGAATGCCGAGCAGGCTCGGTAACAGACGGCTTCGACTCGAAGCACTGTCAGTGCTCATAGTGTGGTTCTCCGTGACGTTTCAAGTTGTCCCGCGCAAGTTCACTGTAGATGACGATCCCGCGTGGGCATGGTTCATATAAAAACAGGTGGTTGACGCAATCCCCCCTGTAGGAGCGAGCTCGCGAAAAACCTGAGCACGATGCGGGGTGTCAGGTTTTTGCTGCGTTATCGTTCACGAGCATCGCGAGCAAGCTCGCTCCTACAAGGGGTTTGTGGTGTTTTTAGAACGACGACTGGATCTTGATCCCGCCAATCAGCGCGTCATCGACCTCGTTCACGCCACCGGGGTGGCGGATGTATTGCAGGTTCGGGCGCACGGTCAGCCAGTTGGTAACGTGCACGCCGTAATAAAGCTCGGCGCTGTATTCGGTGTCCTGGGGCGGCAGGAAGGCCGGGTTGTCGTAGTCGAAGACCGCCTTGGCCTGATTGCTCGCCTCGGCATTCTTGCGATACGCCGGGTTGACGTGCACGCGTGCCATGGCAACGCCGATGTCATCCCTGGCGCGGGCATCGAACAAGCCTTTGTAGACGAGGCCGGCCTGGACATAGTTGTCGATGGCGTTGGTTTTCTTGTCGTGCATCGTGCCATTGGCGAACAGGCTCAGGCCGCGGGAATGGTCGCTGGCGATGCTGGTGACTTGCTGTTGAACGCCCAGCCATACGCCGTGCTTGCTCGACGCACTCCGGTAAGCCTCGCCACTCAGGGCCGCAGGCTGGCCGTGGCTGTCCTTGTAGACATCGGTGGCGTCGGCGTTGCTGTAGTAATAGCCGGCACGGTATTCACCCGGCAGACCGTTGAGCTTTGGCGTCCACACCAGTTCCACCGGCAGGATCGCCCCTTGGGTGCCGCTGCCGCTGAGCTTGAAGCCGTTGTCGCGATCGAGGTTCGACGGGTTTTGCTCATACGCGCCGACCTGCGCGTACAACTCGGGCGTCAGGTGATACTTGACCCGCATCGCCCACTGGCTGACTGGCCAGTTGTACCAGATATCGCCCACCCAGTTGCCGACCTGGGAGCCGCAGAACGCCAGGTTCTGGAAGTCGCAGGGAAAACTGTTGAAGTCTTCGCCTTCGCCGAAGCGGCCGACCTTGATGTCGAGCTTCTGGTCGAGGAATTTCTGCTGGTACCACATCTGCGTCAGGCGCGTGGTCTGGCCACGGCCCCAGACTTCCTGCGCGGAGGTGAAGCCGCCGACCCGCGGGTCGTTGATCCGGTCGTTGCTGATGTTGTTGCCACTGCGCTTGGTGAGGGTCAGCTGGAACTCGGCGTCATCCCAGCCGAGGATTTTCTGCAGGTCCAGGTGAGTGCCAAGGGCGAACTGATCACTGTAGCGAGCGGTGCGATCGTGATCGAAGCCGCCATGCAGATTGCTGCCCATTTCGCCGGTGTAGTCGATCTTGAAATCGTAGCCCTTTGCCGAGAGTTCACTGCGGGTGCCGTTCCAGTCACCGAGCATCCACGGTGAGTCGCTGTCGAAGGCGGGCGCCGCCTGGGTGCAAGTGGCGAGGCTGAAAGCGCCAAGGCCTGTAAGCAGGCAAGCAGCGGTCATAAAGACAGCGCTGTCTTTGGGAGATTGTAAATCAGGCATAGGGAAGAAATTCTTGATCTTTTTCTGGGGGATGAACGTGACGGCAGACGCGGTGTGGGCGGCAGAAGCGTTTCAGCTAAAACGGGCGTAAGGATAATGTTCTGTTACAAATAGAGAAAGGGCTTTTCATGACACGCACCCTTTCAGATTTGGTAACAGTCCTGTAGGCGTTGCCGCTGGCTGCGATCTTTTCCGTTTCACCTACATTTAACGTAAGGTGCGCGGCTTCCAATTCCCCCTCTGCTCAAAGGCCTGGCATGAACGAACACAACCCCGATCCGCTGCACGGCGTGACCCTGGAACAGATCCTCAACGCGCTGGTTGAACACTACGAGTGGTCGGGGCTGGCCGAGCGCATCGATATCCGCTGCTTCAAGAGCGATCCGAGCATCAAGTCGAGCCTGACGTTCCTGCGCAAAACCCCGTGGGCGCGGGAGAAGGTCGAGCGTCTGTATGTGAAGTTGATGCGCACCAAACGACCGCTTTGAATATGGTCAACCCGTCCGCGTTACGCCGTCGTTTTGCGGTCGTGGCTGCCACGCTCGGCTGGGTGGGGTTGAGCATCCAGATGTACCTGATTTTCCATTCGCGCTGGACGCTGGGCGCCAGCCTGCTCGGCGGCCTGATGAGTTTCTTCAGCTATTTCACTGTGCTGAGCAACACCCTGGTGGCGACCGCGCTGACCTGTGCCGCGACGTCCCGCGAGTCGGCGGCGCGTCGCTGGTTCCTGCAGCCGTGGGTCAGCAGTGGCATTGCCGTGAGCATCACCGTGGTCAGCCTGGCCTACAACCTGCTGTTGCGGCATTTGTGGCATCCGCAAGGCTGGCAATGGCTGGCCGATGAGCTGTTGCACGACGTGATGCCGCTGCTGTTTATTTTGTATTGGTGGCGTTGCGTGCCCAAGGGCAGGCTGCGGGTGGGACACATCGGGTTGTGGGTGATCTATCCGCTGGCCTACTTCGCCTATTCGCTGCTGCGCGGGCATGTGCTGGCGGTTTATCCCTACCCGTTCATCGATGTCGAGAAACTGGGTTATCCACAGGTGTTCATCAATGCCGGTGGATTGTTGCTGGGGTTTGTCTTGATTGCGTTGTTGCTGATCGGCTGGGACTGGTGGCTGGGGCGTCGTAATAAAGGCCTGGATTTGTAGTGTAGGTAACATCGCCATCGCCAGCAGGCTGGCTCCCACAAGGCTGTGATCTACACAGATCCCATGTGGGAGCCAGCCTGCTGGCGATGGGGCCTAGAAGCCGGTCACTCCTCGTCAGTGTCATCCAGACGCCAATAACCCACGGCCTTGATGAACTGCTCATCCAGCCCATGCTCATCGAGCAACACCCGACGAATCTGCCGCGACGCTTTGCTCTCGGTCGCCACCCACGCGTACAGGCTGCCGGCTGGCACCTGGATCTGGCGCACAGTGTTCAACAAATGATCTTTGCCCCCTTCGCGCAGCACCCAGATCACATTGACCTCGGCAGCGCTCTGCAGCACTTGCTGTTCCTTGCCGTTTTCCACTTCGATCACCACCAGCGCCTTGCGATTGGCTGCCAGGCCTTCAAGGCGACGGGCGATGGCGGGCAGGGCGGTCTCGTCGCCGATCAGCAGGTAGCTGTCGAAGATATCGGGCACGATCATCGAACCCCTTGGCCCGCCGATGTGCAGGAACTGCCCGGGTTTGGCCTGTTCAGCCCAGGTCGAGGCAGGGCCGTCGCCGTGCAGCACGAAATCGATATCCAGCTCCAGGGCCTCCAGGTCGTAGCGGCGCGGGGTGTAGTCGCGCATGGCCGGCTTTGGGCTGTTGTCCTTGCCGGCGCCAAGCACCAGGGTGTCCAGCGCCGCCTGTTGCTCCGCGTTCTGCGGGAACAGCAACTTGACGTGGTCGTCGGTGCCCAGACTGATGAAACCGGCCAGCTCAGGGCCGCCCAGGGTAATGCGGCGCATGCGCGGAGTCAGGTCGACGACGCGCAAGACTTCAAGGCGACGACGTTTGATCTCGTGCATGACACGGTGAATGGTTGAGGTATCGACTGCGGTCATTCGGCGATCTCCTGGCCAGCCTGAACGGCGGGGCCGTCGACAATGGCTTTGGCGGTGTTGTTGAGCAGGGTGGCAACGCGCTGGATTTCTTGCGCACTCCAGCGGCCGTGGTGCAGTTGCAGGGCATGGCGCAGGTTATGTACCGCCTCGTGGATTTCCGGCGGGCGATCATGCCCGCGCAGCGAGCGTTTGCTGACATCGATGCGTACCCGCACGCCTTCCAGGGCAATGGCTTGTTCACTCAGGGAGTGGCGGCCGGCGTCGGTGACGCTGTAGCGTTTTTTCCCGCCTTCGGCATCGCCCTGGATCATTTCGCTTTCTTCCAGAAAGGTCAGGGTGGGGTAGATCACGCCGGGGCTGGGGCTGTAGGCGCCGTCGAACATGCCTTCGATCTGGCGGATCAGGTCGTAGCCGTGGCAAGGCTGTTCAGCGATCAGTGCCAGCAGCAGCAATTTCAAATCACCGGGGGCAAAGACCCGGGGTCCGCGTCCTCCGCGTTCGCGGCCGGGGCGTTTTTCGAAGCCGTCGCGACCGTCGCCGTGTTCGCGGTGGGGGGAATGATGGTCTCTCATTTTTTCCTTCTCCTGTCGTGTCTAGATACAACGTAAGATATATCTTATGGCCTGTGCAAGCTTTATTGACCGACGGTCGAGAGACCAGATCCCCCCACCGGTCCGGCGGGAGAAGAGAACGCTGGCTATTTTAGAGTAATTAAACTAATTATCAGGCGTTCAACTATTGTTGGGCGTTAGTTTCTGGGGGTAAGTAGTATTGTTCTTACAGAAGTTGTTTTAGTATTTGTCTGCATGCTTTTTCAGCTCAAACTGTGTGTAGGATATGGCTGATGGATGAATATCATAGTTGACTGATTTGAATGCTTTTTCTGTCGATGTGTGAGTCACTTTTACTACATGTTGCGCAGAACTTTCGTACTTACTTTCTTAGGAAATTGGTCGATCATTCTCCGTGTCGAAAGTTGAGCCGAAACGCCATCACTCTGGTTGTTGGCACGGATCATTAAACTTTCGATAGACCAAATCCTTTGAAAACACAGGTACTCGACAATGTTCAAGAAGTTTGCAATCGCCGTCCCGATGACTCTCCTGGCCCTTAGCTCGTCGCTGGCGTTCGCTGCGGAAGAAGCGCGCAGCTCCATCAACATCAGCGCCAACATTCCAACCCAGGTCTTCCATGCCCAACCGGTCAATCCTGATTTCGGTAAGGATGAAAAAATGGCCTACAACCTGGCGGCCGGCACCTTGGACCCGCTGCGTGCGACTTACGATATCCGACACACCAACGGTTCGGTCGGTGCTTATGTGGAGGGCGGGCCGCAACCCCTGTTCAACGGTAACAACAACATCGATCTGACCTACACCTTCAACGGCGTAACCTTGACCGGCGTATCTCAGGAAGTGGTTGGCGATACCGAGTCCAACGGGGGCATGCGGGCTGACCTGGTGATTGCCGCGGCCAAACCCACTGCCACTCAAACAGGCGCGTACACAGCCACTCCAGTGGTGATCTTCGATGCCATCCCGCGCATCTGAAACAGCCCTGACTTAAGGCCCGGCCTTATTCGTTAACACTTGCCGGTCGATGGGTAGTCACTGCCTGTCGATCGGGTTTTAACGCACTTATTCTCAGAGTATTTCGTTCATGTTCCCGATGACTCCCATCGCGACGGCGCTTGCCCTATGTTTTTGCGCAACTGCCCTGGCCGCGCCCACGGACAACGGCCATACACCTCGAAGTTTGCTGGCGCAGGCAAAAGGTTTGCCGAGCGAGTTCGAAGAACATTTCTTTGATGTTCCGCTGGCGGTGCGCGTGGAACTTGACCACCAATTTCTCGGTGAGGCAATGGTCGTGTTATCACGCGACGATCGCATCACCCTCGTTGACTTCGCTGATATCAGCGACAGTACGATCAAACCCAGTGAGCGCGACACCTGGTCGAACTACCTCAAACAAGGTGTAGCGCTGGGCGGTTGCCAGGCCAATTGCCCGCAGCAACTGATGGCGGTGCACTACAGCCTGGAAAACTCACTGGTTTCAATCCTCACCGAAAACGCCGAGCGCGACGACCAGCAGCAGCGTTACTACAGCCTGCCCGAAGGCGGCAGTACCGGCCTGATCGTGCGCAACCAGTTGAACCTCAACGGTGGCCAGAATCAGGACCTGGGTGGGCGTTATGGCCTTGAGGCCAGCAGCAGCCTGGGCAACTGGACCCAAGCGGTCAACATTCAACTGTCTCGACTGGGTGGCCTGGATAACCAGCTATATCACTCGGTGAACGAGTTCTTCACCCAGCGCGAACTGGAAGGCAGTTTTCTACGTTTGGGTTTGTTCACGCCCTCGTCGGAGGGCTTGACCCGACAACCGCGTACGTTCGGCACCAGTCCCGACACTGCATTGGGCGTCATGTATGGCAGTTCCGACAGTCTTGCCATCAATAACCCGAAAGCGGCGGTTTATCCGATCTATGTCACCGCCAATCGCCAAGGCTCGGTGGAAATCTACCGCGACGGTTTGCTGATCAATACCCAGGCGATGCCAGCCGGCTTGCAGACCCTCGATACCCGCCCGCTACCGGGTGGCATCTATGAAGTGGAAGTGCGCCTGATCGAAGACGGCCAGATCACTTCCAGCACACAGGAGCTGGTCTACAAACCGAGCAACTGGCGCGATCACGAAGAACGCTGGCGCTACAACCTGTTTGCCGGCCGCGAGAGCAAAGTGCTGAGCAACTGGGACGAGCAGGACGACGGAGACATGACCGCGGGTGCGGCGTTCAACTATCTGCTGCACCCACGTGTCATCCTCGGGTTGAGCGGACGCCAGGTGCGCGATTCCTTCCAGTACGGCACCTCGATCGACTGGGCGATCGTCAACAATGCCAGTCTCTTTGCCAACATCTACCAGACTGAAGACTACGGCACCGGCCTGGATGTGCAGGGGCTGTACTCCTACGGCAGCGGCAGTATCGTTGCCAGTCATAACCGCAGCTGGCTCGATACCACCCGGCTCTACGACACACTGCCCGATGGCACACGGGTGCGACAACGCAACGTGTTTGTCGGCCAGACCAGCAACTCGTCTCTGTCGGTGAACCATCGGCTGAGCAGCAAAAGCTCGGTCAATGCTCGTGTGTCCCACAGTGAAGGCAACACCGAAGGCACCGGCGTGGATCTGGGCTGGACCCAGCGCACCCGACTGTTTGGCAGCGATGCCAACTGGCGGCTGTCACTGTTCGACCGACCCGGCAGTTTCAGCTCGGGTGACGACCGCAACCGTGGCATCGACCTGAGCGTCAACATTGCCTTGGGCGGCCCGGGAGAGCAGATCTCCGGCAGTATCGGCACCCGCACGGCCCGTGATGGCGGCCGGGACAACAACGCGTCGGTCACCTACCGCAAAGACCTGCAGGATCACCTGCTGCAAAGTGTCTCGGCCACGGCGATCACCGACACCTATGGCGTCGGCTTGAATGCCATGGCCACGATGCAATCGGACCTGGTCCATGGCGACGGATTCATCCAGCGCTCCTCTTTCAACAACGACCTCACCGGTGGCTTGAACCTGGACAGTACCGTGGCTGTCGGCGCGAACAAGGTGGTCATGACCAGCCAGTACCACCGCAACGGTGCCGGGATGATCATCGATGTGGAGTCCGACATCGACGGCATCGCACTGCGCGCCGACGATTTGAGCGGCGGCAGCGCGGTCCTCAGGCCAGGGCGCAATTTCGTGCCGATCACCGCCTACAAGAGCAGCTCAGTGAGTTTCGATTTCGAGGGCAATCATGTGCCCGCCGCGACCATCCAGCCGGCCCGTTCCAGTTATCACTTGAACAAGGGCGGCGTGGGTTACCGCAAGGTGCAGGTGATGAAAACCGTCACCGTACTGGGTCGCCTGGTCGACCCGCAGGGCAACCCGCTCAAGGGCCATCACATCATCAACCACGCCAGCCGCGGTGTAAGTGAAGTCGACGGCTTCTTCTCCATGGAAATGAACGCCGGCTCGCCGACCCTGGAAGTGCGCCATGGCAACCAGTTGCTGTGCCAGTTCCGCCTGGACCCGAGCAATGGGCGCACTGAAAACGACGTGCTGATGATCGGCGACTTGCGCTGTACGCCGGACACCTTGGCGGATGCGGCTAAAAAGATTGAGAGCGCAGGTTAAAAAATGAAGAGTGGCGAAATACTAAAAGGGCTGTCGGTTGCCATCCTGTCCGCTTTATTGGTGTCAGCTGTTGTTGCCGATGAAGTCGAGATTCTCGCAGAGTTTGTACCTGATCCATCGAACCCGGGGGCGAACAGATTCATCAATAAAACGCCGCCCAGTGGTTACTGCGCGATCTATCCCACGGTATGTGCCCAACAAAATATATTCAGCATTGAAACTAACATTATTGCTGCAGCCAATGCGCCCATTCGCGCCAATCATGGTTTGCGCCAGGGGCCGATGTTTCAAATACCGTCGCATTGGACTGAAGTACAAGTTGTTCATGCAGAGGGAGATTCGGAAACCCTGCAGTATCGGGTGAGGAGTATCGGTGGCAACTATCGTTTGGATCGGCCTGTGCAGGAACTGATCGGGCAACCCGAAGGGAACAATAGCAAGGCTCTCGGTATGTTATGGGGCGGGGTGGGAAATAACGCTCCTCTGGCCACCTGGATGTATCCGCCCCGTCCTTGTACCAGAACAACCAATGCGTTCAGTTTAAATAGCTACGGAGAAAATTTCTACTGGAACATTCCTGCGGGCCAGGTCTGCAGCAAAACTGCAGCCTTCGATATTCCTGATTTCTCTTATACGAAATTCGACATCATGTATGAATTGGCCACGCCAAACCCGTTGAATATGAAATCGGGAACTTATACCGGGCGTTTACCATATGGCGTTGGTCCGGGGCTGGCCTTCGACTTGGGAGACGTCATGGTCCCCAGTGAAAGTGAACTCGCATTCAACTTCACGCTCACCGTGAATCATATTTTCAAAGTTGAAATTCCACCGGGTGGAAATAAAGTGTCCTTGTCGCCTGAAGGGGGGTGGCAGAGTTGGTTGAATCAAGGTCGCAGACCGACACGCTTGTTTCGTGATCAAACCTTCAATATCTGGTCTTCGACGGCGTTCAAGATGCAAATGGAATGTGAACATTACGCTGCCAATAGCACCTGCGCCTTACAGGATGATAAGAACAATCAAGTGCCGGTGCAGGTCTCGGTGAGTTTGCCTCATGGGCTAGGCGACACGTCCGGGCAAGCGGTGAGTCGTCGCCCATTACGAGTGGATGGTGTCGGTACTGAACGTTTCGAACCAACGCTATACATCGATCGTAAACCCGGAACCTTGCACTTTGAAGTGGATAAAGCTGCAGTGGCTGAAATGTTGCGAGGAGGAGCCCGTCAATATACCGGTGGAATCACGGTTGTTTGGGATTCACAAATTTGATTTGTAATTTTTACAGTTTGGTTCGGCTTCGCCATATGGTCTATTAATGAATGAGGTTCGCAATGATTAAACGTCTGTTGATACTGGGTGCTTATTTGTTTTCTAACATGGTCTACGCCACGCCGAGCATCAACATCGGCACTGTCTACGACTATCTGGACGCGGACAAAAGTACCTACCTGAAGCGGGTCTTCAATGGCGGCGACAGCACGGCGTTCGTCAAGGTCAACATTCTTGAAATCCTCTTCGCCGCGGATGGCACTGCCCAGGAAGTGCCGCTCAAGACCCAGGCCGACGGCACCGCCCGAGACGGCCTGATGGCCAGTCCCGCACGGCTGATCGTGCCGGCCAACGGCATGCAGGGCACTCGGTTGTTGTACATGGGCGAACGTGAGCGCGAGCGCTACTTCCGCGTACGGTTCGTGCCGGTGGTCCCGGAGAAAGAGGACGAGTTTGCGGTCTCCAGCGAAGAGCGCGATGAGTACAAGAAAACCCTTTCCGCCGGGGTCAACGTGCTGGCCGGTTACGGCGCGGTATTTTTCGTGCGGCCCAAGGACGCGCGTTTCGACAGCGTGATCGACAACGCGGCTGGTAATTATCGCATTCGCAACAACGGCAACACCGTGGTGGTGATCGATGAGTTCAAGGATTGCTCGATCAAGAACGAGCAAGACTGTCAGCCCACCACCAAACATCACATCCTCGCAGGTCGCACTTTTGAGTTCGAAAAACAGGCCGGTCGCGAATACCACTTCACGCTGGTGGAAGGTGAAAAAAGTAAAAAACTCGATGTGAAGGGCTGACCCATGTTCAAGAAACTGACCCTTGGCCTGCTGTCATTGGTGGCGTTGTCGCTAAGCCCTGCGGTGTTTGCCGCCAGGGAAGAACATCGGTTCGACGTGTTCGTGACCATACCGACCCAGGCGTTTTACGTCATTCCCTCCGACCCGGACTGGATTCACCGCGAGCAGCAGCTGCCGTGGAACCTGGCGTCATCGACGCTGGGCGGCTTGCGCAAGTATTTCGACGTGAAGAACGCGGCGGGCTCGATCGAAGCCCGGCTTGAAGGCCGGCCTTATCTGTCCAATGGGACCGATGGTCATCACATTGATTTGCGCGTGCTGTTCAACGGGCAGTTGTTGAATGAACGGGAAAACAGCGAAGTGATTTCCATGGCCGAGGCGGCTTTGGGCAAGCGTGTGTTGTTGGAAATCAACCCGGTGCCGCCTGCCGATGGCGTTTACAAACCCGGCAGTTATTTTGGCAGCGTCAACATGATCTTCAATGCCGTGCTGCCGGGCGCTTGAGTGATAAAGGATGGAATTCAAGAAATGAATAGAACTTCGAGCCTTTTTGTTTGGATCATCATGATTTTCGGAGGTATTCCACCTGTGATGAGTGCCTCCATGGATATCAAGGCGATATTTCGGCCGGACCCATCCAAACCCATGGATAACAAGTTCATCAATCAAACTCCTGTTACCGGGCATTGCCAATTACAACCGGCATTCTGCAATGATAGAGGTCTGTTTTCTCTGCTGATGCCGATCGATTTCGTATCCGTGGCCCCGATCGAACCTCGGCACCCGGATTCACGCAAAGGTGCGATGTTTCGAGTGCCTGCTCAGTGGCAGATACTTCGTGTCAGGAATACCGAAACTCAGGAATATTCGGACCTGGAAGTGCGCATAGCATCTATTGGAGGCCGTTATCTCCTTCCTGATACCGCTGAAAACCTTGTGGGTGAAGGAGAACCCACCACCGTTCAGGGGTGGCACACACGCTTATGGGGTGACTGGACATGGTCTCCGCCAGCTCCCTGCCAAGCGACAGGAGGCATGTATACCGCGCCTGCCAGTCGTACCTTTTTCTGGATGACACCGACTGTGAGTGAATGCGCGGCAACCGCCAATTATCGTATTTCGAATCTGAGCTACGACACGATGCAGATCGGCTATGAGCTGCGTACCCCTGACCCGTTGAACATGTCTTCGGGCCTGTATACCGGCAACTTGACCTATACCGTTGGTCCCGGGATGGACTTCGATATGGGCGACATCATGGTGCCCAGCAGTTCTTCCCTGACCTTGAATTTCGAACTGGATGTTCATCACATCCTTAAGGTTGATATCCCCCCGGGTGGCAATCGTGTGGAACTGGTGCCTCAGGGTGGCTGGCAGTCATGGCTGACGCACGGGCGCAAGCCGACCCGCCTGTTCCGCGACCAAACCTTCAATATCTCCGCCAGTTCACGTTTCAAAATGCAGCTCGAATGCCAATACACCCAGGATGGACAAAATTGTTCATTAAGAGAGCCTGTGAGCGGTCACATCGTTCCTGTGAATGTCAGCGTCAGCCTTCCCCATGGCTTGAGCGATGCCAGTGGGCAACCCGTCAGTCGCCAGCCGCTACGGCTGGATGGCAGTGGCACGCAGCTGTTTCAACCGGGCATCTATGTGGATCGCAAACCGGGAACGCTGCACTTCGAAGTGCCAGCCTCCGAAGTCGCCGGGATGATCCATACGGGCCAACAACGACAGTATGCGGGTAGTGCGACGGTGATCTGGGATTCGGAGGTTTAGTGGTTTTGCCCAAGGAGGGGTAGTTCATGATGTGAGGCCATGTGGCTGGGTATTGTTGAATTTAAGGGGCTTAGGGATGAAGCGCGCTCAAGCGTTCCAACGATACAGGAGCCGCCGTATAACAGCGGCGTTTTTACTTACAGCCTGGTTGTCATCAGCCTGGGCAGAGGAGGTGTCGATACAGGCCTCGTTCAAGCCGGATTCGGCTAATCCTCAGCGCAATAAATTTACCAATGACACCCCGTCCAGTGGTTACTGCGCACAACACCCTGAGGAATGCGTGGGCAACGAAATGTTCAGTCTGCAGGTGCCGATCCAGTTCGATTCCAGCGGTCCGATCATGGCCAATCACACGGACCCGCGCCAAGGCGCGTGGATCAAGGTCCCGGCACAGTGGCGAGAGTTGACCGTACTCCATGAAACCACGGGTGAACCGGAAATTGTAAAGGTCCGCATTGCTGGCATGGGTTCCAGGGTTGTGACGGACGATGTGATCGGTCTGGTGGGCGGCGGGGACGATTATCGGCTCGCGCACAATCAACTGTGGGGCAGCAGTTGGGTTTACGCACCGGTCCCTTGTATTTACAGCGGCGTCGGCTACTTCTCGGCACGTACATACGCATTTTTCTGGAAAACCCCGACAGAAAGCTCATGCGTAAAGCAGGCACAATTTAATGTGCCATGGATGCAATTTCAGTATCTCGACTTTGCCTACGAACTCGTGACCCCTAATCCATTGGGTATGTCGTCAGGAAAATATGTCGGTAATTTGACCTATTCCCTCGGGCCGGGGATGGACTTCGACATGGGCGACATCATGCAGCCCAGCAGTCCGACCCTGACCTTGAACTTCTCTCTGAACGTCCAGCACACCCTCAAGGTGGATATACCCCCGGGGGGCAACCAAGTGGAACTGGTGCCGCAAGGTGGCTGGCAGTCGTGGCTGACGCAAGGGCGCAAACCAACACGGCTGTTCCGCGATCAGACCTTCAATATCTCGGCGTCATCGCGCTTCAAGATGATTTTGCAGTGCGAAATAGAAGGACTGTTCGATTGCCAGATTCGTGATCGCAATACCGGGCGCAACGCAGTGGTGAACACCAGTGTCAGCTTACCCAATGGCTTGACGGACCTAGCTGGACAACCGGTCAATCGTGTCCCGCTGCAAGTAGGCCAGGCATACGCGAAAGAATTCAAGCCCGGCTTTTACGTAGATCGGAAACCGGGTGTCCTGCATTTCGAAATTTCACCCTATTACGTGAATCGCATGCTGCAACCCGGTGTTGCGGCCCACTATGCCGGGAGTATTACCGTGATCTGGGATTCGGAAGTGTGATGAGTAAACGCGCCGATTTTGTCAACGCCGGACCACCTCCACAGGCAGGCACGCAGTGTTACTGCCGGGTTGCAGGTACGACGTCAGGATCGGCGCCATGCCCTTGAGTACCTGCACCGGCAGCGCCGAGGTGAAGGTGAAGTTTTCCGCCGAGCGCCCCGGCACGAATGCGGTCAGCGTACCGAAATGGTGATCGCCGATGTAGAACACGAAAGTGGCCGTGCGATTGAGCGACTTGGAGCTGAGAATTCGCCCGCCGGAGCCAATGGCTTCGATACGGTTGTCGCCGGTCCCGGTCTTGCCGCCCATAGCCAGCGGCTTGCCATCCGGCGTGGTGAAACTGCCGGACACACGCCTGGCCGTACCGGCGTCCACCACCTGCGACAAGGCTTCGCGCATGGCCGTGGCGACTTCGGACGGCATCACCCGTTTACCGACGTCCGGGTCGTTGATCAATTTGGTTTCGTACGGTGTATTCGCCGCAAAGTGCAGGCTGTCGATACGTAGCGTCGGCATGCGTACGCCGTCGTTGAGGATGGTGCCGATCAGCTCCGCCAAAGCCGCCGGACGGTCACCGGAACTGCCGATGGCGGTGGCCAGCGACGGCACCAGGTGGTCGAACGGATAGCCGACTTGCTGCCAGCGCTGGTGAATGTCGAGGAACGCTTCGATTTCCAGGGTGGTGCGAATACGGTTGTCACGGGCGCCCTTGTGACGGCTCTTGAACAGCCAGCTGTAGACTTCCTGGCGTTCGAACTGGCTGGCTTTGACGATGTCCTTGAACGTGGCGTCCGGGTGGGTCAGCAAGTAACTCATCATCCACAGGTCCAACGGGTGGACCTTGGCAATGAAGCCCTGGTCAGGCAAGTCGTAGGTACCGGGCCCATAGGCGAGGTACAGGCGTTCGAGGCGTTCGTCGGTGAGTTTCTCCTTGTCGGTGGACTTTTCGCCGGTGAGGTGCGAACGCACAAAAGTGTTGAAGCTTTGCTGACTGGCGTGCGGCAACAGGTAACGGTGCACGGCGGCCAGGCGGATGGGGGTCGGGCGCATGCTGTCGAGGAAGGTCTCGAGCCGCTCCTGGGTGTCCTTGTTCTTGTATTTCTTCCAGAACTTGAGCAGGAACGACGTGCCTTCGCGGTCGGCGAACGAGGCCAGGTACTCCTGGCGCCGAGGGTCACGGTCGTCCTTGAGCAATTCGGCCCTGTTGTTGGGGCCCGAATAAGTGGTGTAGCGCACCAGGTCGCGCATCAGGCGGATGAACGGCAGGTTGATCGACTCACGCAGGGCATCGCGCAGGGTCGGGTTACGTCCGTTGTCTTCCTTGCGGAAGTTATGAAACACATGCAAACCGCCACCGGTGAAAAACGCTTCGCCGGGGCTGGCGGAGTACTTGCGATCCAGCGCGGCACCGAGCATGGGTTGCAGGCTGCGGTCCTTGTTCTGGATCAGGTAATCGACGACCCACCGGCTCAGGCGATCCTGCTCCGGCACCTCGACTTTCTTCAGGTCCGGGACGCTCATCTCGGCATATTTGTCGTGAAGCTCGGCAATGATTTGCAGATAAGTGGTCAGCACGCGCATTTTTGCGGTGGAGCCCAGTTCCAGTTTGCTGCCTTCGTTGATATCGAACGGCTGGTCGGTGCTGTCGGTCTGTACCCGCACCCGCGAGCCATCCGGTGTCAGCTCGAACAGCGTGAAGCTGTAGCGCACCTGGGTGGTGCTGGTGGGGGTCAGCAAGCGCTCGCCCATCAAGCCGATTTCCGCGGCATAGGCCGGGTCGGCCAGGCGTTTGAGGTAGGCGGTGGCCTGGGTTTGCAGGTCGCCTTGCAGCGTGCTGGTGGCCGAGAGGTCGAGCCGGTCGAGATCGTACAGCGGACGGTTGAGCAGCCCGGCCAGGCGGCTGCGTGCCACGCTGATGCCCTTGTTGGTGACGATCGGTTGAATGGTCGGTTGGGTAGCCCAGTCGCGATACGTCACTTTGCTGGCCAATGCTGCGGCGGCAAAGGGCGCATCGATCACGCCATTTTGTGCCAGCAGGCGAATGTGGCTGTCGGTGAGCTCGCCCAGTTCATCGCGACCCTTGGTCAGGTAATGGGAAGGGCGGCGCTGGGCGATCATCAAGGACAGCATCTCACGCAGGGCCAGGCCCTTTTCCGCCAGGCTTTTAGCATCCGTGGCGTCGCTCGCCAGGGTCTCGTTGGCGGTGTTGAAGTCGGCGCCGTACCACACGCGCAAACCCTCCGCCATGCCATGCACTTCACCATGGCCCGGCACCGCCGACAGCGGCACGCTATTGAGGTAGTCACGCACCACGTTCTGCCGGGCGATGAGCGTTTGCGGCCCGTCCTGATAGGCGCGCACGGTGGCGGAAATCATTTGGCGAATTTTTTCCCCGCCGGACACGGTCAACCCGTCCGGTGAGTGCCGATACTTCTCGAGTTGCGTTGCCAGGGTACTGCCGCCCGCCGATTGACCGGGCAGGTGCAGCATCTTGGCGACCTGGGTATATGCCGCCATGCCAAATCGCGGCCAGTCCACAGCCGGGTTGGCGAGGGGCTGACGCGGGTCGAGCAAGAAGCGGTTTTCGATGAATAGCAGGCTATTGACCACCACCGGCGGGATCGCCTCGAAGCTGGAATAGAGCTGTTGTGGATACTTGTACTGGTACAAGGGGTTGGCGCGGCAATCGGTGATCGACAATCCCGCCTGGATTTTCTCCGCATAGGGCACGAACAAGCCTTTTTCCGTGTAGTCCATCAGTGCCGGGGAAAACCGGGTCTGCGCGGAAATGACGTAATCACGCTTGAGCAAGCGTGGCAGGAACTCGCCCAGCGAGCTGTAACCCAGGCGCAGGTCGAACGGGCCAGCGCCAGGGTAGCGAATGGCGTCGGTGGGACCGGGTTTGAGTTCATAGCTCAGGGTTTTGGCAAACTTGCTGGCTTCCCGGGCTTGAAACCTCGATGTGCGCATCTCCTTGGACGCCGCCAGGCCCAGGACAATCGCAATGATCACCAGTAACAGCCAGAACGCTTTCCAGCCGTGCTTGATGCGACTGCGAGGAGGTTTTTCAGGTGTTGGCGCTTCATCCACAGGTTCAGTCTGGACCACGGTTTTACTCGAATCGGTTTGTTCTAAAGCGCCCATAGTCGATTGATCCATTCACGCAGATTGATCGGACTTGTTTGAAGCTTAGTCGGTGGTTGGCGTTGGTGAAAAAATTGTGAGGATCGTACGAGCCAGGTGTGCCGGCGAAGGTACCCGAAAGATCGACGCAAGGCTCAAGGACGCCTTCTCCGGCGACCCTGGCTCCCACATGGAAACATGACGACGCACCAATACCGTGCAATACTCGCCGCCGTTTCAAAAGCGAAAAATCCTACAAAGCCCAGATAATTCATCTCCGTGAACAGCGCTTTTACCGAGATTTACGCCTGATTTTTGTGGTTTATAGAGTGAAAATCTCTGTCGCGAGCTTTTTATACTGCACCCCCCGCTGATCGCGCAGGTTTTGCCCTGCAAGACGGTTCTGCCCATGAAGCAGGATCGGTTACGGGAGGCGATGGCTTATCGGTCAGCGCTTCGCCACTCGGTGGATATATCCAATAACAAGACGAGGTTGTACCCATGCCCGTAGGCAATCAGTTGCCCCACGGCGAGACCGCTCAAGGCGGCCCGCTCAAACGCGAACTCGGCGAACGGCACATTCGCTTGATGGCGCTCGGTGCCTGTATCGGCGTCGGCCTGTTCCTGGGTTCGGCCAAAGCCATTGAAATGGCTGGCCCGGCCATCATGCTGTCCTACATCATCGGCGGCCTGGCCATCCTGGTGATCATGCGCGCGCTCGGTGAAATGGCCGTGCACAACCCGGTCGCCGGCTCGTTCAGCCGTTACGCCCAGGACTACCTCGGCCCATTGGCGGGTTTCCTGACCGGTTGGAACTACTGGTTCCTGTGGCTGGTGACCTGTGTCGCGGAAATCACTGCCGTGGCTGTGTACATGGGCGTGTGGTTCCCCGATGTGCCGCGCTGGATCTGGGCGCTGGCGGCATTGGTCAGCATGGGCTCGATCAACTTGATCGCGGTAAAAGCCTTCGGTGAGTTCGAATTCTGGTTCGCCTTGATCAAGATCGTCACCATCATTGCGATGGTATTCGGTGGTATCGGCGTCATCGCCTTCGGTTTCGGCAACGACGGTGTGGCCTTGGGGATTTCCAACCTCTGGACCCACGGTGGTTTCATGCCAAACGGCGTGCAGGGCGTGTTGATGTCCCTGCAAATGGTCATGTTCGCCTATCTCGGCGTGGAGATGATCGGCCTGACCGCCGGTGAAGCGAAAAACCCGCAGAAGACCATTCCCAGCGCCATCGGCTCGGTGTTCTGGCGGATTCTACTGTTCTACGTCGGCGCGCTGTTCGTGATCCTGTCGATCTATCCGTGGAACGAAATCGGCACCCAGGGCAGCCCGTTCGTGATGACCTTCGAGCGTCTGGGCATCAAGACCGCCGCCGGCATCATCAACTTCGTGGTGATCACTGCCGCACTGTCGTCCTGCAACGGCGGCATCTTCAGCACCGGGCGCATGCTCTACAGCCTGGCGCAGAACGGCCAGGCCCCGGCCGGTTTCGCCAAGACCTCGAGCAACGGCGTGCCGCGTCGCGCCTTGCTGCTGTCGATAGGAGCCCTGCTGCTGGGCGTACTGCTCAACTACCTGGTGCCTGAGAAGGTGTTTGTCTGGGTGACGGCGATTGCCACCTTCGGCGCGATCTGGACCTGGGTGATGATCCTGCTGGCCCAGCTCAAATTCCGCAAAGGCCTGAGCGCCAGCGAGCGTGCTGGCCTCAAGTACCGCATGTGGTTGTTCCCGATCAGCTCTTATTTGGCGCTGGCATTCCTGGTGTTGGTGGTCGGCCTGATGGCGTACTTCCCGGACACCCGCGTGGCGCTGTATGTGGGACCTGCGTTCCTGGTGCTGCTGACGGTGCTGTTCTACGTGTTCAAGCTGCAACCGACCAATGCAACGCAAGGTGCGGTGAGTTCGGCTTCGTAAGTCCTGACACCTGAAATGCAAAAGCCCCGGTCAAATGATCGGGGCTTTTTTCATTCTGTAGGAGCCGGCTTGCCGGCGAATTGGGCGATGAGGGGGGGCAGGTACGGCGCCTTCGCTGGCAAGCCAGCTCCTACAAGGCGGTGACCGCTGGGGCCGGTCGATTCAAGCGCTTGTTGAATTCCAGCCATACGCCCAACAAGGCCATCAGACCTGCGCCGCCCAGCGCCGTGAAGACCTGCATGGCGAACGCGTCGCCTGTCAGCGCATTGAGCATGTCCGCCAGGGGCGCCAGCAATACACCCAGGCAGAAGATCTCCAGGGAAAAACGCCCCATGCGACAGCTTTGCTGTGCCAGCCAGTTTTGCGTCCAGCCGGTATCGGGAAGCAATTTCGCGGTGACGTAGGCCAGCGCCAGGAAGTGCAGCAGGCGTACCGGCGACAGGTTGGTCTTGCTGATCGGGTACAGCAGATTGCTCAGGCTTGCAGGCATCAGGGCGTCGTGGATCTGCGGCCAGCGCCAGGCGACCGTCAGCACCGCGGCGAGTACCGCATACACCGCCGCCGTCATGAACAACGGCTGGCGCACCAGTGGCCGGGTGTCGGGCAAACGTGGGCGTTGAGCATGAATCGCCGCAGCACCGCCGAGGACGAACAGCAGTTGCCAGGCGACAGGGTTGAAATACCAGACGCCATCCTTGATCGCGGCCAGGTTCCAGCCAAACAACGGCACGGTCATGTACAGAGCAAAGGACACCGCCACCACCGGCCAGACCTTGCGCACCAGTATCGGCAGCACCAGCGGCAAGCCTGCCAGCAGCACAATGTACAGCGGCAGCGGGTCCATCAGGTTCGGTTTGAAACGCAACAGCAGTTCATCGATCAAGGCCTGCTGAGGGTCGCTGATGAAATGGTGCATGCCCATTTCTTCCACCAGGTCGCGGGTTTCCACGTGGCTGTTGGCGAAGAACACAATGCCCATCAGCATCGCCAGCAGGAAGATGTGCACCACATAGAGCACCCAGGCGCGGCGCAGGATTTTCACCCAGGCGATCAGCAAACCCTCCCGCGCGAGGACTTTGCCGTAGGCCAGGACGGCCGCGTACCCGGCCAGGAACACGAAGACTTCGGCGGCATCGCTGAAGCCGAAGTTGCGCAGGGTGATTTGACCCAAAGGGTTGTGGGGCACGTGATCCCAGAAAATGAAGATCAGTGCCAGGCCGCGAAAAAAATCGATCCGATGATCGCGCGCTAACGTCATGACGGCAGGCTCGTAAATAAACAGGTGTTGAACAAAGGATTGGCCGAAGGCGCAAAAAGTTGCTTGCCACCTATTGGCGGCGCGCAGGGTGGACTGATTCGCCGGCAATTGCAAAGGCGGGATATTTCGTAATGTCTCCTGACGTTGGCGCAGACCCTGACCGCTGGTCTGAAAGGTCGCCATACCTGCGATTTCTGACAGTAGAGAAGCTCAAATACCTGTGTAGGCAGCGTTCTATCGCAGGAGCGTCAAGTGAGACTTTCATACAAGGGCTTGTCCAGCTACTGCGTGATTGGCGTCGCCAATACGCTGATTCACTGGCAGATCTTTTTTCTCTTGAGCGTGGCTTTTGGCTTGACGCAAGCGGCCAGCAACCTGGCAGCCTTTTGCGTAGCGGCCTCGTTTTCCTTTTATATGAACGCGCTCTACACCTTTGATGCCAAGGCGTCATTCGGCGGTTACCTGTTGTTCATGCTGGCAATGGGGGCGCTCAGCCTGGGCGTCGGCCATGTCGGTGATGTCTGGCGGTTGCATGGCTTGCTGACCGTGGTGCTGTTTTCTGCGTTGAGCCTGGTGTTTGGCTTCCTCTTTTCCAAGTACGTGGTGTTCCGTGAGCGTGACGTATGAAGGTTTCGCTTATCGTCCCGGTGTTCAACGAAGAGCAGGCGATCGATCTGTTTTACCAGGCGGTACGACGTGAGTTGAAACTCGACGGGACCGAAGTCGAGATCGTGTTCATCAATGACGGCAGCACCGATGGCACGGCCGAACGGGCGTCGGCCCTGGCGCAGGTGGACGAACTGGTCGTGCTGATCAATTTTTCGCGCAATTTCGGCAAGGAACCGGCGCTGTTTGCCGGCCTGGAGTATGCCAGCGGCGACGCGGTGATCCCGATGGACGTCGACCTGCAGGACCCGATCAGCGTCATCCCGTTGTTGATCGAGCAATGGCAAAAAGGCGCGGACGTGGTGCTGGCCAAGCGCCGCGACCGCACCGCCGATGGTTACCTGAAACGCCACAGCGCAGCACTGTTCTATCACCTGTTGAATCGAATTTCCTACACCCGGATCGAAGAAAACGTCGGGGATTTCCGCCTGATGGACCGCAAGGTAGTGGATGTGATTCGGGCCTTGCCCGAGCATCAGTTGTTCATGAAGGGCGTGCTGTCCTGGGCCGGCTTCAACACCGTGGTGGTGGAGTACGAACGAGCCAGGCGGGTGGTGGGGGACAGCAAGTTCAATGGCTGGAAACTGTGGAACCTGGCGTTGGAGGGTGTGACCTCGTTCAGCACGGTGCCGCTGCGTTTATGGACGTACGTCGGTGGGTTTGTGTCGATCTTCGCCGGGTTCTATGCGGTGTACATGGTGCTGGACAAGATTTTCTTCGGTAACAGCGTGCCCGGCTACCCTTCGATGATGACCGCTATTCTGTTTCTCGGCGGCGTGCAACTGATCGGCATTGGCATCCTCGGTGAGTATGTCGGGCGGATCTACATCGAAGCCAAGCACCGGCCGCGCTATGTGGTCAAGGACATCATCGGCGGCAAAGACAGGCGCAAACCCTAGCATGAGCAGGTTCGGCGATTTTTTCACCAAGGAACTCACGCGGCGCCAGGCCTGGCTGTTTTTTCTGCTGGCGACCCTGGTGTATGTCCTGCCGCTGATCCTCGCGGATTATCCCTACATCGATGACAACTGGCGCTCGCTGTCGGCCGGTATGGCCTGGGCCAAGGAAGGGCGCCTGTTCGCCGAGTTGTTCTATAACGCGCTGACCTTCAGTAGTGGCGCGCCGAACATCTTTCCTCTGCCGTTATTGATCGCCACACTGGCCATGTCCTGGGCGTTGACCAGCCTGACTTTTCATCACTTTTGCCAACCGACCATTGGCTGTTGCCTGGTGCTGTTGCCGCTCTGGTACAACCCGTTCTTCCTGCAGAGCTTGACCTACCAGTACGATGGCCCGGTCATGAGCTTGAGTGTGGTGGCGGTGATCTACGCCATCACCTTTCGTCACCCTTCGCGCAGCCTGCAATGGCTGGTGCCGTCCTTCCTGATTGCGCTGGCGTTGGGCCTGTACCAAATCAGCATCAATGTGTTTCTTGGCCTGTGCTGTCTTGAAGTACTGAGGGCGGTCAATGACAAAGTGGCCTGGACGCGCTGGGGCGCTTTGATCGGCTGGAGAATTGCCCAGCTGTTTCTCGGTTGGCTGATTTACCTTGTCAGTGCCTACCCCTTCATGGGGCAGGGTCGCACGGTGTTGCTGGACTGGGCAGCGCAACCTTTGTTGCAGATCCACATCAACATCGCACGGGTACTGGAAAAAGTCGTGTTGTTGTTCCATGGCGGATTTGCCTGGGTGGCGGCCGGGCTGTTGCTCTGAGCCATTGCCGGTGCCCTGTGTTTGGGATTGAAGGTGATCGAGCGCAAGGACAGCGGGCCGAAGAAACTGCTGATCGGCCTGCTGTGTTTGCTGACGGTGCCGGTTGTGGTGCTATTGGTGTCCGGTGTCGCGCTGTTCTTCCGCGACTTCAACGAAGGTGCCAGGACCTTGATGGGGTTCGCGGTGTTGCTGGTGCTGCTGTTCTATTTGAGCCATCTGGCGCTGGTCACGCTACACGAGCGATTGCCGCTGTTGCTGCTGGTGCCGCTGCTGGCCATGTTGTCATTGTCGTTCGCCTATGGCCGGGTCCTGACGATGCAGAAAGCCTTCGCCAGCAGTGCGCTGACCAGTCTCGAACGCGACATCGCCAGCCATCAACCCTTGCGGGTCGCCAAGCGCATCTACATGTCGGTGACCTATTCCGATCATTGGCTATTGGCGGCCTCGGGCTCGTTCAAGCAGATGCCGGTGCTGCATTATCTGCTGAACGTCGACTTCTTCATGCTGGCTGAAAACCTGCCCAAGGTTGGCATCACCAACGTGGTGGCGGAGAAGGAGCGACGCAACGCGACGCGGGTGGGTTATCAAGGTTACTCGCCGTTGGTGGAGAGTCAGTTCTACCGGATCTACCTGATGGGCGATTACGGTTTTATCGTGATGAAAGAACCGGCTCCGATCAAATCACTTCATTGGTGAAGCGCAGTGTCGGAGCCGTACAGGTCAGGCCGCAGCCTCTTCATTGGGCTCGAAACTGTCTGCCCGCGCCATCTGCCACATCCGCGAATAAAACTCGCCATTCACTTCCCCGGTGAGCAACTCCCCCGGCTTGAGGAACACATGCAACTGTGAGAACAACTTGATCTCGGTGGCCGACATGCGCCGCACCAGGTGCTTGGCCGACAGCTGCGATGGGTGCTCCAGTCCGGCGGCGGCGAGCATCTCGGCCAGGCCCTTGAGGGTGTTGCGGTGGAAGTTGTAGACGCGTTGGGCCTTGTCCGGCACCACCAGCGCACGCTGGCGCAGGGTGTCCTGGGTGGCGACGCCCGTCGGGCATTTGTTGGTGTGGCAACTTTGCGACTGGATACAACCGATGGCGAACATGAAACCGCGCGCCGAGTTGGCCCAGTCGGCGCCGATGGCCAGCACGCTGGCGATATCGAACGCACTGACGATCTTGCCGCTGGCGCCGAGCTTGATCTTGTCCCGCAGGTTCAGGCCGACCAGGGTGTTGTGCACGAACAGCAAGCCCTCGCGCATTGGCACGCCGATGTGGTCGGTGAACTCCACGGGCGCGGCGCCGGTGCCACCTTCCTTGCCGTCGACCACAATGAAGTCCGGGAGAATGCCGGTTTCCAGCATGGCCTTGGCGATGCCCATGAATTCCCACGGGTGACCCAGGCAAAACTTGAAGCCTACCGGTTTGCCGCCGGACAGCTCGCGCAATTGCTGGATGAAATGCATCATCTCGATCGGCGTGGAAAACGCACTGTGGCGTGACGGCGAGATGCAGTCTTCGCCCATCTGGATGCCGCGGGTATCGGCGATCTCGCGGGTGACCTTGTGCTTGGGCAGGATCCCGCCGTGACCGGGTTTGGCGCCCTGGCTCATCTTGATTTCAATCATCCGCACCTGGGGCGTTCGGGCCTGCGCGGCGAAACGCTCCGGGTCGAAGCGGCCATCAGGGGTACGACAGCCGAAGTAGCCGCTGCCCAGTTCCCAGGTCAGGTCGCCACCGTGTTCGCGGTGATAGGGGCTGATGCTGCCTTCGCCGGTGTCATGGGCGAAGTTGCCGAGCTTGGCGCCCTGGTTCAACGCGCGGATGGCGTTGGCGCTGAGCGAGCCGAAGCTCATGGCGGAAATGTTGAACACCGACGCGCAATACGGCTGGGTGCACTGCGGGCCGCCGACGGTGACGCGGAAACCGCTGGGGTCGCTCAAGGGCGCCGGGCGCATCGAGTGGCCGATGAACTCGAAACCCGACTGGTAGACGTCGATCAAGGTACCGAACGGTTTGTCGGCGCTTTCATTCTTGGCCCGGGAGTAGACCAGCGAGCGCTGGGCCCTGGAAAAGGGCAGGGCGTCGCTGTCGGATTCGAGCAGGTATTGGCGGATTTCCGGGCGAATGGCTTCGACCAGGTAACGAATATTGCCCAGGATCGGGTAATTGCGGCGCACCGCGTGGGGGCTTTGCAACAGATCGAACAGGCCGATCAGGCTGAGCACACCGGTGACGGCAGTGAAAGGCCAGAGCCAGTCGTGTTGGAGGAAGGGCAGGCTGGCGAGGGTGAAGATCACGCAGGCGGCAAAGAAGGCGTAGCGGCTCAGGAGTGACAGGCTCATACGGTTTCCTTGGGTTCGGACTATATCAATGACCTGTAGGAGCGAGCGCTGCTCGCGATGGTCGTTAACGATTACGCGTGTTGTCTGGATGTCCGCGTTGCCTTGACGTTTTTCGCGAGCGAGCTCGCTCCTACCTTGCTGCGCATACTGGCGCACACACCGCGAGGGGGCAACCTTGCGGCGCTCCAGCCCTTTGCCCACGAGCCGCGGACATGTGATCCTTGCCGCCTTTATGTCAAAGGCCTTTTTCATGTCGACGCTTGCTACCCAACCCTGCGGACTTATCCACATTGCCGCCGCCCTGTTGATCGGCCCCGACGGCCGAACCCTGCTGGTGCGCAAGCGCGGCACCCAGGCGTTCATGCAACCGGGTGGCAAGATCGAGGCCCATGAACAGCCTGCCCACGCACTGGCCCGTGAGCTGGAAGAAGAGTTGGGCCTGGTCATCGATCCGACACACGCCACGTTCCTCGGCCAGTTCTCGGCCCCCGCCGTCAATGAGCCGGGTTTTGTCGTGCAGGCCGAACTGTTTCTGCTGACCATCGACGCGGACGTGACCCCCGCCGCCGAGATCGAAGAGGTGATCTGGATTGACCCGGCCAGCGATGCTGGTGTCGTTCTGGCGCCATTGACACGGGACCTGATCCTGCCGTTTTATCGAGCTTCGCTGACCGCCATCGCCTGATCATTCACGCAAGGGACTTCGCCCATGATCCCCCTTCAAGACCTGCTGATTTTCGCCGCTGCCGCGTTGTTGATGGTGCTGACACCGGGGCCGAACATGATCTACCTGATCTCCCGTTCGATCTGCCAGGGACGCAAGGCCGGGGTCACCTCGTTGCTCGGCGTCGTCGCGGGTTTCTTCGTGCATCTGTTCGCCGCCGCCGCCGGTTTGACCGCGGTGTTCCTGGCGGTACCGATGGCCTATGAAGTGTTGAAGTGGGCCGGCGCGCTGTACCTGTTGTGGCTGGCCTGGCAGGCGGTCAAGCCGGGTGCGCGTTCGCCGTTCGAAGCGCAGCAGCTGCCACCGGACTCGTCGCGAAAGCTGATTACCATGGGTTTTCTCACCAGCGCCCTGAACCCGAAGATTGCGGTGTTCTACCTGTCGGTGTTCCCGCAATTCATCAGTCCCGAGCACGGTTCGGTGTTCACTCAAAGTATCGTGCTGGGCCTGACCCAGATCAGCGTCAGTTTCTGCGTGAACCTGATGATCGCCCTGTTCGCGGCGGGCATCGCATCATGGTTTGTCAGCAATCCGACCTGGCTGGCGATACAGCGTTATTTCATGGGCTTCGTCTTGTCGGCGCTGGCGTTGCGCTTGATGCTCGAGCAAAAACGGATGGCCTGAACATGTGGATTCAGCGACTGGATGCCAGCCATGCACTGGACTATCGGACGATGACGCTCGAGGCCTACGACCGACACCCGCATGCGTTCACCTCCAGCGTGCGCGAGCGCGCAGCGATGCCCTTGAGCTGGTGGGAGTCGCGCCTGACCGGCAAGCTGGATGTGGTGCTCGGTGCCTTCGACGAGGGCCGGTTGGCGGGCATCGCCGGGCTGGCTCTCGAGCCCCGGGAAAAGGCCCGGCACAAGGCGACGCTGTTTGGCATGTACGTGTCCGCCGACGTGCGCCAGCGCGGGCTCGGCCTGCAACTGGTGCAGGCGGTACTGGCGCAGGCGCGGACTCATCAACATCTGCGGCTGATCAAATTGACCGTCACCGCCGGCAACGATGCCGCGTTCAACCTCTATCGACGCTGCGGCTTCGTCCAGTTTGGCCTGGAACCGATGGCGGTGCGGGTGGGGGAGGATTACTTCGACAAGATCCACATGTGCCGCGAACTCTGACATCCACGCCCCCCTGTAGGAGCGAGCCTGCTCGCGAAAAACCTCAGAGCGCCGCGGGGCGTCAGGTTTCCAGCGTTATCGTTGGCGACCATCGCGAGCAGGCTCGCTCCTACAGGTCAGAGGTGTTTCAACGAACGGCGCTTACCCCGTCCAACGTCGAAAATGACGTGTCCTTGGCCGTCAGCAAAAAGTCCCTCATATACGGCGCATCGAGCATATCGGCCCGAATCGCCGCATACAGCGTCGCAAACAAGCCTTTCTCGCCCAGGCGCTTGGCCTTCACGTAGCCCCGTGAACTGTATTCGTGCAGCGCCCAATGGGGCATGCCGCACACGCCGCGACCGCTGGCCACCAGCTGCATCATCATCACCGTCAGTTCCGAGGTGCGGACCTGCGCCGGTTCGACGTCGGCCGGTTCCAGGAAGCGCGTGAAGATATCCAGTCGGTCACGTTCCACCGGGTAGGTGATCAGGGTCTCGCTGAGCAAGTCCTGCGGGACGATGTAGGCCTTGCTGGCCAGGCGGTGCTGGTTCGCCACCGCCAGCATCGCCTCATAGGTAAACAACGGCACATAGGTGATCCCTACCAGGTCCACCGGGTCGGACGTCACCACCAGGTCCAGGTCGCCACGGGCCAGGGCGGGCAGGGGGGCGAAGGAGAAGCCCGACGCCAGGTCCAGCTCGACTTCCGGCCAGGCATCGCGGAACTGGTCGATGGTCGGCATCAGCCATTGGAAGCAACTGTGACATTCGATGGCCATGTGCAAGCGCCCGGCAGTGCCACCGGCCAGCCGCGCGATGTCGCGCTCGGCGCCGCGCAACAGCGGCAAGGTGGCATCAGCCAGTTGCAGCAGGCGCAAACCGGCGCTGGTGAAGCGCACCGGCTTGGTCTTGCGCACGAACAACGGCATCCCCATGCGTTCCTCAAGCTCCTTGAACTGATGGGACAGCGCCGACTGGGTGAGGTGCAGGCGGTCGGCCGCATCCACCAGGCTATCGGCTTCGCGCAAGGCGTGCAGGGTCTTCAGGTGACGGATTTCAAGCACCGGGGGGGCTCCATGAGGAAAACTTGTGATCAACACGAAAAGGTTGAGTTTGTCTCATGATGCCTTGGCTGTCGACAATAGCGCCATCTTTTACAGGAGCAATTCGACATGGCCGTAGCCCACACCCTTGGTTTTCCCCGCATCGGTGCCGACCGCGAACTGAAAAAAGCCCTCGAATCCTACTGGAAGGGCGACCTCGACCAGCCGTCGCTGCACAGCGTCGGTCGCCAGTTACGCGCCACCCACTGGCAATTGCAGAAAGACGCCGGCATCGACTTGCTGCCGGTCGGAGACTTCGCCTGGTACGACCAGGTACTCACCCATTCCCTGGCGTTTGGCGTGATCCCCGAGCGCTTCGACGACACCAGGGACGAGCGCGGCCTGCCGACCCTCGACACGTTGTTTGCCATGGCGCGTGGCGCCACCGTGAGTTGCTGTGGCAGCGAGCACGGCCAGGCGCAATACGCCCAGGAGTTGACCAAGTGGTTCGACACCAACTATCACTACCTCGTCCCGGAATTCACCGCTGACCAGCAATTCAAGCTGAGCTGGGAACAGCTGTTCAACGAGATCGACGAAGCCAAGGCCCTGGGGCACACCGTCAAGCCCGTCATCATCGGCCCGCTGACCTACCTGTGGCTGGGCAAGGTCAAAGGCGACGCCTTCGACAAACTCGACCTGTTGGAACGCCTGCTGCCGGTCTACAACGAAATCCTCGTGCGCCTCGCTGCCCAAGGGGTGGAGTGGGTACAGATCGATGAGCCGATCCTGACCCTCGACCTGCCGCAAGCATGGAAAAACGCCTTTGAACGGGCCTACCACATCCTGCAGTACTCGCCGCTGAAAAAACTGCTGGCCACCTACTTCAGCGGCCTGCAGGACAACCTCGGCCTGGCCGTCGGCCTGCCGGTGCAAGGTTTGCACATCGACGCGGTGCGCGCGCCGGATCAACTGCTGCACGTGCTCGATCGCCTGCCGACCTACAAGATTCTCTCGGTGGGGCTGGTCAACGGCCGCAACGTCTGGCGTTGCGAACTGGAGCCGGTGCTGGCACAACTGCAATTTGCCCAGGAACGCTTTGGCGACAACCTGTGGGTCAGCAGCTCCTGCTCGCTGCTGCACAGCCCGGTGGACCTGGAGCGCGAAGACAAACTCGATCCGGAGCTGAAAAGCTGGCTGGCGTTTGCGGTGCAAAAGTGTGGGGAGATCGCCGTATTGCGCGACGCCCTGAACGATCCGCAGGCGCCCAAGGTGCAAGCGGCGCTGGCCGAAAGCCGTGCCATAACCGCCAGCCGCGCCGAGTCGCCGCGCATCCATAAAGCCCAGGTGCAAGCCCGCATCAACGCCATCGGTGCGGCGGACAGCCAGCGCCATTCGCCGTTTGCCCAACGCATCGAGCAACAGCGTGCACGGTTGAAACTGCCGGCGTTCCCGACCACCACCATCGGCTCGTTCCCGCAGACCGCATCGATTCGCCTGGCGCGTCAGGCCTTCAAGCAAGGCAAGCTGTCGGCCAACGACTATACCGACGCCATGCACCACGAAATTCGCCACGCCGTGCAAATCCAGGAACGCCTGGGCCTGGACGTGCTGGTGCACGGTGAAGCCGAACGCAATGACATGGTCGAGTACTTTGCCGAGCAGCTGGATGGCTACCTGTTCACCCGTTTCGGTTGGGTACAGAGCTACGGTTCGCGCTGCGTGAAACCGGCGATCATCTACGGCGACCTGAGTCGTCCCAAGGCCATGACGGTCGACTGGATCACCTATGCGCAGCGCCAGACTGACAAGGTCATGAAAGGCATGCTCACCGGTCCCGTGACCATGCTGATGTGGTCCTTCCCACGCGAAGACGTGTCGCGCAAAGTGCAGGCGCAGCAACTGGCCCTGGCCCTGCGCGACGAAGTGCTGGACCTGGAAGCCGCCGGCATCAAGATCGTGCAGATCGACGAAGCCGCGTTCCGCGAAGGCCTGCCACTGCGCCGGGCGCAATGGCAGGAATACCTGGACTGGGCGGTGGAGGCGTTCCGCTTGAGCGCCAGCGGTGTGCGTGATGAAACGCAGATCCACACCCACATGTGCTACAGCGAGTTCAACGATGTGATCGAGGCCATCGCCGCAATGGATGCCGACGTGATCACCATTGAAACCTCGCGTTCGGACATGGAACTGCTGGAAGCCTTCGAAGCATTCGATTACCCGAACGACATCGGTCCCGGTGTCTACGACATCCACTCGCCACGGGTGCCGGATACCGCGCATATGGTCAAGTTGATCAGCAAAGCCGCGCAGCGCATTCCCGCCGGGCGGTTATGGGTCAACCCTGATTGCGGATTGAAAACCCGGGCGTGGCCGGAGACGGAGGCGGCGTTGGTGAACATGGTCGCGGCGGCAAGACAGCTGCGCAGCCAGCTGGCTTGAGGGGCCCGCAACGGGAGCGGTTTGACCGCTCCCATCCTGCGTTTCAGCCCTGATCGAAATGTCTGAGCGCTGCTGATTTCTTGCCGATATCAGCGTAAGGCAGGCTGGCGTCATCGGCGTGGGTCAAGGCGCGATGTTCGGGCAGCTTCAGATGCGCTTTCGGTTGGCGAGGGCGCGGGGAGTGTCGGCAGCAGTCTTTGGGTCATGGTGACGGGGCTCTTCCTAGGGGAGCGGCGGGTCCACTCCTGATCAAGCGCCATTACAAAAAAATCCCCTGTGCCGGTGGCACTACATAGTTATCGCATCGACCATTGAGCGGCATTCATGAAACTGTCATGCAACTGTGGCAGCGCGCTTGAACAAACTTCATCAGACTCGCGCTCTACTGGGGTTCTGCGTTTTGGTGTTTTTCCATGGGTGCTTGGTTTTTTTCACGAATGGTTTTGCTGGCCGCACTGTTGTTCGGCCTGCCTTCTTTGGCGGCGTCTCGCTGTGACGTCAATGTTGCAACCCAACGGGTTGATCTGGTCCAGGTAAGCCTGGCGTACCAGAGCATTGGCCGCGCTTCGGACCCGGCACTGCTGCTGGTGATGGGGCTGGGCGGGCAGTTGATTCACTGGCCTGACGAGGTGGTGGTCGCTTTGTGTCAGCAGGGTTTTCGGGTGATTCGTTATGACAATCGCGACGTCGGCCTGTCGACCTGGCGGCAAACGCCGGCCGATACCAACCTGACCTTCGAAGTGCTGCGCTATAAGCTCGGCTTGCCGGTGTCGGCGCCTTACACCCTGACCGATATGGCGGACGACGGCCTGGGGCTGATGGATGCGCTGCACATCGAGCAGTTTCACGTGCTGGGCGCCAGCATGGGCGGAATGATTGCCCAGCACATGGCGGCGATGGCGCCACAACGGGTCGAGAGCCTGACCCTGATCATGAGCACTTCAGGCGCCGAAGGTTTACCCGCGCCGAGTGCGGCACTGTTGCAGTTGCTGGCGCGTCGGGGTGCACCCAACCGTGAAATCGCCCTGGAGCAGCAGGCGGACCTGCTGGCGGCACTGGGCAGCCCGGCGGTGACGGATGATCGCCAGGCACTGCTGCAGCAGGCGGCACTGGCGTACGACCGGGCATTCAATCCCGAGGGGGCCAAGCGCCAGATCCTGGCGATCCTGGCCGAGCCGAGCCGCGTGGCATTGCTCAACCAGTTACGGGTGCCGGCGCTGGTGGTGCATGGCACGGCCGATCCGTTGTTGCCGGTGATGCATGGCGTGCACCTGGCCGCGCATCTGCGTGGTAGTCAGTTGAAGCTGATACCGGGCCTGGCTCATCGTTTCCAGGAAGCGTTCAAGGCGCCGTTGCTGGCAGCAGTGTTGCCGTATCTGCGGGCTCATCGAGAGGACACTTCGCATTGGGCGCAGATTGAGCCTGTAGCCGAACACAACCTGCTTTAACGCACGATCTTGTCCACGTGGATTCCCAGTTTCTTCAGCCGGTACCAGAAGCTGCGCTCGGAGATACCGATCAACTGCGCCGCCGCGGCTTGCACACCGTTGCTCTGGGCAAGGGCTGCCAGGATGTAGCTCCTTTCGACTTCTGCCAATGCGGCCTCCAGGTCTGACGGCACCCCCATGCCTTCGTCGGGAATGGTGCTGCTGGTGGCGGCTGATGAAGCAAACAGGTATGCCGGCAGATCGTCATCGTCGATGACAGTCCCTGACGCGACGATGGTCGCGCGTTCCACGCAGTTCTGCAGTTCGCGAATATTGCCAGGCCACGAATATTGGGCCATGGCCTGCAACGCCGCCGGGCTGAAACCGCTGATGCGTTTGCCGGCGGTGGCGCCCAGGATATGGGCGAAATGCCGGGCCAGCGGGGCAATGTCCTCGACCCGTTCGCGCAGGGCCGGGAGCGGAATCGGGAATACGTTGAGGCGGTAGTAGAGGTCTTCGCGAAACTCCTTGTTGGCCACCGCGTCCAACAGGTTTTTGTTGGTTGCCGCAATCACTCGTACATCCACCTTGCGCTCGCGGGGATCACCGACCGGCTCAATCACACGCTCCTGCAGCGCGCGCAGGATCTTCGCCTGCAAGGCCAACGGCATTTCACCGATTTCATCGAGAAACAGGGTGCCCTTGTCCGCTTGCAGGAAGCGCCCGACGCGGTCGGCTATGGCTCCGGTAAACGCACCTTTGCGATGGCCGAACATTTCGCTTTCCAGCAATCCTTCGGGGATGGCCGCGCAGTTCACCGCGACGAAGGGCTTGTCCGCGCGACTGCCATGTTTGTGGATGGCCCGGGCGACCATTTCCTTGCCGGTGCCGCTTTCGCCGGTGAGCAAAATCGTCGCATTGCTTTCGCGCACTGAGTCGATCGCCTGCAACACCCGACGGAAACTCGGGCTGTCACCGATCAGGCTGTCGATTTGCTGGTGTTCATCGAGTTCGGCGCGCATGCGCTGGTTGTCTTTGAGGATGTCGCGAAATTGCAGGGCCTTGTTGACGGTGATGTCCAGTTCATCGATGTCGAACGGTTTGGCGATATAGTCGAACGCCCCGTTGCGCATCGATTGCACGGCGTTTTTCACGGTGCTGTAGGCCGTCATGACAATCACTGGCAGGTGCGGAAAGCGGCTTTTGATTTCCGCCAGCAATTGTGGACCGTCCATGCCGGGCATGCGCCAGTCGCTGATGACCAGGTCGATGTCTTCGGCCTCCAGTACTTTCAGGGCGTGCAAGCCATTGCCCGCCGTGAACACCGTGATGCCGTTCTGGTTCAGCGCCGACGCCAGCAGGTCGCAGAGCTTGGGCTCGTCGTCGACCACCAGTACGTTATGTGTCATCGCTAACCTCGTCGAACTCTTCGCCCTTGGCTGGAATGTAAAGGCTGAATGTAGCGCCGGCATTTTTGCCGCTGGTGCACTCGATGCGCCCTTCATGACTTTCCATGATCGAATACACCTTCGCCAGGCCCAGGCCAGTGCCCGAGGCCTTGGTGGTGACGAACGGCGTGAATATGCGCTCGAGCATGTCCGGCTCGACACCCGGTCCGGTGTCGCGGACGCTGATCACCGTGTACGGCGGATCGCTGCTGATCGCCAGGGTCAAGTGCCCTCCGTCGGGCATGGCATCGATGGCGTTGACGATCAGGTTCAGGCCGGCCTGCTTGAGTTGCCGCGGGTCGGCGTGGACGGTGGCGCCGGGTGCCTGATCGTCAATGTGCGCGTCGATGTGGTGACTGGCCAACTCTGGCGCGCAAAAGCCCAGCAGTTCCTCTACCAGCGCCCGCACCGCTTGCGTCGAGCGCATGGGCGCGCTGGGCTTGGCGAACTCGAGAAAATCGCTGATCAGGTCGTTGATCCGGCTGACTTCGCTGACGACGTATTCCAGGTGGCGCTTGTCGGACTCTGGCAGATCGGCGCGCCGATGCAGCAGTTGTGTCGCGGTCTTGATGATACCCAGCGGGTTGCGGATTTCATGGGCCAGGCCCATGGCAACTTCGCCCAGGGCATGCAATCGGTCGCGGCGACGCAGTTGCGATTCCAGGTGCTGCAGTTGGCCCAGGCGCTCGCTCATGTGATTGAAGGTGCTGCTCAATTCCGCCAGTTCGTCGCTGCCAGTCACTGCCAGGCGTTGGCGATAATCCCCTGCAATCACCGCCTGCACACCCTCGGATAGCCCGCGCAGGGGTTTGGTCAGCCGTTGCGAAACCAGCCAGCCGACTGCCAGTGAGGCCGCCGAGCTGAGCAGGAAAATCAGGATGAACAGGTTGCTCTGGTTCACCAGCCCGACCAGGCTGCTGTGGCGCAGCAGCCCGCTGAAGATCACGCCTTGCAGCTCGCCATTTTCGTTGAGTATCGGTTGGTAGATGCCGCTGTAGCGGCTGGTAAATTGTTCGATGGGCTGTTTGCTCTGGCGCATGGACTGTTCGATTTTTGCCGGCACCTGCAGGGGATGATCCTCGAAGCGTTGGGTCGAGAAGATTTCCGAGAAGTCACCCGCCTTCGCCAGGTACAGGCGCAGGTCCAGGGAGTGAACGTCGGCCACGCTGGTGAGGAAACTGTTGTCCAGGTAGGTGGCGATCACCAGTTTGTACGCCAAGCCGTCCTGCTCGGTCTCGAAGGTCGAAACCACGGTGCCGGTTGCTACGCCGGCGACTTGCAAGGTTTGCAGCACGGCTTTGGGGGCGGTGCTGATCTGGCGGACGACATCGTCGGCGACGGTGCTGAACAGCACTTTTTGATCGTTGCTGCGTACCAGCGCCACCACGTCGATGCCCATTGAATCGGCGATGTCGGTGGTCAATTTGTCGTGGCGGGTGGACAGTCGGTCCGTGGGCGGGCGCGTAAAACGCAGGAATAACTGCGCAGCCCGGGCGTGGTCGCGCAGGATTTCGCTGATTTCGTCCTCGACGATCCTGGTCGATTCCTGCAGCCAGATCCGCACGTTGCTGTCGAAAATCTGCGACAGGGTGGTGGCCGCCAGTTCAGCGGCAATCATCGTCGGAATCACGCTGACCAGCCAGAAAGCCAGCACCAGTTTGCGCTGCAGGCTCCAGCCGGAAAGGGCGAAGGGTCGGGCGTTGGGGCGTGGGGTTTTGGTCATCGGGTTTCGCTTATGGCAGCAGCCATGGCAGGGTCGGATCGGTCCGGGCGGATAAACATTTTTACCCCACGTAACAAGCCATTGAGCCAACGATTGCGGTGGCGGAAAAACAGGGTATTGCCGGTAAACGAGCAACCCAGGCGAAGCTTACCGGCATAGCCCGCCTGGCCGCATGCATAGATCGTAAGGCCATGTTCAATACAGTAGTCGACATTGGCCAGCCAGCTGCGCATGTACAGATTGTGCTTGCGGGTGCGGCCAAGGTCGTGGGCGAAAAACTTGTCCACCAATCGCTGGTCGTCCAGCAATACCAGGTTGAACGCGACCAACTCTTCGCCGAGCCAATAGAGTACGCAGGCGGCTCGTTCATCGAGTTGTTCCAGCACCTGGCGGAAGTAGGTCGGCGGCAAATGTTCGAACCTCAGGTCACTGCGGTCCAATGTGGCTTCGTAGAGCGGCATCATGACGGGCAGCAGATCTGTCACTTGCCGCCGCCACTCGATACGAGGCCCCTGGGTGCGCAAGGTGCGGCGCAGGTCCTTGCGTGTGGATTTGCCGAGGGTACCGAGGTAGGCATCGAGGCTGGCGAACGTGATGGGCAGTTCGGCGCCGGGCAAGCCAGGCATGCTTTGCAGGCCGGCGTCGTGGCAGGCCTGCAACCACTGCGGGTCACGGTCAGATGCGTCCTTTACTGCCATTAGGCCGATGCCGGCCTGGTCCGCATCGTTACGGGCCAGGATCAACAACTGTTCAAGCAGGGCGGGGCGTCTGGCAAGTTCGATTCGCCGGGACGTGCCCACATGACAGCGCTCGGCCACCGGCGAGCCCAAGGCATAGAGCGGGATGTCGAGCAACCCCGGACACCAGCGGCGCAACCTTTGACTGATGCGCTTGCCCAGGCCTTGCACCGTGGTGTCCAGTGAATAGGCCGTGGTGAATGCCACGGCTGCGGCGATCAATACCTGTTGCTCGTACAAAACCAGATAGCGCCATTGAAAACCGGCAATGCCTGCCCGTTCAACTGCCAGGTAGTAATCCCAATCCTCCAGTTCGGCAGGGAAGCATGCGTTCCAGGCACCGCGGTCGATGGCCTCTATGGTAGAAAAGGCGAGGGAGGTGATCACGGGGTTTGCTCCTCCTACGCCATTTGCCGATACGCGTGGCGCACGGGAAGCGGGGTGTTGGACTGCTGCTTGAAGCGTTGCTCGATAAAATCCACGCTCAACGCCACTACCTGCCGGTATTGCAGGTCGACAGTGATCATGTGGTAACAGTCGTCGAGCAGGATTTTCACCACCGGGCCGCCGAGTTTGCGTTCCACATAGTCGGCATTCCAGCGGCTGGTGATATCGTCTTCACGCGAATGCACCACCAGTGCCTGGGTAGTGATGTGCGCCATGCGTTTCTTCACCGCCGCGACTAACCGGTGCAATTCGCGAACACTGACCCCGGACATGGTCAACAGCCCGGCATTCGCGCTTTCGCCTGCCTTCATCTGCCGCTCGACGATTGCCCGCAGACGTTCGTCCTTGATGCCAAAAGGTGATTTTTCTTTGAAACGGCACAGGTGCACACCGAATGGAATCGCCATCAGCAGCGGTGTGAGTAGCGCCGCCCTGGGCATGTTCCAGCCGTCGTAACGCAGGGTCGTCGAGTAGAGCAGCAAGCCTTCGATCTGTCCCGGGTGTTCGGCCGCCAGGTACATCGACAGCACGGCGCCCATGGACAGGCCGCCAACGAAAACGCGTTCGTGTTTGCGCCGCACGTCGAGGTAGGTGTTGCGCGCACTCTCATACCAGTCGTGCCACCGGGTGGCTTGCAGGTCGGCGTTGTTGCCACAGTGGCCGGCCAGGGTCGGCACGTAGACCGTATACCCCGCCGCGGCCAGGCCCATGGCCACGCGACGCAGCTCCGTCGGTGTGCCGGTCAGGCCGTGAATCAGCAATACCGCCACACTCCCGCTGCCGAGAATGTACCCGGTGTTACCTTCGCCCATGTCGACCGCTTCGGGTGAAGAGCGGGCATTCATCGTTGCATCGCCCGATGCAGCAAGCGGTCGAGTAGGGCGATGGCCAGGTCTATTTCCGGGTAACTGATTTCCAGCGACGGCGCCAGGGTGATCACGTTTTTGTAGTACCCCCCGACATCAAGGATCAGGCCCAGCTGGGTGCCGTCGATTTCGATGTCGCCCTTCATGCCTTCCTCGACCATGAAGTCCAGGGTTGCCTTGTCCGGCGTAAAGCCGTCCGGACCGCAGATTTCACAACGCAGGGCCAGTCCGAGACCGTCGACATCACCAATGATCGGATAGCGTTTCTGCAAGTCTTTCAAGCCTTCGAGGAAATACTTGCCCTTGTTCAAGACCATCGCGCCGTAATCGAATTCGCGGGTCATCTTGAACATCTCCAGGCCGACTGCCGTGCCCAGGGGGTTGGAAGCAAAGGTCGAGTGGGTCGACCCTGGTGGGAAAATCTTCGGGTTGATCAGCTCTTCCCTGGCCCAGAGGCCACCGAGGGGATTGAGGCCGTTGGTCAAGGCTTTGCCGAAGACGATCACATCCGGCTTGACGTCGAAGTGCTCGATCGACCACAGCTTGCCGGTACGATAGAAGCCCATCTGGATTTCGTCGACCACCAGCAGAATGCCGTGCTGGTCCAGCACATGCTTGAGTTCGCTATAGAAGTTCATCGGCGGGATGACATAGCCGCCTGTACCCTGGATCGGTTCGACGTAAAACGCAGCGTATTCGCACTGGCCGACTTTCGGGTCCCAGACGCCGTTGTATTCGGTCTCGAACAACCTGGCGAATTGCTTCACGCAGTGACTGCCGTACTCTTCCTTGGTCATGCCTTTCGGGCCGCGAAAGTGGTACGGAAAGGGGATGAAATGGGCGCGTTCGCCGAAGTGACCGTAGCGGCGTCGATAGCGGTAGCTGGAGGTGATCGAGCAAGCACCGAGTGTGCGCCCGTGATAACCACCCTCGAAGGCGAACATCAGGCTCTTGCCCTGGGAGGCGTTGCGCACGACTTTCAACGAGTCTTCGATGGACTGTGAGCCGCCTACGTTGAAGTGCACGCGTCCGTCGAGGCCGAACTTGTTCCTGGCATCGACCGCGATCATCTCCGAGAGCTCGATCTTGCCCTTGTGCAGATACTGGCTGGCGATTTGCGGCAGGGCATCGATCTGCTGTTTCAGCGCATTGTTCAGGCGTGGATTGGCGTAGCCGAAGTTGACCGCCGAGTACCACATTTGCAGGTCGAGGTAGGCCTGGTCGCTGGTGTCCCAGACATAAGAACCTTTGCAGCGGCTGAAAATGCGCGGGGGCTCGATGTAGTGGACGGTGTCGCCGTAAGAGCAGTACCGGGCTTCTTTTTCCAGAAGGATCTGGTCCTCGGCGGTGGCGATTCGAATATCAGACATGGTGGAAAAGCTCCTGTGTGTCGAGATTGAAAGAACGGGTGTTGGCTGCGCTGACGCTTGGCAGCAGGGCCAGCAAGGCTGGAAGTTCGGCGAAGCTGTCGAAGCGTGCGTAGGCAATGTTGTTGCGTTCGCAGTGCTCGGCCAGGCGATCCTTGGCGAACACGAAATCGGCGGTGGTAGCCACGCACATGTCGGACTGGCCGTCGCCGATCACCAGCACCCGACGGGCCATGGGCGCAGACCTGCACTTGCAGTTGCCGGCAGCGGTGCGGCAGGCGTCGCTGGCATGCGGGAAGTCGATGCGCCAGCGACTGTGGTCGACCTGGCGCAAGCGGTTGGCGAGAATCGGCAAGAGATTGACGTAGTGGCGTGCCAGGATTCTTGCAATGGCTTGCTCGATGCCGTCGCTGACCACTTCGAAGGAGGCGCCGAGGTCCATGACGTGGTCGACGAAGTCGGGGAAGTGCGGATCGATCTCGATGCTGTCGAAGAGGTCGAGCAATTGGGTGGGCGTGGCCTTCACCTGCGAAAGCTGGCGACTGAGGCATTCACGGGAACCGATATCACCCGCCAGCCATGCGTTTTCGATCGCTTCCCAGCTCGGGTCGGCGAAACGCTGGAGGATGCTGTCGATCACGTCGGTGCGGGTGATGGTCCCGTCGAAATCACACACGATATGCCAGTCAATCATCTGTCGTACCTATTGGGCAGGGTGCGCTCTGTGCGCTTGCCAAGGGGTAGAGCAGGGACTGTGCCAATCGTGTCTGGCCCCGTGGCGCCGGGGGGTTGGCAGATTTTGTTGGAGGCGGGGCTACAATTTTTGTAGGTCCCTACAATCAACATGAGTGCTTGCGTGATCGGGGCAATCCGAGGATTGATGCGCGCATGTCCCGTTCCAGGAATCGCCTCATGTCGAGGATTACCCTTGCGCTGTTTGCAGCGCTGACCTGCCTTTCAATCAACGCCCGCGCCGATGCCATCAGCGGTGAAGTCGGCTTGGGCCTGAGCTTTCAACCCCATGACCCGACTGGCAGCCGCTACGAAACCCGGCCCGTGCCCTACCTCGATCTGGACTGGCGCGATGTCAGCCTGAGTACCGACGACGGGCTGACCTGGGATGCGTTCCAGGCCAACGGTTTCAGCGCCGGGCCGTTCGTAAATTACCTGCGGGGCCGGACTTCGAACGGTCAGTTGCAAGGCCTGCGCGATGTGCCGGACATGGGCGAGGTGGGCGGGTTCGTGCAGTACGCTCCGGCTGATTTCTGGCGGGTATTTGCCTCGATTGGTCAAGCGGTCGGCGGCCGCAGCGGGCAGGGTGGGGGGCTGGGTCGGGTCGGTGGCGAGGTGGGTTATCCGGTGGGAGGCGGCGTGATCGGCAGCACCAACCTGACGGCGCATTTCGCTGATGCCCGACAGACACAGACCTGGTTCGGCGTCAGTGCCGAAGAATCACAGGCCTCGGGGATACCTCGCTACAACGCAGATGGCGGGCTGCAGAACGTGGCGCTGACCCAGAGCTTCGAGTTTCCCCTGGCACTGCACTGGTCGCTGCTGACCAGCGCGAGCTGGATTCACCTGACCGGTTCGGCGGCGGACAGCAGTATCGTCAAAGCCGTTGGCGCCACCAACCAGGGTGAAGCGCAGGTGGCGATTGCCTACAAGTTCGACTGACCCCCGAATCGCTGCCAGAACCCCGATCTGTAGGAGCCGGCTTGCTGGCGATCCATGCGACGCGGTGTGTCAGGCACGCCGCTTTCGCTGCGATGCGGCGACCCGACAAGCCAGCTCCTACAGGGGGCAATGGCGATGGTCAGGTCTCTTGACCTCCAGCCAACATCACGATCCCGGCCATGATGACCGCTACGCCTACCCAATGAAGTAAGCTGATCTGCTCGCCCAGGCCCAGCCACGATCCCAAAAGCACCCCGACAAACACCAAAGAACTCAGCGGAAACGCCAGGGACAGACTGCTGCGTCGCAGAATCAGCATCCACACGAAGAACGCACCGATGTAGCAGGCAATGGCCAGCCAGACCCCGGTGTTTCCTGCCACCGCCAGCAGCCATTGCAGGTTGAAGTCCATTTGCCCCAGTTGATCGCCACCGACCTTGGTCGCGATCTGGCCTGCGCTTTCCAGGCCGATCAACAGTGCCCACAGGACAAGGGTGCCAAGGCGTTCGTGCAGCCAGTCGGCCTTGCTACGGATCATTGTTCGATCTTCATGCATTGACGGCACACACGAGCATGACGCCCGCCGTGATCACCAGCGTGCCGAGCCAGCGTCGTCGGCTGACGTGTTCGCCGAGGATCACCTTGCCCGCCAGCACCACACCGCAATACGCCAGCGCCGCCGCCGGAAACAACAGGCTCAGCGGTGCCCTGGACAGGGCTTCGAGCCAGATGAAAAACTCGATCACGTAGGCGCCGACCCCGCACCACAGGAGCGGTGCGCTGAATACCTGGCCCCAGAATGCATTCAGGCGAAACCCGCCTTCGAGCTCCGGCAAGCGGTCCAGGCCGAGTTTGAAACAGAGCTGGCCGATGACGTCCAGCACTATGGAAATCGCCACCAGCACGATCACGGTGAAGGTCATGGGTACAGCTCCTCCAATAAGTCGATCAGGGCCTGGTTGCTCGCGGCATTGCGCAACAGATCGGCTTCGCACCAGCGCTCGGCCGGGGGTTGGTCGGACCTGGCCTCCCAGCGCTTCAGGGCATTACTGAAGCCCGGTCTGGCGTAGTCGCCACAGACGTCGATGCCGAGGATGCGTTTACCGGCTGCCAGCATGCGAATCGCCAGCAACAGATGACTCAGACGCATCGAGCCCTGGTCCCAATTGGTGGCGGCGTCCTCGCTGGCCAGCACATCCTTGTCGATCGTGATCCACACCGTTTGCGTGGGCAGGCTGGCGATCAGTTGCTGGAGGAATGCCGGCCAGTCCAGCCCGGCCAGGTTGTGCCAGTGCAGCAGGTTTTCCTGTTGTCGATGCCCGGGACCATCGCCGATCAGCCCCCAGATCCTCGACGGTGCATGCTGCCAGGGAAACAGTTGCAACTCGCCGCGCCTGAGCGCTTGCAGGTTGCCACCCTTGAGCTGTGGATTTTGCAGGTCGTCGCTACAGGGGCCGAGGGTGACGATGCGCTGGATATTCGGCAGCTTCAGCGCCTGGTTGACCCATGATCCACAATGCCGGCGCGGTGCGAACCGGACCCAGTCGGGATGGTTGTCGAAGTGGATCAGGCTGGTTGGCTCCGGCAAATCGGCAAGAAAGGCCGGGGTCAAATGGTGGTAGTCGCCGGAGCCGACGAAGAATATTTCCGGCTGCGGACCGCTGTGCCGGGGGCGTTGTCGCAGGCGTTCGCAAAAACGCCGCCAGGTGCGTTCGCTGGACCAAAGCCGCAGTTTCGGGCCGAGGTCGAGCAGGTCCAGGCGTTTCGCGCGGCCGCTGTCGAGCAGCTGCGCGATCGGTGCCTGGGCCGTCAGGCTGTGGTCGAGATCTAGAATGTTCAAGGTCAGCATTCACCCTTGGCAGACCCCTCCCGGACACCGGCATCATCGAGCATGAAGGCCGGCCGAGGGGCTTTGAGGGGTAAATGCAAGGGACGGGCCAGCGACTGCAGGCACTCATGAAAGGGGGGCGATCAGCCGTGCAGGCGAACCCAGACGCTGACCAACGCCGTCGCTGCGATCAACCACGCCACGGCCGCGACGGCCAGCGAGGCCTCGAGGCGCAGGCGGTCAACCATCACATAGAGGGTCGCCAGGTAGATGAAGTACGGAATGATCGACCACATGCCGAACACGATGGTGGTCTTCAAGTCATCCAGCGAACGGCCCTTGCCGACGATGTAATGGGCGATGAGCGCAAAGGTCGGAAACAGCGGCACGAGCCCGGCGATGTAGTAGTTTCGGGTCTTGGCCAAGGCGGCGAGGATCACCACCACCGCCGCGCCCAGGGCTGCTTTGAGTATCAGGTCCACACAGGTCTCGCTTAATGGCTCAGGCCGTACTTTTTCACTTTGTCGAACAACGTGGTCTTGGCCATGCCCAGTTCCAGGCTGGCCTGGGTCAGGTTGCCGCCGCTGCGTTGCAAGGCATCGCCCAGCAGGTTGCGCTCGAAGGCCTCCACCGCTTCAGCGAAAGCCAGGCCTTGGGCGCTGCCGCCCGCGCCGGGTTTCTTGAACGCCGGCAGGCCCAGGGCAAATCGCTCGGCGACGTTGCGCAGTTCGCGCACGTTACCTGGCCAGTCGTGGCTCATCAGGTTTGACAGGGTCTGGTTGTCCAGTTCCGGCGCGGTGCGGTCGAAGCGCAAGGACGACTGCTGCAAAAAGTACTCGAACAATTGCAGGATGTCTTCGCGGCGCTCACGCAGGGGTGGCAATTCCAGGGTCACCACGTTGAGGCGGTAGTACAGGTCGCTGCGAAATTCTCCCGCCTTGCTCGACTCGTCGAGATCGGATTTGGTCGCCGCGATCACCCGGCAGTCCACCGCCACGCTCTGGTTCGAGCCGAGGCGTTCGAGGGTGCGTTCCTGCAACACCCGCAGCAGTTTGATCTGCAGGGGCAGGGGCATGCTTTCCACTTCGTCGAGGAACAGCGTGCCGCCGTCGGCGTGCTCGATCTTGCCGATCCGCCGTTTGCCGGCGCCGGTGAAGGCGTTGGCTTCATGGCCGAAGATTTCGCTTTCGAAGAGGTTTTCCGGCAGACCGCCGCAGTTGAGCGCGACGAATTGCCGGGTGTGCCGACGACTGAAGTCATGCAGGCAGCGCGCGACCAGTTCCTTGCCGGTGCCGGTTTCGCCTTCGATCAGTACGTTCGCCGAAGTATCGGCGACATTGGCGATCAGTTCGCGCAGGTTCTGCATGGCCGGCGAGCGGCCGATGATCCGCCCTTCGAGGGAGTCGCGCTCGGCCAGTTGCCGGCGCAACGACGAGACTTCCCGTGCCAGGCTGCGTTGCTCCAGGGCGCGGCGGGCGACATCCACCAGACGTTCGGGCGAGAAGGGTTTCTCCATGAAGTCATAGGCGCCTTTCTGCATGGCGCCGACGGCCATGGAGATATCGCCATGCCCGGTAATCAGTACCACCGGCAGGCTGCGGTCGCGGGCCTTGAGTCGGTTCAGCAGTTCCAGGCCATCGATGCCCGGCAGGCGAATGTCACTGATGACGATGCCGGCGAAGTTGTCGCCGACCCGTTCCAGGGCTTCCTCGGCACTGCCGACTCCGATGCAGGGAATGTCTTCCAGGGTCAGCGCCTGTTGGCAGCCGAGCAGCACATGGGGGTCGTCTTCGACGATCAATACACTAAGGTCGTTGTTCATATTGGCTCAGCGGGAGTGGGGCTTACCAACGGTAAACTGAGGACGAAAGCGGTACCACCGCTGGCCGGATGTTCGACACCCAGGTGACCGCCAGTGGCGGCGGCCAGGCTCGCGGAAAGGGTCAGGCCCAGGCCCAGGCCTTGTTCGCCGGGCTTGGTGGTGAAAAACGGTTCGAACAGGTGCTTGCGCGCGTCCAGGTCAATGCCGTGGCCATTGTCCCGCACACGCAGCCGATATTTACCCTCGAAGACTTCGCCCTCGAGCCACAATTCCGGCTGCGGTTGCGCCTGCATGGCGTCCAGGGCGTTGCCGATCAGGTTGACCAGGATTTGCTCCAGGCGGGTCTGGTCGATCCGCACCTGCACATCGTCGAAGTGGCGATGCAATTGCAGATGGGCGTTTTCCACGCGCGCACCGAGCAATTGCAAGGCCGCATCCACGGCTTTGCCGAGACAGGCCTGGCCCTTGTCGTCACCGCGCCGGGCAAAGGAGCGCAGGCTGGCGGTGATGCGGCCCATGCGGTCGATCAATTCGTTGATGGTCTTGAGGTTGGTGCTGGCCACGTCCAGTTGACCGCGCTCCAGGAAACGCACGGTGTTGCCGGACAGGGTACGCAGCGCCGCCAACGGCTGGTTCAATTCGTGGGCGATGCTGGTGGACATCTGGCCAATCGCGGCAAGTTTTCCGGCCTGCACCAGTTCATCCTGGGCACGGCGCAGCGTCTCTTCGGCGTGCCGGCGTTCGCGGATCTGCCCCTTGAGCCGTTCGTTGCTGGCGCGCAGGTCGGTGGTGCGTTCGGTAATCCGACGCTCCAGTTGATTGTTGGCTTCCTGCAAGGCTTCCCGGGCGGCCAGGCGGGTGGCGATCACCTTGCGCCGCTCGTTCCAGGCGATCAGCAGGAACGCCACCAAGGCAAACGCCACGGCGACCAGGATCCCCTGGTTAATCGCTTCGCGGCGCAAATCCTGTAGCGGCGTGAGCAGGGTGAAATTCCACGGCGTATCGCTCAAGGGCCGGGTTTGCGACAGGTAGCTGATGTTTTCGGCATCGGAGACCAGTTCGCTATTGGCGGGGAAGGTGAGTTTTTCCACGCCCTCGGACAGGGTTTCCCGGGCCAGCGGTTGCAGTTCGTTGAGCGGGAACCAGTAGTACTGGAGGCTGCGGGCGAGCTTTTCCTTGGTGTCTTCGCTCAGCGGCACGACAGACTTGAGGCGTCGCGCCGGATCGCTGGAGAGAATGATGATGCCGTTCTCGTCGCTGACGAAGGCTTCCAGGCGCGCTCGCTGCCAGCGTTCTTCCATGGTTTCGAGGCGCACCTTGACCACCGCGACGCCGATGATCTTGCCGTGCTCCTCCAGGCCATGGGCCAGGTAGTAACCGGGTTCGCCGTTGGTGCTGCCGATGCCATAGAAGCGCCCGGGCTGGCCGCGTACGGCATTCTGGAAATAGGCACGGAAGGACAGGTCTTCGCCCAGATAACTGTCGACATCGCGCCAGTTGCTGGTGGCCATCACTCGGCCAGTGGTGTCCATCACATAGATGGCCCGGCTGCGGCTGCGCCGGTTCAGGCCTTCGAGGTAATCATTGACGGCCTGCCGGTGTTCCGGCGTCGGGTCGGCCAGCAACGTGGAAACACTGGTTTCGAGTTCCAGCAGGCTGGGCAGGTAGGTGTATTTGCTGATCTCGCTTTCGACGGCGCGGGCATGCAGTTCCAGCTGGCGCTGGCCGTTTTCGCCGAGGCTGCGGATACCATAGTGTTCACTGGTCCAGAAGCCGATGTAACCCAGTCCGATCATCAGCGCGATGATCAGCGGTGGGAGAAACAGATGGCGAATCAGGCGGGGTTTCACGGCGAGTGATGGCGACGTGGCGCGATAGAGATTGGGGTCGCATTTCATCACAGATGCCTTGGGTCAACCACAACACAAATCTGAACCGTGCACCGACCCCCTGTAGGAGCCGGCTTGCCGGCGAAGCGATCGGTCAGTCAGACCGTGTCGCCTGGATCGCCAGCAAGCCGGCTCCTACAACGGAGCGGCGTGCTTATCAGTGTTGCAGAATCTTGTTGAGGAAGTGCTGCGTACGCTCGGCACGGTGGCTGATGTCGCCGAAGAAATCCTCTTTCTTGCAGTCTTCGATGATCTTGCCGGCGTCCATGAAGATCACGCGGTCGGCCACTTTGCGGGCGAAGCCCATTTCGTGGGTCACGCACATCATGGTCATGCCTTCGTGGGCCAGTTGCACCATCACATCCAGCACTTCGTTAACCATTTCCGGGTCCAGCGCCGAGGTCGGTTCGTCGAACAGCATGACGATCGGGTCCATCGCCAGCGCACGAGCAATCGCCACGCGCTGCTGCTGACCGCCGGACAGTTGGCCCGGGTGCTTGTGGGCGTGCGCCGAGAGGCCGACACGTTCCAGCAGTTGCAGGCCTTTCTTGGTGGCCTCTGCCTTGCTGCGGCCCAACACCTTGATTTGGGCGATGGTCAGGTTTTCAGTGATCGTCAGGTGCGGGAACAGTTCGAAATGCTGGAACACCATGCCGACCCGCGAACGCAGTTTCGGCAGGTTGGTCTTCGGGTCGGCGATGGACGTACCGTCGACCACGATGTCGCCTTTCTGGAACGGTTCCAGGGCATTGACGCATTTGATCAGGGTCGATTTGCCGGAACCGGACGGTCCGCACACCACGATCACTTCGCCTTTCTTGACCTCGGTGCTGCAATCAGTCAGTACCTGGAAGTCCCCATACCACTTGTTGATGCTTTTGATAGAGATCATACGGCGAACCTTTTTTGCAGACGCTTGACCAGCAGCGAGGCGGAAAAGCTGATGATGAAGTACACGAGACCTGCGAAGATCAGGAACTCATTGGAGCGGCCAATGATGTCGCCACTGGCGCGCGAAGCATTGAGGAAGTCCACCAGGCCGACGGCGTACACCAGCGAGGTGTCCTGGAACAGGATGATGCTCTGCTGCAGCAACAACGGAGTCATCTTGCGGAACGCCTGCGGCAGGATGATCAGGCGCATCATCTGGCCATAGGTCATGCCCAGCGCCTGGGCGGCACCCATCTGGCCCTTGGGAATCGACTGCACACCGGCGCGGACGATTTCGCAGAAGTACGCCGCTTCGAACATCATGAACGCCACGATGCACGAGGTGAACGCACCGATCGGGGTGTCTTCGCCAGTGATCCAGCGCAGCACGAACGGTACCGCCAGGTAGAACCAGGTGATCACCAGCAGCAACGGGATCGAGCGGAAGTAGTTGACGTACGCGCCAGCCAGGTTAGACAGCAGCTTGTTGTGCGACAGGCGGCACAGCGCCAGGATGGTGCCGAGGATGATCCCGCCGATCACGCCCATGGCCATCAGCTTGAGGGTCATGAGCATGCCGTTCCACAGGCCCGGCAGGGACGGGATGATGCCCGAGAAATCGAATTCCATCATTTACCCCCTACGGAAATCAGGCCCGGCACGGCGACTTTCTTCTCGACCAGGCGCATCAGCAACATCAGGCTCATGTTCAGGGTGAAGTAGATCAGCGTGGCCAGGGTGAAGGCTTCGAACAGGTTGGCGGAGAACTCGGCGGTCTGTTTGGTCTGCGCCAGCAGCTCCATCAAACCGATCAGCGAGGCCACTGAGGTGTTCTTGAAGACGTTCAAGAATTCCGAGGTGAGCGGCGGAATGATGATCCGGTAGGCCTGGGGCAGCAGCACGTTCCAGTAGATTTGCGGCAGCTTGAAGCCCATGGCGCGGGCAGCGGATTCCTGGCCGCGGGGCAGCGCCTGGATACCGGTACGCACTTGTTCGCAAACGCGGGCGGTGGTGAACAGGCCCAGGCACACGACGACGCTGAGGAAGGCCGAGGTGGTCGGGTTCAGGTCCTGCTTGTACCACTCTTGCAGGTCTGCAGGCAGCAGGTCGGGTACCAGGAAGTACCAGATGAACAGCTGTACCAGCAGCGGCACGTTACGGAAGAGTTCGACGTAGCAGGTGGCGATGCCCGATACGATGCGGTTTGGCACGGTACGCATGACACCCAGGATCGAACCCAGTGTCAGGGCAATGATCCAGGCCGCGATGGCGATGCCGATGGTCCAGCCCAGGCCGGCGATGTACCAGTCGAGATAGGTCTCGCTGCCAACGCCGGTGGACTTGAAGAACACGCCCCAGTCCCAGTTGTAATTCATTAGGGTCTCCCCTCAGATCGATCGATGTACAGGTACCCGCTTGGGGGAAGCTCCGTTCCCGCCTGATCTTTACGATCAGGCACACGCTCCCGGCTCGACAGCCACCGGTTCGAGTGTTTCCAAAAAATGCCAGCAGGGAGTGACAACCTCCCGAAAGGGCCGAGGCCCTCTCAGGAGATAAGGTTAGTCAGAAATCAGGACTTCTTGTCGTCAGCCGCTTTATCGGTCGGATTGGCGATCAGGGCCTTGAGCTCGTCGCTCATCGGGAAGTTCAGGTTCAGGCCTTTTGGTGGAATTGGCTGCATGAACCATTTTTCGTAGATCTTGTTGATTTCGCCCGAAGCGTAGGTGGCCTTGATGGCGTCATCCACGGCCTTTTTGAACGGCTCGTCGCCTTTGCGCACCATGCAGCCGTAGATTTCGTAGGACTGTGGAGTACCGGTCACGGCCCAGTCACTGGCTTTCTTGGCCTTGGCCGCTTCACCGGCCAGCAAGGCGTCATCCATCATGAAGGCCACGGCACGGCCGGTTTCCAGCATCTGGAAGGATTCGCCATGGTCTTTTGCGGAGATGACGTTCATGCCCATCTGCTTGTCGGCGTTCATCGCCTTGAGGATGCGCTCGGACGTGGTGCCGGCGGTGGTCACGACGTTCTTGCCAGCCAGATCCGGGAAATCCTTGTACTTGGAGTCTGCCTTGGACAGCAGGCGAGTACCGATTTCGAAGATGCCAACGGAGAAATCAACTTGCTGCTGACGCTCGACGTTGTTGGTGGTGGAGCCGCATTCCAGGTCCACGGTGCCGTTCTGCACCAGCGGAATACGGGTTTGCGAGGTGACCAGGTTGTACTTGACCTGCAGGTTCGGCAGGTCCAGGTCTTTTTTCAGGGCTTCGACGACTTTCAGCTGGATGTCGTGGGAGTAGCCGACCGGTTTGCCGGAAGCGTCCGCGATGTAGGAGAAAGGAATGGAAGCGTCACGATGCCCGAGGGTGATGACACCGGACTCTTTGATCTTCTTCAGGGTGCCGGTGAGTTCGGCGGCGAAAACTGGCGTGCTGATCAGAGCGGCAGCAATGGCTGCGCCCAGGATATGGGGAACGATGCGCATCAAATTTTCCTCGACTTTGTTTTTTTTATGGAGCCAGTTCTTCGGCCCTTTTGTGCTTCGAATGCCTGACGGCTCCTGAAGTGTTGGCGAAACAGGCATTCGTCCAAGAGTGTAGAGCATGACTCGTGCCAGGCCAGGCAGTCAGACTTAATATGTTGATTTATAAGGAGATTAAATATTTATGGAGGGCATTGGGGGGCAGCGGGAATCCGGTTTACCGAATTGACCGCCAAGTCGCGTTCGGAAAACCGAATGTGCATCTGTAGGAGCCCGGCAAGCCGGGCTCCTACAAAAGGGGGGAGATCAGGCCGCTTCGATCTTGCTGCGGTTCTGCTCGACCTTGCTCAGATAATCGGCGAGCCGTTGCTGTTGCTCGGGGGTGGTGAACAGGCCGAGTTTGCTGCGGCGCCACAGAATGTCGTGGGCACTGGTCGCCCACTCTTCGCTGCACAAATAATCGACCTCACGGGTATAGAGGCCGCCGCCAATGTGTTCGCCCATGTCATTGAGGCTCTGCACGCCTTCGAGCATGCGCCAGGTGCGACTGCCGTAGGTGGTGGCCCAACGCCGCGAGATTTCGCTGGGGATCCAGTCGTACTTGTCGCGGATCAGCGAGCTCAGCGCCTGCGGCGTGCTCATGTCTTCGCCGCCCGGCAGGGTCGAGGTGGCGGTCCAGCTTGGCTTGATCTGCGGGAAGTGCGGCGCCAGTTGCGCAAGCGCCGATTCCGCCAGCTTGCGGTAGGTGGTCAGCTTGCCGCCGAACACTGACAGCAGCGGCGCTTCCTCGCCGCTGCCCGACAGCGCCAGGGTGTAGTCGCGGGTGACGGCCGACGGGTTGTCGGACTCGTCGTTGCACAGCGGACGAACGCCGCAATAGCTGTGCACGACATCGTCGCGGCTGATCTGTTTTTTGAAGTGGGCGTTGACCACTTGCAGCAGGTAATCGGTTTCGCCCTCGGTGATCGCCACTTTGGCCGGATCACCGGTGTACTCACGGTCGGTGGTGCCGATCAGGGTGAAATGATTGAGGTATGGAATGGTGAAGACGATGCGCTGATCTTCGTTTTGCAGGATGTGCGCGTGATCGCCTTCGTACAGCTTTGGCACGATCAGGTGGCTGCCCTGGATCAAGCGAATGCCGTACGGCGATTCCATTTTCAGGTCGTCACGAATGAACTTGGCGACCCAGGGGCCGGCCGCATTCACCAGTGCCTTGGCGTGGATCGAAAACAGGCTGCCATCGGCGCGTTCCAGATGCAGGTGCCACAGGCCTTTGGTGCGACGCGCGCTGACGCAGCGGGTCTGGGTGTGGACGTGGGCACCGTTTTCCCGGGCTGCCATGGCGTTCAATACCACCAGGCGCGCATCGTCGACCCAGCAGTCGGAATATTCGAAACCCTTGGTGATTTCGCTTTTCAACGCGCTGTCCGGGCCGAACTTGAGACTTTTCGAACCGGCCAGTTTTTCCCGTTTGCCCAGGTTGTCATAAAGGAACAGGCCGGCGCGGATCATCCAGGCCGGGCGCAGATGCGGGCGATGGGGCAGGACGAAGCGCATCGGCTTGACGATGTGCGGGGCCTTGGCCAGCAGCACTTCGCGCTCGGCCAGGGCTTCGCGCACCAGGCGGAATTCGTAATGTTCGAGGTAGCGCAGGCCACCGTGGATCAGCTTGCTGCTGGCTGACGAGGTGTGGCTGGCCAGGTCATCCTTTTCGCAAAGGAACACCGAGAGACCGCGACCGGCGGCATCTGCCGCGATCCCTACGCCATTGATGCCGCCACCGATGACGGCGATATCGTAGACCTCGGCGAGAGGAGGCGTAGGCAAAGTAGAAGTGGGCATCGGCTAAGGCCTCGGAATTCTTTGATTTTCTGTATTTGAATTCGAACATTTATGTTCATTTGCGAAAATCTTAGCCCATAAAGACGCCCGCAGCCAGTCGCATTCGATTGAAAAAACTGATCGAAGGGCGGCTAAAGGAAAATATTCGAACATTTTGCAAAGAAGAGGGTGTCGCAAGAAGTTCTGTAGGAGCCCGGCTTGCCGGCGATGGCGGCTTCAGATTGCCATCGCCGGCAAGC